>JANMLZ010000219.1:0-14125 GCA_031372825.1 Cyanobacteria bacterium OTE_58_metabat_593 | reverse complement strand
CCGGTCGCACCGTATTTATTAATTTTACCAAAATCTGGAGACTCCACGTGCCGTGTCCCTACAATTGATCGTGGTAGGTACACGGCACTGCCGTCTCCTCTATATCATTCCGGCTGCGCCGGAATTGATATCATTTATGATTTGTTATTTGCTAGCAATTCCCAATTCCCAATTCCCCATTCCCCATTCCCAATTCCCAATTCCCAATTCCCAATTCCCAATTCCTAACTTTAATTTACCACCTCAAACATTACCAATCTGCTCAGCCACAGCGGTTGATTTGCCTCCACACCTTCAGGACGCCCCTTAGTAGCAGCAACTTGTATTCTGTTACCGTTTATCCCTTGTTTCACCAGAGCAGCTTTCACATTTATCGCCCTTTCCAGTGCCAAATTTTGATTTTCCGCCGTACTGCTCTTAAAATCGCTATAGCCAATTATCCTGAAATTCTTCGTGCTATTTTCATCCATATATTCCTTGACTTTGCCAAGCTTTTGCGCTACGTCTTTCGGCGGCAAAATTGCCGAACCTGTACTGAAATAAAGGCGAACTGCCATTGCTTTTGACGGCGGTTTAGTTCCGATTGTCACTGTATTTGTTACAGACTTTACCCCCGGAATTTTCTCAAAAGCTTGAGTTATCTTCTCAGCATCTGTCGCCTTGCTCACACTACCTCCAACGGCGACTTTTCCCTCTGTATACCGAGCCGAGATATCAATGCTTTCTACTTTATTCAAAAGAGCCACAGTCCGCTTGATATCAGCTTCGACTAAAACCGGATCTGCTGGTACTTCAACGGCGATAATTTTATTGTCAACTGTTAATTTTGGAGCCGTTTGCTGAGCGATTTTTTCAGCTTTCAATCGCAACTTTTGATTCGGCACTCGTCCCGAAATCTCCAAGACTTGATCTTTGATATCTGCCGCGAGGCGATAAACCGATAACTCTGGAGCAGATTGTAAAGCTAAATTCGTATCAGCTTCTAAGCTGGCTGCAACTGAGCTACGATATTGATGAATTCCCCAAGGTATGCCAATTAAACCTAATGCTGCCAAACCGATAATTGGTAAAATTGGCAGTTTAGGAGATTTAACTTTTATATCTGTATCAATTAATTTTTGCAAATTCAAATTGACTTCTGGCGGCACAGTGGTCGGATCGCCCTTAAATGATTGGATTTGATTTCCGTATTCTTGAAGAATATTTTTGAATATCGCTCGCATTTTGTACTTAAACCATTGGCGGGTTTCTCCTTGCATCACTACTGCTAGATAACACGAACCCGCTACTTCCAATACGATCGTAGATGTGCCGTATTCTATAGCATCAATCTCTGCAATAGTTCCCGACTGAGATATGCAATCGTTGACAAAAGCGCGAATCGCAGTCAGCATCCCCGCTACCATATCTGATTCTAGCTGTTCGCGTTCAGAGTGCTGTACTGCCGAAATTACTAAGCCAGATTCTGCTTGAATTAAAAAGACAGCTTTAACAGTCAGCGCAGTTGTTTCTTGCATCAGCAATTCTGCTTCGGACATTCCCTGGAATTTAGCTTTTAATTTGCGAATAATTCCCTCTGGGCTTAAAGATGATTCGAGTTTTTCATTAATCTCTCGCATCATCTCTGCCATGTATTTTAAAATCGTGCTACCGATGATCGGATAAAGTGCATCGGACATTGCTTCTGGTTTCAGATGAATTTGCTGTTTGATAGCAGAAGCCATTTCCGGTGCTAGTGCGGTTGCAATTTCATCGGGAGATTCACAGATTCTGTGGCTGATTCCCACAGGAATAGCCGGCGATATGGCTACTCCCATCGAGTGCCTGTTTTCTCGGGTTTTGGTATTAATTACTTCATCAATTATCGGAGCTATAGTTTCAGTAAATGATTTTCTTGATTCATTAATTGTTTGGATCATCATTTCGGGAAAGATGCTTTTAATTCTGGCCTCTAATTCTTCCCGATCGCCTCCCCATTCTGCATCAGTAATTTTGCGTTCGAGTTGCTCAACTTTACCGTTGAGTTTGTAATTATAACCTACAACTTCATCTAACAATGGTAAAATAGATTCAATGACCGACTTTTCTAGTTGGGCGTGATGGCTAACCATCAGCTCGTCAATTAAAGGTTTCAGTAAATCTGTAAACAAGTCGGTCGATTCATAAATCCGGTGTTCGATCGCCACAATTTTTTGTTCGATCTTCCCGAGTCTTTCATCCACTCTTTTATTCTGAATGATTGCATCGACAGCGGGGGCGATCGCCGATTCGATCTCTAGCTTTGCATCCCGGATGTTTCGCGACACCATCTCGACAATCGCGGGCATGATTCTTGCCATCAACGCTTCTATTTCGCCTAAAACTTGCTGCTGAACTTCGACAATCTTAGTTTCATTATTTAATATTTGTACTGCAATACCGCTGTTTTGAATCGCCGTGTTGACCAACGGCGCGATCGCCTCTCTCACCTCAAACTTTGTCTCGTCGATTTTCCGGTTCAGCGACTCAATCATTAATGGCATCAACCTTGCCATTATTTCTTCCGGCTGAGATTTTTGCTGTCGCTGAAGATTATTTAATCTACTTTCTACGTCGCTCAATTTTCCTTGAACTTCTCTTTGCACAATTGCTGATTCGATCAAAGGTGCGATCGCCGTTGCTACCTCTAATTTTGATTCATCGATTCTCCGGTTGAGCAAATCAGTTATTGCTGGCATTAGCATCGCCATTATCTCTTCTGGCTGATGAATTTGCGACTGTTGAGTAGCCAGTCGGCGCTCAATGATGCTCAATACTTTTTCTTCTATTTCTACCCAAGCTATTCTCACCTGTACTGACGGCGTAACAGCTTCTACAACCTCTAACTTTAATTCACTAATTTTGCGGTTCAGCAACTCGCTCACTATCGGCACTAGCTGCTTGATTAAATCTTCCGGTTCCTGCTGGTAACGGTGCTGAATATTCGTAACTCTATCTTGAATTCTTACTACTTGTTCTTCCAGTATGTTTTGATTCTGAACTACTTGATTGACTGTCGGTGCGATCGCCGAAGCTATCTCTAACTTAGACTCGTCAACCTTGCGATTTAGCAGTTCGCCCACCACTGGCATCAGGCGCTGCATTAACTGTTCTGAATTCGGTAGTTGCTGCTGGTTGAAGTTAGCAATTTTATTTTCCAAATCCGCTAACTTTGCCTGCAATTCGAGGCGATTAATTTGATCGTTGCTAGCGAGTTCGATCGCTTTTTCTAATTCAGACTTCAACGCTTCTAATTCTTCTCTCACTAACTCAGGAATTAACGGCTTCAGTAAAGTCATCAATTCTTTCGGTTCATAAATTAGATTTTCAAAACTTTCTAACCTTTGTTCCACACTCGAAATATTATTATAAAATTCCGGCAGATCCCGTTCAAATAGTAGTTGCTGTAACTGCTTAAACTGCTCCACAGCTTGTTCTAATTCTTCCTCCGATGGTCGGTAGTTTTTTTCTACCTTCGCAGTTCTAGATGAATCTGGTTCCTGATTATTGTTTTGTTGTCTTTGAGGTGGTATCTCTTCGTTGTTAGTCAATACTTCGGGTACAATCGCCGGTGATTCGATCAGAAAAGACAATTTGTTGCGCCGAGTTTCCTCATCCTCAAGTCGCTCTGCCGGCTTTTCAGAGGGCGGTAACTTCAGCTTGCTTGGTTCCTTTTTTGATTTCTTCAATAACTGCAATTCAGTCAGTATGGTTAGCAATTCCTGAAGTTGATCTCCAGCTTTTGGACTGAAGAGAGTTGTATCAGAAACTTCTTTTTCTGACTGATATATTTTGCCTGAGTTATCATTAGATGCTGCCATACTGTGCTACCCAAATCTGATTTTGACCGATCGCCGGAAATTACCAGCTTGCTTACCGCCTCACCAAGAAAGAAAATCAATAGGAATGACAGAATTTTTCGCATCAGGCGTACTAAAGCTATCGCCCCATTCTAACTGCTGCTCTGCGACTAGCCAACTGGGCCGCCAACTCCAATGCTGCTTTCATGCTGGAAGCATCCGCAATCCCTTGACCTACAATATCAAAAGCAGTGCCGTGATCGGGAGATGTACGGACAAAGGGTAAGCCAATTGTAGTGTTGACTGCTCTGTCGAAAGCCATCATTTTTACTGGAATTAACCCTTGGTCGTGGTACATTGCCAAGTAACCGTCGTGAGCTTCTTTGGCTAAACCGTACCAAACTTTAGCCGGTTTTACCCAGAGGGTATCCGGGGGCACTGGGCCATCTAACTGCACTTGAGGAAAGCGATCGCGCTGCGTTTCCAACCAAGGTATCATCCAATCTTGCTCTTCATTTCCCAGTTGGCCATTTTCGCCACTGTGAGGATTTAAGCCAGAAATCGCAATTTTCGGTCTTTCCAGCCCAAAATCTTCCCGCAAACACTCTACCAGCAATTCTAGTTTTTCGCTCAACAATTCTGGAGTCAAAGCATCGGGTACTTGACGCAGGGAAATATGTGTAGTTGCGAGTAATGTTACCAGCGTCCAGCCACTGTGGGGAGATGTGGCGGCAAACAGCATTCCGAACCGCTGCGATTTCGCCCTTTCTGCGAGGAGTTCTGTCTGTCCAGGATAATTGTAACCTGCCGCTTGCCAACAAGTCTTGGAAATTGGGCCGGTGACGATCGCCGAAAATTCACCTGCGAGGGTACGGGCGATCGCCCTTTCCATATACACAAAGCTAGCCGCCCCGCTAGCGGCACTCCCGACACCGGGGACAATGGAGCCCCACTTGCTGTCTGGTTCGATATCAATAATGTTTAATGTTTCGGGATTTGCCACTTCTGCTGCTAGATTGCTCGATCGCAACTGATCGTAAGTTTGCTGCAAAATTCTTTTAGAGCCGAAAACCGTCACCCTCAAAGCAGCAGCGGGATCTGCCAAGGCCTTGAGAATCACTTCCGGGCCAATTCCCGCCGGATCTCCGAGAGTGACAGCTAGTTTTGATTCCCGATCGAGACTCAAAGCAGTTCTCCAACAAAATACAGGAATTTGGGGACGCTCAATTTTAGCATTTAGCTAGCTAGTTGCCCCAAATTATATTATCTTTATTTAATGCGATCGCCCAATTGGACATATCAAAATTGTCAGGAACTCAGGGCTCTTTGCCACGCTCGCTTGTAAGAAATTGCAAGCTGTTCTGACCAGACCCCTCGATCGCGAGGAGACGTCCCCCACCGGTCACGACACCGGAAAATGCGACGCCAGTTTTGGGCTCTGTCACTTGCGATTAAACAGTTTTAAAGTCACTCTTTACAGTGTCGCAGGTCTAACAAGCCTTTATAACCAGGTCTGCACGAACACATTCGACTGCGCTCAGTGCAGCGCATTACCCCGTAAGAGAGACTGAGGCAACCATACCTCGGAAGGAGGGGCAACCATACCCCTCCAACCCCGAAAGGGGAAAGATTCTCTTACGATTGAAATCGCCGCGTTGTTTTCCTCTCAGGTCTAAAGACACTGAGTTTCCCACTTACCGAGTTTTTTTATGAATCCTGAAATTTTCAATGCAGCCTTTTTGTCCTTTTCCCTAATTTTCGTGGGTATAGGCGGAGGCTTTCTCCTGCTCAAACTGCAAGGCGGCGGCGAAGAATAAGTTTTTTCTACCAATCATTCAGAAGTCAAGAAAGCTTCAGCCTTCTAGCTTCTGCCGAAAGCCGATCGCCATTCTACCGAAGCTCTCAAGCCCAAAATGAGAAAACTTCAGGTTTTTGTTAAGTTTTTATAAAAAACTTAACAAAAACCTGATACCATCTTATAGAAAGTTTAAGATTCATTAATTAATCCCTAGATGACTTTACTGATTGTAGGTGCCACCGGCACTCTCGGCCGCCAAATAGCCCGCCGCGCCCTAGACGAGGGCTACCAGGTGCGGTGTTTAGTCAGAAATTACAGAAAAGCGGCATTTTTGAAAGAATGGGGCGCTGAACTTGTACCCGGAAACCTTTGTCAGCCAGACACCTTGATTCCGGCACTAGAAGGCGTCACTGCTATCATTGATGCAGCAACAGCCAGTGCAGTCGATTCTGTGAACGTTAAAAGAGCAGATTGGGATGGAAAAGTATCGCTGATCCAAGCAGCAGTAGCAGCCGGCATCAAGCGTTATTTATTCATTTCATTTCTCGACGCCGAGAAATATCCACAAGTCCCTTTGTTGGAAATTAAGCGCTGTACCGAGCTGTTTTTAGCAGAATCTGGTTTAGATTATACAGTCTTGAGACCTTGCGGCTTTTTGCAAGGAATACTGAGCCTGTATGCAATGCCGATTTTGGACAATCAAGGAGTCTGGTTGCCCAACAAGCCGTCCGCCCTTGCCTACATGAACACTCAGGATGTTGCTAAATTTGCCGTCCGAGCCCTTTCCGTTCCCGAAACCGTCAAAAAAACCTTTCCGGTGGTGGGAAATCGCGCTTGGGATGCTGAAGAAATCGTGCGGTTGTGCGAACGGCTGTCAGGGAAGACAGCCAAAATTACGCGCACCCCAGATGCATTGTTGCAGGCTACTCGTCAATTTGCTAAGTTCTTTGAGTGGAGTTGGAACGTAGCTGACAGGTTGGCTTTTTCAGAAGTTTTGGCAGCCGGAAAACCCTTGAAAGCTCCGATGGATGAAGTTTACAGCGTCTTCGGATTAGACCCCAAAGAAACTACTACTTTGGAATCTTATCTGGAAGAATACTTTAATCTGATTATGAAGAAGCTCAAGGAAATAGAGTACGAGCAGCTTAAGACTAAAAAACGGAGTAAACAAAAGATGCCCTTTACTTTTTAAAGTGCCGAAAGCAGGAATTATATACAACGATGTTAAACCTGTGGCTTGTCGCATCGCCACAGAGTTGCAAGACAAGCTGATTGCCCGCGGCTGGGATGTCTGCTCGGTTTCTGGTTCTGGAGGAATTCTGGGCTATTCTAGTCCCGATCGCCCGATGTGCCATACTCCGATCGACCAACTCGTCCCCCCCGGTTTTGACAGCGACATGGAGTTTGCAGTGGTTTTGGGCGGCGACGGTACTGTGCTGTCGGCATTTCGCCAAGTTGCTCCCATCGGAGTGCCACTGCTGACTGTCAATACCGGCCACATGGGCTTTTTAACAGAGACTTACCTGAACTTGCTGCCGCAAGCTTTGGAAAAGGTGATCGCCGGAGAATACGAAGTAGAAGAAAGATCGATGCTAGCCGTGCGGCTGTTTCGAGAAAACGACTGTCTCTGGGAAGCGCTTTGTCTCAATGAAATGGTGCTGCACCGGGAACCGTTGACTTGTATGTGTCATTTTGAAGTGGCGATCGGGAATCACGCTTCTGTGGACATTGCCGCCGATGGGGTAATTATTTCGACTCCGACGGGATCTACAGCCTACGCGCTGTCAGCCGGCGGCCCTGTAATTATTCCGGGAGTGCCAGTGTTGCAGTTAGTCCCTCTTTGCCCGCATTCAATGGCTTCTCGGGCTTTGGTGTTTAGCAATACTGAGCCGGTGAAGATTTTGCCGGCAAGTCCGAACCGCCTGGTAATGGTGGTAGATGGGAACGGTGGCTGTTATGTTCGGCCGGAGGATTGGGTACAAATAGAGCGAGCTCCGTACCAAGCCCGATTCGTGCGGGTGCAACCTTTTGAGTTTTTCCACATTTTGCGGGAAAAATTGGGTTGGGGTTTGCCTCATATTGCTAAACCCAGTTCGGTTGAGTTGCCTTAATTCTCGATCGAGCTTCCGAATCATTTCCAAACTCAGGCAGCGTTTACGAGATCGGGGCAAAACGCAGCGGCGGCAAGTAATATCAAATCCGTTTGCATCGGAATGATCTAACACCGAAACGAAGCGACAAGAGTCTATTCCGTCCGCTCAACTGTGTTGTTAGCTGGCTGGCTACTACGCGATGCTTCTAATTTCTGCCGAATTGCTGCCTGAATTTTGGCGTCAAAATTCGGATCGCTTGGGCTGGCAATGATTGATTTCGGACGCTGACTGAACCTGTCTAAATATGCGTGACAAGCAGCTTGATCTTGGCGATTTTCCAGAAAGTACCGTCTCAATTCGGCATCGCTCATAGCCTCAAAATTCACTTGGCTCATCAGAATACCTCCCCATTCGGTACAATTTCAAACTCAAGGTCTTCACCATATCCAGCTAGAACGTATACGTTTCGAGTACGACGATCGACACAAACCAGATGAATCGGTTGCAACATGATGAACGTTAACTGATAGCTGACGCGATATAAACTCTCTAACTGAGCATTAGTTGGCATTTCGGTCACTCACTCCACCTACTGCCTATTTTAACAGGTGATCCGAGTTCAAATCAACTCATCAGTTTACTTTACTGTTGTTGGAATAGCGTTCTATTGTTGTTCAGCGGGGGTTTGTACCGACTCATAAATCGATGAGAATAGCGGATGGAATCCTTAACTCGCGATCGAGCTTCCGAATCATCTCCAAGGTAAGGGAGCGTTTGCGAGATAGCGGTATGGTTGGAGTGTCTGTCTCATTTTCCCAGACTAAGCCCAATTGTAGCCCTAACTCGTAGGGCAAAACATTAACGCTTGCGCCTGTATCTAATAAGCCCTCAGCGTTCAAGGATCGATCGTTCAGGCTGAGTTTCAATGGCAGATACGGCATTCGATCGACCATGCCAAGACTGCTGTCAATGATTTTGTAGGAAAATCTCTGTGCGTCAATCATTCTGTTCTTGTTGTTTTGTTGCCAGAAGATTCATTAAAACATTGGCAGCCTCAGAGCAATTGTAAGGCGACCAGACCGGATACTCTCGATCGGCAACAAAAAAGTTTGTTGCATCTTCTTCTTTGACCAGTTCTGTTGCCAGAAACTGCATCAACCGAAGCTTATCAATTTTTGAAAGCTCCTGGACTTGTGACATAAGTTCAGTCAATGGCATTTGAAAATCTCCTAGTTTGATGTTTGGTGAAAAGATTGGATATACTAGCTCGTTGCATGGGTGCGCGATCGAAGCGTATCTATTGATTCTACCAATTTTCTGTAGGTCAAGTTCTCGATCGAGCTTCCGAAGCATCTCCAAAGTCAGGCAGCGTTTGCGAGATAACGGCTAAAGCGATCGGTGGCAAGCAGCCTTGAACTCAGCGCAAGCCGATCTCGACCGTCCGCTGGATTTGAATTGTTAGCCTGATGCTGCACTTTTCTAAATCTAGCAGTAATCAAGGCTCGTCTAGATTTCTGAAACCACAAATTCGATTGTCAGTGTCACTAATATAGTCAGCCATCTCTGGAAAAAGAACAGTGGTTTGCGAAACACCCATAAAAACGTAAGTGGCAAATAACTTATAATGCACTACCCGATCATCAGTCGGTTGCATGAATCTGTTTTTCAAGCATTCATCGCGTCCAAGAGTAGGATACATCATGGGTCTACGTTCTTTAGGATCGTAATAAAGTAATAACCCATCCTCTAGACTCAAAATTAAATTATGTTTGTATCTAGCGGGTAAATTAATGTCATATAGCTGGTTGATTTCGCTAGCTATGTTTTGAATATTAAAGTTAAGCTTTTGGCATACAATAAATGTGAACAATTGGTCGTATGGACAAATCTCTGGATTATAATCACCTGGAATCACTTTTCTTATAATTGTTTTAGCTCTAATATTTTCTCTTTGCTTCTTAACATTAGTGAGCTTATTTATTGCCTCCTTAAAATCCTGCTTAGATAAGACTGACTTTATTTCTCCAATGGCGCACACTGTCTCAACAGGGAAGAATCTTTGTCTGAGTTCAGACTGTATTAGAGGAGTAACTCGCGCATCATAAATAACTATGTCGCATTGTGTACTAATTTCGTCATTGGGATTGATGATGAAACCCTGAGAAATGTCTAAATTCAAAGGGACTACAAACTTTAAAAAATCTTTTACTATTGCTTCCCTGTACGAACCGTATTCACCGGGATGAATCCATTTACTCTCTTTTTCATCATAGAAGAGTGATTTAGAAACCTTAGAAAATGAGTTTCTAAAAATCTCTATTTGTTCTAATAACAGTTGCTCAAATATTTTACTTGCCACGATCGATCTCCCTAATTAAGTTCTGGCTGCCGATATGTCGTAGTTCTTGAATGATGGCGCTATTGTTTTTATAGAATTCGATGAGAATATTGGTGTCACACAAAATCATTGGTTTTCTTTACACCATGCGTCTTTGCGAATGTCGTCTAGGGTGATATTTTTTCCTTCCCAGATTCCGGCTAGCTCAAAAAAGGATTGTTCTAGATCGGAGTCATCTTTTTTGGGTTCTATCGTTAAACCCAATAGAGCCTTTTGAACTTCCTCCGGTAAGACTTCAACTAGATTTTCAGTGGTGACATTTTCGTGCTGGTGACTCAACTCAATCATTCCGCCAACAGCGTTTACAAGCCTAAGTTGAAGATAGGAAGAATGGTTTGAGAATACTTGTCTTTCAAGGACACCATAATTACCTGTAAGTTTATTTTTGTAAAAGGGTTTACTCATTTCTATCTATTTCCTATTTAATAGTTGTTGATATGATGTAAATTTTGTTGCTGTAGCACTCGTCCCCTGGTTTGCCAAACCGAGTTCCCTACAAATAATTTTATAAACTTCTTTATGAAATCCCCCCTCAAAATCCCATTCTTTACCTTCTTCTGCCATTCTTACAATACCTGAGATATTTGGATACCTATAACCAAGTTGATTTTTTGCAATATAGGCTGAGAGTTGATTACTAAATTTAAATTTTAAAGGACGCAGCTCCTTTAGTAGTAGCAACAACTCAATACGTGCCTTCCTGCGTCGCTCCTCCTCTGCCTCCCTGCGTCGCTCGTCCTCTGCCTCCCTGCGTCGCTCGTCCTCTGCCTCCCTGCGTCGCTCCTCCTCTGCTTCCCTACGTCGCTCCTCCTCTGCCGCTCTAAGCTGACTCTCTAAGTTATCTCGCTCAACACTTAGTTCATCTCTGCGATTAACTCCAACCAACTCTCTCGTTACAAGGTCAAGCCAACTAGGTTTGGGAGAGCCTATATTTTTCCAGATACTCTCTACTTTTTGGATCAAACCACATAATTCATTTTTGTAACTTTGAGGGATATCGTTTGCGTTTAGCCAAAGCTTACTAACTTGTTCGCCTTTTTCGGTGGTTTCAATTTCATACCAGAAATTGAATGTTTCAAAAGCTTCGCCACTGTCCAATTTTTGGGCTAATTCAGGATGTTTTCTCCTGATTTTTTTAATATGGAAGAAAACTTTTCCATCAGGATTAAAAAAAGTATGACCGACAAACCCAAATCCTCTATCAGGATTGTAGCCTTTGATACTGCCGAAGTCTATTGTCATAAAGCTAATTCTATTCACTACTTATAGTTGTATCGCAGTTGTGGTACAATACTGAATATAGTCGAATAATACCGCAGCTTGATGATGTATGTCAACCCCTTTTTACTCCCCATCAGAATCTCCTTTCCTCGATCGAGTTCGCCGCACAATTCAACTTAAACACTTAAGCCATCACACAGAAAAAAGCTATTTTTATTATATTTGAGATTAGAGAGCATTTAGAATCGATCGCACACTCTCGGCGATCGGTGTATTATGATAAAGCAAGCAGCGATAAAGTCTCATCTTCATAAAATAATTCGATCACGTTAAAATTCCGACGCAGCAAATTTTCAACTTGTGATGTCGAACAGTTTCCAAGGCGAAGCCAAATAACTTTCGGTGGATTCCCAAATACTAAGCTCAGGTCGTGCATATCCGCGTCTTTCGAGACAATCATCAAATTATTATCTTTTGCATAATCCCAAACTATTGGGTCGATCGTTGCTTTCATGCCCACATCTCGAACGTGAAGTGAATTTGGAAAAATATCGCTCAAACGATTGGGCAACTTGGGCGACAAGTTTTCATCAAACAGTAATTTCATGCGGATAAGGTTGCAGTCATAAACCGACGCTCACGGTCAGCAGCATAAGCTATACAAGCTTTTAAATCTTCTCGTGTCAAATCGGGAAAATCGTCGAGAATTTCTGCTTCAGTCATCTCGGAAGCCAGGTACTCAAGCACTTCATAAACCGTAATTCGCAAGCCGCGTACACAAGGCTTACCACCGCGTTTATTTGCTTCGATCGTGATGTGGTTTCGGTAGTTCATAAGAAACACTCGGTAATATCATTTTTCTGTGAAGCTGCATAGAATGTATTCTTTTGTTGTGCTGTGAGTCCAGTCGCCTGGAGCGCATTAGTGATGAGGGAGTTATCGATTTCGATCGTAGTTTTCATAGGTATTTTTGGGGTGACTCTTATCGATCGCGCTTTCATCCGATTATAATCGTTCTGTCGGCTCCAACGCATTGTTAGGCTTCTGTCTTTGCGCGATTTGCATTAACAGCCGAAGTGCTTCATTAACCGCGTCACTTGTTGGAAATGCTTGAGCAACATCAGGATCGAGCAACACTACATTAGTTCCTGCCCTATAGCGTTCGACATATTTTCCTCTAACGCCACCCTTCATCTTACTAAAATTATACTCAGGACATAACTCGTCCTCTAGCTCTTGATTATTCTCCATCTTCATAAAATCTCCGCTCATTTCGGGTTGCCTCTCGCGCACTGATAATCCGAACGCGATCTTCTCGATCTGTGTGAGGGACTATTAGGATACGACTAGCACTGGATAATCCAATGATAACGTAACGCTCCTCACCATAGGAATGATCTGGGTCAGGGAATGTCACAGATAAGGGATCGTTGAAAACGGTAGATGCCTCATTGAATGAAACACCATGCTTTTTCAAGTTTAAGTTTGCTTTGTCTTGATTCCATTCAAATTGCATCTAAACAACACTTGCTACTCTGCTTCAAGACTTAAGTTTAACATCAAACTTAATGGTGGCTAAAATCTAATTAGCATTAAAAAATTGCGTTAATGAAATGTAACGAACCTTACAAGATTAGCGATCGCACTTCAAGTAAGATCGTGAAGTATTGAGGTTGCTTCATCTAAGAACTTGTCCAAAACGTCCAAGATTCTAAAGACGGTGAAAAGATTGGATCTACTAGCTTTTTGCATGGATGCGCGATCGAAGCATCTCTATTGATTCTACCAATTTTCTGTAGGTCAAACTCGCGATCGAACTTCCAAACCATTTCCAAAATCAGGCAGCGTTTGCGAGATAACGTTGGTGCGATCGAACATTTTTGGTTTTACATCCCACCCATTACCTATTCCCCATTCCCTAAACCATCGCTGCGGCAGCATATTCGACTGGATGGAGCCTTAAACCAGATTCCGAGTTGAGCCAGATCGCAAAATCCCCCATTAATTGAGACAGTAAATAACGGATAGCGTATCCCGCCGTTCCGAGTGCACGCGCTTGTTAGGCAGCTTGAGTTGAAGATTACACCTATTGAAAACCAAGACTTTAGAATAGTTCTCTAAGACTCTTTCCATCAGTAATTTCAGGCTCCCAATCCAAAGCATCATAAATTCTCATGGCAACTCCAAACTGTTGAACTTGCTTCGTGCTTTCACGATAAGTTTCTTTATCTTTGTCAACCTCTGTATACTCATAAAGACTGATGGTAAAGTCTACGGAGCCAAGAGCGATGCCAATTAGTGAGCGCTCAGATCCTAGGCGAAATACTGGACTACCGCTAACGCCAAGAGGTATTGCAAAATTAAGCTCACATGAATTTGCCCAAGTCGGTATACAAACATGTTTAGCTTCAAGGCGACGTGTAATATATCCCTTGAGAAAGATTGAATTAAACTCGAATTTTCCATCTAAACCCTTCTTGCGAGAGTCTGGATATCCAAAGACATGAACGTCTTCCCATCCATACGCATCTGAATTCTGAGCTGAAAAGAATTTCGGAAAACTTGCATCTAGCTTTCCAATTACTAGATCTCTTCCTTTTCGCGATTCTACTTTGAGAATCTTTACAGGTAACCACTCTCGCTGCCCATCATTTAATCGTATCCGCTCAATAAGTAGGGGTAGCAAAGAAAAAAAGTAGGCAAAGTATATAAAGTGTTATAAAATAGGACACATGACGCAAAAGATTATTTCACAAGATAAGTCATTCTCAGATTTACTGCAAACCATCGACCCCCC
>JANMLZ010000196.1:0-52218 GCA_031372825.1 Cyanobacteria bacterium OTE_58_metabat_593 | reverse complement strand
ACAACAGAGTTGCAGCAAGCATTCTACGCTGTCAGCAGCAGCCTGTACCAACAAGCTGGCGGCCCGACTGACGGCCCTGGTGGCCCTGGAGACGGCGGCCCGACTGGTGGCGGTGATGACGTGATTGATGCCGACTTCACTGAAGGCAACAAATAGTAGGCTAAATTAAAAGCCCGCAGTTAGAAGTAGGAAACCCGGTTTTGAATAAAAGCCGGGTTTCTCTGTATTCGGACTTATATGATGTTAAATTTTGTAGGGGCGATGCCCTGATATCAATTCCGGTTGCACCGGAATGATATAGAGGAGACGGCAGTGCCGTGTCCCTACAATATTATTTTGGGTAGGGACACGGCACTGCCCATTAGTGTCAACTTAAGCCTGAAAGCCCTGAGAAATCTGGTTTTTACCTGAGTCTAGATCCCCCTAAATCCCCCTTAAGAAGGGGGACTTTGATCGGACTCCTGTCCCCCCCTTAAGAAGGGGGGTTAGGGGGGATCGGGCCTTAATTGTCAAACAGTAGTCTCTGAAGGGGTTTTACGTTAAGTTGACACCTATGGGCACTGCCGTCTCCTAATTTCGGCTACTAATAATTTCGATGCTACGGGAATTGATATTAATATCACAATCAGGAGTAATCTAAATGTCTCGTTCTCCTATACAAAATTCATCCACAAATACTGCTAACAAATCTCAGGCTGCATCCTTGCGTCGTCTGCGGCAAATCAGTCATTTACTAGATAATGCAATTCCGATTCCCGGCACAAAATACCGGATTGGACTCGATCCAATATTGGGATTGATACCGGGTGGTGGTGATTTGATCGGCTCAGTTTTTGCAGGTTATGTTGTCTTCAAAGCGGCTCAAATGGGCGCACCGCAAGAGACTTTAGTGCAAATGGCGGCTAATATTGTATTTGATACAGTTGCTGGGACTGTACCGGTGGCTGGAGATTTGTTGGATGTTGGTTGGAAGGCTAATGTCAAGAATATAGAATTGCTGGATGCTCATTTAGGTTCGCCTGAACCTGTTGGGAAAAAGGCTGATTGGTTATTTGTGGTGGCTTTGCTATTAGGTTTGATGTTGATTGTTGGAGGCGTTATTTTCTTGAGCGTGATGCTTTTTGGGTGGTTATTTCAAGTAATTACAGGGCGTTGATTTTGGGTTTTAGACCCAATTTTTCCGATCGAGCGATCGCCCTCTCGCGATCCTAAAATAATATATCTTAAGGGTATTGACAAACCCTGTTAAATGTGTATATGAATCTCAAGAATGTTTCAAATTAGCTATTTCTGGATCGCCCTTGAGTCAAATATAGTTATATAATAATCCAGACTATAATATCAGTTTGATATAAATGCTTGAATTATCAGCCCTTGGGCTGCTACAGCGGCAACCCCTGCACGGCTATCGGCTAAAGCAACAACTGGAGCTGTTTATGAGCAGTTGCATCAGCGTCAACTACGGAGCGATTTACCCGCTGCTGAAGCGCTTGTCCGAGGGAGGCGAGATTTCGGTAATTGCCGAAGAAGCCGGAGATGCGGGCTGTACGCGCAAAATCTACGGAATTACCGCCCAAGGACGGGAACTCTGGCGGGAAAAAATGCTCGAACACCCTCAAGAAAGCTGGGTTAACAGTGGTTCCCGGTTCCGAATCAAGTTTTTCTTTTTTGGCGACTTAGAACCCGCAGAACGGCTGAAATTGTTGGAACACCGCTTGCGAGCCTGTTACACCCGGCAAGACTACATCGAAAGCCTCAAGAGCGAATATCCACTAACCGACGACTATCAATTCGCCTCTCGCGATCGCTGCAAGTCAGTGCTGGCATTAGAAATAGAGTGGTTAACGCAGCAGCTAGCCCAAGAGGTTGGCGCGCGACTCCCCAACCTCCTCTGAAGCCGCCGACTCAAGAGGAAAAATCCTTCCCGCTCACCCACTCAGGTGAGTCATCGGTAAGTCAGATGTTAAAAAATTTAACTGGTGGTGCAAATGAGTTATTCTAAGTCCCCAGAATCCGTCGTTGAAGTCCAAGAGCAAAAATCTGCCGCACCGGAACTGCACCCAACGGATGCAGAGGGCGATCGACCGGAGGATTTTCCGCCTATTGCCGATCGCCCCCAGCCTGGTAAACCACGATCGCGCTGGGCTTTAATTGCTGCGATCGCGATCGGCACAGGCGCAGCAGGATTCGGCTGGTACTCGTGGCAATCGAGCCACAATCGCCCGCAGCAGGCAGCGGCAGCCCAACCCAAAGCCATACCAGTCAAGCTCGCAGCCGTTGAAACCAGCTCAGTCCAAGATACCTCGGAATTTGTCAGCAGCTTAGAGGCCAAGCGTTCAGTAGCCATCAAACCTGAGATCGATGGGCTAGTCACAGAGATTTTTGTCAAATCCGGCGACTCGATCGACAAAGGACAAGCCATCGCCCGCATCAAAAGCGACAGCGCCCAAGCTGGCTTGAGGCAATCCCAAGCCAACCTGATCCGCGCTCAATCCCGATACGCCGAATTGCAAGCAGGCACCAGGCCAGAAGAAATCGCCCAAGCTCAAGCCCAAGTCGCCCAAGCAACCGCCAACCTCGCCCAAGTGCGATCGGGTTCTCGGCCAGAAGAAATTGGTCAAGCTCAAGCCCGCGTTAGCCAAGCAATCGCCGATCTCGCCGATGCCCAAACAGGTAGCCTCTTAGAAGACATCGCCCAAGCAAGAGCGCAAATAGAAGCAAGCACAGCCGAATCAAAGCTAGCCACCCAGCAGTTGGCCAGATATCAGGCCTTGGCAAAAGAAGGCGCAGAATCCGCCAACACCCTGGAACAATACACCCAAAAAGAAGGCAGTGCCAAAGCCAACCTCCGAGAAGCTCAAAGGCGGTTCCAGCAGCGGCAAAAGAACAGACAAGCCGAGATCGATCGGCGAACAGCAGCCCTGCAACAGCAGCGACAAGCTTTGCGGCAATTGCAAAACGGTTCGCGCCCAGAGGAAATAGCCAAAGCCGAAGCAGAAGTCGCACAAGCCAAGAGCAAACTAGCCCAGTTAACCAACGGTACGCGCCAAGAACAGCTCGATCAAGCCCAAGCGCAAGTTGCCGAAGCAGCGGCTCAAGTGCGCGGTTTTGAAGTACAACTACAAGAAACTGCTGTCATCGCGCCCTTCGCCGGAGTCATCGGCGACATACCAGTGAAAGTAGGTGATTACTTGAAAAAAGGCGACCCCATCGCCACCCTGACTGAGAACCAATTGCTAGACTTGCGGTTATCAATTCCTTTGGAACGTCAGCCGCAATTACGCTTAGGGCTGCCAGTACAAATGCTCGATGCTCAAGGTAAGGCGATCGCGATCGGTCAAATCAGTTTTATCTCCCCAAATGTCAGCGCCAATTCCCAAACAATTTTAGCTAAAGCCACCTTTCCCAACCCCAGCGGCGAACTGCTGAATCTCCAGTTTGTCAAAGCCAAAGTCATCTGGAAACAGAACCCCGGAATTTTAGTTCCAGTAATAGCAGTAACTCGTTTAGGTGGGCAAACTTTTGTCTTCACAGCTCAAAAGCCGGAACAGCAAAAACCGGGAACGCCACCTTTAATAGCGCGGCAAAAGCCTGTGAAATTGGGAACCATTGAGGGCAATAACTATCAAGTTATCGAAGGTTTGCAAGCAGGCGAAAAAATTGTGGTAGCAGGCATTCTCAACTTGACCGACGGTGTTCCGATTATGGCTCAAGAAGAAGGGAAAGGAGCCGGGGAAAAATTACCAGTAGAAAGCAAAAAATAATGTAGGTTGTTGCAATTGGGCGCTCTTAATTCACCTATCAAAAGCGCTGAAGTTCGCCGAACGTCTTGTAGGGTGCGTCAGATCCAGGTCGCTCGCGAAAAAATCAGGTTTTGCTACTGACGCACCCTACCAACCTAACAACTAACAATTAACAAAATAATGTTTGCAGATTTCTTTATTAAACGACCTGTATTTGCTAGCGTCTGCGCCTTAATTATTATCTTGGTAGGCGCAATTAGCATTCCCACATTGCCGATCGAGCGCTTCCCCGACATCAGCCCCACCCAGATTAGCGTCACAGCCAACTATAGCGGTGCGAGTGCTGAAATTGTCGAAAATGCAGTTACGAACATCCTAGAAAGGCAAATCAACGGCGTTGAAGGACTAAAATATCTAACTTCCAGTAGCAGTAACGACGGCACCAGCACCATTACAGCTACCTTTGATTCATCGCGGAACAAAGACATTGCCGCCGTCGATGTGCAAAACCGAGTTGCAGTCGCCCAACCGCAACTACCAGATGCCGTACAGCGCACAGGAGTTAGAGTTACCAAACAATCTACCAGTCTCCTGCTGGCGATCGGCTTATTTACAGAAAATAAAGAATACGACACCACATTTTTAAGCAACTACGCCGACTTGTATTTAGCAGATGCTTTAAAACGGGTAAAAGGCGTTGGCGAGGTGCGAATTTTTGGGGAAAGACGCTATGCAATGCGTTTGTGGATAGACCCCAATAAATTAGCCGCTCGCGGTTTGACAATGCAAGATATAACGAGGGCGCTTAACGAACAAAACTTGCAAGTTGGTGCTGGGAGAGTTGGTCAAGAACCCGCTCCAGAAGGGCAAATGTATCAAATTGACTTGCGTGCTGAAAGTCGCCTCAAAGAACCCGCAGAATTTGAAGATATCGTCCTCAAAACAGAGGCCAATGGAACGTTAGTTAAGTTAAAAGATGTAGGAAGAGCAGAACTAGGAGCTGAAAATTATAACTCTTTTCTGCGATTTCGAGGCAAGGATGCGGTGGGTTTAGGAATTTACCAACTGCCGGGAAGTAATGCTTTGAATGTTGCCAACTCCGTCAAAGCAGAAATGGAAAAACTAGCGGTTAGTTTCCCTCCGGGGTTGATAAATAGAGTAGCCCTGGACACGACTTTGTTTGTACAAGAGTCGATGGCAGAAGTAGTCAAGACATTATTTGAAGCAGTCTTGCTAGTGGTGATAGTAATTTTTGTGTTCTTGCAAGACTGGCGCACAACTATTATTCCTACCATCACAATTCCCATTTCTTTGATTGGGACGTTTGCCTTTATCAAAATTTTCGGATTTACGATTAACAGTTTATCTCTGTTTGGTCTGACATTAGCGACGGGATTAGTGGTTGATGACGCTATCATTGTCGTAGAAAACATTGACCGTTTAATCCGCCAAGGTATGAATGCCCGCGAAGCCGCTTTTGAGTCCATGCGGGAGCTTTTTAGTGCTGTCATTGCCACTTCTTTAGTATTGATGGCAGTCTTCGTGCCAGTGGCATTTTTTCCCGGAACTACCGGAGCGCTTTATAAACAATTTGCGCTGAAAATTGCTTTTTCAGTCCTGCTTTCTACCTTTATTGCTATTACTCTCACACCAGCTCTTTCCGCTATATTACTGCGTCGGGGGGCGAAGTTTGGTGGCCCGCTAGGTTGGGTTTTTGACCGTGTGAATGGAGTTCTCAATTGGATACAGCGGCAATACCGGAAATCCTTAATATTTCTGACCCGAATTAAGACTATTGTCACCCTTGTATTCATCGGTTCTCTGGGAGTAACAGCTTGGCTTTATTTATCAGTACCGACAGCATTTATCCCGGAAGAAGACCAGGGCTATTTTCTGACAATTATTCAAGGCCCCCAAGGTGTTTCGCTGCAATACACTCAGAAAGTAATGGACGAAGTAGAACGAGAAATCCTCAAACTTCCTGAAGTTGTCGGTACTTTTTCAGTGGGTGGATTTGGTTTTAGCGGCAGCACTTCTAATCAAGGCATTATATTTACTACACTTAAAGCCTGGAAAGAACGTCACGGAGAAGATCAAACAGTACAAGCGATTATTAGTAAGTTGCGGGGTAAGTTTTCCGCGATTCCAGAAGCTAGAATTTTCCCTGTGAATCCGCCTGCAATTCAAGGTTTAGGTCAATTTGGGGGGTTCCAATTTCAATTGCAAGACCGCAAAGGTAACAGCGGTTTAGATGCCTTAGTTCAGGGCATGGGTGGGATTTTGAAGCAGGCGAATCAAACCCCGGGATTGCAAGCAGTATTTAGTACGTTTGCGGCAAATACGCCTCAGTTAATTGTGGAAGTTGACCGCAATCGAGCTAAGGCTCTAGATATTCCCATTAATGATGTTTTTAGTACGTTACAAACGGCTCTGGGTTCGCAGTATGTAAACGATTTTAATCTCCAGCAGCGTAATTATCGGGTGTATGTTCAGGCGGATAAACAGTTTCGCGATAACCCTGAAGATATTGGGAAATTGTATGTGCGTTCTGGAAAAAATGAAATGATTTCTTTGAGCAATTTGGTGAAGATAACTCCGGTGGTGGGAGCGCAAACTGTTAACCACTACAATTTATATAGGTCTATTGAAATTAACGGTTCTCCGGCTCCGGGAGCGAGTTCTGGACAGGCGCTAAAATCGATGGAAAAGGTGTCGGCTCAAGTTTTACCAGCAGGTTTTGGCTATGAATGGTCGGGGACTTCTTTAGAAGAAATTGAATCGGGGGGTCAAGCACCGATTATTTTCGGTTTGGGGCTGATTTTTGTGTTCTTAGTTTTGGCTGCTCAGTATGAAAATTATGTCGATCCTTTCATTATTTTGCTATCGGTTCCTCTGGCAATTTTAGGTGCACTTTTAGCTCAGTCGTTGCGGGGTTTGGCGAATGATGTTTATTGCCAGATTGGTTTGGTGATGTTGATTGGATTGGCTAGTAAAAATGCGATTTTAATCGTGGAGTTTGCTAACCAGTTGCGGGAGCGGGGATATCCAATTGCTAAGGCGGCAGTGGAGGCTTCTGAAGAGCGTTTGCGACCGATTTTGATGACTTCTCTGGCTTTCGTTTTGGGTATTGCTCCTCTGGTTAACCCGGAAGGTGCGGGGGCGGCGAGCCGCCGATCGCTAGGGAATGCGATCGCGGGGGGGATGGTTGTTTCTACTTTTTTGAGTTTGTTTATGGTGCCGGTTCTGTATGTGGTGATTGTTTCGGCTCGCGATCGCTTTACGAAGCGCGATCGCCCGCAAAATCCGCCCGATGATGGCACAATTTTGAATGGGAAAACGACTCCCCACGAGGAGATTGAGCGCGATAAAGTAGCGCCGTTTTAAGCGGGGCGGCTGGGTTTTTGGGTTTTCCTAGAAAACCCAAAACCAGGAGAACATATTAGGACTTACGCACGGGTGGTCAGAAACCGGGTTTTTACGAGAAGATGCGTTACAGCGCGCAGATTTGCGAAAAAACCCGGTTTCTTTGGTCGCAGGGTGTAAGTTCTGTCTGAATTTATGAATAATTTTAGGGTAAAAGTAAGAGACTGGCGATCGCGGGCAACAATTTACTGCAAGCTTCCACCAACGTCGCCGCACTCGGTAAACCAGCAAGAATACCTTTCAGCATTGTCATGGCTGTTTCCCCCGCCTCTTGCATTGTGCTTTCTTGGGGATTTTTCCCTACTTCTGCCAAGGATTTTACCTGTTTCAAGGCCACAGCTTTATTCTTATCAGATAAATTAGTATCAGCCTCGATCGCTGCTTGTAACTCAGTCAAGAATTCTTTGATTCCCGGCTTGTCACTTTGAGGAGAGGCTGGTAGCTGGCCGATCGCGTTGGTAACTGTACCGCTGATCTCGCCGATGTTCACTGTTGACCCAGTAACGTCTCTCCCAACCTTGATATTTTTGCTGCTACTGTCAGTCATAGATTTACTCTTTGATGTAGATTTTACTTCATTATTATTATAGATTATTAATTCTTTTTGTGCTAAAGCCATATTAAGTTTTCTTAAATATAAGATTTGTTCGCTATAGTCTTGGATTTTACTGTTTTTAATAGCGATTTCTTGGCGACAGTCTTGAATTTCCTTGTTTTTAACAGTAATTTCTAATTTGTATATTTGCCTTAATTCTCTAATTCTTGCTTCACACTTTTGTTTAAGCCGAGCCAGTTCTTCCTCATTTGACATAAACTAAAAAGGAATTTATTCTGGCTTATTGTCTGGGCTGGAATTAATCACGATCGGATTTTTAGCTAACTTGATAGTCATTTCTCTCAAAAAAGCTATTTCCTCACGATACGTCTCTATTTGAGCATCTTTTGCTTGAAGTTCGGCTTGAGATATTTCTTCTACTTCTTCTGTAGACTCTAGCTGTTCGTTATTCGTGTTGGTAACTGTACCGTCAATATTACCTATATTCAAGGTTGACCCGATCGCGTCTCTAGCAACATTGAGATTACTGCTTTGATTTCCCGTGGAGTTACTCTCTGCTATAGCTTTAAGTTCTATGGTAACAGGTTTAGCAGCCTGTTGTATAGCGAGTCCTTCAAGAAAAGTTATACGCTTGTCTGTCTCTTCTAATTTTACCGCCATGAGTTCATAACGTTGTGTAAAATTTCTATGAATATGCTCCTTATTAGCATCGGGTGGTACGCTAACTTTGACAACAATGACTCCATCGCCTTTATCTTCCATACCCTTGATATTAAGTTTCATGCCTTCATTTTCCACTTGCAATTGGTTGAATACAGTACCAAACGCTTTCCAGTCAATGCCGTTGCGAAAAATTAGATCGATGGTATTCAAAACCTTCTCAAACAGTTTGGTAAATTGTCCTGGTGCAAATTCGCCACTGCTCGGGCAGCGTTCGCGATCGTCAGTCCCCGGTTTGGGATTTTCCAAGCGATAAACAAACCGACAATCAACGCGATCAAGCTTTGTATTACCGTCAATGTTCCAAGCTTCAAGGCAAGCGCCTGTCATTTGAGCGCTGGCAAAATCAGTACCAATTGCTTCGGTGAGCGTTAAATTAGCCTTTTCTAAATTAGATGCTTGCAAATTAGCATCACTGATATTAGCTCCTTTAAGATTAGAGCCATTGAGGTCTGCGCCTATCAAATTAGCTCCTTTGAGATTAGCGCCAATGTAAGATTTTCCAGCGCCATTGCGAGTGATGAGTAAGTCTCGAATCAATGGGTTGGCTAAAATAGTGTTATCTACTCTGGCGCGATCTAATTTTTGTGCCTTATTAAACCAAGCGCGCGTCAAATTTGCTTTTCTAAAATCAGTATTTTTGAGAGTTGCTTTCGTAAAATTAGCATTAGTTAAATCGCTTCCTTGAAAGTAAGTACCTTTAATAGCTGCATATTCGATCGCTAGATTCTTGAGCCATAAAAATCTAATGTCTTCAGCTTTAGCTCCCCAGCTAATATAAGTGGATATAACAGTAACAGTATAAGTACCAAATAGCATCCCAATTGCAGCCCCTGCCCTCACTTCTGCAAATTTGGGAGCAAAAGTTACGAGTAGAAGCCCGATTGCAGAGCCACACAAGGTCAAAATTACAGCAAAAGTAAACTTTTCAGCTACAACTTCAGCAAAAGTTAAAGCTAATGCTAAAGAAAAGATAAAAGCCAAAATTAAAATTAAAACTAAAGCAAAACCTAGAGGCTCAGCTACTTCTATAGATAAACCAAAACTAAATGTTAAAACTAAAACAAAGGTAAAAGCTATGCCCATAGATAAAGTCAAAACTGATTTAACTTCCTTAAAGACAAGAAAGCTGATAAAAGCCATGCAGGCTATAAAATAAAATATGCCCGGATAGGTAAAAAACTTTTCATATTTAGTGGCTAGAAAAGAGCCGACAAAAGCGCCACCAACCGCTGCTGCAAATCCTGCAAAAAATGCGATAATTAATGCGATCGCTACTAGGCAAAATTTCCATTGGTTGGGCAGTCCCGCTTTGGCACGGGTGAAGTCAGCTTCTCTGAGGATGGCATTGGTGAAGTTTGCGCCTCGGATGTCTGCACCAATGAATTTTGCACCTGTGAGGTCAAGACCTTTGAAATTGCGGCCTCGGAGATTTTTACCGGAGAAGTCTTGGGGCATGATTTCACGCAGGGAGGTAGTGGCTATTTTTTGGTTGCGATGCTAGTTGTAGCTATGCCTCTGACAAAATTTTATTTTAACAACGAATCTGGCCGATCAAACAGGACTTACGCACTCCGACAAAGAAACCGGGTTTTTCCGAATTTGCGGGCTGCAACCCGTCTTTTCGTAAAAAACCCGGTTTCTGGGCCCCAATGTAAATTTTATTAAAGATTCCCCGCCCTGTGTTCAGCTTCCAAAAGCTGATATTCAACTAATTCCGCAGCTAAATCTGCCTCAATTTCATTGCGGTTAGCATGATAGTAAGATAAGGCTGCATAGACTTGCGCCAAGTTTAAATACGGAATCTCTTCGAGTATTTCTTCTACACTCATTCCTTGTTTATTCCAAACGGCAATTTGAGCGATAGAAATTCTGGTTCCCGCAATTCGGGGCCGCCCTCCACAGGTTTCAGGCGTACTGACAACCAGCGTGCCAATGTCGATCGCACTTATTGACATACTTACCTCTTAAGTGAAACTCAAACATGACATTTTTCCTTTAGCTACTGCTTGCAATTTTAGCATCAGAAGATAGCGATCGCACTTATGGCATCAACCAACAGCAAACTCCGTAAATTTCTGTCTATATAGGGCTTTTATTACTTGCTTTAATATCCTAATTCACTGTAACTCCATCCCCCTCACAGCCAGCACTCCCATCCGTTACATCCGTTATATAATCCGTTGCCGAACTTTCTTCTGCTATATCTTTTCGCCGATCGCCCCCCGCCGTGCAATAATAAAATGACTTGCACAAAAACTCTATTAGTAGGTAAGTCTTGCCAACTTTACCGCTACATATAGCGTCTCAATTGTCAACCCGTGCAAGTTCCAACTCAAATCGGCTGTTGCACTACACAAATTTTTTCTAATGGCTGAAGTCCCCCAATCTCCCGCAGAACTTGCCGAAGCCCTCAAAGGCTTGACTGATATCAATTTCCAATTACCCGATCCCGAAGACGAACTACTACCAGACTTCGACTTTGAATCGCAGGTTGACAATGCTTGGAAAGTATGCGATCGCTTCGACTTGCAAACCGACATCTGGCGCGGGCGCATTCTCCGAACAGTCCGAGACAGAGAAAAAAAAGGCGGCGACGGACGTGGCACCGGCTTTTTGAACTGGCTAAAAGAACGAGAAATTGGCAAAAGTCAAGCCTATTCTTTAATCGAATTAGCTAAGAGTGCCGAGACTCTGATCGAACAAGGAGATTTAGACCCAGATTCGATTAGAAATTTCAGCAAAAGAGCCTTTGTCGAAACCGCCAAATCCTCGCCAGAAGTTCAGCAGATGGTCACAGATGCCGCCTCAAAGGGCGATCGAATAACCAGGCGCGAAGTCAAACAACTCTCCGACGAATGGATGGCAATGAACTCAGAATTATTGCCAGAAGAAGTCAAAGAAAAAGCATCTAGCGGTTCACTTCCTTCTCGCTACCTCGCTCCTTTAGTCAAAGAAATGGAGAAACTATCCCCATCTCACCAGATCGAAATCCAAAAAGAAGTAGCAGAAAATCCCGACGTAGATACTGTCAAACAACTAACTTCAGACGCCAAGAATTTATCAAAATATCTCGACGCAGCCGCCCAAGTCCAAGCTCTCAATCAGTCTCACTTAGACATGGAAATGGCCTTAGAAGAATCCTTGCGAGTCGGCTGTTTGGGAACTACTGCCGACGTTGTAAAACAAGCAGCGTTGCTTGAACAAACTGTAGTCAAACTATACACGATTTGGAAGCGTTTAGGCAGTTTGGCAGATAGATTGTACGTGGATACAGGAGCAAGCACACCGAATTTGCGGTTGCTTTTGGGATGCTTGGACAGTCTTTCGGGAGAAAAGATTGAAGTGGATTTTGGAGACGGAGAACGCTCTATTCGCTTGCAAATTGTCAGCGAATAGCTCAACCTCTACCGCAGATAGACGCCAACATCGAGGCTGATCATCTGCGGTTCAAACTCCGGATTTTTTTCCAAAGATAGCGCGGATTCAAATAACGCCGATATTTAGTAACTACTTCTTTCCCTAATAGAACAACACTCAGCCAAAAACAAACTTCGGCGACAACAGCTAGAATGACATCAATTGTCGTTTTTTCGGCGATGCTCAGCGGCAGGAACGGCACAATAAAAAAGATTGCCAGCCAAGGCAGAAATGATACAATAAATAAAAACAAACCGAGCTTTTGCATAGCTTCACATATTATACCAAATTATGGTCAAATACTCTTCAGTCCGCGCAGGCGGACTTGGTTTTTATAGAAGCGATTTCAATCGCCGAATGACTTAATCTCAAACTCAATTCTTAATTCCCGTCGCCGCAATCCCCCGCATAAACTGCCGCTGGCCCGCCAAAAACAGCAACACCACCGGCACTGTGGCAATTACCACCGCCGCCATCAACAACTGCCAACTGCTAGTAAACTGTTCCTGAAACTCAGCCAAGACCAACTGCACAGTCCGCAACTGGGGCCTTGTTGTAAACACCAGCGGCTTAAACAAATCGTTCCACTCCCCAATAAACGTGAACAAAAACAGCGTCACCAAAGCAGGGCGCGCCAAAGGCAACATCACCTGCCACAAAACCTGCCACCGATTCGCCCCATCCAGCATGGCGGCCTCTTCCAACTCCACCGGAATTGTCATAAAATACTGGCGCAGCAGAAAAATCCCAAAACCATTAGCCGCCGTCGGCAAAATCAGCGCCCCGTAAGTATTCAGCAAATGCCCCCACTTCAAAACCATGAAAATCGGAATTACCAAAAGCTGAAACGGAATTACCAGCGTCGCCAAAACCCCCAAAACTAGGGCTTGTCGCCCGCGAAACTTCAGTCTGGCCAAAGCATAACCGGCAAAAGCAGAAGTCACAACCTGAAAACCCGTCACTGCGATCGCCACTAGAGTAGAATTAAGGAATGCCAACAAAAAATTGCCCCGCCGCCAAGCCTCCTGATAGTTCGCCCAAGTCAGCCCTGTGGTCTTGACACCGACACCCGATGGTGATAATGAAACCAAAAATACAGCAGCCAGCGGCAGCAGCACCAGCGCTGCCCCCGTCAGCAACAAAATAAAACTCAGCAGTTCCAGCGCCTTCGACCTGTCAAAGGATTTACCCATAAATTTGTGAATTAACCTAAAATAATAAGCCTGTGAGGTTCTCAAACCCGATCGCCCCCCAAATTCTCACACAATTGGTAAATTTATTGTTGAAAATGGGTAAAGTGTACTGTCAACAACCCGCCGTCAAATCGGAGTACCGACGCTAGCGGGGGCTGGCAAGAGCTTAGTTAACCAGACTGATGACTTAACTAAAGTTCAAGTAACTGTATCATTGTCTTAACATCCAAAACTCTACTTGGTATTTGCTCAATAACCATCAGGAGACGACATATCTATGCCCCAGCTTGAGGCCAGCCCAGCAATTGACTTTCAAACCGAAACTTACAAAGACGCTTACAGCCGCATCAACGCGATTGTGATTGAAGGCGAACAAGAAGCTCACGACAATTACCTGACACTTGCCGAACTGTTGGCTGACAAAAAGAGTGAGTTAGTTGGCTTGTCCAAGATGGAGAACCGCCACATGAAAGGCTTCCAAGCTTGCGGTCGGAATCTCAAAGTCACGCCGGACATGGCGTTTGCCAAGCAGTTCTTTTCGGATTTGCACAGAAACTTCCAAACGGCCGCAGCAGCCGGTGAGATTGTAACTTGCTTGCTGATTCAATCGCTAATTATCGAGTGTTTTGCGATCGCAGCATACAACATCTACATTCCCGTCGCCGACGACTTTGCCCGCAAAATCACCGAAGGCGTCGTCAAAGAAGAATATATGCACCTCAATTTTGGGGAAGTCTGGCTTAACGCTCACTTTGAGGAATCCAAAGCCGAACTCGAAGCCGCCAACCGCCAAAACCTGCCCATCATCTGGAGACTGCTAAACTCCGTCGCAGACGATGCTAACGTCCTGGGGATGGAAAAAGAGGCTTTAATTGAAGACTTTATGATTGCCTACGGCGAAGCCCTAGGTAACATTGGTTTTAACAACCGCGACATCATGCGGATGTCAGCACAAGGCCTCGCAGCCTAATCAATTTGGAAATAAGGAACGGGATAAAAATTAAAAATTAAAACCTTTTAATTCTTCCTTATTCCTTCTTCCTTACAAGGTTTTGCACCCCAATCAAGTTGGAAATAAAGAACGGGAACTTAATTAAAAAAATTAATTTTCCGTTCAGACTCCTGACAACTAATAACTGATAACTGATAACTGATAACTGACAACTAAAAACTGTCAACTGTCAACTGTCAACTGTCAACTGACTTCTTCCTTCTTCCTTCATTTCGCAACTTAATGTTTGGTCTAATCGGTCACTTAACCAGCTTAGAACACGCCCAATCAGTAGCTAACGAGCTGGGCTATCCAGAATATGCCGATCAAGGTCTCGATTTTTGGTGCAGTGCGCCGCCCCAAATAGTCGATAATATCACGGTAACAAGTATCACTGGGCAAAAAATAGAAGGCCGCTATGTGGAATCCTGTTTTCTACCAGAAATGCTAGCCACTCGCCGGATTAAAGCAGCCACTCGCAAAATCTTGAACGCGATGGCTCACGCTCAAAAACATGGGATTAATATCACTGCTTTAGGCGGCTTTTCTTCGATCATTTTTGAAACCTTCAACTTGCAGCAAATTAAGCAAATTCGCAATCTCAAGTTGGAGTTTGAACGCTTCACTACTGGTAATACTCATACAGCTTACATTCTCTGCCGCCAAGTAGAACAAGCAGCCCCAAAATTGGGGATTGAATTGTCAAAAGCTACGGTGGCTGTTTGTGGTGCTACTGGTGACATTGGTAGTGCTGTCTGTCGCTGGCTCAATGTCAAAACAAATGTAGCAGAATTGTTGCTGATTGCCCGCGACAAAGAACGCTTGCAAGATTTGCAATCGGAACTGGGGCGAGGCAAAATTATGGGCTTGGAAGAAGCCCTACCCCAAGCTGATATTGTCGTCTGGGTAGCGAGTATGCCGAAGGGAGTGGAAATTGACCCGAAGACTTTGAAGCAGCCCTGTTTATTGATTGACGGTGGCTATCCTAAAAATCTGGCAACTCAGATTCAGCATCCCGAAATTTACGTACTCAATGGTGGCATTGTGGAGCATTCCCTCGATATTGAGTGGAAAATCATGAAGATTGTCAATATGGATGTACCGGGACGACAGTTGTTTGCTTGTTTTGCTGAATCAATGTTGCTGGAATTTGAAAAATTGTACACCAATTTTTCTTGGGGACGCAATCAGATTACTGTGGAAAAGATGGAGCAAATCGGCGAGATTTCAGTTAAACACGGCTTCCGACCTTTATTAATGTCATTTTGATGTGATTAGTTGCGGTTATTGGTTATTTAGGAAAGTTTTTCTGACAATAACCAATAACTTTTTAATGACTAATAATAGTAGGACTGGAGATTGTTTCTATTAAATACAGGTGCTTTTATGGCTCTTAATTTAGGGAATATTTGTTTGCTACCACCCCAGGATTTACTCAGCGGCTACTCATTGAGTCAGCCCGTTGCCATTAAGGTACATCAGGCGCTAGCGCAATTTCAACAGGCTTTGTCTCTAGAGAACTCTTTGCAGGCTAATATGATCAATGCCGCCTTGCAACAACTAACCCCAGTGGAAGTCATTCCCTTGGCAAAAGAGTTCTCGACAGGCACTAACCTGAAGTACCAGCAAGTTCAAGAGTTCGATCGCTATATGGAAGTCCAACACGTTAAATGCGAAGAATCTGCTAAGTTAATAGTTACGAGCCTCTTCAGAGCTTATTTAGTTTTCTTAGAAATAAGTATAGGTCTTACTTTTAACCCTAACATAGCCTCTATTAAATCTGGATTTAAAACTTATTCTTTTCTCTTAAGAAGATCGTTCGGATTAGACGAATATGATTCAATTAATAATATTTACAACATCCAGAATTTAACTAATTATCATACCAATTTCAATATCGAAACACACCCAAATCTTTCTCCGCTTTATATATGGAAGAAAGGACATTGGGTGTTTTTAGTATTTACCCAAGCATTAATTATTAGTTTAAATGGCTTGATTGCTGCCATTGCAAACGACAAACTAGATCGAGCAAAAGTAGAGTTAGAAACCACTACTGAACTTATGTATGCATCTGGAGCAGCAATGAAATTAACTGGAAATTTTACTAGAGAGAAATATGAAAATGAAATTCGTCCTACTATGACTATTGGCCATCCCCAATCATTAGTACAATCCGAGAATTTAAGTGGGTTAATGATGTGGGATCACGATTATCTAATTAATATCATTTGTCAGCAAAAACTGTTACCCATCCTGAAAACTCTACCTAGCATCCTAGAATTAGAACACGAAAATTTTGTCCGAGCTTATAAATGGGGAATATCTGATGGACACAAGAGTATTTGTGCTGAATTTGGTGGATGTGAAATAGGGTCTTTAATAGCTGCTTCTGAAAGTAGTGCCGCTATCAGAACTTTGGAAAAATTTGAACATAGTCGGGTTAAACTACTAGACCCTATGGGTCTAGTAAAGGATTCCTGTCCGCTAATAAATTTAGACTCTGAGAGCAAAGACTTCTCTGCAAAGGATTCCATCATTGGAATAAATTCACCACAGGATGCAAAAAAATGACATTAGAAAAAGAAAGCTTGGGATTACTTCAAGAAGCACTAGCACGACTAGAAGAAGGTTTTCACACCTTACCAAAATTTGATCGCGATCCTAACTTAGATGCTATGCGAACCGTGCTGTTGGAAGTCGCCGAGCGAATGCAAGACAATTATCCCTATCCCCATCCCCTCTACGTTGGGCAAATGCTCAAACCACCGACGGAAATTGCCCGTCTTGCATATATGCTATCGCTTTGGATCAATCCCAACAATCATGCCCTTGATGGTGGACGAGCCAGTTCGGCAATGGAGAAAGAAGCGGTTGCAGAAATTGCCAAAATGTTCGGTTGGGAAACTCATTTAGGACATTTGTCAAGTGGCGGGACAATGGCAAATTTAGAGGCTTTGTGGGTTGCAGGAAATTTACAACCAAACAAAAAAGTTGTCGCCTCTACTCAGTCACACTACACCCATTCCAGAATTTGCGGTGTGCTTCGCATTCCCTTCCAATCTGTTCCCTGTGACAGTCGTGCCCGGATGAATGTAGCAGCCCTGAAACAACTGCTGAAAGAAGATGATATTGGCACGGTTGTTGTTAGCATCGGAACAACAGCAACGGGTTCTATAGATCCTCTACCAGAAATCCTAGAACTACAGGCTGAATATGGGTTCCGCATCCATGCAGATACTGCCTACGGCGGCTACTTTATGTTGGTAGATAATCTTGATGCCGAAGCCAGAGCCGCTTTTGACTGTCTCAAACAAGTTGATTCCATTGTTGTCGATCCCCACAAACATGGACTCCAACCTTACGGCTGTGGCTGTATTCTGTTCAAAGATCCCTCTGTTGGGAAGCTTTATAAACATGATTCACCTTACACCTATTTTAGTTCTGAAGAATTGCATTTAGGTGAAATTAGCTTGGAATGTTCCAGAGCGGGTTCATCGGCGGTGGCACTTTGGGCAACTCAACGGTTATTACCTCTAATTCCAGGTGGTGAGTTTGCTGGTTATTTGAGTAAGTCGAGAACAGCAGCACTGACTTTGTTTGAGAAACTGCAAAATGATGCGCGATTTATAGTAGCTTTCCCGCCACAATTGGACATCGTTGTTTGGGTTGTAAAATCTCAGAGTGCGAGTGAATCTTCACGATTGGCGAAGGAGATTTTTAAAGCAGCAGCAGAGGAAAATCTTCACTTAGCTCTAGCTAATCTACCGAAAGAACTATTTTTAGAGACTGGGGAAGGTATCAATTGGGATCAGGAGTCTATTACCTGTCTGCGTTCTTGTTTGATGAAACCGGAACATCTAGATTGGATTGACCGAATTTGGCAAACGCTTGACTCAGCAACAAACAAGATATTAATGTAAATCGATATGAAGTCAATATTTAAAAGCATTAATGAAACCTAATTAGCAAAGATGGATAGTCTATCAAACCAGTGCATTCACCATCTCTTCCAAGAACAGGCGTCCAAAACTCCGGGGAAAATCGCTCTGGTAATGGGAGACAAAAAGCTCACGTACTCAACAGTGAACGATCGAGCTAATCAACTTGCTCATGGGTTGAGAAACCTTGGGGTAGGGATAGAAATCCCCGTGGGGATCTGCTTGCGACGATCGCCATTCGCAGTAGTCGCCATTCTGGGAATCTTAAAAGCAGGTGGCGCTTATGTCCCCGTAGATCCAGACTACCCAGAAGCCAGAAAACAGTACATTATTGAAGATTCTGGCTGTGGAGTCCTAATCACAGAAAAGTCCCTCCTGAATACCCTTCCCTCCTTTAAAGGACGAATTCTGTTAGTAGACGACGAATCTCGATCGCAACAAGACAGCAGCAACCCAGACATTCCCATCACCCCCGATGCCTTAATGTACATTTTGTACACCTCCGGCAGCACCGGCATCCCTAAAGGCGTTTGTGGAATTCACCGAGCGACTGTTAATCGCTGCATTTGGATGTGGAATCAGTGCCCTTTTACCGAAAATGAAGTGTGCTGTCACAAAACCACCCTCAACTTTGTGGACTCGGTTTGGGAGATTTTTGGGGCATTGCTCAAAGGAGTAAAAGTCGTTATTCTTCCCCACTCTTCAAGCGCCAATCCTCAAGAAACGATCGCCTTCCTTCAAGAAGCCAAAGTGACTCGCATCATCCTCGTGCCATCCTTGCTACAGGCGCTGCTCAACACTTGCCCAGATTTGGGGGTAGCCCTTCCCGATCTTAAAATTTGGACGGTAAGCGGAGAGCGACTGACGCGAAATCTATTGGAAAAATTCAGAGCAAGCGTGCCGCACGGGATTTTGCTGAATCTTTACGGAAGTACGGAAGTAGCAGGTGATCTCACTTGGGCTGAATTTGCGGGGGATATAGGAAACCTAGAACGGGATGTGCCGATCGGTCAACCCATTCTCAATGCCGAGATTCATATCTTGGATGAAAATTTGCAGCCAGTTGCCCCCGGTGAGGTAGGCGAACTTTGGGCGGGAGGTGCCGTGCTAGCACGCGGATACCACAAAAAGCCTCAAGAAACCAAAGCGCGATTCATCCCCAACCCGTTTTCTGGCAACGGTATTCTCTTCAAAACAGGAGATTTAGTAATCAAAGACAATAATGGCGTACTGTTTTATATCGGTCGGGTGGACAATCAAGTGAAAATTCGGGGATTTCGAGTAGAACTAGAGGAGATTGAAAAAGTCTTAGCGCAGTTCCACCCAGAAATCTCCAATGTCACCGTTATCGTTCAAGAAAACGAGGAGGCACTGGAAACAAAACAGCTAGTGGCGTTTGTTGTTCCTTCTACAGTGAATGTGGATGCAATGAAACAGTACGCCCTCTCCAAGCTGCCCCATTACATGGTGCCAGTGAGGCTCATCGCTGTAGATGAACTGCCCCTGACTCCTAATGGTAAAGTCGATCGCCAAGCCTTATCTGGCATGAGTGGATGGATGTTCAGATCCATAGATTCTGAACAACTGCCTCAAACCGAAACAGAAAAGTTATTAGCAAATATTTGGCAGCAGATGTTTCTTGTTTCTCCTGTGAGCAGAGACGATAATTTCTTTCACCTGGGTGGAGACTCTTTGTCTGTTGTATGTTTCCTAGTACAACTGAAGCAGGAATTTAGGGTAGACATTCCCCTTTCCAATTTTGTCAATGAGTCGTCCCTCGCATCTTTAGCAAAGCTTTTCGACACATACAAACAGGAAAAACCATCTCTGGTAGTTGATGTCTGCTTGAATGATTTTGAAATCGTTGCGTTCGAGGAGCAATATTTAGAACAGACTGTGGAATTAGTCAGCGAATCCTTCACATCAAGAGAACCCTTGGGAGTTAGCTTGGGTCTTCACAAAGAAGATTTTAATATCTTTTCTGAAAAAATTTGTAGAAACTGCCTGTCCGAGAGTTTATCCTTCGTGGCGTTGCATCGACTTTCTAGAAATGTGATTGGATTTTGTTTGTGTGAAGATTTTGCTACTTCCCTGGCAGGGGAATTTGAGATACCTGAGTTCTTGAATCCAATTTTTTCGCTTTTGGATTCTCTAGATCAAATGTACATCAAAAGTTACGGTGATGTGAAAGAAGGAGAAATTGTCCATGTATTTATGTCAGGTACGTCTTCTGATGTAGAAGGTACTGCTATTATCTTAGGCTTGGAAAAGAAGGTACTTGAAGTAGCAGCAAGTTTGAAATATAAGCGTGCTGTGGCAACTTGTACGCATTCGGTTACGATCTATATTGCTCAAGAGTTGGAATATAAACAAAGATATGCCGTGCAGTACGAGTCTTTTGAGTTTGAGGACAGGCGCGTTTTTTCTAATGTTCCTACACCTCATAAAGAAGCAGTGCTGTTTGAAAAAGTCCTTTAAAAAACGATCGTTCCATTGACATATACAGGAGAAAAATAATGGCTAGAATTAGACTGATGCACGCCAAGCTACATCAAGTGCGCGTAACTGATGCAAATGTTAATTATGTAGGCAGTGTCACTATTGACACTGAATTGATCGATAAGGTGGGGATTTTGCCTTTGCAGGAGGTGGAAATTTGGAATGTTAGCAATGGGAACCGCTTGTCAACCTACGTGTTGCCAGGAGAGCCTGGAAGTGGTGTCATTTGTCTGAATGGTGCAGCAGCTCATTTGTGCGATCCTGGAGATTTTGTGATTATTGCTGCCTATGAAGAATGCGATCGCGCTGAGGTATTCCGCACTGGACACGAGGCGCGAGTTGTGATTGCCGATGAACACAATCGCTGTCAAAAGTTTTTCTCCCAGAGTTTAGAACCCAGCCAGGGCAAACTCCTATTTCACTCCGGGGCCAGCGAAACACCAGCAACAACCAATAGCTAGATCGTATGCAGTTTAAACCTAAATCCCTCGGCTTCACCATAATCCTTGGCGTACTGGCTGCAATGCTACCGCTATCAATAGATATGGGACTACCAGCATTCCCTGCCATTGGTACTTCACTAAATGCCTCTCCTGCGGCTGTAGGACTAACACTCAGTCTATTTATGGCTGGCTATGCTATCTCACAACTCGCCTTTGGTCCATTGTCCGATCGCTACGGGCGAAAACCGGTCTTACTCGCAGGATGCGGACTCTTTGCCTTTGCTAGTGCTGGTTGTGCCATGTCTCCATCAATTAATTCTCTCGTAGCTTGGCGCTTTTTTCAGGGTGCTGGCGCTGGCGCTGGTGCAACGTTGATGTTGGCAATGGTTCGCGATCTGTTTGAAGGTGCTACGGCTCGCGTCCAACTTTCCTACATTAGCCTAGTAATCAACATAGCACCAATCATCGCACCAACAATTGGTGTGGGAATATTGGCGATCGCTAGCTGGCGAGGTATCTATGGGTTATTAGCTGTAGGAGGGCTGATACTTTTACTGATTATTGCACTCGGACTTGATGAGTCAATTAAAAGTCGGGATCTAAATGCTATCAAACCACATCGGCTAATCGGAAATTATCTGCGTGTTCTTAATAACCGAGTTTTTATTGGATATGCTCTTGTCGATGCACTCAGTTTTGGATGTCTGTTTGCTTACGTTGCAGCTTCATCACTTGTAATGATTAATGTTCTAGGGATATCAACAACAACTTATGGGTTGATCTTTGCTGCAACTGGTATTGGTATCGTAGCTGGGTCTTTTCTCAGTGGACTACTGAACAATCGTGGTGTACCATCACCAAGATTGCTTGGCTTTGGGTTAGTAATTTCTGCCACCTCAGCTATTGCACTTGTATTAGTTTCGATGACTGGTGTAGCTCAGTTACTTACACTATTACCTCTGCTGATCGTTAACACCTTTTGTTATGGACTAATCGCACCTAATGCTATCCATCATGCACTGGAATCAGTAGAAGATACTGCTGGTAGTGCTGCCGCATTGGTTGGCTTTTTGGAGATGTTGGCCGGTTCATTAGCAAGTGCCCTAGTTAGCTTTTTCTTTGATGGACACACCGTGAATGTAATGTCTGAGGTAATGGCGTTATTTGCGATCGCTTCGCTTGCTACATATTCTCAACTACAATTTCATAAATAAACATCATGTCCAAAAGAATCTTAAATTTAGATGCCAGTTTGTTTTTGCTTTACATACTTTTTTTCTCACAATAGTATGATTTTTTCTGTATGAACTCTGGCTATATTTAATAGTCCTAAGTCAGTCGGATGACTAATATCGGCTGGGGCGGAGGTTGCATCTATCAAATACCCCCAATGCTATCCGAAAGGATTTGGCTGGTGCGCCCTTTTCTGTGGGGAAGTTTTAAGCATATTCTGATTCAAATTCAGACCGCGGGATTATTTGGGCCATTTTTACCCAACGTTATCTGGTGACAATCTGCCTCCAAAGGGCAATTCAAATTCGGATGGGGGACTTGGGGCAAGCTCAGCTTTTTTGTACACGATCGCAGGTGGTTATTCACGAATTTTGAGCTATTATGCCCGTTTATCTTATACTTTACTCTTGATCGCGCGATCGCATAACCCAGGCCACGTAACACGCGATCGATATATTCAGCAAGCCCTAAATAGGGGCTGAATAACTAATCAATCCTTCTCTTACTTTCTCATTACTTATTCAGCAACCCCTACGTCTTTTAAGTTTAATAACGGTTTAGCCAAAAATCAAGATATCTTTCGGGTTGATTTTGAGGCTTCCTAACAGTTGTGGTGACTGCTCTACAAAATGACGTGAGTAATGTGGGTTCAATATTTTTGATTTATGCTATACTTATATTAATGCAATTTGAGTAAAAAATCATGACAAATAATATTGGGGTTCGCTGGATAAATGAAGAGTTTTATGGTTTTACGCAACCAGTTCCTCCAGAAACAGATCGTAATTATTTCAAAGCACTTTTTATAGTCGCTAATGGTGACGGTGTCATAACAGAAAAAGAGCGCAAGTGGATTGTTGGTTTCGCGGCAGCACAAGGAGCGTCACCAGCAGTAATTGACGAGTTACAAAAATATTCTGGTAGTGATGATTTGAATAGTTTGCTCTCTGCCGATCCAACATTAGATCCTAAGTATACAGCTCGTCCCCTCATTCGCGATGCAATTCTGGCTGCTAGTGCTGATGATGAATATAGTAGTGCTGAACGTGAAACTGTTCTTAAATTAGCTAAACAACTCGGTGTTTCTGAGGATGTAGTTAGCCAGATCGAACAGTCAGTTACTCAAGTTAAAAAGTTGCGACAACAAGAAATTGAGTTACTCTTCCCTGAAGGTAAGCCTTACTAGACTTCTTTTCGATCGCTGATTCAAGGGTTCATAGCAAACACATCTATAGTAATCGCCTGGGCGGTTAGGTCAGTGAGCATAGTCGAACTGTCCAGCCGTCCTAAACAACTCGAACCAGATGCTAATTTGAGTTTAATGTTTAGTCTGTCTAATTTTCAGTCTTCTTTTTTACTTCAGGGGTTAACAACTGTTGACAATTTACCTAGATTTACCTAGGATTTATTAGTTAAATTCTGGGTAAGTCAATGGATAGATTGATTAATATTGGCAAGTTATCAGAGCAAAAAACCAGAAAGACAATAGCTTGTGGATTCTGTGCAAAGCGATTAGTATAGGAATAAATAACCACATTGACCGGGAGAATCAATGGCTACCATAACTTATTGCAAAGGCTTGCCCACACCAGTCTCTGAACTTAACGAACTCGGAAAAACAGATTTAGAGATGTTTTTAGAGGCTTACGCCCCGATTTTTAGGACTGCAAGCATTCAAACAGTTAACCATTTACTTTCAGGTGCAGAATTCAAGAAATCCGATTGGAATACGCACTTACAGCAAACCTACGGCATCAACAAACGCCATGCAAATGGCGTAATCAGTTCTGCCAAGGGTCGTGTAGACGGCGCAAAAGAACATAGGATTTTACACCTGAAAACTCTTGAAGGAAAGATTAAGTCTATTAGTACGTGGCTCAAGAAAGCCGAAGGCAAGTTAGTATTAGCTCGTAAATTTTATGCCAAAAAAAAATGGCAAAACTCAAAGACAGGTTGCAATTTTCCCATAGCCTGCTCGCTCCAGTATAAATCCACAAACTGGCAGAATTTACGCTTTCAAATACATAATAAAAAGCGTAGACTAACTTTGCTGATTAACAGAGTTAAACACTTAAGAGTCAAGCCATTCAAAGTTTTTATCCCTCATGGTGATATTTTTGTCGTCGGCTCCAAAGATGAGTCTTTTGGCAATCAAGTCTGCCAGTGGAATGGGGATAAAATAACTTTTAGAGTCCCAAAATGCTTAGAGTCGCGATTTGGAAAAACCGTGTCCTCTGTTATTGGTGATTTTAGTCGTAACATAGACAGACTACCAGAATGCGGTGCTAAGACTTGGCATTTCTATCGCAAGAATGGAAGGTGGGTAACAGCCGTGCAGTTTACTCCAAATCCTGTAAAGCAGGTTTCTAGAGAAAGGATGTATGGTTGCATTGGTATCGACATGAATCCCGGTTCTATTGGGTGGGCTTATGTCGATATTGAAGGGAACCTCAAAGCGATCGGGCAGATTCCATTGCAGATGGGTTTACCAAGAAGCAAACAACAGTCTCAAATTGTTGATGCCTGTCTGCAACTAGCAATAAGAGCCACGGAATTTGAATGTCCCGTAGTTTGTGAGGAACTTGATTTCTCAACAAAAAAGCAGTCGCTGGGAGAGAAAGCTAAAAAATATGCCCGGATGTTGTCCGGCTGGGCCTACAGTGAGTTCTACAAGCAACTCAGTTCTATTCTGTCGAATCGTGGAATTGAGCTAATTGCAGTCAATCCAGCTTATTCAAGTATTATCGGTTTAGTGAAATACCTGAGAATGTATGGATTAGCCAGTGATGAAGCCGCTGCGCTGGTAATTGCTCGTAGAGCTATGAAATTAAGTGAAAAAACACCTCGCTCCTTAACCGCCTATTCCGAGGTGAACTTGGAAAAGCACGTTTGGAGCGAGTGGAACAAACTAAATAAAAAGATCAAACATTCCGCTGTAATATCACGTCGTTGTGATTATCGAGGGTGTTTCTAACTGGAGTTTCTTGGTCAACCTCAATATTGGGGAAGCGTCAAGCGCTAAGAAAGAATGTTTAAAGCTTATACCGCAGAGCTTACCCAGGTTTACCTAGGTTTTTATAAGCGGTGTAATCAGGCGATCGCTGTCTGAGCAGCACGCGGATGAACGGGCAGGAAGTCTAGCCCGCAAGCTCCTTCGCAATAGCTTCCACATTCATTTCAATCAAAAAATCCAGTGGATAGCTTGGATACCGATCTAGCATCGCCTTGCGAATTTCCGCCTTACGATCGACGCTGACAACACCATCCTGACGATGTTGGTCTACCAGAGATCGAAATAAAGTGATGTAGTCCATCTGTTCATCTAATCCCTGAAGCGTCGAATCTTCACCATGACCGTTGAACACTTGCACAACATCCTTGTATCGCTCCCGTACCAAATCAAGCTGTTCAAGCCATTGCTGCGATCGCCCCTCCATCAGCCAGGGATGAACCCGGTAATAGACTAAATCAGAAGCAATGAGTTGATGGTCTTCTGGTAGATAAATCACGGTGATATCTGACGCTTCTCCAGCACCCAAATCATCAATGACTAAATTCACCCCATCAATCAGCAGGGATTCTCCAGATTTGACAATGTTGGTTGGGAGTAAGGTTGATATTGGATACTCATCTTTATACATCGGTGTCCAAAACTCACGTTTTGGCGTTTCAGTTGCTTTCACCCCGTCATACGTCGCCTGTGTCGCATAAATTGGTACAGAATCTAATCCGTCCAGCAAAATAGCAGTGCCATTGTAGTGGTCTGGATGTGGGTGGGTAATAATGACTCCCACCAATGGCTTACCTATATCTATCACTTTTTGCCTCAACACTTTGGCTGGAGTGACGAGGAACTGGGTGTCAACCACAACAACGCCATTGTCTGTTTCAATCAAGAAGGAATTTACGAGAAAGCCTTCTGGCGAGGATGAATAAGTGTGAACAATCGGCATATGTAAAAATCTCCTATAATCTGAAAAGTTAAATTCTGTCGCTGAATAAGTTTACCAGTATTTAGCCATTGGTAAGCTGTGGAACACTTATTTGTTTTTTCCAAAAACCTTGCTACAAGGACTCTATGCTGCAAAAATATTAAATTTAGCTGCTACGCAGCTTAACTGCCTAATGTGACTTAATGGGCGGCAATGTCGGTACAACTCCACCTCGCCTGTATGATATAGTTGAAAAGGCCTACATGGCGCATATCTAAATGTTTGCATCAAGAGGAATATTACAATGCTTCAACCTGTTCAACTTCTTGAAACTTCTCGTCCTTCTTCGCAAGAGCATCAACTGCGTATTGAGATAGCAGCAGCCTGTCGATTGCTCGATCGTTTAGAGATGTCCGATATGACATCGGGATATATGTCTGTGAAGTTGCCCGATGAGGAGGAAAGATATTTGGTCACACCTTATGGGTTGCTATTCAATGAAATCACGGCGTCTAGTATTGTGAAAGTGGATTTTGAAGGGAATATTGTGGGAGATTCATCTCATAATTATACTATTTACTCACCGGGTTTTATCTATCTCAACCGAATTATTCATCGAGCTCGCCCAGATGCTCAAGCCATCATGCACCTTCATCCAATCCATGCAACTGCTCTCTCATCACTTGCAGGGGAATTACTGCCTTGTTCGGAAGCCGGAATCTGGTTGTACAGACAGATAGGTTACGGGGATTTTATTTTGCCTGGAGGATTGGTGGATGAGGCCCAAGAGAAGCGATTGGTATCTAGCTTAGGTGATAAGCAGATTTTGATGGTACGCAATCACGGCACCATAACACTTGGAACATCTATACCAGAAGCGTTTTTGATGTCAGTTCTGTTGGAGAATGCTTGCAAAATTCAGCTCCTGGCTGAGTCAACAGGACGTAAGTTGATTTGTCCTCCAGAAGAAACTTGTCTTAAAGCTGCTCAACAACTGAATGATGTCAGTCCCCTGTGGGATTGGAATGCTTTAGTTCGCCAATTGGATCGCCAAGAATCATCATATCAGACTTAATTGGATTTATAAAGTAGTTTGTGCCAGGAGAGAATTATTACATCGGCAACCTCCACTATATCTTGTTTTTACCTATTACACAAACTATTTTACACTCTCACTTAATTACAATCAGTAGACGGAAAATTTTGGCGATAGTTATCGTTATTTTGTTGCATAAAAAAAGGAGATAAAATCATGTTTTATATTGTACCTTTTGACAAGAATGATTTAGAACAAACTATTCGTTGTATGAGTCATTCATTCGCACAAGAACCTATGTCTCAAGCATTAGGGATTGATGCAAACAGTTACATTACATGGGCTGAAATCGTTTGTCAAAAAGCAATACAGGAGCAGTTATCTTTAGTTGCTAAAGATGAAAAATCTGGTGATGTTATTGGTTTTAGTATATTTGAAGATTTAATAGCTGATATTCCTAACTTCGCTCATATTGATTCACGATTTCAAATTATTTTGGGATTTTTAAGTAAACTTAATGAGTGGTATCTAAAGAACTATCCAGTAAAATCAGGGACGATTCTACATCTATTTATGACTGGAGTTGATGAACAGCATCGGGGTAAAGGAATTGCTAAAAAACTTATGGAAGCAACATTTAATGTAGCAATAAATAATAATTATACAAGCATAATTGCAGAATGTACAGGAGTTATTACCCAACACATATGTGCTAAATATGACTTTAAGGAACTTCAAGAGATCGAGTATAAAACCTATGTTTACAATGGAGAGCTAGTATTTAAAGACATTCAGGAGAATCCAATTTGTAAATTAATGATAAAAACTTTTGAGTAGCTTGTGTTGGGAAAAATTCGGCAAATTCCACTAAGAACTCCTTTTCTTCTTGAGTGAATATTTCATCCACAAAAACCAAGTCTGCGGTGATTGCAAAAGCTGTTTCTCGAAGCTAAGGAATTAGGTAGGGGATTTTTAGCGGGGACAAATACCTCCGCCGGGTTGTACTGACAGCTCAAGTTCAGGACTTTCTTAATTCGATCGTACTTATGTCGCTTTTTGAACTTCGGAGTTCAGCGCGAGCGTTATAATATAATTGCGATGTTATCGAATCTGATATAATACAAAATTTAGAACTCAAAATTTTCAATTTTGCCTGATTTTTCAGCATCACCTGACAGGGTAAAATTGAAAAATAGTCGATCGACTTTCACCTTAAAACCCTATAGAAATTATCAGCGTGGCAAACCCCGACCGCAAACCACTACTCCTAGATTTTGAAAAGCCGCTGGCGGAACTAGAAACCAGAATTCACCAAATTCGCGAACTCGCGGAAGAAAACAGCGTCGATGTCACGGACGAAATTCGCAAATTAGAAGCTCGCAGCGCCCAACTGCGACAAGAAATTTTCAGCAGCTTGTCCCCCATGCAGCGGCTGCAACTCGCGCGTCACCCGCGCCGCCCCAGCACCCTCGATTACATTCAGGCAATTAGCGACGAGTGGATCGAGCTGCACGGCGATCGACGTGGCACAGACGACCCGGCCCTGGTTGGCGGAATTGCCCGCATAGACGGGCGTCCCACAGTCATCATCGGCCATCAAAAAGGACGCGACACCAAAGACAATATTGCCCGCAACTTCGGCATGGCGGCGCCCGGCGGCTATCGCAAAGCCCTGCGGTTGATGGAACACGCCGATCGCTTCGGAATGCCAATTTTCACGTTTATCGACACTCCCGGAGCTTGGGCGGGCTTAGAAGCCGAACAGCTTGGACAAGGAGAGGCGATCGCCTGTAACCTCAGAGAAATGTTTCGCCTGGATGTTCCGATTATCTGCACCGTCATCGGCGAAGGCGGTTCTGGTGGGGCTTTGGGTATCGGCGTCGGCGAGCGACTGTTGATGCTAGAACATTCCGTCTACACCGTCGCCACCCCCGAAGCTTGTGCCGCCATCCTCTGGAAAGACTCAGGAAAAGCTAACTTGGCCGCAGAAGCCCTCAAAATTACTTCCTGGGATTTGAAAAACCTCGGCGTTCTGGATCAGATAGTTCCCGAGCCCGTTGGCGCTGCTCACTCGAATCCCCTCAAAGCTGCGTCTATGCTCAAACAAGCTTTGTTGGAAAATCTAGCAGAACTGACACAGCTTACTGGTCAGGAGCGGCGCCAAATCCGGTATCAAAAGTTTCGCGACATTGGTGTATTCACGGAAATTTCTGCTTGAGTCGAGGAATTCATAGTTATTAGTTATGACTTAAAAATCTGGCGTTGCTGAGAAAGGAGTATGAATTGCGTCCGAAATTTAGTACGGGGAATTCATGAGCCCGTAGGGGGAATTCATGAGCCCGTAGGAGCAATTCATGAGCCCGTAGGGGCAATTCATGAGCCCGTACTAGCGAGTTTCAGGAATTGCTATAGCGAGTGAATCATACCTAAATTCAGCAACGCCAAAAATCTCTTAACTTCAAACTCATAACTCATAACTCACAACTGATTCTGCGAATCTGTCAGCAGTGTTATAATTTTTCTGGTGACACTGGCTTAACAGTTCTTAATGTTAATCTCATAACTAACTGTTATCACCCGGAGCAGACAGTTGTCTAGTTTGCCGAAGAAGGCTGTAACGCTTGAGAGAGTAGCCGAGCGAAAGTATCAGGAAATTTAATGAACGATCGAACAACAAAGCAGGCTCTAATTACCGGAGCGAGCAGCGGTATTGGGAAAGCAACGGCTCTAGCGTTTGCCGCATCCGGCATAAATCTGGCTTTAGTTAGTCGAGAGTCAGAAAACTTAGAAGCCGTTGTCGCAGCAGCCAGAAAATTCGGAGTGAAAGCAGAAGCTTATCCCTTAGACTTGGCAAAAATTGAGCAAGTGCAAAGCAGCATCAGCGCGATCGCCGCTCAATTCGGGCCCGTAGATATCCTAGTCAACAGTGCTGGCATGGGCTACACGGGCCCATTGACAGAAACGCCTCTAGCCGACTGGCAGAGCGTTCTAGACCTAAATCTGACTAGCGTCTGGCAGTGCATTCTAGGAGTTTTGCCGGGAATGCGCGATCGCAAATCTGGAATCATTATCAACGTTTCCTCGATCGCAGGCAGCCAAGTATTCCCCAACTGGGGAGCCTACTGCGTCAGCAAATTCGGTCTCATGGCTATGTCCAAAACCTTAGCCGCCGAAGAACGGGCTAGCGGAATTCGCGTCACAGCAATCTGTCCGGGTTCTGTCAACACTCCCATGTGGGACACAGACACAGTGCAAGCCGACTTCGATCGCACTGCCATGTTAACGCCAGAAATCGTCGCCCAATCAATTCTGCACGCAGTTCAGTTGCCCGCAAGTGCAGTAATCGAAGAAATCACCCTCATGTCCAACGCTGGAGTTTTATAACATTCCCAGCACGCACTGTAGAATGCGGGCTTTTTTTCAGACAGAATTCAACAATCTTTGAAACTCTATCCACCAATCCAAAATCCAAAATCGATCGACCCTCACACGAAATTATTATGACAATTGCATCAAACAACGGTTCCAATGGCTCGAACACACTCTCGACTGACAGCATGAAACTTTTAGAAACCACAGACAAAAACTTGTCTAATATCACCACTCGACCCGATCGCAATTCCTCCAACGGTCAAGAATCCAGCGTGCCCGTAGCATCAGAAGTAGGCCAGGAAGAAATGATGGCCGCCGTTCGGACAATTCTGTTGGGAGTAGGAGAAGACCCCGAACGCGAAGGATTGCTCAAAACCCCAAAGCGGGTAGCAGAAGCAATGCGGTTTCTCACCAGTGGCTACAGTCAATCCCTCGAAGAACTCCTCAACGGCGCTATCTTTGACGAAGGTCACAACGAAATGGTACTGGTGCGAGATATCAGCGTATTTAGTATGTGCGAACACCATATGCTGCCGTTTATGGGACGAATTCATGTCGCTTACATCCCCAATCAAAAAGTAGTGGGACTGAGTAAATTGGCCCGAATTGTCGAGATGTACAGCCGACGGTTGCAGGTGCAGGAACGTTTGACTCGCCAAGTTGCTGAAGCAGTTCAGACAATCTTGGAACCGCGGGGAGTAGCTGTGGTGATGGAAGCTAGTCATATGTGTATGACGATGCGGGGTGTACAAAAACCCGGTGCTTGGACGGTGACGAGTGCGATGTTGGGAGTGTTTCAAGAGGAACAGAAAACTCGTGAGGAATTCCTGAATTTGATTCGCCATCAACCAGCATTCTTTTAGTCAGTTGACTGTTGACTGTTGACTTGTTCCCAGGCTCTGCCTGGTAACACAGATATAGAGGCTCTGCCTCGTATTTTACTTCGCAAGCGAGGCAGAGCCTCTAGCCATCGGTTCCCCGGCAGAGCCTGGGAACCAGTTACATCTAAAATCTGATGACGATCGCCCGTTCAGCCCATAAAATAGACTGGTGACTCATAGCTTGTGACTAATGAATCCTATTAAATTCGGTACAGATGGCTGGCGCGGCATTATTGCCGACGATTTTACATTCGATCGCGTGGCGTTAGTAGCTCCTCTAGCGGCACAAGTTCTCGCACAAACCGGCGGCAATAATGCCACCAGCGGTACCGTAATTGTCGGTCACGATCGCCGATTTCTGGCTGAAGAATTTGCCCTCGCAGCGGCTAAGGCAGTCCAAAACGCGGGATTTGACGTGTTACTGAGCGATTCTTACGCTCCAACTCCGGCTTTTAGTTTAGCCGCGAAACAATTGAATGCTTTGGGTGCGATCGTCCTGACAGCCAGCCATAATCCCGGCGCATATTTAGGGTTAAAAGTCAAGGGCGGATTTGGAGGTTCAGTTTCGCCGGAAGTGACTCAACGGATAGAAGCAAAACTCGAAAATCCGGCGGCAATTTCAGCAACTCCCGGCAAATTGGAGAGTTTCAATCCTTGGCCGGCTTACTGCAAAACCTTGCGGGAAATGGTGGATATTGATGCGATTAAAAATGCGATCGCCTCTAACAAAATTACAGTATTTGTAGATGTGATGCACGGTGCGGCCGCAGGCGGATTGGCACAAATTTTAGAAGAAACAGTGCACGAAGTCAATAGCGATCGCGATCCGCTGTTTGGTGGCGGTGCACCCGAACCTTTGCCGCGCTACCTGTCGCAGTTGTTTCGGGTGATGCGAACTCACCAACGAAAAAGCTCTGGTTTGTCGATCGGGTTTGTATTTGACGGAGATAGCGATCGCATTGCAGCCGTTGACTCGCAAGGCAATTTTCTCAGTTCACAAATCTTAGTTCCCATCTTAATCGAACACTTAGCAAAACGGCGCGGGTTGACTGGGGAAGTGATTAAAACTGTCAGCGGTTCTGACATTATGCCCAAAATTGCCCAACTGTACGACTTGCCTTTGTTTGAAACGCCGATCGGTTACAAGTATATTGCCGATCGAATGTTAACCACCCAAGTCTTAGTCGGCGGCGAAGAATCGGGAGGAATCGGCTACGGTACGCACATTCCCGAAAGAGATGCTTTGCTATCGGCGCTATATTTGTTAGAAGCCGTTGTCAAATCCGGCGAAGATTTGAGCGAAATCTATAGCCGACTGCAAGCAGAAACTAATTTTACTTCAGCTTACGACAGAATCGACTTGCACTTAGCAAATATGGACGAGCGATCGCGTTTGCTGGATTTGTTAGAAAATCAACCTTTAACAGAAATCGCCGGTAAAGCAGTTGTAGATTGCAACAAAGTTGACGGATATAAATTCCGTTTAGCTGACGGAAGTTGGCTGTTAATTCGGTTTAGCGGAACTGAACCAGTGCTGCGGCTGTATTCAGAAGCTGCGACTTTGAAAGAAGTTATGCAAAACTTGAACTGGGCGAAAGGTTGGGCGCAGAAAGGTTAGACTTTTACCGCCGGTGAGTGATATCGTTTCCGGTTGCATCGGTATGATAAAGGAGACGGCAGTGCCGTTTCCCTACCCAAAATAATATTGTAGGGAAACGGCACTGCCGTGTCCTCCTCCGTTGCCTATGGGTAATATCAATAACGCCTTAAAAAATGTCGTTTGTAGTAAGGATTTTAGTCCTTCTTCAACAAAGGAACGGAGGAGACGGCAGTGCCGTTTCCCTACTGATAATCATTTTACTAGAGAAGCGGCCAATTCACCATACCCATCCTTGCTGTGAATCGGATCTACCATTAGGATTTTAATTTCAATATGCTTGCTAAGAGTATTATAAAACTCAAGTAGTTTATTTTGCCAATTTAAGTAGTAAGACTCCACTTCCTCATCATTTCCTATCGTTTTAAGATACTGAGACCAGCCTGTATTTCTACAAAGCTTAGTAGACATCACAGCCTGACTAATCAGAGAGTCTGGCAATTTCAGAATCACTATCGAGAAACCTAGTATTTCTAAACGATTATAAATATCGATAATTTTGGATTCATCTTGAGAATTTGAATGCCATAAGTTCAGTGCTTTTAAGTTGGCATAATGACTGCCTAAAAATCTTTCCAGGGTAGAGTCAATAACCGCATTACCTTGGTTATGACAGAATTTACTTTCAGATTTCCAAGCAGCAATACTTTCCAATTCCTCAACAATTTTAGAGGCTAAATCAATTGTGGCTTTTGCCGTTAGAGAACCCTTAGCTTTCTCATTTTCTAGAATACGTTCGGTGTAATGTTCTCCAATGTAAATCTTTGTTCGGGCAGGATGTTTATCAACCAATATATGTTGTAGCTCTTTAATAAATGTGGTTTTACCAGAAGCTACAACTCCTTCGATAATCAAGCCATTGATATGTTTTACCATAGTCTAACGAGGTTTAGATGATTCAGGTTTTCCTGCTAATTGTAACAATTCAGAACCATCTGCCTTCATCACATAAAGCCTGACTTCGGGATACGAATCAGAAATAAACGCAATCTTTTTACCATTAGGCGACCATGTAAAAGAACGAATTTTAGGTTTTAATTTAGTTAAATTTGAACCGTCGGAATTCATTACACAAATAAACGATTCTTCGGTGTCATCTCGCGGGGATTTTGAGGAACAACTAAAGGCAATTCGTTTACCGTCTGGCAACCATAGGGCACCGAATCCATCTGCTATCTTTTGAGGTTTTCCAGAACCGTCGGTATTGGCAAGCCAAACCTGACTAATAGTTGTGCTGCGTTTGGCATCGCCTGTATAGATGCCACGAGTGTAGACAATTTGTTTGCCGTTCGGAGACCAAGCAGGTGCATAATCTTCACTGTTTGATAAAATCTGAATTCGATTCGTGCCATTTGCATTGATTAATTCAAGTTTATTACTTTTAAAAGCAATTCTTTTGCCGTCTGGCGACCAAATTGGAGAGTTATTAGTAATTGACTCGCCTTGGTTATTTCCTAAATCAACTAACTTCATCAAACCGCTACCATCTGAGTTGATTATATAAATCTTTCCTTCTGCTTCAAAGGCAATCCGATTGCTGCTGCGCGACCATTGTGGATTTTTCGCCCAGCCAATATCTCTAGTAATTTGCCTGAGTTCTGAACCGTCAGAATTTATTGCGTAAAGGCTACCGCAGCAATTCTCGTTTCCTTCTTGCTGCTTAAAGTTGCGATTTGAATAGAAGATAATTCGCCGACTATCCGGCGACCAAGCTGGGTCAATATCCATTTCTGGATCGTCGGTAAGTCTAGTTAATCCTGTAGCGTTGACGTTGATTTTATAGATTTCCCAGTTGATAAATGGTTTTTTATCTCTTCCGTGGGTTACTACAAAGGCAATTTGCTGGCTATTTGGCGACCAAACTGGTGCAGACATAATCTCATAGGCTGTATATTCATCTGGTATTGCACAGCTATGGAGGGAGATGGCTGCAATTAGAAAAAAAGCTAAAAAATAGAATCTAGAAATTTGCATAACTTAATTAGCATGAGCGAAGTATAGCACTTTTCAAACTTTTACTAATTTGGATTGCTCTACCAAGTGCTATTTCAGATTCAGCAAGTTGGTTGGTTTTTGGTAAAGTCTCTCCCAAATTGTGAGATAGAAATTGACTCTTCTTGGCTAGTTCCGATTTTCCCTGAAATAACTAAAGACTGTTCCTAAAATTTTCTCTTGACTAGACTTCGTTTGAGTAGACGCGATTTCCAATCGCCGAGTGATCTAAGATGATCTCCCGATTTCTCAATCGGGAGAATATCAAAACTATTCGACAATCCAAGGAGTTAAACAAGGTGTCCAAGCACTCAATTCTTCATCCTTAAACCAGAGGCTGATTTCCTCTTTTGCAGTTTCCACAGCATCGGAACCATGAATAATGTTGCGGCCGACATTCACAGCCAAATCGCCGCGAATTGTCCCCGGTTCCGAATTCAGAGGATTGGTTGCGCCAATGATTTTTCTCGCCGACGCCACAACGCCGTCGCCTTCCCACACCATGGCCACCATCGGGCCGGAAGTGATGAAGTTTACCAATCCTGCAAAAAACGGTCTTTCTTTGTGAACACCGTAATGCTGTTCGGCCAATTCGCGACTTGCCACGATCAGCTTCATGCCAACTAGCGTAAAGCCTTTGGCTTCAAAACGACCGATAATTTCGCCAACGAGTCCGCGCTGTACGCCATCGGGCTTAATCGCTAAAAAAGTGCGTTCCACGCTGAGCTCCTAGATTTTTCTTAACTGATCCAAAAGATAGATTAACCCAGAACGCACCCAAAGGCAATTCACTCTGCGATATCGCGAGCTCTATTCTTGGTCAACACCAGCAAGTTGGCGTAAAAGTACGATCGATCTCAACCCCGATTTGGTGGCGGAACACAATATGATGCAAATCACAATCGACCGTGACTACAAACACCATTACACATGATATCAAATACAAATATGTTTGGTACACAACATGGATAATTAACGAAGATGTAAAAACTTAGTTTAAATAATCTAGTGAAGGTGCAAGACTATGGAAGAGATCCTAGCATTTATTCAAACAAAAAAGCAAGAGTTTGCACAATTGCCGTTATTTGAGTTTCTAGATAATAAAAATATTCACCCCAAACAAAGACTAATTTTTGCGCCTGTACTCGATCCTTTGGCTGCGGGTTTGAGCGATTTAAACAAGTACGTCATCCGAGAATCTTCTAGTAATAATCAAGTTCAGGAACTAATCAATAAATATACTTATAAAGAAAACTACTATTGGTATGGGTATCTGGAACAGTTAGAGACATTGGGGTTCAATCAATTAATGAGTTACGGCGATTTTAGGTTGCTTTGGGGTGAAGAAACTAAAAAAACCCGATCGCTCTGTTCTACCCTAGAACGCTACGGTTTCCAGGCTTCTCCCGTGCAAAAACTAATCTTAGTCGAAGTCCTCGAAGCAACCGCCACAGTTTTTTTTGAGGCGGCGCTAACAGTCGTAATGGAATTACAGCAAATTACCAAACCAGAATATGTTTATTTCGGAGCAGGTTATGTGGGTTTGGACAATCATCACATTTTAAATACACCAGAAATGTTGCAAGTTTTAGCAGAGACAAAACTTACTGATTCCGAACGCCAAGCAGCTTTAGAATTAGCACAAAATGTATTTGAACTGTTTACAGAAGCAATGAACGAGCTGTTGGAACATTCTCAAACTAATTCTTGCAATACTTTGCTGCAAGTAGCCTAATTTGCTGGGTTTAATTCAATAGGGTTCAGATAACACCGATCCCCCCTAGCCCCCCTTCTTAAGGGGGGGACAGGAGTCTTTTCAAAGTCCCCCTACAACCAGGGGGATTTAGGGGGATCTAGACTTAGATAAAAGCGAGAGATACCAAAGGTGTCAGGCTTAAGTTGATACCTTTAGGCAGTGCCGTTTCCCTACAATGTTATTTCGGGTATGGAAATTCCAAAAGCCGTGTCCTCTTCAGCTTAAATAATCACTAAATTATCTCGATGTACCACAGTTTCTACGCCCGCATAACCTAAAATTTCCGCAATTTTGTCTGACTTGTATCCCTGAATTTGTCTCAATTCCAAACTGTTATAATTCACAAGTCCTCTAGCAATTTCTTTGCCTTCAGCGTCGCACAACTGCACGGAATCTACAGCCTGAAATTCTCCTTCTATTTGCGAAATTCCGGCTGCTAAAAGCGATTTTCTACCTTGACTAATTGCTGTGACAGCACCCGGATCTAAGTAAAGTTTGCCAGCCGGAATTAGCACGTTGGCTATCCAGTGTTTGCGGGCGTTTACAGGGCGCGGTTGAGGCTCGAATTGAGTGCCGATCGCCTCACCGTTCAATATTTTCTCGATATTACCAGGAAAGCAGCCGTTGGTGATGACTGTGCGGACTCCCGATGCTGTGGCGATTCTGGCTGCTTCTATTTTTGTCACCATTCCACCGGTGCCCCAACCGCTGCGGGAATCTCCTGTTTGGACTTGCAATTCTGCGAGCTGTGCCATATTTTGGATTAGGGCGATCGGCTGCGCGTCAGGATTGCTGCGCGGATCGGCGGAATATAGCCGATCGACATCTGTGAGCACGAACAACCAATCGGCTTCGACTAAGCTGGCTACTAGCGCTGAAAGCGTGTCGTTATCGCCGAATTTTAGTTCGTCTACTGCTACAGTATCGTTTTCATTGACGATCGGAATAACACCTAATTTGAGCAGTTGTTGAAAGGTATTGTAAGCGTTAACATAACCATTCCGCTGCACTAAATCGCCCCTAGTGAGCAAAACTTGGGCGATCGGCTGTTGTAGAGTGGTAAACAAGTCATCGTATACCCGCATCAGTCGCCCTTGTCCTACGGCGGCCACAGCTTGTTTCAGAGCCATATTTCGCGGGCGTTCCGTCAAACCCAAGCGCGCGCACCCGACTCCCACCGCACCAGAAGAAACCAAGACTACTTGATGCCCTTGGTGTCGCAAATCTGCCAAAACTTCGACTAATGTGGCAATAGTTGAAAGGGCTAAGTTTCCTGTAGTCGATCGAGTTAGCGTCGAAGTTCCTATTTTAACAACAATAGTTTTAGTCATTGGTTTGTTGACTGTTGACTGTTGACTGTTGACTGTTGACTGTTGACTGTTGACTGTTGACTGTTGACTGTTGACTGTTGACTGTTGACTGTTGACTGTTGACTGTTGACTGTTGACTGTTGACTGTTGTTTGTTGTCATTAGTTACCAATTTCCAATTCCCAATGCCCGATGCCCAATTCCCAATGCCCGATGCCCGATGCCCAATGCCCGATGCCCAATTTAATCTTTAATTTTTAAACTTGCGCCCAAAGCTTGAGAAACCCAAACTTCAAAAGAGCGCACTGGATGTTTCCGCACTGCATCTCCAGCATTAATCATTGGTTCCACTAAAATAGTGAACATACCCAAACGATTACCTGCTAAAACATCAGTAAAAAGTCGATCGCCCACCATCGCCACCTGTTCCACCGGCAAATTCATTGCTGTCACGGCTGTTCGCAACTTGCGGCGCGACGGTTTAGCAGCACCAGTGATGTAAGGTAGATTCAAAGAATCAGCAATTCGACCGATCCGAGTCTGACTTAAATTGTTACTCGCCAGCCACAGAGATACCACCGGTTTAATTTCTTCCACCCACAGGCTGAGTTCGGGAGAAGCATTCATTGCCGTAATGGGAACGAGAGTTTCGTCTACATCCAACACTAATCCTTTAATATGATATTTCTCAAGAATATCAGCCGTTAAATTTACGATCGAATTGCCTAGAACTAAGTCCGGCTGTAGTAGTTTACCCCAAGTCATAAATATTAGTAATTGATAATTGGTAATTGGGCATTGGGCATTGGGTATTTGTTATTTATTGCTTCTTGGTTGTTGGTGATAATAACTAATTACCCATTACCATTACCCATTACCAATTCCCAATTCCCCATTCCCCATTCCCCATTCCCATTACCCATTGTCTCAGATTCGGTTATTGACCCGATCGCACTTTTTGGTCAATTTGAGCCACAGCAGCATTGTGTTCCGCCAGAGTGCGACTAAAAATGTGAGTGCCGTCATACCGCGCCATAAAATACAGATATTCTGTATTTTCTGGAGTCAGAGTCGCCTCCAGACTTGATATTCCCGGAGCGGCGATTGGAGTTGGTGGTAGTCCTGCATTGATATAAGTGTTGTAAGGAGAAGGCGTTTCTACCTGTTTAAAAGTTAGAGGTTTCTCCTTAGTTTGCCTGATGCCGAGAGCATATTCAACTGTCGGGTCAGAACCCAACGGCATATTTTTTTTCAGACGGTTGTTGAATACCCCAGAAATCCGATTGCGCTCGCCCGCCACTACAGCCTCTTTTTCCACAATACTCGCCAGCGTCACCCACTCTTTGAGAGAGAGTTTAGTATTATTTTGATTTTTTTGATAGACAGGCAGAGCTATCTTCTCGAAACGGCTGAGCATTTGTTTGATGACAGCTTCCGGGCTAACTGCATCGCCGTCTAGCTGATAAGTATCTGGGTACAAAAACCCTTCCAAATGAGGCAAGCCGCTCGGGAGCCAAGGGTATTGAGCGTAGGGAATTTGACTCACCGCTGCCATAAAATTCTTAGCCGGGAAGAAACCTTGCGCTTCAAAATAAGTGCTCATTTGTGTGAGCGACCACCCTTCAGGAATCGTGAAACTTTGCTGTACGACTTCACCTTTCCATAGTTTGTCAGCAACGGCGCTTAGTGGCTGAGTCGGCGATAGTTGGTAAGTTCCGGCTTTAAATCCTCCGTCGCGGTTTTGCAGAGTCAACCAGCGCGTCCACATATTCCATGCGGAGGCCGATCGAATTAAGCCAGCCGCCTCTAAATCCCGCCCGATTTTTTGGCTAGAGGTACCTTCGGGGATTTGGATAGAAACAGCAGCATCCTCTCCCGGTGCAGTGGACGTTTCAGCGATTTTAGGTGGCGCTGAAGCCCAGCTCCACCAAGCCCAGCCCTGCCAAGCACAAACTCCCCAAATTGCCGGGAGCAATGCCAGATAAAACAACCATTTAGAGACTTGCGGAGTACCTTTTCGGCTCTCGCGCGCGTTGCTTTTTGTCAGTTGTTCTTTACTCATAATCCGTTGTCCTCGATAAGCGGCGGTTAAGTAACGACTAATGACTGATGACTTGCGATTGATGACCGAAAAGTTACGGATACAAGCCTTTTAAAAGGCACAATTCCCAGGCTCAGTTCAATAGCCCGAGCTGACCCTAGCAGAAGGCACAGTCTCGAACTTGTTCGATCGGGCGAGCAGTTTACTTTTTGATAAAATATTAAAAACTGCTGCTGTTTGCCCTGTAGGCCTTCTGCCTGCAATTAATATCTAATCAAGCTCGTCAAAGAACTGGTCTTCCAGCATCGGCAACATCGGTTCCAGCCTTTGGAACTCTTCTTCCGAGAGCAATTCTGGCTTGCCATCATCATTCATTCGAGCCAAGATAAAGAACGGGTCTAGAGGCGTATAAATGGCATATTCCTGTTCTTCGTGGTAGAAGCTTGTCAGCCACATCAGCTCCTCAAACTCCGACTCCTCATCAGGATCGGCATCCGGCACCATATCCTCGTCGGGAAATTCGGGCAATTCGCCAACCACTGTCAGCGTCACCGCCGTGCGCCGGAGAGTCAAATTCTGCTCTTGCAGGACAACTCTAGCAGTATCAAAAATTTTGTCAATTTCGGTCTCGTCCTCTACAGGAATTGCTGCTTCGTCGGCTTCGTCTCCGTGCCAAGTAAAAATTTCTACGGGAGAGTCGATCGGAATCAACAAAGCGTATTCTTGACCTTCTAGGTTCATCGAATGTTCTATGTTGCAAGTCAGCTCGCGCCCAAATTCATCCGTCAGGGTGACGGACTCTTCGTTGGAACTGCCATTCTCTTTGCGGTTTGGGGATGAGGACATCGCGTGTATCTTATTTTCCGTCAATAATTCAGTAATGTTTGCTTGACAATGGGGAGTTTTCGTGGCGATATTCTGGCCGATCGGGCGATCGGCAGTCCACAAGCTTAAACCGCGAGACTCGGGGCATTTTCCACGCAGAGAGTGCAGCGTTTAAATCTCAGTCGAGTCCGCAAGCGACACGCTCGGACAAATCACGATTTTGTGCTTCTTGAGTACCGAGGGTACAGCAGAATTTTCTCCAGTGTGTCAACGGTTACAGGTGTGCGTAGCAAACTTGCACAACTAGGATATCACGCCTCAGTCACAAGCTATCGAGGATTCGGAATTGGGCCGGCGCTGATTTTGCCTCCGCTCGTCTAGCCACTGCTGCAAAATCAGGGCGGCTGCTTTGCGATCGATCGAACCCTTATTTTGCGACACCGAAATCCCTGCGGTTTTCATCAATTCCTCTGCCTCAACCGAAGTCAGGCGCTCGTCTACGTATTCTAGGGGGAGTTCTAAAGCGGATGCGATGCGACGGGCATATTTCTGCACTTGTTTCGCTTGAGCGCCCACGTCTCCGCTCAGCGAGTATGGCAAGCCCGATACTAAAATTTGCACTCTGCGCTCTCGGACGACCTCTCTGAGATAAGCTACGTCCTGCTCGAAGGACGATCGTACTAGAGTAGCAATCCCAGTAGCGATTAAACCAGTACCGTCACATCCGGCGAGGCCGACTCGTTTGAGGCCGATATCTAATCCCAGGGCTGAAATCCATAATTTATCGTTGGACATTATCAATTAATCAATTTGAAATTTGAGATTTTTTGGCGGAAATAATCTTGTTTAACGAACCGCGAAGACGCGAAAAACGCGAAGGAAGAAGAGAAGAAAGGAAGAAGAAAATATTTTGATTCGCACCTTGATGATAATTTTCTACTTTCTTCTTTCAACTATTGGCGTTGCTGACTTGGAGTATGATTTGCCTCCGAAATTTAGAGTAGGGGCAATTCATGAATTGCCCGGGCAATTCATGAATTGCCCCTACAAAATTTCAGGGATTGCTATAGCGAGTGAATCATACCTAAATTCAGCAACGCCCAACTATCAGGTATTAACCACTTTCTTGCGAGTCGCCGTCGATCGGCAACTCGGGCAATTTTGGATGCAAAATGTTGCTACTATCTGTTGCCGATGATTCGGGATTTGGGAAATTGAAGGGATTAATTTGATTGACTTGGTTGCTTCCTAAGTCGGCCAATAGGGGTTTAATTTCGGAGGAAGCTGGCCCTGTTGTAGCTTCGCCAGTCATCGGGCCGAGCCAGGACATTCTGCCTGGTACGGGTTTGCGAGTTGGCTGGAAGCTTTGCAGCATTTCTGATAGCTGGAGTCCTTCGAGGGAGACCAACTTGGACTCGCGCAATTTGTGCCACACCGATCGAGACATTAGCAAACTGTGTTCCACACGCACGGCTCCAAATTGCTCTAAATAAGCTTCTCGTTCGGGCTGGTAGTCAGCGGATGCTAGTTGTAGGCTTTGAGCGGGGAAATCTTGAACGAGGCGCGCCATCTGGGATAGCAGTTCTGGGTACAGCCAAGTATAGGCCGGGTGTACGGTTAACTGGGCGACGTGGGGCTGATGGCCGTTGCGGGATAGCTGCACCTGAAAATAGCCGATCGCGGCTTTGCGCTGCGGTTCAAATACGTAACCGCTGACTACTTCTGTTTTTCCCAGCCACTGTCTGACACCTTCGAGTACAGCGCCCAAGAAACTGGTTTTGAAATCTTGAATGTGCCGATCGAATACTTGACGTACCAGCGGGGGCATAGACGCTGTATCGAGTTGATATAGCAATTGAGCGTCGGCGTTGCTTACGGGCAGCAAGTTGGGCAAATCTGGCGTCGAGGAAGCCATTTCTTGCAGGCGTTCTGGGGCGATCGTCCAGTAAGTCATTTGGGCCAAAGGCTGAAACCCGTTCTGCCGATACAAAGCCAGGGAAGTTGTGTCGCCGACATTCACCTCCAACAGCCATGTCCGCGCCTCCCAAACTGCCTCAAAGCAGTACCGCATCAACATCGAACCAATACCTTTGCTGCGGGCTTCTGGGTCTACTCCGACGCGATCGATCCGCCAAGTGCTGCGCGTGCGGTTGAAAGGAGAAATCTGAATTATGCCCTTAACTTTACCCTCTTCTTCGGCAACGTGGGCGCGGAACAGGGACTGGCCAGGGTTGGGAAACAGGCTAAAAATTTTTAGCAGTCCGTACCAGCGGCGAATCTGCTGCAACTTTCTACCCAGTACCAAGTCGCAGCTTGCGCCTTTGCGGTTTTCTGGCTCTTCGGCTGTTTCGGCGCACAATTGTTCCATCGCATCGATGTCGCGATACTGAAACGGGCGAATCACAACCTGGTTTGGGTTTTGGGAGGGAAATGAAGTCATAGCACGAAAGTGGGGAATGAAAATTTAAAAATAAAATTTCAGAAAGGGGAAGAGTTAGGGAAGTTTTGAGTTTTTAATGCCTTAATTTTGACTTCAAAACTTAGAACTTTTAATCCTTCTCCCTTTCTTGGTTGAGCGAAAAATGAAAAATTAAAATTATCTTTTTTAATTTTTCATTTTCAGTTTTCAACTCAAGATTTTGCTCGGCAGAGGTCGAATTAAAACGACTGGTGTTCGCTCGTCAGCATTCCCGGCTGGGTTGCTGCGTAAGGCTTGCTCTAAAAATGTTACGGATAAATCGGAGGTCGCTGCTAATATCTTAACTGCTTTCAAGTCGTTAGCGTCTACGATCGCCGCCGCAAGTCCGGTTTCTCGTTGAATTTTTTCTACAACTTGCTGGGGATTGTCCGGCCCGAGGACAATAAATTGGTCGAAGGGAGGCAATGTCCCGGTAACATCGTCAATCAGCCTTGCTTGTTCTCCTGCTAGCTGGTAGAAGACTCCGGGTTTCCCGAATACTTTCGCCACAGCGCCAAGAGCAAATGCTGCAACTACGCGAGTGGGCCCGACTACATCCACCAATGTCTGCATCCCGCAAGCTGTGGCCAAACTCGACATCGGCAAGAAAAACAAGCAAACTCGCTTGGCTACCCATCCAGGTTTGACTTCGCTGGGATGGCGGTAGCGTCCCTGCATCAAAGCTAAGGGAGTTTCGGCGAGGGCGACAATATCTCCTTTTTCGGCGCGCGGTAGCACGTAACGCTTGACAATTTCAACTGGATCGTCTATCTCGGTCAGGATGTGGGTGCGAACCGGCAAAACTTCTGCAACTCCGACATTTCGGGCGATGGGTACGGTGTCGGAGTTGGGAAATTGCAGGGGGACTACGACGTGGCGGATTTTGGGAATGCGGCCGCCGGGGCCATAGGTGGTGAAATGTACTTGCACCCAAGCTGATTGCAATTTGGTTAAATCTTGTCCGTGAATATCTATAGAGACTTTGATTTTCGTGGTTTTTTGGGCTTTCACGATGTAGCCGAACCAGTAATCATCGGGTCTAGCTGATGCGTCTTTGTGACAAGGAATCACCTTTGTTTTGGCAGTCACGTCATCTAAGCTGGCATCTGAGATCAGTTTCACATCTGCGCGCACTTCCGGCAACATGATCTCAAACCGCTGTGTGAGATTCTGGAACTCCATTTCTCCCACCAAAAGGTAGTGGTTGGCTTCGTTTATGGCTAAGTGCCATTCTCCGGCTGTGAGTTCTAGTTTATTTCCACGGGGAAGCAGGCGATAGTTCAACTCCAGGCCCACTCCGCCCAATGCTAGCAGCGAACCGGCTGCTGCGATTCCTGTTGCTAAAGTCTCAATCACTCAAATCACCGCCAATAATATTTTGTGTTTACTGTAGTCGATATCGGGTACTTCGATCGCCAATCCGGTAGTAATTTGCGATTGTGGGGGTGGTTGACGGCGGGTTGGGGATGATGGGATGTGCGATCGCTTGAGTTAAAATGTGGAATATCAAATTACTGAACTCGCGATGCCAGCTAAAGATATCTACCATGATGCAGTCAAGCAAGCGCTGATTAAAGATGGCTGGTTGATTGTAGCCGAAAACTATATACTGGAATATGGTGGTGATAAACTCTATCCCGATCTTGCAGCCGAAAAGCCGATCGCAGCAGAACAGCAAGGACGAAAAATTATTGTTGAGGTGAAGAGTTTTTTAGGCCGCTCTTTCATCAACGATCTAGAAGGTGCAGTTGGTCAATATATCATTTATCGTAATGTTTTGCAAGCCCAAAAATCTGAGTACGAATTGTATTTAGCGGTCGCAAATAGGGTCTATAATAATGGTTTTCAGAAGAAACTTGCCCAATTAATTGTTGAAACTAATCGGGTGAAATTGCTAACTTTTGATTCTGAAAAGGAGGTGATTGAGCGATGGATAAATTAGAGTATTATCGTGATTTGATTCGGAAATTTTTAACTGAGTATTACAAATTGGGGTCTAACTCGACAAATTCAAAGCTAGAAGATGTGCTGGTTTTTGATGAGCAACACGACAATTATCTATTGATGGTAATCGGCTGGCATGGGGAAGAACGGATTAAGGTAAATACTATTCATGTGCGATTGCGGGATGGAAAAATTTGGATTGAGGAAGATTGGACAGAAGATGGGGTGGTGACAGATTTTTTGCAGGCTGGGGTTTCGCGGGAAGATATTGTTTTGGCGTTTCATCCACCGAATTTGCGGCAATATACAGAGTTTGCGATCGCTTAAGAAATGCGATCGCCCGTTTGTTGCCACGAGCAAGGTCGGACACGGCAGTGCCGTTTACCTACCTCAATTAATTGTAGGGAAACGGCACTGCCGTGTCCCGATTTCGGGTTATATTAATTCCGATGCTACCGGATTTGACATCGGTCATGGTTCTGATGTTTTAAATGTCGTTTTATTGTAATTTAAATATACGATCGCCCAAAAAGCTCGTAGGCGCAAGCCGGGGCGTAGCCATCGCACTTATCTCAAATTATTAGCTTAAGTATTCACAACCCACCATCAAGTATCAATTCGGCGAAACCGTTACGAGAATCCACTGATATAGAGGTTTTTAGTAGGGACACGGCACTGCCGTCTCCTGAGTGTGGTAGTGCCGTGTCAGTACCGTATAAGGGTTCAATTGACAACAGCGATAGAAGTGCCACTGTCTGTGCGGGCGGGTAATTTAATCAGAACAGGCAAAATATTGGCTTAAATCATTTTTAGGTTAATATCGATACATCAACACAAATTAGCTGATTTCCAAATAAGCGCGCTCGGCCAATAAATTTGGATTGAAAAAAATACCTCGACTAAATGTAGTCGAGCGAAAATGATATCTGCCGACCTACTTTCTTAACTTCCGGTTTTTTGGGAGAATCTGAAAGCGTAGCTACAAATCACAGAAATAAAATAGTTTTTTTGACTCTCATATAGCGAGTTGCCATGTCATCATCCCAGCCTTCAATCCTCAACAAACTGATTGGTAATGCGCCACTACGAACCATTTTGATTGTCCCGTTCGTGCTACAAATCATCGGTGCAGTTGGGATTGTTGGCTACTTATCTTTCCGCAACGGAGAGAAAGCAGTCAACGATTTGGCATCTCAACTGCGGACGGAAGTCAGCAGCCGGATTGACCAGCATCTAGACAGCCAACTCGATACAGCGCGTCACCTTGCTCAGGTGAATGGCGATGCCTTCGATGTGGGATTGCTCGATCGCAAAGATTTAGATAAAATACGTCGTTTCTTCTGGAAACAGATGCAATTATTTAATGTCGGCTACATCAGCTTTGGCGCGACCGGAGGCGAGTTTGCAGGTGCTGGATATCTATTAGATCAAAATATTGTTTCTGGCATCAGCAATCCAAAGCAACTCGGCAATCGAAATCATTACTTCTACAATACAGATAGTCAGGGAAACACAAATAAGCTTATTGAAATATACAAAAATTACGAATTTGAGAAAGAACTATGGTACTCAAACACGGTTAAAGCCCGAAAACCGACCTGGGTTTTATACCAGTGGGAAATCACGCCGTTTCCTCTGGCTGTTTCGGCAAGTTGCCCGATTTACGACAAGAAGAATCAACTGATTGGTGTCATCGGTATTGACCAGCGTCTTTCGCAAATTAGCGATTTTTTGCGTCAACTGAAAGTCAGCAAATCCGGCAGAACGTTTATTGTGGAACGCAGCGGGCTAATTGTGGCGAGTTCCAGCACCGAGGAACCTTTTAAACTGATTGATGGTAAGCCTAAACGGTTAAACGCATCGGAAAGCAGTGATAGATTAATCCAATCGAGTGCTGAATATTTAGTAAAGCATTTTGGCGGCGATTTCAACAATGTCAAAGATACTCAACAGTTGGAGTTTTTGCTGAATAAAGAACGCCAGTTTGTCCAAGTTTTACCCTGGAAAGATGAATGGGGATTGGATTGGTTGGTAGTGGTTGCGGTTCCTGAATCCGATTTCATGGGGCAAATCAATGCTAATACTCGTACTACGGTTTTATTTTGCATCGGTGCTTTAGTTGTCGCGACGGTTTTGGGGTTTTATACTTCTCGCTTGATTACTGGCCCGATCGCACTTTTGAGCACAGCATCACAGGATTTAGCCTCCGGGAAGTTCGATCGCACAGTCGAAGTCTCCGGGCACAATGAATTGGGCGTGCTTTCCCAATCCTTCAACGACATGGCGCAGCAACTGCGCGACTCTTTCCGAGCTCTCGAAAACACTAACGCCGAACTCGAACAGCGCGTCGAAGAACGCACCGTAGAACTCAAACAAGCAAAAGAAATGGCAGACGGCGCAAACCGCGCCAAAAGCGATTTTTTGGCGAACATGAGCCACGAATTGCGAACTCCCCTCAACGGTATTTTAGGATACGCGCAAATTCTCCAGCGCAGCGAACCGATGACGCACAAAGGGCGCGGCGGCGTTGATATCATCTATCAATGTGGTTCGCATCTGCTAACGCTGATTAATGATGTGTTGGATTTGTCGAAAATCGAAGCCGGGAAACTCGAACTGCATCCCGCCGCCTTTCACCTGCCTTCATTCATCCAAAGTGTTGTTGAAATTTGTACAATTCGCGCCGCAGAAAAAGCAATTTCCTTTGATTTGCAGATTGATTCGCAACTCCCCACTGGGGTTGTCGGTGACGAAAAACGTTTGCGCCAAGTGCTGCTAAATTTGCTCTCGAATGCGATTAAGTTCACGGAAAAAGGTGGAGTTATTTTTGCTGTTGATGTCATCAAAAGTTGGGAGAATTCTACTCAAAACTTGTTCAGAATTCGCTTCCGAGTCGAAGATACTGGCCCGGGAATGACACCAGCACAAGTTAAGAAAATCTTCATACCTTTTGAGCAAGTCGGCGAGCTGAAAAAGCAATCGGAAGGTACCGGATTGGGACTTGCGATCAGTCAAAAGATTGTGGGGCTGATGCAGAGTGAAATTGCGATCGACAGTCGTGCTGGAGTTGGCAGTATTTTTTCCTTTGAAGTGGAACTCCCGGAAGCTGAAAATTGGGCAGATAGTTCTAGAATTGTGGAACAAGGAGCTGTCTTGGGATATCTGGGTAAGAAACGCAAAATTTTGGTGGTGGATGATAGGTGGGAAAATCGGGCTGTGCTGGTAAATTTGCTGGAACCGATCGGGTTTGAGATGATTGAAGCGGCTGACGGGAGGGAAGGGTTCGATCGAGCTTTAGCCACCGCACCGGATTTAATCCTTACCGATTTAGCCATGCCCGTAATGGACGGATTTGAGTTTTTGCGCCAAATCCGCGCTCATCCTCAACTACGAGATGCGATCGTGTTGGTGTCGTCTGCGAGCGTGTTTGAGATCGATCGCCAGAAGAGTCTGGATGCAGGCGGAAATGATTTTTTGCCGAAACCGGTGCAAGCAGATTTGTTGTTGGGCTTACTGAAGAAATATTTGCAACTGGATTGGGTGTATGACGAAACAGTAAATCCGGGCAAAAAAGGGCAAGATACGGAAAGCAAAATGCAGCTTCCGGCGATCGAGATTTTGCAGTTGTTAAACGAACAAGCTCAAGCTGGCGATTTGGATGCGGTAATCGAGATTGCAGAGGAGATTCAAACAGCCAATCCAGAACACGCGATTTTTGCAAAAAAAATACTCGTTTTGGCAGAAGGATTTCAAGTCAAAGAACTGCGGGCATTAATTGAAGAACATTTATCATAAGCGTCAGGGGAAAATATCATGATTGAACCCGATAAAAAATTTATTTTGATAGTAGATGACAGTTCCACAAATTTGTCGGTTTTGTCGCAGGCATTAAAAACAGCAGGCTACAAAGTGCGAGTCGCAGTGGACGGCGAATCGGCGATTGAGATGTTAAAAAAATGTGAGCTAGAACTCACGAAAAATCCTTTTCCAGAACTAATATTGCTAGACGTGCAAATGCCTGGTATCGACGGCTTTGAAACCTGTCGGCAGCTCAAAGCCAACCCAGCGACAGCGCTAATTCCGGTGATTTTTATGACTGCTTTAGCCGATGCTGAAAGCAAAATCAAAGGCTTGTCATTAGGTGCTGTGGATTACATCACAAAACCTTTTGAACAAGACGAAGTAATTGCCAGAGTTGGCATTCACTGGCGGCTCAAACAGTTAACCGACAATCTGGAACAGCAAGTTACAGAACGCACCAGCGCTTTGCAACAAGCTCAAGTACAGGTTGTGCAGCAAGAAAAACTATCCGCCTTGGGGCAACTCGTTGCCGGAGTCGCCCATGAAATCAATAACCCGCTGAGTTTTATGGTCAGCAACATTGCGCCAGCCAAGGAATATCTGGCTGAGATTACAGAACTTCTTCGCCTCTATAAGAAACACTATCCTGAACCTGCATCAGATATCACTATCAAGATTGATGAGATAGATTTGGAGTTTGCAATCGAGGATTTTTCTCACCTCTTGGATTCCATGCAAGTAGGCGCTGAACGGATTAAGGATATTTCGCTGTCGCTGCGTAATTTTGCCCGTTCTGATGGAGATACTGCGACTGCGATCGATCTGCACGAAACTCTAGATAGTACGCTATTGCTGTTGAAACATCGACTGAAAAATCGAGGCGATCGCCCTGAGATTGAAGTTATCCAAAATTATGGTGAATTGCCACCGATCAAATGCTATCCTGGCCCGATGAATCAGGTGTTTATGAATTTGTTGGCAAATGCGATCGATGCTGTGGAAGATGCTTGGGAAAAAGACCAACGTTGTCTGACAATTACAATTAGCACGGAAGTTTTGCGCGAAAGTGCGATCGTCCGCATTGCCGATAACGGGTTGGGAATGACGGATGAGATTCAAAAACATTTGTTTGAACCTTTGTTTACTACAAAAGCGGTTGGTAAAGGAACTGGGCTGGGATTGTCTATTGCTCAGCAGATTGTGACAGATAAACACGGCGGTCAATTATTTTGCAAATCTCTGGCGGGTAAGGGCACTGAATTTGCGATCGAACTTCCTATTTAATTTTAATCTTATATTGGCTTAAATTACTATGATATTAATTCCGGCTGCGCCGGAACAATATAGAGGAGACGGCAGTGCCGTGTCCCTACCGCAATCAATTGTAGGGTTGAAAACAATCCCGTCTTTAGTCAGAGGGTTATAAATGAATCCGCGCAAGCGTTAAATTTCATTTTTTATTATTGCTGCTGGCGCCGAAACATTATCTGGTAGAGGGCTGGGCGGGGCCCCACCATGTTTATTTTGGGTGGGACCCGGCCAATGCCGTCTCCTCCGTCTCCTCCGTCTCCTCCGTCTCCTCCGTTTATATTATTCCGATACAAACGGATTTGATATCAATAACTAATTTGCAAAGTAACAGAAGCTTGAATCTCCTGTTCCCCTCCCACCACTGGCGTTGTAGCATCATAAGCAGCAGCGCGAGCCTGAATCTGTCGGTACACAGGAGGTGGCGCGGAAGCACCGTTGACTTGAATGCTGAGAATTTCTCCTCGCTTGAAGTTGAGCGCGTTTAAGACTGCATCTGCTTGCGCTTGAGCGTCTTGAGTTGCTTTTTTGAGTGCTTGTTTTTGAGCTTGTTCGATCGCACTTTCGGTAGCAACAAAACTTACACCGTCAATGCGTGTCGCCCCCACTTTCACCGCATCGTCGAGCAAAGTACCGGCAGATGCAGTATTAATCCGAAAAGTGACGGTATTCGTCGCCGTATAGCCCGTTATCTGCCGCTGATTGTTGTCGTTGTAGGTAGGATTGAGACTAATACCCGAAGTTTCGAGTTTTTCGACTTGGCGCGATCGCAGCAACTCTATCACAGCGGACGATCGCCTCGCCACTTCTTGCTGCACTTCGGCTGCCGTTTTTCCCGGCACCTCAACCCCCAAACGAACTTGAGTTTGAGTAGTGGGAATTGCTTCTATCCCGCGCCCAGTAACTGTTAGCGTTCTGAGCCGCTGTTCTTGAGCTTGTGCAGGATCTAATCCTGCGAAACTAACGAGTGTTAAGGTTAAACACAACGCTGTTATCAGGTTGCGGAAATTAAGGCGATCGCCCCGTTGCAAATTTGAATTCATAAACTCGATTCTCCTCGCATACAACAGACTGACATTCTGTGTCACCGCTGATTGAGAATAGCAAAAAAAGGCAAAAACCCCTTAAAACAACAAAACCCTCTCATAGAGAAGGTTTTATCACAATCGGAGCGGCGGGATTTGAACCCACGACCCCTACTACCCCAAAGTAGTGCGCTACCAAGCTGCGCTACGCCCCGACAGCTTTAACAGCATAGCATGAAATTCCAGAAAAAGTCAAAAAACTTTTAAAACTTTTGCAGCCTGCACCAAACCGGGCGTCGCAGCCGCCGGCCAAAAACCCTCGCACCTCCTACCAGCATTCAAAATCAACTGTGCGGTGTAAGCTTCTGGATAGCCTTCCACTTGCATCCATACCAAATCGCTTTCGGCTTCAATAGCGATTTTTTCCTCGTCCATTAACTCAGAGGCCATTTGACTCATTGTGGCGGCCAACTGTTCCAACAATCGGCAAAAATCGTTCAACTCAGCCTCCGTGAGTTCGATCGCCCAACCATCCCCAGCCACCAAACCCTGAAAATCCTGTGCGTTGGGGTTCCATCCCAGACGCCAGCCAGTACCAGTCTTAATTACACGTTCTACCATTGAGGGATTTTTGATTTTTGGATTTTCGATTGAGATCGTTCGGCGGTTGAAAGAGACTGTTGGCGAATTCACAGAAGGTCTCACGCCTCACCTCGGTC
>JANMLZ010000175.1:0-26380 GCA_031372825.1 Cyanobacteria bacterium OTE_58_metabat_593 | reverse complement strand
TTACAAAACTGCACCCATGCAGTTGTGCGTCATTTGGATGCTGCGTTTGCTCGGATTTGGACGCTGAATGAAGTGGAAAACGTCTTAGAACTCCAAGCCAGTTCGGGGATATACACTCACATTGACGGCGCTCACAGTCGTGTTGCTGTCGGCGAGTTTAAGATTGGTTTAATAGCTAAAGATCGACAACCTCACTTGACTAATGATGTTCTAGAAGATCCCCGTGTCAGCGACAAAGAATGGGCGAAACGCGAGGGAATGGTGGGTTTTGCCGGATATCCGCTAATTGTGGACAATCAGTTAGTGGGAGTAATCGCGATGTTTGCTCGGCAAGAGTTGAACGAATCAACGCTGATTGCTTTGGCATCGATAGCGGATGTGATCGCCCTAGGTATTAAGCGCAAACAAACAGAAGTTGATCTCGCCAGACAACAACAAACGTTGAGGAGCATTATTGACAATGCTCCAATCTGGGTATGGATGGAAAATGCTAGCGGGCGGATGTTATTAGTTAACAAAATTTTCTGCGAAGATGTGGGTATTCCCGAATCGAGATTTTTGGCAGCATCTCACTATTCCGAAGTTTTGGGACTAGAAGCATCTGCTAATTGCATGGCATCTGACGTGGAAGCATGGAGTCAAGACACACCCTTTTATTCTGAAGAAATTCTGCAACTTGCTGACGGTGAATATCATCATTTGGAGACAATCAAAACTCAGGTAAAAGATGATTGGGGTAACGCGATCGGCTTAATTGGTTTGGGTTTGGATGTGACGGAGCAAAAAAAATCTCAAATAAGATTACAAGATTCCGAAGTGAGATTCCGCAAATTAGCGGAGCAGGAAGCGCTGCTGAACCAACTAGCGAGCAATATCCGCGCTTCTCTGGATTTGGATACTATTTTAGCAACAACTGTGCACCAGATTCACGAGTTGCTGCAACTCGATCGGTGTTCGTTTATTTGGTATGAGCCCGAGGCTTCGTCGCCAGCTTGGAATGTGACATACGAGGCAAAAAATGCCAATTTGCCCTCGATGTTAGGTTTATATCCTGTCGAGCAAACTCCTTCTATCACCCAGCAGATTTGCAATTTGGAAATAATTCGGATCGATGATGTTGAGACAGTCACCGATCCAGGAGAACGGGAATTTTTAAGATCTATAGGACTCAATTCTCTGCTGGACATTCCCCTTCAAACACAGTCGGGCCCAATTGGCGTGATCCTCTGCGCTACTTGTGGCGGCCCGCGGCGCTGGAGAGACGAGGAAGTGGAACTGTTAATGGCTGTAGGAAATCAATTGGCGATCGCCCTCAATCAAGCCGAACTTTATGAAAAATCTCGCCTCGCAGCCGCCGAGGCGACCTCAGCAGCAATGCAGCAAAAATTGCTCAACCAGCTAGCCAGTCAAATCCGTGCTTCTCTCGATTTGGATACTATTTTGGCAACAACTGTACACCAGATTCGCGACTTGTTGCAACTCGATCGCTGTATGTTTATCTGGTATTTACCCGACGCTTCGCCGCCTGCTTGGAATGTCGTGCACGAAGCTAAAAATGATGACTTGTTCTCAACTTTGGGTTATTTCCCTGCTGACATAACGGGTACGCTGCCACAAAAAATCGCAAATTTGGAAGTCTATCAAATAGATGATGTTTCAACTGTAAGCGATGAATTAGAACGGGAATTTTTGTTGCAGCTAGGTTACAAGTCTGTGTTGGATTTGCCGATTAAAAGTGCAGGGGGTTTAACTGGTGTTCTTGGTTGCGTTTCTTGCAGCGAGGTGCGGAGGTGGACAAAAGACGAAGTGGAGTTGATCGGGGCAATTTGCGATCAATTGGCGATCGCCATTAGCCAATCCGAACTCTACACTCAAAGCGTCGATTCAGCCCGGATAGCGCAAGAACAAGCTGCCCAACTAGAAGCAACTCTCTGGGAACTCCAGCAAGCTCAAACTCAGCTCGTTCAAGCAGAAAAAATGTCTAGTCTCGGTCAGATGGTAGCAGGAATTGCCCACGAAATCAATAACCCCGTCAGCTTTATTTTCGGCAATCTTACCTACACAGAAGAATACACCAAAAACCTGATGAAACTGCTGCAAATGTATCGAGATGAATACCCGGAACCTGCTCCAGCGATTCAGGAGGAAATACAGGCGTTAGAGCTAGATTTCTTGCTAGACGACTTGCCGAAAATGCTGTCTTCGATGCAGGTGGGAGCCACTCGCATCCGGGATATCGTGAGGAGTTTGCGGAATTTCTCTCGCCTCGATGAATCGGACATGAAAAATGTTAACATTCACGAAGGCATCGACAGCACGTTGATGATTTTAGAACACCGTCTGAAAGCTCAGCCAGATCGCCCCGCCATTCAAGTCATCAAAGAATACGGACAATTACCGCTGGTGGAGTGCTACGCCGGACTGTTGAATCAGGTGTTTATGAATATTATCGCTAACGCTATTGACGCTTTACAAGAACCGCTCGAAAATCCGGGAATTATCGGCATTCGTACAAAGGTAAAAGATAATTTTGCTACGATCGTAATTGCTGATAATGGTGCAGGTATCACCGATCAAATCAAGCAGCGGATATTTGACCCATTTTATACTACAAAACCGATTGGTTCTGGAACAGGGATGGGTTTGGCGATTTCCCATTCAATTATTGTCGAAAAACATAAAGGTGAAATCAATTGTTTGTCGGTGGTAGGAAAAGGCACTGAATTTATCCTCAAAGTTCCGATTCAAAGAAGATAAAATTAAATTGGTTTGTAGTGAGGAATGCAAGTCCGATAAATTTGATATGATATTAACACTCTAAAATCTAAAATCCAAATTCTAAAATCTAAAATGGCATTACCTCCAGGCACTTTCGGTTTGCCGTTAATTGGCGATACACTCAACTTTTTACAAGATTCCCAATTCGCCAAAAAACGCCACCAGCAGTACGGGCCAATTTTCAAAACCAGCATCTTCGGACAGCCTACCGTGTTTGTGTGCGGCCAAGAGGCGAATTTGTTTGTTTTAAGCAACGAAAACCAATATTTTGTTGTGAGTTGGCCTCCCAGCACGAAAGCGCTTTTAGGGCCGCTTTCCTTGGCGCTACAAACTGGTTCCGAACACCAAAATCGGCGCAAGCTGCTATATCAAGCATTTCAACCGCGAGCTTTGGCCGGCTACATCGGCGGGATGGAAAATATCACTCAGCGCTATTTGCAAAGATGGACCCAAATGAGCGAGTTCGCGTGGTATCCTGAACTGAGAAATTATACTTTTGATGTGGCTGCTAAGTTGTTAGTAGGGATTGATAATGGTTCGGAAACGGCGCTAGGACATTATTTTGAAACATTCTCGGATGGTTTATTTTCTATTCCTTTAGATATGCCTTTTACTCGGTTTGGCAAAGCTAAAAATGGCAGAAAGCTGCTGTTGGCAGAACTTGAAAAGATTATTCGCGATCGCCAGCAAGGAACTCCAGGCGACAATGATGCTTTGAGTTTGCTGATTTCGGCGATCGACGATGACGGAAACTGTTTGAGTTTGGAGGAGTTGAAAGACCAAGTGCTGTTGCTGCTGTTTGCGGGACACGAAACTATGACTTCGGCGATCGCCTCTTTTTGCCTTCTCCTAGCTCAAAATCCCGATGTGATGGCAAAAGTGCGCGCCGAACAGCAGCAGTTCCCCGCCACGGAACCGCTAACATTGGAACAGCTCAAACAAATGACTTATTTAGAGCAGGTTATGCGAGAAGTGCTGCGCTTGGTTCCGCCGGTGGGTGGCGGTTTTCGGCAGGTAATTAAGGCGTGCTCGTTCGGCGGCTACGAAATTCCCAAGGGTTGGAGCGTGCTTTATGAAATCAATCAGACTCATCTGGATAGCGCAGTTTATCCCGAACCCGATCGCTTTGAGCCCGATCGATTTAACCAAGAGCGATCGACAAATGCTAAACCTTTCAGTTACGTCCCCTTTGGCGGCGGTTTGCGCGAATGTTTGGGAAAAGAATTCGCCCGGTTAGAGATGAAGTTATTTGCGGCAAAGATTGTTCGGGAGTCTGACTGGGCTCTGTTACCGGATCAAGATTTGAATTTAATCCGAGTCCCGACTCCCCACCCGCGCGACGGTTTGCGAGTGAATTTTCGGCGGCTAAAAATTGCAAGTAACGGAGGACACGGCAATGCCGTTTCCCTACCCTAAAATAATCGTAGCACGGGCTGGAAGTTCCCAGCCATCATGCTCCCGAGCCTGTTATATCAAATTCGGTACTATCGGAATTAATATTACCCACAGTCAGGAAACGGCAGTGCCGTTTCCCTACAATTAATCGGGTGATAGTTAGATCTTTGGTAATCAGGATTAATGATTATCTTGGGGTAGGGACACGGCACTGCCGTGTCCTCCGTAATATCAATTCCGGTTATACCGGAATTGATATTACGAGTTTATTGAATCGGGCCCCAAATACTTGGTTAGATAAGGCGAAAACACTTCATAAATCAGCGTTAGCGGTTTCCCGCGATGCCAAAATAAATAATGGCGCCCCCAAAAAGGGCCCGATTCTTGAAAAGCTGACTCCAATACCGCAGAATCACCGCAATAAATCCCTTGCACGTCCCGATACAATTCTGTCCGCAGCCGCGCTAAACTTGCCCAAATTGGCAAAGATTTATTTTGCAAATATTCGTCTACATGACTCGCTTCCCACCAAGAAGTCGCGTAGGCGAGGCGCTGTCCCGAAGCCGTCCGCAGCCACACTTGGCGGCGCAGGCGCGGCCCGGGAACGGCGACAATTTGCTCTGGTGCGCCGTCTGCGTCTTCACCGACTAAGGACATATCGATTACATCTACTTCTGTCGGTTCCCCAGTCAGCAGTTGCAGGTGACGGGTGGGGGAACCGTCCCCCAGGAGCAGTATTTGCCATGCGGGTGCTAGCTTGCTGTGGGGTAAACCCTTTTGTACTGCGTCTTCGGCTCCTTGCCACAGGGGGTTGAGAGCGTGCCAAGTTTGGCTGTTTTTGGGTGTGAATGTTGCAGTCAAGGGTCTTTACAAAACTTAACTTTTTCCCGATCGTAACGCTTATTCGATTTTTGATTCAAGAATTGCAACCGTTAAGAGACTGCGGCTAAGCCCGATCGAATTTCCGTATCCGTATACTGCGGTGTCCAGCCGTTTGTGGTGGTAAAGTAGCGCACGGCTTTGATTTTCCGGGCTGCTGTCAAATAAAACCAGTGTTCTGTATTCGCCGGTACGTTGATAAACTCTTCCGGCTGCACCGTGAGCTCTACTTGGCTGCCGTCGGGGCGCACAAAGCCGAAAATCCCCTCTCCTGCTACGATGTAGCGGACTTCATCGTCAGCGTGGATGTGGCACTTGTCGAATTTCGAGAGCAGGGTGTCGAGGTTGGGAATGCCTGGGTGCAGTACGATTAAGTCGCGCGACTGATAGCCTGCGGTTTCCGAAAGTTGTTGAAAGTAGCCGTCGAGAGCTTGCAGCACTTGCTCTTTTTGATTGTCGTCAAGAGCATCTTTGGCTAACAATTCCCGAATTTCAGCGGTGTCAGTCACTGGCCAGCGGTTGAGTTGAATGTTTAAGGGCGCGAGCTCGCGCGCAATGTCGCTTAGTTGAGTGTAGGTTGTACCGTTTTCGAGTTGCAGGATAGCCATTTTTATACGTTTTTTTTGGGGTGAGGCGATAAACAGACAGGGTGAAGAACGCTCTGTCGATCGCGCCTGTAGCAGGAAAACCATTTTAACGTTTATTTGAACAGGCAGGATGCCTGTTCCACAAGAGATAAGATTAATAAGTCAGGCTGCAAGTGCTAGCAACCGCAGCGATCGCCCGCACTGATATCTTAAATGTAACTTTTGCAACAACTATGCCTACTTATACTGGAATTTCTAGCGAAGCTTTTCAGCATCCGCTCGATCGGCAAGCCGAGACAGCATTGCGGGGCGTACCTGGATTTGACTTAATTGCCAGCAAATTTGTAGAATTTATCTACGAACGACCGCAATTCGTTTACCTAATGGGAAATAGCATACAAGTCGGGCCGCGCCAATATGCCAGCATCTATCATATATTTCGGGAGTGCGTGCAGGCTTTAGATGTTTTTCCCGAACCCGGTTTGTTTGTCTCTCAAAATCCCTCAGTTAACAGCTATGCTTTGGGGAAAAACCAGCCCTATGTAGTGTTAAATACTGGTCTTTTGGACTTGTTGGACGAGTCGGAAATTAAGGTAGTATTGGCTCACGAGCTGGGACACATTAAATGCGGTCATCCAACTTTAAATCAAATGGCGATGTGGGCGATGAGTGTCGCATCGACAATTGGCGAGATGACTTTCGGGCTGGGAAATATGGTCGGTAGCGGTTTGATTTTCGCTTTTTATGAGTGGCGACGCAAGGCGGAATTATCCGCAGATAGAGCAGCTTTGTTAGTAACGGATGATTTGAATAGCGTGATAATTTCGATGATGAAACTTGCCGGAGTTAGCAGTAAATATGCTAGCGAATGCAGTTTGCAAGAATTTATCCGCCAGTCGGATAACTATCAAGAGCTCGATCGAGACAACCTCAACCAAGTGTATAAATTTTTACTTTACAACGGCGGCCAAGGCGCGATGCTGAGTCACCCTTTCCCCGTGGAGCGCGTGCGGTATTTGCGAGATTGGGCGAGTTCGGAAGAATACCGCCAAATTAAGCTGGGGAACTACAAGCGGGCTGTAGCTGAGGGTGCGGTTGAGGTCAAATCCCAAGCGCCTAACAGCGAGACTGAGGATCTGCGGCGTCAGATTGAAGAGTTGCAGCGGGAGATCGATCGGCAAAAATCGCGGTAAGATCCTCGTTCCCAGGCTCTGCCTGGGGATGCTGATCCAGAGGCTCTGCCTCTTCTTGGTGCGGATCGGCGAGGCAGAGCCTCTGGATCTCGGTTCCCAGGCTCTGCCTGGGAACCAGTTAATTCTAGAAATTTACCGGATTTGCCGCAGGAAGGAAAGTAAAAGGAAGGCAGGCAAGTTAGAGACTTACTCGCAACCAGCCTCCAATCCAAAAACTGTCATCTCCTTTCTGAAATCGGTTTCTGAAGAGGTGTAGTTTAAATCAAGAGAAGATTATAACTCAACCGGGCTAAGAAAAAAATGATTATTGATAAACCAATGAATACTAACAAGCCAACTTCTAATTTTTTCGGTAATGTAGGCAAAGTGGCGATCGCCCTGACTGTCCTAGCCGCCGGCATGGCATTCACAAATCCTGCGAGAGACAAATACCTGACTTATGCTTCCGGCACACTGGAAAAGGAACTGGAAACCGTTGTGTGCAAGGATTCTCGCGTGCCTCAAGCTTTGAGCGGCGTTGCAGAGACTTTGATCGGCAGTTGCAAGAATTTGCTGACTTCGCAGCGGAGCACGATCGAGAGCTTGCTCGACAATACAACGCAGCGTCAGAACTTAGGCGTTGTGAGCATTTACACAACTGAACTGGGCAAAAAAAGCTATCAAACGGTTGGAGCTTTTGGGAGTTTCGTTACCCTGCCACCTAGTTCTAAAGATGCTCAAAAGTAGAGTAAAATTAATTCAGATTCTATAAACCGGGTTTGATCGCAAGCCCGGTTTTTGATTTGATAATTATACAGAACTCAAACTCAATAAGTAATGGAATTAACTAAGGGTGAGAGATTTAATATCTCTCAAGAAGCACCGGATTTAAAAAAAATGGCGATCGCCCTCGGTTGGCAGGTGACAGCAGCCGGGCAAAGCTACGATATTGATGTCTCTGCATTTATGCTAGGTGCTGACGGCAAAATACCTAACGATCAATATTTTATTTTTTACAATAACCTGCAATCCTTTGACGGTTCGGTACTGCAATCGATTCCTGAAAACCAAACCGGAGATCGAGAACATAAGACTATTTATGGGGTGATTTTAGATAGGATAAATCCTGAAATTCAGGAAATGACTTTTGTGGTGACTATTCACGAAGCACAGAAAATCAATGCAAATTTCAGTAAAATCAAAAATGCTTTTATCAAAATTTCCAATTTGGATACGGGAAGCCAACTTGTTCGGTATGAGTTAAAAGAGAATTTTTCGCTAGAGACTGCTATAGAATTTGGTCGTTTATACAGGAAGAATGGAGAGTGGAGGTTTCAGGCGGTAGGACAAGGATATCAGGCAGGATTGCAGAGTTTTGTGGACAAGTATTGCAGCTAAAATAGCAAATAATCTTGCTTAAATAAATTACTAAGTTTCTTGTGCTGAAGATGACAAAATGTGCTGGTAAGCATCGATAGTTTGTTGCGCGATCGCCTCCCAATTATAATGCTTTTTGGCATATTTTTTCGCATTCAGTCCCCGCCGTTGACGCTCCTGTGGATCGAGAAGTGCTGATTCGATCGTGGAGGCGATCGCCCCTACTTCCAGAGGCCCCACCCAACCGGCTTCTGCTTGCTGTATGTCTTCCGCAATATGTATGCGATCGGAAATAGCCACAGGTACGCCAGCAGCCATCGCTTCCGCCACAGCAATCCCAAAATTTTCGTAATAAGAAGGCAATACAAATAAGTCGGCATTTGTCAAGAGCTCATTTTTGCGATCGCCGCTAACAAAACCTGCGATCGTTGTATATTTGGACAAGCTGGAATTCTGTATTTTTAATTTAATTCGTGTTTCATAATCGGCATCTTGGGGATTTGAACCAGCTAAAATAAAGTGAAACTCTATTCCCGATGCCAAAATAATTTCTAAGGCGGGAATGAGCAAATCAAGCCCTTTTTTAGGTTCAATCCGCGACATAAATAAGATAATTGGTACTTGAGATTCTCGCAATCTCTTAGCAAACAAACCTGCCGTCACTCCCAATGGAATCACCAAATCTTGTGGCACAGCCATCTTGTTTGTACTACCCAAACCAAATCTTTCTGAGATTTTAGCTTCTTCTTGACTTGTGAAATGAATTGCCGCAGCACCTGCTAAATTAGGACGCTCTAAAAGTGTGGCATAAATCTGTTTTAACTGCTTTTTTTTCTGCAAATCGGCTGGGTCAAGCATACCACAGGGACGAATGATATACGGTAACTTATGCCCTCTCGCAATTGTGGCGGCGAGGGTAGTTACTGGTGAGAAAAGAGCATGAATGTGGGCGAGATCAAATTGTCGCGCATTTTCATGCAACCACTGCAATAACGGAAGTGAAAATTTATATCTGCGGAAGGGAGAACAGCGAAAATAAATAATCTGATAACCATTTTGTTTTATGGGTTGATTTAAAGGCACATCTAAGGGAGGTTGACCGATGTCTCCGTTAGAGTTTGTAGTAATAATGGTCACATCAATGTTTTTGGCAGCGAGGGCCGCAGAAAGTCCGAGTACCATTTGACTCGGGCCGCCGTAGACGAGGGAAATTGAGGGAATAATTTGGAGAATTCGCATGGCTAGCACTTGGTTTTAGTTGGGATAACTTGTTGTGTTATCATAGAAAGAATTGCAAAATTTGCAGGTTATACTAATTTAGGCGATCGGAGGTAAGTTATGCTGATTGGATTCAGCGTGGGTAACTACAAATCTTTTAACGAAACTGTCACTCTCAGCATGGTAGCTTCGTCAATTACGGAGGAAGACAAAGAGCTTGACAAAAATAATGTATTCCCAATTAATGATAAGTTAAGCTTACTCAAAAGTGCTGCTATTTATGGAGCAAATGCCAGTGGCAAAAGCAATCTGATCGCTGCTATTAACTTTATGAAATGGTTTGTCCTCAACTCATCCAAAGAAACGCAAGTTTCAGAGGCGATCGATATTGAAGCATTCAGGTTAAGTACGGAGACAGAAAAAGAGCCGTCTTTCTTTGAAATCGTTTTTCTAATTGAAGGCAAAACTTTTAGGTACGGTTTTGAGGTGAACGCGCGAGAAGTTTTTGCTGAGTGGCTGTTTCAAGCTGATGACAGTGAAGAAGAAATGCTTTTTGAACGGGATTTTGACAATTATATATTAGATGATTTCCCAGAGGGACAAGGCATTAGCGATAAAACCCGAAGCAATGCTTTATTTCTTTCTGTTGTTGCACAATTTAATGGTAAAATTTCTGGCAAAATACTGCTGTGGTTCAGTAAGACTTTGCAATTGATATCAGGCTTGCAAGATAGGCAATACCGCAAGGAAACTTTAGAGTATTTTGAGAACGATCGCCACAGGCATGATATTATTGAATTCATCAAAAAATTAGACTTGGGTATTGCTGATATCCAAATCAAAAATCAACCTGTATTTATTATTTCCAATAATAAGGCATTATATGCTACATCCTACGGCGGTAGTTTATATCTTAATTCTGAAAGCAACTCAACCGTGAAAACACTTCACCCGAAATATGATGCTGACGGTAAGCCAACTTCGATCGAATCATTCGATATGGAAAAGCATGAATCTGAGGGAACCAACAAACTGTTTGCATTAGCAGGCATTCTCCTGGATACTTTAAGAACAGGAAAGATTTTATTAATTGATGAACTTGATGCCAGACTTCATCCGCTAATTACTCGCGAATTAATCTGTTTATTCAATTCTAACGAGACTAATCCGCACAACGCACAGCTTATATTTACGACACACGACACAAACCTGCTCAGCAGCAAGACTTTTCGCAAAGATCAAATATGGTTTACTGAAAAGGATAACAAGGGCGCTACTGATTTGTATTCTTTGGTAGAGTATAAAGTAGGAAAAGATGCCTCATTCGAGCGCGATTACATTATCGGCAAGTATGGCGCTATCCCTTTTATTGGTAATTTCAAAGAATTAATAGGCTAACTACATGAGTAAAAAAAGTTCGTCTCGAAGCAGGATTGATTACTACAATCGAAAAGATAAAAGTAGAAGATGGTTTTTAATCGTGTGTGAAGGCGAGAAAACTGAACCAAACTATTTTAGAAGTTTCCCGGTAGATACAAAGGTAATTAAGCTGGATATCAAAGGAGAAGGAAAAAATACGAAGAGTTTAGTAGAAAAAGCTATTGAGTTGAAAAATGACTCAGAATCCGACGAAACAGACCGATTTTGGTGTGTATTCGATCGCGATAAAAACCCTAAAAATCCTAACGACTCGCAAAATTTTAATTCAGCCATAACTCTTGCAAGAAATAACGGCATTGACGTAGCTTATTCAAATGATGCTTTTGAATTGTGGTATTTGCTGCACTTTAATTTTTATAATACGGGAATTTCTCGCCAGGATTATCAAAATATGCTGACTAAGTTATTGGGATACGAATATCAGAAAAACAGCGAGACGATTTATGAGGAATTGAAAAGCAAACAGCAGGATGCGATTAAACACGCAAAACGGCTTTTAATTGAATACGATCGCTCTAATCCTGAAAGTGATAATCCTTCAACAACAGTACATTTGCTGGTGGAAGAACTTAACAAGTTTATTCCTAAAGATTAAGACAACAATTCTTTATAAAACTCCAACAACTGCTTAGCTAAAGCTTGATTTGTATAATTATTCATAACTCGATGATAACCCCGATCGCCCAAATCTGCCACCAACTCCCGCCGCTCCATCAATTGCTGCAAACAATCTCGCAATTTCTCGGCATTTCCTTCGGGAAATATCAATCCTGCATCGCCGATGACATGGGGAATTTCCCCGCAGTCGGAACCGATAACCGGAATTTGACACGCCATCGCTTCGATTAAAACATGACCGAATTGTTCCTTCCAACCCACAGTAGTCAAAGTTTTGAATTTATAGCTGGTTTGCGATGGCAATACCAAACAATCCATCAAGTTGATGTATGCGGGAACATCTTGGTGGGAAACGCTTTCTACCCAGATAATTCGGTCGCTGATGCCCCATTCAATCGATTTTTCAGTAATTTGCGATCGCAATCTTCCTTGCCCTACTAACAGCCATTTCCAAGGGAGTTTTTTCAACCCAGCCAAGGCTTCAGCTAAAGTTAGCAGTCCTTTTTCTTCTACAAATCTCCCTACAAATCCTACCACAAAATCGGTCGGTTTAATCCCGAATCTGCTCGATAGATCGGGGTTTTTGCCAGTACGGTAAAACAAGGTTTCATCTACTCCAAGTTGCGGCATTACTTTTACTGCGCCTTGATAGCCCCGCTGGCGCAAAATTTTAGATCCGTCTAAGTTTCCCGCAATAACTCCATCTGTGTAATGAAGATTGCAGTTTTCTAACGCAGAAACAGGCCATTTTAATTGATAAGGCAGATTCCACCAGGTAAAAAATAGATTTTTTGCTTTGAGTTTTAGGATCTTATTTAAGGCAATCAACTGGGCATAGGCTAGGGATTTTGAACCCTGTTCGACTTGGATAATCTGCGGTCTAAATTCTTGTAAAACTTTAATTAAATCTGTGCCAAATGTTAGCAATCCTTGATTATTTTGGCTAAAATTGGAAATTGGGACTACTTTAAATGAGCCTTCTTGACAAAATTGCGTTTCTATAATTTTATTTTGTATGCCTCCGGGTTTCCAGCGTTGTGGCACTACAATTGTTACTTCAATATTGGGTTCTAGGTTGGCTAGAATTTTGAATTTTTCTCGATTGATGTCAACAATATAGGTGTGGCTGGCAACCAAAATTCTCATTTATTGGAATTGGGAATTGGGCATTGGGCATTGGGTCATACGGTTCAGATAAGACAGATCCCCCCTAGCTAAGAGGGCGGGCACGGGGGCACCGCCCCTACAAAGGGGGGGACAAGAAGGTGCTGCGAAGTCCCCATTCTTAAGGGGGATGCGAGGGGGATCTCCGGGGAATTGGGAATGGGGAATTGGGCATTGGAATTGGGAATTGGGCATTATTTAGGGTTAGTTTTGTCTTGATTGGTGTAAATTTGTCCGTCATTCCAGAGCGATTTGATGATTGTCATGAGGGCACTGATAAAACCGAGGATATAAAAAGCAAATCTAGTGACGATCTTAAAGGGCGATCGACCTTTGCAACAAGGTGGACTTCCCAAAACGTGGCAATCAAAGAGTTTGACGAAAAATCGGAGGCATTCAAAGGCGGTTAAATTTTTCAATCCCATCAGGAAGTGGTTGTGATAAAATGTGATTTGATATTCGATCGATCGCGTGCTGACATCGTGACATCCGCCGCTCTCTTCTCCCAAGTGAACCAAACAGGCATTGGGATCGTACCAAATTTTCATGCCAGTCGATCGCAATCTCAAACAAAAATCCGACTCCTCCCGCACCGCACTCCCTGCAAACCGCTCATCAAACCTCAGCCCGGATTCGGCAAAAACAGAGGAGCGAAACGACATATTGCAGCCTCTAGCCGAGAGCACCTGCTGCGGTTTGACTGTATGCACCAAATCGATAAAATACCACGCAATCCCTGCATCCATCGCTTCAGAGGGCAAATAGTCAATTACCAAATCGCCTCCCGAATCGCCCAATTTCATCCTGTCAAAAACCCTACCCGCCACACATCCCACATCCGGTTTTTCTAAATAATTGCCAGCGTGAGCGGTCAAAAAACCATCTGGTAATTGTACATCATCATCAATAAATACAATAATCTCTCCAACTGCGCGCCGCACTGCATAATTTCGAGCAGCCGGCAAACTCGCCCAATCTACCCGAAACCACCGAATTTTGCCCGCATTTGCCAATTCCTCTAAATAAACTTCAGTTTCCGAGTCATGGGTGCGAGTTTGATCGATTACCAGCACTTCAAAATTATGGTAATTTTGCCGAATCGCATCAGCCAATGTCTCTCGTAGGGGTTGCTCGCGGTTGTAGGTGGGTATCACAATAGAAATCATCATTCGCAGTTGCCGCTTTTATTATTTCTCTACACGCCAAAGCCAGACATCGCCCGGTTTGTAAATAGGTGTGATTTTATATTTTTGCACTTTTTCTAGTTCAAATTGCAATAGCTCGGTGCTTCGATAAATAAATACGTCGCTAAAACCATCAGGGATTTGGACTTGCTCTGGTTTAACTGCTAGCAAAAGCTGTACTTCTGGCTTTAGCAAATAGCTGAAAGACAGTATTTTGCCTGTGAGATTATTGCCTCCGTGACTGATTACTAAAGGTTTTTTTGCTTGATTGACAATCGCGGCTACTGCGGGATTGTATTTAGTGCTAGAAGGATATTTGTTCCACCAAAGCTGCGACTGCGAGCTGACGGCACAAGAAACTATTTCACCTAATAATAGCGCTATTAAAGCTAGCTGCCACAGCTTTTGTTGTTGTCGATTGGTGGTGGCTGCAATTTTAAGGGTGAAGAGATAGGCAACAGCTAGCTGGATTGCTAAAATATAGGGAACCAGATAGCGATCGGCAACGCCTCCTACTGCTATTAATACTATCGCTGTCATTCCGATCTGTGTCAAGACAAATAACCAAACTCGTTTGGGAGTTGAGCGGTAGAGCAAGTATGTTGAATGCGCGATCGCGAAAAGCAATAGGACGGCTACAATCAGTCTGATTAAATCTGTAGCAATATTGCTCGATCCCAATTTGATAATTCCGCCGGCCCAATGCGTGTCGATAAACATTCGGCAGGTGATGAGAATTAAAGATTTAAGTGAAGACATCCAAGACAGGGAAAGGCGGGGTAAGCCTACTGTTGCCTCGATTTTTGGTGAGTTATCAATTAATACTAAAATCCAAGGAGCAAAAATAATTGTTGCGGCGGCTGAAGCTAGTAAGTAAGCAATTAATGTTTGGCTAAAACGCCATTTTTCAGTGATAATTACATAGATGCCGTGGGCAAAGATTACTAAAAAAAATAATAAACTAGAATACAGTCCTAAACTCAGGACGATCGCATAAATGAACCAAACAGCCTTGGTCAACTTAGATGTATGTTTAAATGCGGCGGGAGATTTTTGTAGGGCGTTAGCGCAGCCCTTGGAGAGGATCGCCCGCAGCAGAATTGCATTCGACACCAAGACGAGGACTGCAAACATCATGTACGGCCTTGCTTCTTGCGCGTACAAGACGTGAAAGGGGGAAACAGCGGCGATCGCAACAGCGATCCATCCCGCAGGTGCAGATCGAAATAACTCCCAGCACAGCCAGTAAATGCTAGGAAAAACTAACAAACTCATCCAAGCTGAAAGACTTCTGACAGTTGCCGGTTGCGGGCCGAACCACTGCACCCAAAATCGGGCTAAAATAAAATATAGCGGCGGTAGTTGAGGTTCTTCTGTAGCTAAACCTCGAACTGTATCCAACCAACTTTTTTCGGGATTTATCTGCTGGTATTTTCGCTGCAAATCTGCGACGCTAATTATTTTGCCTTGAAAATCTTGCTGCACCATTTCTGTCCAGGTGTAGCCAGAAATTCGGAGCGAGGTGATAGATTCGTCGAACGAGTAAACTTTGCAATCGAGGTTTGTAAACCTAAAAAATATCCCCGTTATTAATATGAGGACAATTAAAAATTTTAACGAAGTTCGATGCACCCGCCCATTTTGAATTGATTTGCTGTTCATAAAATCAGAAATGGGGAAATGAAGAAAGAAGGATTTGGCGCTCTAGTAGAGAGGCAATAAGTATGAAGGGACAAGAATCGGAAATAGGTGGCAATATCTCCTATATTTCTCGCTGAGGATTCTTGATTATTCCTTCTTGCTTCTGGCTTCTTCCTTCAGATAAATTCCCCATTTCCATCAGATAGCTATGTGTTCCTGAACGGCTAAAACTAAATTTTCAGTCCAGAAATTAGCCAATTCGGCGCTGGCAGCTTCTACCATAACTCGGATCAGCGGTTCAGTGCCAGAAGCGCGAACCAAAATCCGTCCCTGTTCTCCCATTGCAGTTTTAGCACGATCGATCGCCTTTTGCATGGCTTCGCACTCGTGCCAATTTAGGCGTTTTTCGCGATCGTCCACCCGCACATTTCGCAGCAACTGCGGATAAGTTTGGAAACTGTTGCTGACCAATTGTGCTAAAGATTCCCCGGACTCGCGCACCAGCGAAGCCATATGCAAAGCTGTCAGCAAACCATCGCCACTGATACCGAAATGCGGACAAAGAATGTGTCCCGACTGTTCGCCGCCCAACATCGCACCGGTGCGCTGCATTTCAGCGTGAACGTGCTGATCCCCCACGTTCGTTCGAGTTAGTTTGCCGCCCAATTCTTCCCAAGCTCGCTCGAAGCCGAGGTTAGCCATTACAGTAGAAATAATTAAATTTGACGGTAACTGTTCGCAGTCGCGTAACTGCCGCCCCCACAGATACAGAATATAATCGCCGTCAATCGATCGACCTTTGTTGTCAACGCCCAAAACTCGATCGGCATCACCATCAAAAGCAAATCCCAAATCGGCATTGTGTTCCAAAACCGCCGCCTGCAAACTATCGAGATGAGTAGAACCGCAATTAACATTAATCCGAGATCCATCGGGAGCATTGTGCAAACAGATTACATCCGCCCCCATTTGCTCGAATACCTGCGGTGCTAAACCCGCCGCAGCCCCCCAAGCCAAATCCAAAACCACCCGCATTCCGCGCAAATTTAGCTGTTGCAGCGAATCGGAGAGTGAAGTGGCATAATCTTTAACCAACTCAGCTCGATGGTAGTGGTGTCCCCAACCCAAGCTAGCCATCGGAACCTTTGCCCCCCGGATTCCGGCTTCGATTTGTTCCTGCAACTGTTGCGACAGTTTCGAGCCGTTTGAGCCGAAAAACTTAATTCCGTTGTCTTCAGGGGGATTGTGGCTAGCCGAAATCATCACTCCGCCGACAGACTCCGAAATGCTTGCCAGATAAGCAACGCAGGGAGTGGGACACAATCCCAAATTCCATACTTCCAAACCGGCGGCTGTCAAACCTGCTGACAGTGCCATTGCCAGCATATCGCTAGAATTCCTGCTGTCTTGACCCAAAATAACTGGGCCCTGGTTGGGGGAATTTTGGCGCAAAACTTGCCCAGCCCAGAAGCCAACTTGCAGGGCTAGGGGTGCAGTCAACAATTCTCCAACTTTTCCGCGAATGCCGTCTGTGCCGAAGAGTTTTGTATTTGGCAGGGAAAGGCTATTTCCCACCAGAATAGTATCGCGTTTGGCGGATTGTACCGAGTTAGCAACCGAAAACTCGCTGCCACGATGGCGCGAAGGTGTCTGAACCATATTCACTCCTTTAAGAATATTCACACTCACACTTTGCAGTTTATGTTACAACTGAAAGTCTTTATTTTCAGCGTAAACTCTATTTATTTCGCCGATCGCTAGGGCGGCTTGCTCTCACAACCTGTGCAGAAAGCTTAACTTTTTAGGAAAAAATTGTATTGTACCTAAGACACAAGCTTTTAGTACCGGACGATCGTACGATCGGTATGATTCGGATCTAATATCAATTCCGGTTGCACTCAGACATGATAGAGGAGACTGCACGTGCCGTCTCCCTACAATGTTATTTTGGGTAGGGACACGGCACTGCCGTCTCTTTTATATCATTCCGGTGTAACCAGAATTGATATAACAAACAATAAATAACCCTTCGACTACGCTCAGGGTACCGCAAATAACAAATAACAAATAACAAATGACTAAATATAGCTGCTGGCTTGACGGGTGAACATGGAACAGTAAATTTCGCCCAATTCGATCAATTCGTCGTGAGTTCCTATTTCTGCTATTTTACCGTTTTCCATGACGGCGATGCGATCGGCTATTTTTGCTAAACCCAATCTGTGGCTGATGACGATCGTGGTTTTCCCGGCGGCTATTTGGCGAAAGATGCTGTAAATTTCGTGTTCTGTCTTGGGGTCGAGGGCGGCGGTTGGTTCGTCAAAAATTAGGACTTCGGCTGTCTCAAGCCGCATGAGGGCGCGGGCGATCGCAATTCTCTGCCATTGTCCCCCCGATAAGTCGATGCCGTCTTCTAATTGTTTGCCCAGCGGTGTTTCTAAACCTTGCTCTAAACTGTTGACTTTAGTTGCAATTCCTGCTTCGTTCAGGGCTTCGTTAATCGCGGTGTCATCCGAGAGGGAAAGCAAGTTGCCGAAACCGACGTTTTCGCGGACTGTCGAGGGGAAACGGGCGTAATCTTGCATGACGACGGCGATGCGCGATCGCACGTATGCTAGATCGAGCGATCGCAAATCTTTGCCGTTCCAGAAAATTGAGCCACTTGTCGGATCGTACAGTCTGCCGAGGAGTTTGCCAAGGGTTGTTTTACCCGCGCCATTTTCACCGACAAGCACTAGCATCTCACCCGGATTAATGGTTAAGTTGATATCTGCGATCGTGCTTTTATTGCTACCGGGATAGCAGAAAGATAGATGCTTAATTTCGATACCAATTTTATCTTTTGTCAAGCCCGAATCTTGCCCGCCATCTGGTAAACTAGGCAAGCGAGATGCCACATCCACCAGCGGAGACTGCAATTCCGGTTGAAGTTCCAGCAGTTGAAAAATCGGAGTAACACTGAGAGAGATATCGTACAAATTAGTATAATTCCCAATCAGCAATTGCAAACTTTGTTCCACCTGAACAATCAAACCCGAATAAAGTGCTAAATCCCCCAAAGTATACCGCCCGTTCAAAGCTCCCATTACCACATAAACAAAGGGCAAAGCTACTCCTATCCTACTAAACACCGACCAAAAAAGTACAACAATTGCTCCTTTCTTTCGGATTTGCTGCATCTCCGAAAAAAACTGCACAAACTGACCTTGCCAGCGTTTTAGCCAAAGTTCTTGCAAGCCAAACAAACGTAATTCTTTAGCGTATTCTTCGCTTATCAATACTGTAGCCGATAAGTTCATTTCTCGGGTGATTTTAGCTTGTCTTTTTTGAACTCTCCAGATAAGTCGGCTGTATTTGCTTTCTATATAAATTGAGGGAGATGATGAAATCAACATCAGCAGTGGCACCCACCAAGCTATCGCAGCAGCAAGACTCATAGATGGAATGAAAATAAAAATTCCCGTAATCGTCATGCTGACAGTAAATGCTAGTTCCTGTATTTTGAAGACTCCGGTTTTTGCCAGTTCTACTATATTTAAGAGTTCGGGGTTTTCAAAGAGGGCGATATCGTCGAAATTGGCGACTTTTTCGAGGACTTTTCCTTGGACAAATCCTTTAACGCGATCGCGCAAAGATGTCGCTGCAAAAGAGCTCATGGTTTCCAGGGAATCGCCGACTAATTTAAGAGTTAAGACTCCGACAATACTCCACAGCAATATTGGCTGGGAAAGCATCAAAGCTAATGGCTGTACTGTTTGGGATCGCGACAACAACCGGGATACTTCATCAATAATTAATTTATCTAAAAATAGCACGCCAGATGGAGCAGCACCGCGAATGATGTTGAGTAAGATTAAATTGCGGAGTTCGATCGGTGCGGCTTTGATTATGAGGCCGAGACTGCGCCGCAGAGCTTGGAATGTGGTAATTTGGATGGGCTGCATAGTTTGTGAATCGGTGTCAGGTCTACTCATCCCCGGAGGGTATATTATAACATTAGTTATCAAGTAATATGGTTTCCTAACAATTAGGCCGGCAGGGATTTAAATCCCTGCCTCATAGCTAAAGTCCTCTAAAGAGGACTGTTGATTAATATTTACAATTTGAGTCTGTTAGCTTCGTTTTAACGGGACTTAAAAAAAATCAAGCCCAAACTAGCTTTATAAGCGGAAAATACGTCCCAATTTTCGTTTAGCCATTTGACAAACCGAAAAGATATCGCTCTCGGAAACTCTTCGAGCGCCCGATAAAAGGTGTTTAAAGGTTTATTTACCCACCTACTTAATAATTTAAACTGTTTTTGACACAGGCATGAGGTCTGTGCCAGACAAAGAATACTAAGGGCAAGCACTCTTATTTCAAGCAGCATTATCGTCAATCAGCTCATTACCAATAGCAATCGTGTCGCCATAATTGCTCAATTCTGCCCAACGGGGTGAGAATAGGCGATTATGTAGTTCAATTACCTTGTCAAGATCAGTTATAACCTCTACGTGATCGTATCCCCGAGATGCTTTACGCCATCCAGTTAGAGTGAGATTAGCGCCACCACTGAAAGCTACCAAACCATCAATCACCAACAGTTTTTGATGAGGTAGTTGTTGCCAGTTTGAACTGCGAACAATCCTAATTTCCAAATTCGGCGCTTCGTTTTTGTAGTTTTCCAGTTCAGGTAAAAGCCAATTTTCTTGGTTTGAAGGTATAGATACAATGCCACGCACCTTAACCTTCTGTGCTGCGTACTTCAAATAGCCCAGCATCTCCTTGCAGGTGCCAAAAGTTGTGAAATGGACAAAATTTTGGGCTTGGTTCAGTCCTTCCAATAATCCATTGATAGGCGAATAATCTGGCTTGTATTGCCGTAAACGACTTGCGATAGATCCAAGTCGCTCAATATGTTTAACATTGTCATTCAACTCAATATAAAGACCCCGCTCTTTGAAATGGGAGCGAAATTTCTCTATTTGGGAGTGACCCTGAACATATTGAACACCACAAATTTGACACTGAATCTGTTGCTTCTTATTTTGAGGGATGACCTTGTGCAGGCCGTAGCATTTCTGGCAGTGAGCCTTTGCTGGCTTAAAATCCTGCAAACTTGATATGTCAAAGCTGGGATTACTCATAATTGGCTCCATTACATAACGTTATTACTTGTCTTCCCTTAGCTCGACACGATTTTGTGAGGTCGTGCCTCTAGGAGCAGGAATACTCCTATTTTGCCCAAAAAAATTTAGGCTGTCAAGGGGTTTGCCCAAATTCTTTTAGGCAAATTTGTGCTATACTCTGATCAGCGTGGAGAAAAACGACTTATGAAACGTACAAAGCCAGTCCCAAGGCTCGCTCAACTCCGTGAGCAGGCAGGGTTGACCCAGTTAGAAGTGTCACAACTGCTTGGAGTAACGGAAAACACAGTCGCCAACTGGGAGAAAGGACGGAGTGGTATAGAATGGATAGAAAGGATTGTCAACCTATGCAAGCTGTTTGGCTGTAACGCGGAAGACTTGATCGAGTATGTCGTAGAGACTAAACCCGCAGAGCCTAATCCAAAACGGCGTACATTAGAAGATTGGCAAAGGATGTTACATACCGACAAACCCGCCCAAACAGCTAACCCTGAAACGAAGGGGGAGTCTGAAAAACAAGAGGTATATGAATAATGCTGATTCAAGTCGATTCACACCTCATATTGGAGACTCTGCTAAATCGTAGTCGATGTCAATTTATAGCCGAAGATGCGATAACTTTATGGAAGCTTCTCCAACCTCCTCACGTTCAGGGATATATAACCGAGAGCGGTTTAAATCAAATCCACTTTCATTTAAGGAAGCTGAAGGATGAAAAAGCTGCTGATCAGATTGTTTCCGACATTCAAGACATTATAAAAATCTGCCCTGTTAACCGCCGAATTGAAGACAAAGCAAGATCATTACATATCAGGGATTTTGAATCTGCAATTGAGGTGGCTTGTGCAATTGAGATGAATATAAGTGCAATTGTCACCCAGAACCCTCAAAAGTTTGAGGGTTCTGGTTTATCAATTCTCTCAGTGAGTGATTTATCAGAGCGCAACCAGCTAGAAGAAAGATTAAAGAAGCCAAGTTTACCTATTTTACAGGTAGGTAGCTTGCCAGAATTGAGATACCAGTTGAATCGCAGTTTTTACGAGCAGGAAAACCCCCTACAGTTGTGTCTATTTCAAACCTCGGAGGTTGAGAGTACCTTGAGCTATAGAATCCGAAATCCAATTGGTACTGTATTAAAAGTTTTTAAGTTATTAAGAAAAGAATATTTACAAGGTATAACTATTAAGGAATTAAGTATACTAACCAACCATTCACAGAAAACTACCCAAAGTATTATTTGGGATTTTGAAAATTTTAACATGGTACTTGATCAAGGAGATAGAGTAGTAATTCAACCATATTTGTTGAATTTATCAGAAAATGAAGTTGCTGAATATTTATCAGGCAGATTAAAAAACCATGTAGTTACTAAAGAGATATATAGGCAACTAGAGCATCGCAAAATTATGACAAGATGGGGATTACAGGAATTAATAGCTGATATATCTCCCACTAAAAAGCCCGTCAGCACTAAAACCTCACAGGACTATACCAGTAGAATGCTCACATGGTTTTTATATACAGGATTGCTGGAAGAGCGGGTTAAGGATAGGTTTGTCAAACCTCTTGGTGAGGGTAAACAGAAGGGGAAATTAATAGAAGAAGCAGAAGCAAAGCAGCTCGAACTTTTTACAGAATCCTATTTCAATATCCAGATAGATTTGCCGAACTCGCGCCCATCTTTTAACACCTACTGATTGGCAGTATGGTGATAAAATGCGATCTATAAAGTCTGGGCGATATTTGCGAACAACAAAGAAATATTAACTTTGAGTTGATGGTATAGAATCAGATTTTTCGGGATTGATTAGTGAGTAGCTGCTTTCAAAAAGATCCAGATAGGGTTTGTAACGATAAAGTCTGTTGCGTTGCCAACCTGTGACTTCATCAAGCAAAGCAATTTCTACAAATTTATCGACTATTTTCCTAGCTGTTGCGTAACTACATTGCAATTCGTTTTCTACTAAACGAATATTCACGATTGGGTGCTGGAAAAGTATATCTAGCAAGCGCAAACCATAACTGCTACTGGAAATTTGCTGACCGATAATTTCGCGGTGATTTTCGCGCATTTCCAGAATAGAACGGGCTGTAGTTGTTGCTGACTGGCTGACTTCAAAAATACCTTGAAGAAAAAACTTTAACCATCCTTCCCAATCTCCATGAGTGCGAATTGCCATCAGGCGATCGTAATATTCTATTCGGTGAAATTTTAGATAATGACTGAGGTATAGTAAAGGCTTTTGCAGGATTCCTTGCTGACAAAGCAGAAAAGTAATTAGCAATCGTCCAATCCGTCCATTTCCATCTAAAAATGGGTGTATTGTTTCAAATTGAGCGTGAGCTAATCCGCAATGAATCAGTACAGGTAAAGAATTGGTATCGTGCAAAAATCTCTCTAGGTTGTCGAGAGATTGGTGCATTTCTGCAACTGTTGGAGGTACATAGGCCGCAGTACCCAGGTTACAACCTTGAGGGCCAATCCAATTTTGACTTTTCCGAAATTCTCCCGGTGTGCGATCGCTTCCTCGCACGTCTTTGAGTAATTCTGTATGAATTTCTCGCAGCAAGCGCAGACAAAGTGGAAATTCTTGAAGCCGCTTTAAACCGTAGTTCATGGCGTTAACGTAGTTAACAACCTCTTGCACATCTTTAAAGCGTTCTTGACCTTTGACATCAATTTCATATTGAAGTACGTCCTCTAGGGTGCTTTGCGTTCCTTCAATTTGCGAACTAAGAACGGCTTCCTGACGGACGTACATCGCTACGAATAGGTCAGGGTTGGGCAAAATAGAGGTAGCACCGTCTAGTCTTCCCAAAGCCCGATCGGCATTGGAGAGCAAACGATGAAGCTCTGCGTCCATTTTAATGGGCGGTTCGGGAGGGAGGGGCGCTGGAATGAAGGCGCTGTATCCTTCAATTTGTTGGACGTATCGACCAGATCGCATCATTGGGTGACGGAGGGACAAAGGTTGAGGTCTTGTTATCTTATGTTATTCCAGTGAAATAAGACGGCGGTCGCGGAATCTTATTATAGCAAAAGTCTTTTTAGTATAATAAGATTGCCAGGACGGGCCAACTCGATCGAGATACGAGGACACAGCAGTGCTGTGTCCCTACGGATATGGTTGAGACAGGAGGATACAGCAGTGCTGTGTCCCTACGGATATGGTTGAGAACCTTGCTTAAAATATCAAACGCCGCACTGTACCATCATCTGTAAATTGCTGTTCGCCAATTCCCACAACTTCGACAGTAATTTCGCGCGAAGAAATCGCAAATTCCCCCTCCCGCGCCGCAATTTCAACGATACTTTTGTCCCCCTCAAAATACACTTTGTAATTAGTCGTAGCCCAGACACCTTTTTCGTATTCAAAACTGTGTCCGTCGTCCTCATAAAGCGTCCATTCACCAGTTCCCGGCCAAATTCGCATTTTCAAAGGATCAAGGTGTTGTTCGCTCACAAATTGTCTTACAGGCCCGATCGCAATTATCCCCCCAGCACGCGCATACAGCGGCATTCTCTCCAAAGGTGCATGGGCTAAAATGTGCATCGGGCCCTGATAGCATTCACCCGTCCACCAATCGTACCAAGTACCCTCCGGCAAATACACGGCGCGATGCTCGACTCCAGGGCGGTAAACAGGTGCAGCCATCAGCGACAGGCCGAGCAATACTTGATCGTACAGGTGATAAGTTGTCCGATCGCGCGGAAAGTGATATAGTAGCGGTCGCAAAATCGGCGTTCCCGCGATCGCAGCTTCCCAAAACAGCGTGTAAATATACGGCAACAACTGATAGCGCAAATTGATGTATTCGCGGCAAATCTGCTCAGTGCGATCGCCAAAAACCCACGGTTCATGTTGCGCCGTTGTCATTGCCGAATGACCGCGCATCAAGGGATACAACATTCCCATCTGCATCCACCGCGCGAACAATTCAGCCGTTGCATTCCCCGCGAAACCGCCGATGTCGCAACCGACAAACGCCACGCCGGAAAGCCCCATATTGCAAAGCATCGGCATCGACATTTCCAAATGATCCCACAGCGATTGATTGTCGCCCATCCACACGGAAGAATAACGCTGAACGCCCGCAAAACCCGATCGCGTCAGCACAAAAGATCGATCGCCCCGCAACTTCTGCAACCCTTGGGCACAAGCTTTTGCCATCATCAACCCGTACAAATTGTGCGTTTCGGCGTGAGTCGCGCGATCGTCATCGGGGCCCTGCGGTGTATCCAGCGGAAACCAAATGTGTTCGCCGCCATCACCAAAAGGTCGATCGGCGATCGCAGGTTCGTTCATGTCGTTCCAAATCCCCGCAACGCCCATATCTGTCAGGCTTTTGTGCAATTCCCCCCACCACTGACGCACATCTGGGCGCATGAAGTCGGGAAACACGGCTTTGTCGGGCCAAACGTAACCGTGGAAAAGCTTTCCGTCGGCGGTGCGGACGAAATAGTCGTTTTCCACACCGCGATCGAATATTTCATAATCTGCTTCCGGTTCGTACTTGACACCGGGATCGACAATGGTGACAACTTTGAAACCGGCTGCTTTCAAATCTGCGATCAGTTTCGCCGGATCGGGGAAACGCTTCGGGCTCCAGGTAAAAACCCGGTAGCCGCGCATATAGTCGATGTCGAGGTGGATGACATCGCAGGGAATCGCCCGATCGCGAAATTCCTTGGCCAACTCGCGCACAATGTCCTCGGATTCGTAGCTCCAGCGGCATTGGTGGTATCCCAGCGCCCATTTTGGCGCGAGTGGCATCCGACCGGTCAACTGCGTGTAGGTGGCGAGAATTTGGGCGGGTTCCGGGCCGTAAATGATGTAGTAGTCGAGTTCCGTGTCTCTGGTTTCCATCCGCAACACCCCCGGTGTTTCGGCGCCGATGTCGAATTGACTCCAAAATGTGGTGTTGAAAAAGATGCCGTAAGCGCGATCGGGATTCAGGGCGATGTAAAATGCGATCGCCTGGTACATTTCATCGGTGACGGAAGTGTAGTCAAGGGCGTCAATTGTCCAGTTTGTCTTGACTTCGGAGAGTTTGTCGAGAAAGCCGGTGCGTTGGCCAAAACCGTAGAAGTGTTCGTCTGTTTCGATCTGTTTCCAGGCGGCGGTTGCGCCTGCGCGCCATCCCATCGGGCGATCGCAGTCGCTAGCAAAGGGTTTCCCCGATTTGTCAAAGCATTGGATGGAAGTGCGATCGCGCTTGACGGAAACTGTTATTTGTGATGTTTCTATTTCGATTTTTTCGGCTGTTTCTCGCACTTCAAAAGGTACAATTTGCCATTGTTCGTCTGGGAGAGTTACTGAGTGCGATCGGTCTTTAAATTCACCTTCCCCCCCGTTGTAGGGGCGGTGCCCCCGTGCCCGCCCTGGTTGGGGGGGGTTTGGGGACATTCGCACTCGGATTAAATTCGGCGCGAGGATGCTGATTTTGAGAGCGGAATTGGTACAGTTGAAGTGAATTGTGCGATCGGTTTTGTCGATCGATTGTACGGAGCCGATAATTGACCAAGGCTGTTCGGTAGTTTGGAGTTTTCCGAAGTATTGTGGCATACACTCTAACTCGAAATATTATCGATTTTGGTTTGAGCAGTTAAGGGTTGTCATCTGGCAAAAGGCTGAACTAAGTAAATCAAGATCAATTTCCGCGTATTCTTAAGCCACGGTGAATCAGATGGATAATCTAATTTTAGAATCAAGATATCAATTCCGGCTGCGCCGGAATGATATAGAGGAGACGGCAGTGGCCGGGGCCCAAAAAATTGCGGGGGGGGGACCGCGCCTGCC
>JANMLZ010000117.1:0-39402 GCA_031372825.1 Cyanobacteria bacterium OTE_58_metabat_593 | reverse complement strand
GGCAGTGCCGTTTCCCTACAATTGATTGCGGTAGGGAAACGGCACTGCCGTCTCCTCTATGTTATTCCGGCGCAGCCGGAATTGATATAAGGACTTTAGTCCTTAGCCCCAAGGCACAGATGTTAAATCATTAAAATTAACTTGACGCAGCCGATCTAATTCCTTGAGCCATTCTTGTTCCGCGCAGAATAGTTCGTGATATTCTATAGCTACTTCGAGAATACTAGCTGCCTTGGCTTTTTCCCACATATTGATTGCAATCCGGCGCCGCTTCATGCTAATTATTTGCTCGATACAGGCGATCGCCGATCTAATTACCAAAGGTGCGCGATAGACGTTTCTTTCGGAAAACTCATTTAAGTGAAATAAATGCGATATTTGCTTGAGTTGAGTGGGATATTCAATGAAGCTATCTTGCAATTTCAATATTAACTCAGAAGGCGTTACTTGTAAAGACATTTGGTGGAATATTTCTGCATTCAAAATCAGGTGCCACAAAAATCTGTGGTGAGAAAGACTAAACTGCACGTCTCTAGCTTCTATTGCTTCTCTGACATCTTGGCGGTATTCGGGACAATGCAAATAAATCTGCAATAACTGCGCTTCTGCTTCTTCTAAAAGACTGCGGGCTACAGCAGACAAGCCTTGTGGTGAGCTTTTGCTTTCACCACTTGCACGCTGTTTTTTTTCTTGTTTGCTGGGCTTCAGCTTGTTTCTAATTAACAGAGGCATTGTCAAAGATTCGTCTTGACTCTGCCGCTTAGCCCAATCGTTGACTACTTGATTCAGTAAATTTTCGACTAGCATTTTTGTGAGTCTGAAATCTCCTTTGCTGAGGATTTCCGCGCACTTTTGCAGATAATGTGCTAGTTGATTGTCGTCCGTGATATTGGTTAATAATTTAATGATTTTTTTCGTAACTTGCTGAGAAGTATCGGCTTGCTTCAAGTCTTGATTGACGAGCATTTGTTGCAGTTGCCAATCTATCCATAAAGGAGCATTTTCGAGCAATTCTCGATATTGTTCTGGGGAGTATGTTTTGAGGTATTCGTCGGCGTCTTTGCCGTCGGGAATGTTGAGCACTCGCAGTTGTACTTCTCCTTGATACGCGAGTTTTTCGATTTCTCCGATCGCTCTTTCTGCTGCTTGAGTACCTGCTTTGTCGGCGTCGAAGTTGAGGATAATTTGTTTGGAGTCTGTGTAGCGCAATAACTGCCGCACTTGGTTTAAGCTTAGGGCTGTGCCGAGGGAAGCGACGGCGTTGGAGATGCCGGCTGCTTGAAGTGCGATCGCGTCAAAGTACCCCTCTACAACGACTGCGCGATCGGCTTTACCAATCGCTGTTTTGGCTGTATCTAAGGCAAATAAAGTCTTGCCTTTATCGAATAGTTCTGTTTCGGGAGAATTGAGGTATTTTGGCTGTTCGTCGCCCAGAGCTCTGCCGCCGAAACCGATGACTCTACCTTGGGTATCGCGAATGGGAATCATAATGCGGTTGCGGAAGCGATCGTAATAGCCACTGCCTCCCGATTTGCGTGGTACAATTAATCCTGCTTGTTCTACTAACTGCGCCGGATAGTTTTTCTGTTCTACCAAATAACTATACAATGCTTCCCAACCTTGGGGTGCATAACCTAGTTGAAATTGTTGGATAGTTTCTTCACTGAGCTTGCGTTCTGATTTGAGATATGTTAAAGGTTCTTCACCTTGGGTTTGCCGCAAAGCGTGTTCGTAAAACTTGGCTGTTAGTGCTGAAATTTCATACAGTTGTTCCCGCAGAGAAATTTGTCGCTGCAATTCTTGTCGCTGCTCTGGTTCGACTGTTTTGACCGGAACTTGATAGTTTTTAGCTAATTCTAATACTACTTCGCTGAAAGGGCGTTTCTCCAATTCCATCAGGAACTTAAAAGCATTTCCGCCTGCACCGCAACCAAAACAATAGTACATTTGTTTGGCTGGGCTGACTGTAAAGCTGGGAGATTTCTCGTCGTGAAATGGACACAATCCGACGAATTCTTTGCCACGTTTCCGCAACACAACGCGGCCGGAAATAACATCTACTATGTCGGCTCTTTGTTTGACTTCTTCGATTGTTTCTGGATGCAGCCGAGGAACTTGCATAGGGCTATTTTAGGTGAATTTAAAGTATGTTTATTTTGAGCGATCGCACAATTCGATCGTCTGGGAGGCAGAAACCGGGTTTTTTACGAAAACACTGGATTTGAGCCTTTGATACTGGTAAAAAACCCGGTTTCTCTGGCATTTATGCGTAACTGCTATTTGAGTAAAGCTTGGGCATAACTTTATTGTAAGATATTTACACTAACTGTAAGGAGCATCGAAATTAATGCGAATTTTAATGATGGGCGGTACTCGGTTTATCGGGGTTTATCTTACTAAGATTTTAGCAGCACAAGGGCATGAGGTGGTGTTGTTTAACCGGGGCAATAAGCCGGTACCGGTTTCGGGCGTGAAGCAGATTTTGGGCGATCGTACAAATGTCGCTCAACTCAAACACAAGTTATCGGCTCTTGAGTTTGATGCCGTTTTTGACAACAACGGTCGCGAACTGAGCGATACAAAGCCTTTAGCTGAAATATTTAAAGGGCGAGTGCAACACTTTGTTTACATGAGCTCTGCGGGGGTTTATTTGAAGTCGGATCAAATGCCTCATATTGAAGGGGACGCTACCGATCCCAAAAGCCGACATTTGGGTAAATGCGAAACTGAAACTTACTTGGCAGAGTCCGGTTTGCCTTGGACTTCGATTCGCCCGACTTACATTTACGGGCCCCAAAATTATAACGATTTGGAGGCTTGGTTTTTCGATCGCATTGCGCGCGATCGACCGATTCCGATTCCTGGTAACGGATTGCACTTCACGCAGTTCGGGCATTGTCAGGATTTGGCGAATGCTATGGCGGCGGTTTTGGGCAACGAAAGGGCGATCGGGCAAATTTACAACGTTTCGGGCGATCGATTTGTCACCTTTGACGGTTTAGCCCGCGCCTGCATTCAGGCAGCAGGCAAATCGCCCGACTCTATCAAGATTGTACACTACGATCCGAAACAATTCGACTTCGGCAAAAAGAAAGCTTTCCCGATGCGATTGCAGCACTTTTTCGCTTCAGTAAATAAAGCTGTCACCGAACTAAACTGGAAGCCGGAGTTTGACCTAGTTTCTGGTTTGAAAGATTCATTCCAGAATGATTATCTAATTTCGGGACGGGACAAAGCCGAGATTGATTTTTCAGTCGATGACCAGATTTTGAAAGCCATTTAAAGTAAAATTAAAGTATGGTGTGCAGCGCGCACCATACCAATCTCTAAGGAAAAAAATAACATGAAATTTATCAATCCCAAAATTGATTTTGCATTCAAGAAAATATTTGGCTCCAGCCAAAGTACAGAGATTTTGATTAGTTTCTTAAATGCCTTACTCTATGAAGGAGAATCCATAATTCAAAGCTTGGAAATCCTAGATCCTTATCTTGGCCCTCAAATAGCTGGAGCTAAAAATAGTTACTTAGATGTCAAAGCGCTACTTAATAATGGCACATTTGTGATTATTGAAATGCAAGTTTTGAAAGTGCAGGCATTTGGCAAGCGAGTTTTGTACAATGCAGCAAAGACTTATGCACTGCAACTAACAAGAGGAGAATTATACAAGGAATTGCGACCCGTGATTGCCTTGACTATCACAGATTTTGAAATGTTTAGTGGACATGAAGATGTGACTTCTCATTTTGTCTTCAAAGAAAAAACTCGCTTGTCTGATTATATACAAAATGACATTGAGTTAGTATTTGTAGAGTTGCCAAAATTCAAGAAAGAATTGGAGCAACTGGAAAGTCTTACCGATAAGTGGATTTACTTTATCAAAACCACGGGTACTTTGGCTGAAGTACCTGAAACAATGACCACAGTCCCGCAAATTCAGAAAGCTTTTGAATTTGCCAATCAACTTAGTTTGACACAGGAGGAATTTAATATATTACAACAGCAAGAGTTTTTTGCTCAAGATCAAGAGGGCTCAGTGGCTTTAGGTAGGGAAGAAGGCAGACAAGAAGGCAGACAAGAAGGCAGACAAGAAGGCAGGCAACAAGGACAAATAGAGTTAATTCTGCGTTTGCTGAATCGTCGTTTAGGTGGACTTAACCCAGATTGTGAAAGCCACATTCGCCAATTGTCGATCGACAAATTAGAGAATCTTGCAGAAGCCATGTTAGATTTTTCTAATGCCGAAGATTTGACAGCTTGGTTGGAAGCTAATTCTCAATGAAATATTAGGTATAGCAACAGCCACATCCGTTAGGAGATAAATAACCTGATGAATATATCCCTGACTCCAGGTTTCATAAACGGTTTGATTCCCGTACTATGTAACTGTCAACCCTTCGACTCCGCTCAGGGCGGCGCTGTCAACTGTCAACTGTCAACTGCTATAAATCTCATGCTTGGAATCACACTCAGCAGTCGCTACAGCATTATCCGTCACTTGGGAGGCGGCGGATTTGCTCAAACTTATTTAGCTGAAGATAGTCAGCTACCAGGAAATCACCTCTGCGTCGTCAAGCAACTCAAACCCCAAGCAACAGATCCCGAAACTCTACAGGTAGCCAGACGTTTGTTCGATACGGAAGCGCAAGTTTTGTACAAGCTGGGAAATCACGATCGCATTCCCCGACTTTTTGCATACTTTGAAGAAAATCAAGAGTTTTATCTCGTTCAAGAATTGATAGAAGGCCACGATTTAAGTCAAGAAATTACGCCAGCTTCTCCTGGAAATGCGGGAGGTATGAAGGAAGATGAAGTCATTTATATATTGCAGGAACTTCTGGAAATTTTAGATTTCGTACACCAGCAAAATGTGATTCACCGCGATGTTAATCCCCGGAATATAATTAGGAGAGATCGAGATCGAAAATTAGTTTTAATTGACTTCGGCGCAGTCAAAGAAATCACCACTCAAATCACCAATCCTCAGCCCAAAAATAGCTTGAGCGTGAGCATCGGTACTCCCGGTTATATGCCCAGCGAACAAGCTCACGGCAACCCAAAACTTAGCAGTGATATCTATGCCGCAGGTGCGATCGCAATTCAATGTCTCACTGGCATAACTCCCCACCAATTACCCAAAGATCCCGATACAGAAGAGATAATTTGGCAGGACAAAACATCGGTTAGTCCTGAATTTGTGAAAATCTTAGATAAGATGGTAAAGTACGACTTTCGGCAACGTTATGCTAGTGCAGGCGAAACGCTGCAAGCTATTAAAGAACTTAAAAATTCTTTCAGCGGTACTATTCCGGTATTGCCTCCGGTTGGTGCTGCGAAAAAGCCGTCTAAACCGCGAAGAAAACTATATTTTAAAATTTTGTCGATCGCCAGTTTAATTGGCATCACTATTCTAGCATCAACTTATGCTGTCAATACTCTTAATTATACGAATGCAACTGAGCTGTATAATCGAGGTAATACTCTTTACAATTTAAGCCGATTTGAAGAAGCTTTAGCAGCTTACGATCGCGCAATTAGTCTCAGACAAGACTACGCGGAAGTTTGGCAGGAAAAAGCCAAAACTTTATATGAATTGAAGAAATATCAAGAATCACAGGTGGCCTACGATCGAGCAATAGAATTAAAGCCAGAATACTTGGAAGCTTGGACGGGACGGGGTTATGCTTTGGATAAGTTGCAGAAGTCTCAAGAGGCGATCGCATCTTTTGACAATGCTTTAAAAATTCAGCCAGACTATCCCCAAGCGTGGGAAGGTAGAGGCGATGCTCTATTAGATTCGCAGCGGTACGAAGAAGCGATCGCCTCCTACGAAAAAGCCGTCCAATTTCATCCGAATTTGTACCGTGCTTGGTACAATCGAGGACAAGCTTACCAAAAATTAAAACAGTACGATCGAGCCGTAGAATCCTATCAAAAAGCAGTTGAAATTAAATTTGACAATTCTGAAATTTGGTACAACTTAGGCAATGTTTTCCTTGAATTGAACAAAAACCAAGAAGCTTTTGAAGCCTACGAAAAAGCCGTGCGGTTCCAGCCAAATTTTTATCAAGCATGGTATAGTAAAGGTATTGCTCTGCTGAAAATGCGCCGACATGAAGAAGCGGTAGCAGCTTACGAAAAAGCAGTCAAATTAAAACCTGATTATTATCAAGCATGGTATAATTTAGGTTGGTCTTACCACGAATCACGCAAGTACGAACAAGCAATTGAGTGTTATAACAAAGCCCTTGACTTGAATCCAAAAGAATCTCAAGCCTGGTACAATCGAGGCAATGCACAATATAATTTGAAGCGGTATGAAGATGCGATCGCCTCTTACAACGAAGCGGTTTATGTCAAACCAGATTACTCGGAAGCCTGGTACAGTCGCGGTAATGCACTTGTGGCGGTAAAAAGATACCAAGATGCGATCGCCTCTTATGACAAAGCAATTCGCTACAAACCCGATTACGGAGCAGCGATGGAAGCAAAAAAGCGGGCCGAAAGTCAGCTAGGAACAATTCAGCCACAGCCCAAACAATAATTATTATTAAGTTTGTAGTGATGACTTTAGTCCTTTCCCTACAAGTAAATAAGAAAGACTAAAGTCCTATAAACCTCACTTTTAGCGAACAGCAGGAGCAATTATGGTAACTCGGCGGCTGTCTACTAACATCGGCCAAAAACCTCGATCGCTCAGTGTTTTTACCGCAGCAGTAGCAGCATTTTGATCCGTTGTATAAGCAATGAATAAAAACGGACGTTGACCATAGGAAGCTAAGCCTACTTGCGTGCCCAATACTTGCTTGACTTGGGCGGCTAATTCGGGTTGATTGAAGTAATCTACCAACACCGCATAACCGGGGCCTAGAGGTTGCGGATTAAAGGCGAAACTGTCATTTGGGCGATCGGGGGCTGGTATGGGGGAGGTGGCTGGCTGAGGATCGTAGACTGGCAAATTTTGGGGTAATGCTGCTGCGGGCGATCGGACTACGTAAGCTGGCAATCCGACAACATCTTGGATGTATTTAACCCAATCACCAGCGATTTGCGAGTTACGAAAGCCACCAACTCGCATTACAGTGTCGTTGATATATCGGCAAACTGTATTGTCAGTATTTCCAGGAAAAGAGCGTTTTGCTTTTTCTTGCTCTTCCGGCGTTTTGGTGACAATTAACAGTAGATATTCATCCGACTGCGGCGGTTCGCAGCTCGATTCAGCTTTAACAGAACTTGAGAAAACTGTCAAGGCTAAAAGGGCGATCGAGGTAGCAGAAAATAATGGGATAGAGGCAAATTTGTTGTAAAATTTACCTCTAATCTTTGTTGGTTGTTTTATCCGCAGTTTGGCTATTTTGTTCATGCTGGCTGTAGCGATGCAAGGGCATCGGGAATAGTTGCTGATGGTGCTTGAAACTCACCTGTCAGTACATATTCTAATCGCAGTTTCAACCAAGTAATAAACACAGGATCGGTAGAAATAATCGCGGCGGCTGGCTGAGGACATTTTCCTTTAACTTCTGCCATTGTCGGTACTTCTAGGAAAGCGGGCTGTTTTACTAACCAGAAGTCAATCTGTTTTTCTTGTTCGTTGTAGTTGCGAATTCTTTCTTTAAATACTTCATCGAGGGCTTCTTCTTCTAGCAAAAAGCGTTGGCTGGCTAAAACGTAGTAGTAGGTTTGCATTTTTGTTGCTGGTTAGGGGTTAATGTCGCCTCTACTGGCCAGTTTTGCTGGCGTAGGGGCGGTTGGGCAAGTTTTTGGAGTTTCCAGAAACTCTAAACTCTTGTGCCGTTTACTTTACCTTATTGCTGTCATTTTGGGTAGGCGCAGAACTACGTAAACAATAAATGTTGCAAAATTTACAGACTCTTGATATAATTCAGTAAAATTTTAATTATCGTCTTTACCAAAACTCAATGCAGCCTTGGGAAAGTTACTGGCGGCGAGTTCAATTGCACGTCGAATAATCACCAGTTACTAAGGTTATATAGGGCTTATTCAATCGTAGTGGGTATGATTTGTATATGCAAAATTCTGCAAGTTCGATCGCGACTGGTATTGCTTGGTGTCTGGCTTGGGGTGAGGGGCGCGAACCTCAATTTGATATAACGGTGTTGCTGGAAATGCGACGGGCGTTGAATTGTGGCGAGGAAGTGCCCGAGGAAGTGAGAGAAATTGTCGATCGAGTCAGGGTACTAGAGAAACTTGAGTTTCCTGAAACTCTCGAAAAGCTAACCGAACTGACCAAGAAATATCCGGTATTGTGGGAATCTAAAATTGGCTTAGTTTACGGCGGTGCAACTAAAATCAAGCAATATGTTTTTGAAGCAGCAAAACTACCGGATATTCGAGGTGCATCAGCTTTACTAGACAGAATTAATTTAGTCGATATCCCTGCTTTTTTTGGCGAACCTCAAAAATCTGTTTCAGTTTCCGAATGGCTAAAGGAAAAAGAAAACTTTCCTAAGTTAGAAGCAGCTTTGATTAAAGAATTACTTATTTACTACAAGGGCGGCAACATCCTAGCTTTTTGTCCGGCTGCATTTGTAGATGACTTAGCTGATGCCATTGAGAAACGTTATACTCACGAGACTTTAACGGCGAATTCTTGTGCAGTTGGAGAGAGTTTTAGGCTTTTAGAAATTCGCTTTGGATTGCTAAAACAGAGCATAGAAAATACACCTTGGCTTGATTGGTATCATCAAAATTATACTCAACCGCTGGTTCAAGCTTATTTTGGTTTTCCTACAAATGAGTTAGAAAGAATTCAGAAATTCAAGAATCACAAAAGTTTTAACGAACTGACAACGAAATTAACTGTGTTGTTGAATCAGCGCCGGAGTGGCAATGATTTTCCAAATCGCCCCAGCCGTCGTTATCCACCGATGTTTGAAACGCATCCTTATTTGAGGAGAGATGAGAGCGATCGGCGATCGGCGATCGCCCGAGTTAACAGTCTTCCTGGCAATCCATCACTATCTGAATCGCTAGTGCGCAAGCGGATTATGGGTCAAATTGCTAAACGAGAGGTATTGAAAGATAATTTACCTAATTGGTTTATAAATCTCCATCTTGATTGGCAGCCGACTGGTGTTGAAAGTTGGGTAACTAAATTTGATAAGTATTTGTTGGAAAAGCCAGAAAACCGTCAATTAGCTATCGACTATTATGCTGTTGATACTAAACCTGATGAAGCCCGATCGCTCAGAGAAATTGGCAATGCTTGTAAAGGTTTTGTCGCGTATATTTATGCAGACGGCAATAATATGGGCGGCTACATTCAGCAAATTCAAACTCCACAAGAATACAAGAAATTCAGTGAAGATATTTTCCAAGCGACTGAACAATCTGTTTACAAAGCATTGGCAGAACATCTAAAACCTCATCTACTGAACAATTTAACCGATCCAGATAACAAAAGCCGTAACGGTTGCTGGATTCATCCTTTTGAGATTTTGGCGATCGGCGGTGACGACGTGATGTTGATTGTACCAGCCGATCGAGCTTTGGCGATCGCTAAAACCATCGGCGAAGAATTTGAAAATATATTGCTGCAAACAGGTGGTTATAGACTGGATAATGATAGCCGTCCCAGTTACGCGGGACACCGCTATTCACCAGAAAAAGCACCTCCTTCTGAGTGCACGTTAAGTATGTCAGCCGGAGTCTTAATTACAGCAGAGGACACCCCCATTTATTATGCACAAAATTTGACAAATCAGCTCCTCAAATCAGCCAAAAAAACTGGGAAAAAATTGAAAGATCCTGGATATTTAGGAGGTACAATTGATTTCTTGGTAATGAAATCAGTCACCATGATTTCATCCAATATTGAAAGCTTCCGCGATGAAGGTTTAACGATAGATCGAGGAGCAAAACTGAAGTTGTATGCTGCACCTTACACTTTACACGAGATTGGTGGATTAATTAATTCTGTTAAAGCTTTGAAAAAAACCGAGTTTCCCAAGTCACAACTTTACCAAATTCGTAGTTTTCTAGAACGAGGAAAACAAACTACCATCCTCAATTACCGCTATTTCCGAACCAGACTCAAACAAGGCAAGGCAGAATTAAGAGCAGAATTTGAGGATGCTTGGTGCAGACCAAAAGACAAAGAAAATAAGGGAAATTTAGCTCCTTGGATGTTCGATTTAAAAGAGGGAGTTTATGAAACCATCTGGCGAGAACTTGTGGATATTTACGATTTCATTGAACGAGAAGAAGAGCCCGAACCAATTTCAGAAGAATTAGCAAATATGGAGATAGAATCATGATTGTTCTCAATGAACTTTCAAATTTAGTTGAAACTTACACACTTACAGCAGTAATTGATACAGCTTTGTGCGTAGGCGCAGGTGGTTCTTCCGGTTCTCTCGCAGATAAGCCGATCGTCCGCAATGCAGAAGGCAACTTATTAATTCCCGGTTCTCAAATCAAAGGTCGCCTTCGTCACGAATGCGAGAAAATTGCCAGAGGTTTGGGATGGGAAATTTGCGAGTCTCCGAATGCAGGTAAAATGGTTATTCGCAGAGCAAATGCACCGAATAAATTCAAACTCAGTGACTACGAAGTCTCAGGATATGATGAGACTTATCACTGTTTAATAAGTCAAATTTTCGGCGATCCAGTTTTGCCATCGCGCATAATTATTGACGACTTAATTTGCATAGAAGATCCAGATAACTTACCTGAAGTTATACGCCCAGGAGTCACAATCAATCGCAGTCGTGGCACAGCAGAAGAGAACAAACTTTATTTTTTAGAGACTTCTCCAGCTAATGTTTCGTTGAAGTTTGAAGGTCAAATTCACCTGTCACCAAATTGTCCGACTTACGCCAAACCTTTGATTTTGTCCGCTTTCAAACACATTCACGCATTGGGCGGAAGTAAATCGGCGGGTTTGGGATGGCTGAGTTGGGAGAAATTACCTGAATTTGAAGTCACTGACGAAGATTGGATTTTTTTAGCAAAAGGGGGAAATAATGCAGCGAATTGAACTGGAAATTAAGGCTTTGTCACCTTTGGCGATCGCCCGCTACAAACCCGGAGGCTCGATTAGCGAAGCTCTAGACTATGTTCCCGGTACGGTGATTCGGGGTGCTGTAGCTGCTCAAATTTTAAACGAATCCGGTCATCAATTCAGCGATTTGACCGAAAATGGTGGCGATTTTAAAGCTTTATTCTTGAGTGATAATCCAGCAATTTTTCAAAATGCTTATCCAGCATTAGTAATTAATGGAAAAATCATCCCTCAAGCAAGACTTGAAGAAAATGGAGTTTTACCTACTACGGCACTAAGTTCTAAAAATAAGCCTGGTTTTACACCTAAAAAGAATGGCATTTTCGATACTTTAATCGATCGCTTTTGTGCCGAAGGTTACGGATATCCCTACGATCCGAATTGCCCGAAAGACGGACAGAGAGTCGATCCGGCTGGCATTAGTTTTTACTGTAAATTCAAGGATAAGTACCATAGCCTAAGTGCGAACAAACGCCTGTTAACACGAGTTGGCATCAATCGTCGCAGGGCTGCGTCTGAAGAAGAAATACTTTATAGTGTTGAAGTTTTGAACGAATCTCAGGAGCATAAACAGCAGCCTGTTTGCTATCGAGGTGCAATTTTAGTGGAGGACAATTTAGCAGATTCTTTGCGAGATTTCATTCAACTGCGAAATCAAAACTTTCGCCTAGGTGGCTCGACTTCTAGAGGATTGGGCAAAGTTCAAATCACCACAAAAGAGCCTGTTAGTGCTAAAGTAGATGTGAGCGATCGCATCGCTAAATTCAATAAAATTTTTCAAGAACGTTGGGATAAATGGAGAGTCTTTGGCAATCCTGTTAAAGAGTTACCAGCAAACCCTACATATTTCACCCTCGACTTGCAATCTGACGCAATCCTCACCGAAAACTGGCGGCATACCACTGTAATATCTGAAAAGATGTTGCAGCAGTTTGCCAAAGTTGAAGATTCATCATTGAAACTGGAAGCAGCTTATAGCAGTTACGATTATCTTTCTGGCTGGAATGCGGCTTGGGGATTGATGAAAGATGTAGAGTTAATAACCAACAAAGGCTCGGTTTATTTGTTCAGTACAACTCAAGCTGAGCATTGGATTGAGAGATTGGGAGAGTTGGAAATGAGCGGATTGGGCGATCGAACTTCTGAAGGCTTCGGTCAAATTCAAATTTGTAACCAGTTTCATAATATATTTAGAGACGAACCAGTATGAGTATAACAACAGAAACAAAAGTAGAGCTACAAGTACAAAGAGCTATTCGCCAATCAGAAGACGATTTAGTCACTTGGATTCAGGATGCTTTAGACAAAACTAAATATGGCGATTTAGAAGAATCTCAATTTCGCAACTTAGTCCGCGTATCTGATACAACAGATAGTGCAGAAGTCATTAAAAACTTTATCCGCTATCAAGTAGGAAGAGATAAAAAATGGGGTAGAGGTCAAGAATCGTTAGCTGAAAGAATTATTCAAGACATTGATGGCAATATCAAAAAAACTGCCGGAATCATTGCCGAATGTTCGCAAATAGATTTTAAGCCGATTTGGCTAGAACTGATTCGCCGTTATTTGGGTTACGGTTCTCGTCACCTCAAGTATCTGCGAGATGGTAACAAAGTTTAAATGTTTAAACAAGATCACGATTAAGTAAATTGAGGTAATCACAAATGTCAGAACGTGTAATGTTAGTTTTAATTGGCGGACGCAGTGCAGTCCCAGCAATTGCTGGCGCTCTTCAATTTCTCGATAAAGTCGATCGGGTAAAGTTTTTGCTGTGTGATGGCGTTCAGTATCCAAGTTTGCAAGAAAATGTAGAAAAAGTTCTTAAGCAAGAACAAGGAAATTTGCTTTGCGATAAAAATACTGATGTGATAGTCGTTAATCCAAACAAATTTGATGATGTATATACAGCAGTTGATAAACTTTGTAATGGTGTCAAGGATTTGAAGTATGTTAATTTGACAACAGTTCCTCAATCAATGGCAATTTCGGTTTATAGCTATGTTTTAAAGGAGTATAAAGATGCATTAGTATTTAGCGTTAATACCGATTTATCCCAGATTATTCCTTTAGTCTTTGGCAGCCAATCAACTCCTTTTAATAAACCATTAGACGTAGATAATTATCTTGCTATGTATGGGTTTAATATACACAAAAAAAATAAGGGCAAGAGTTACACAGATTCGCTTGAACAAGACTTTGTTTCGCTTGCACGAGATTTTGCAAATAAGGTTGACATCTCAAGCAAGATTCTATCTATAATTCGTAGTAATGCTGGAGGTGGAGATAAGATCAAAGATACGAAAACTTTTAATATTCAAATAGATAAGTTTAAAAAGTTAGAAGTGTTAGAAAGTAATGTATTGACTTTCTTTGAAATGCTAGAGAAAGCTAAAATTATTAAGGAATTCCAGCGATCGGAGAAAGAAATTAAATTTAAAATTCAAGCCGAGAAATATGCTTTTTTAGCTGGAGATTGGTTGGAGTCATATGTCTATTCGTCAGCAATTGAGTGCAAATTTGATTCTGTAGAAATGGGAGTTGAGCTAGATGATTATAGAGGAGAGGTAGATGTATTCTGTCTGAATAATGCTAATGCCATGCTTTGTGAATGTAAGACCGGAGAATTCAAGTCTGAAGATTTATCAAAACTTAACTCTAAAGCTGAAAAGCTAGGTGGTAATTACTGCGTCAAGTTATTTATAACTAGCGAGTATCAAGTATCTGCTGAATTCTTGAATAAGGCTAAAAATGACAAAATTGTAGTAGTCTCAGGTGATAAATTCAGCGATTTGACTAATATTTTGAAACAAGAAATGCAAAACCCTACCTATCCAAGACGCTAATAACAAAATCATAGAACGATAGAAATAAAATATGTTTGACACATTCAAAAATCGACTGGAAATCACAGGAACGCTGACAACAGTAACGGCATTACGCATTAGTGCCGGACGTTCTACCGAGCCGATCGGCTCCGATTTACCCGTAATCAAAGATGCTTTGGGAAGACCTTTAATTCCCGGTTCGAGTTTTAAAGGTGCTTTGCGATCGCGCTTAGAGAGCTTCCTCCGAGGTATCGACCCAAATCGAGCTGAAGATCCGGCTAACTACACAAGTTCAACTAGAAACAATCAAGTCAAAAATCTGAAAGTTAAATACAAAAATGATGACTTGAATTTAACACAAGAACTCATCGACAGAACAGACGATATTGGCAGTTTATTTGGCACTCCTTGGATGGCTAGTAAATTCCAAGTCCGCGATTTAACCGTACAACCCGATGCGTGGTTCGGACAATATCAAGAACGAGATGGCGTAGCCATTGATAGAGACACAGAAACCGCCGCAGATGGAAAACTTTACGACTACCAAGTTGTCCCCGCCGCAACTCCCTTTGATTTTAAAGCAGTAGTTGAAAATGCTCACGATTGGGAATTGGGTTTATTGATGATTGGTTTGCACCAATTTGAGACAGAACAAATACCTCTCGGAGGCGGGCGATCGCGCGGCTTAGGTGTAGTTAAACTAGAAATTGATAAAATGCGCTGGATTGATGTCGAAAACCATCCCAAATTTTTGTTAGAATACTTACAAAAGTTAGTTATGGGAGATGAAACGGCTTATGAAGATGCGGCTGATTATAAAGATGAGTGGGTACAAAAGCTGATCGATCGACTGACTTCTAAACAAACAAAGCCATCTCAAATTATAACTCAGACACAGTGAGGTAAATATGGCTTTCAGCTCAATGATTTAGTAGCTGCTTAATTCCCAACCATCTCTCGACCTACTCAATTATGCACAAACGATTTGTCAACCACTGTACAATTGACTTAACTTTCATTCCCGACGGGCCGATTCTGATTAAATCCGGTGAAGAAGGAGCCGATCCAACTAAACCAAATATGGAATTTGTCGAGACTTATCATGCAGGAGGTAAGTCAATTTATCTGCCGGGAAGCAGTTTAAAAGGTGCTATTCGCGCTCATGCTGAGAGAATTGTCAGAACCATAGGAACAGATAAGAGACCTACTAATCCCAATACTTTATGGGCAAGCAATCCTCTAAATTTGGACGAAATGAAGTATCTTGATAATATCTCGGATTCCCAAGATATTTATCGGTTATCTTCTTTTACAGACCAAATTTTCGGCAACACTTCAATTGCTAGCAGGCTTAGAATAGAAGATGCTCACCCAATTGATAAGAAACAGCTCAAAATTCAAGAACGCAATGGAGTCGCGATCGATCGCGTTTTCGGTTCCGTAGCAGTCGGCCCGTTTAACTACCAAGTCTGCACCGCCGGGGAGTTTCGCACAAAAATACATCTCAAAAACTTTTCGTTAGCACAATTAGGCTTAATTGGTTTAGTCTTACGAGACTTAAATGATGGCTGGTTTGGCATCGGTTTTGCCAAATCTCGCGGTTTGGGAACAGTCATAGTTAAATATAACTCGGCTGTGGTTCAGTATCCCGGTTGTATATTAGATAAAGATAATCGCCAAATTAAACAAATAGTAAAATCCGGTCGATGGGGACAGGCTTTCTTACTGGGTGCAGGAGAATTCTTAGATGCGGAAGAAGCCGGAAACTACGGCTTTTCTAAACCCGATCGCGAACAAACTCCGATTGCTGCTGAACCGATGGATTTAGGTTTTGGAGTGCAGCTAAAATGGCAAGGTGATGGTGAATCTGGTGTACCCAATTTATTTAAATGCGCGGTTGATGCTTGGACTGAAATTTTAAGAGGTGCCGCAGCATGAACAAAGGTTTTGTCGGTTTTAAACGCGCTTTATCAACGGATGAACTTAAAGATTTGTTGAAACAATTAGCAGTAGATAATAGTTATTATTATTTTGTGCGATCGCCCCACGCAGTCAGTGGCATTTGCATGAAATTGCCCGATGAGTTTTTTCCGGGTTTTGAGGGGCAAATGTTTAATGCCGATCGCGAATTGCGCTGGAAAAAGCAGGCACATCAATATGAGGTTTTGATTCTCAGTCGAGTTGAAGCCGATCTAGAGGGATTTGAAAGACTGACAGAAGAGTGGGAAATTTGCGATCGCCCTGCTTGCTTTCACGACATTGACGAAACTAAATTCCCTAAAAGCTTTATTTACAAGGGAGAAAAAGATGAAAAAACTGACTCTAAAAATATTAGCATAGGTCAGCGATATTTTCAAGATAAAAGAACTGCTATCGTTCATTTTGTCGCCCTCACAGTCAGGAGTTAAAATGACTACAAATCCCCCACCCAAACCGAAACAGCCCGCACCGCCAAGTCGTCCGCTTCCCAATAACTACTCCGACGAAGCGGGAGTGCCTAAACCTTATGAATTAATCTCATTTCCCCGCGAAAAGCCACCGAAAAATCCTCCGGCTGGACATCATAAATATTTGGGCGATCGCCTGCATGGAACTTTGTTTATCACTTTGAAAGTTCAGACTACTTTGCACGTCTCTACAGGCGTAGTAGTCATGGGTAGCGACATCGGCAGTCGCGTCCCTTTAATCAAAACAATGATTCAAAATATTGAGCAAAAGTTATCAATTCAAGGTAGTTCTCTGAAAGGCTGTATTCGGTCAACCTATGAAGCGATTACTAACAGCACTTTAGCAGTAATTACTTCAAGATACAAAGATAAAGTTCCGCAAGAACGCTTGCCATGTAAAAACAAAGAACAACTCTGTCCTGCAAGTCAAGTATTTGGCGCATTAGATTGGCAAGGATTGATTGAATTCAGCGATGCTAAATGCGAAAAAACGGGTTTTGTTACGGGATTTATGCCATCTTTATATCGTCCCCGTCCCGATCAAAGAGGAGCATATTTTGACGCCAGAGGCAACGTAGCTGGCCGCAAGTTTTACTATCATACAATTCGGGCAATTGATAAAGGTCAAGATCGAGGCATTACTGTTCAACAAGCTGCTAAAGAGTATACTTTCAAAACACAGATACAATTCAAAAACTTAACACCAGCAGAGTTGGGAACGCTTCTGATTGTGCTGGGACAAGATTCTAATTATCCGATCGCCCTCAAGGTAGGTGGCGGTAAGCCGATCGGCATGGGAACCATGACTGTGGAGGTTACAGCAGCAAGGGTGTTGCAGAATCAGAGAGATTTGCGCGATCGTTATTCCTCCTACAAGCCTCCAGAATCTGACAGCATGAATGGCACAGCATTGCAACAATTTATGCAGAAAAATATTCAAGCTGCTCATTCTAGCTTAGTACAAGCAACTCAACTACAAGAACTAGCTGAAGTGTTGAAATATCCGACCGATCGCGAACCGCCAACAGGAATGTATTAAAGATGTCTACACCTGAGTTAATCACAGAATCTTTGACTGAAAGAGAATGGGGAATTGCCCATGCGATCGCACAAACTCTCGTCAAAGATCAGACAGATGTGAATGAGTTCGGAAAGGCGATCGCCTATCTTCGCAATGTAGTTAATCTAAATCAATCCGATGCCAATTCCAGGTTTTTTAAGTATCTTAAAACCCTTGTCGGTAATGGCAGACAAATCGGACACAGTGGCAAAACCACAGATTATTACCGCAGCATCGACAAAGCTTGTAGCGATTGTCTCAAAGGATTTCAAGGAAATTCTAGCACTTTACTGCAAATTTTAGGTTGGGCATCTCGTTTGATGCGTTATTACAAAGAAGCAGGGCCGATTGGAGAAGTTGTGGCCCCAGTTGTAGAGTCAGCGAGACAAGTTGAAATTGCTAGGGCGATGGGTAGTCATGAGTTTGTAGTTGGTCAAATTATCGAAGCAAAAGTTACTACTATAAAAGGGAACAAGGTGACTTATGAAATTCTGGGAACTATCAGGCTAACTGAAAAAGAACCGAAAAAAGCACAATCTCTTTCTGAAGGTCAAGTGGTTAAGGTTGAGATTTTAGATATTAAGGAAGATGGGAGTCTTAGAAAGGTGAAATGCTCGGAATGAAAATTATTTGCCGATAATGAGCGTGTTCTGACTGTAATATATAGTGTAATATGAATGGTAAGGCTCAGAGCTTAAACTCTAAACCTTGTTTGTAAACTTTGATACTTTTTGGGAGCGATCGACCTATGTATAGGCTCAAAGATCCAGATTTAACTGAACCAACTCTTCAAGCCTCAGCTAGAGCAACTGAATCAATTCTTCAAGCATCAGCTAGACCGTTTTTAAGTACAAGCGAGGAAGTAATGACAAAATACCCTGGTGACGAGCCGGAGCAGAATCTACGCGAGTCGGTTTTTACTGATCAGTTCAAAAAAGACCTTAAGTATTGGAAGAAGAACGATCCCAAAAAGTTAGAGCGTATCCGCACGCTAATTGAAGCAATTAAGGACGATCCATTTAAAGGGATTGGAAAGCCGGAGCCTCTTAAGTACATGGGTTCTGATGTATGGTCTCGTCGTATAGATAAAGACCACCGTATCGTGTATTTAGTGAGCGCTGACCAAATTGATTTTCTGCAAGCTCGATTTCATTACAAAAATAAGTAAAAGCTGACCCTGTGATGCAACAAAAAAGCTTGTTGTAGATTCTACTCTCCTGGAGTCAGTAGCAATCACGCTCCAGGAGACACCTCTAGTAGGCCGTAAAGCCTACATAGTATTTTGACTTCACTCGCTTTAATGGAGGTCATGGAATTATTAGGAAACTTAGGAAATGTTAACCTACAAAACTTACAAACAGGCTCAATCCAATCTAGATCAACTCTGCAACCAAGTTGTTGAGAGCCAGAATGTGGTTATTCTCGAAAGAGAAGATGGTAAGAACGTTGCGCTAATTGCTGCTGATGAGTTAAGCAGCATGGAAGAAACTATCTACTTACTTAGTTCACCTGCTAATGCAGCTCGTCTATATGCTGCCTTAGAGCAAGCTAAAGCTCGCACTGTTAAACCTCAAACCATTGATGAACTGTTTGAGGAGCTGGAGAGCGATAGTTCTGATTTTGCAGTTGGTGAAATCCTGGATGCTAAGGTAACAAACATTAAAGGCAATAAAGTGACTTATGAAATTTTGGGAGGTGTCATTTTGACAAAGAATGAACCCAAAAAAGCTAGATATCTTTCTGAAGGACAAACAGTTAAGGTTGAGATTGTAGACATTGGAGAAGACGGCATCATCAAAAAGATTAAATGTGTAAACTGAAACAACAGTATCTACAAGTAATAGCTGTCTAATGGTTGATATCAGAACAAAGCCTTTTAGTGTATTACGAGAGCGGATGACGCCAGAGCGAAGGGCAAAAATTGAAATGCGAGTTCAACTAGCCTTACTTCATCTTACCTTTTTGGAACAGCTAAAGTCGTTGGGTTATACAGATGAGGATCTGGAAAAAGAACTCAGCAATTTTGATTCAGCCTTTTCTGATTTGGATAGCGAGAGAGGATATTAAATTATCTACCCTCTATCCATACATCCAAGCTCTTGGTGGGAGTCTAAAATTAGTCGCTAATTTCCCTGACAAGGAAATCGTTCTTGCTCAGTTCGAGTAAGTAATACTCAATAGTATCTAGAACAAAAAAGAGTTAGGAAGATTATAATCATCCGACTCTTTTTTGCTGAGAAGGGCTTGACTTTTATCAAAATAACAGCTATTCTTTAGAAGACTAGAGAGTGAAAATCTTCCAAAGACTTCAACAAGTCTTTCAACTTACCCCGCAAGGGGATGGAAACACGCCTCTAGTATGGTGATTGAACAGTTGTTTCAGTTTTCACCACTTCCCCGCAAGGGGACTTTAAGTTTAATAACCTGTTAGCTTTTTGTAGTAAATAATTAGCGACCCTACACTACTGCATAATCGTCATATCCCGATGCTAAGATGAACTCAATAAATTTCAAAGCCTTTTCTCACCGTTCATGAACATTGCTTATTTAGTTAACCAATATCCCAAAGTCAGCCACAGCTTTGTCCGCAGAGAAGTGGCCGCCGTCGAAAGTTGTGGCCTGAAAGTCGCGCGTTTTTCGATTCGCTCGTGCGAATCGGAACTCGTTGACGAAGCAGACAAACTAGAGCAAGAATTGACGAAAGTAATCCTAGGGATTGGAGTCAAAGGTTTAGTATTAGCTTTGCTGCGTGTTGCTCTCACCAAACCGGCCAGATTCCTCGAAGCTTTGCGGTTAACATTTAAAGTAGGCTGGCGCTCGGAACGGGGAATTATCCTTCATTTAGCTTATTTAGCAGAAGCTTGCGTTCTTTTAAATTGGTTTGCAGAATCGGGTACAACACACGTTCACGCTCACTTCGGCACAAATTCAACAACTGTAGCAATGTTGTGTCGCGTGCTTGGTGGCCCTACTTACAGTTTCACGGTTCACGGCCCTGAAGAATTTGATAAAGCGACACTTCTTTCTTTAGAAGAAAAAATTAAACGATCGACCTTTGTAGCAGCAGTCAGTTCCTTTGGCAAAAGTCAGCTTTTTCGGTGGTGCGATCGCACTTTGTGGTCAAAAATTCACGTCATACACTGCGGTGTTGATGCGGCATTTTTAGCTCACCCGCACGTCCCCATTCCCGCAGCACCCCGCTTAGTTTGCATTGGCAGGCTCAACGAACAAAAAGGTCATTTGCTATTGCTAGAAGCGGCTAATTTGCTCGCAGTTGCAGGCTTGGATTTTAAGTTAGTATTTGTCGGAGATGGGCCGCTGCGATCGGATATTGAAAAGCAGATTGCACAGTACGGACTGCAAAAACATATTGAAATTACCGGCTGGGCCAGCAGCGATCAAGTTCGGGAACAACTTTTAGCTTCACGGGCGATGGTATTGCCGAGTTTTGCTGAAGGTTTACCAGTAGTAATTATGGAATCTCTTGCTCTCAACCGGCCCGTAATTAGCACCTATGTTGCTGGTATCCCGGAGTTGGTAGAACCTGGTGTTTGCGGTTGGTTGGTTCCTGCCGGTTCCACAGAATTATTAGCTGTAGCTATGCGTGTGGCATTGGAAGCACCTTTAGAAAAGTTGGAAGAGATGGGGAAAGCTGGAGCCCAAAGAGTTGCTCAACAACATAATGTCGCGCTAGAAGCTAAAAAATTAGTCGCGCTGTTTGAGAGTGCTATAGCAGTTGATAGTTAGACTGTTAGACTGTCAACTGGTTCCCAGGCTCTGCCTGGGAACCGATGTCCAGAGGCTCTGCCTCGCTCTTAGAGACGGAAATAGGAGGCAGAGCCTCCGGATCTGCGTTACCAGGCAGAGCCTGGGAACGAGTAATTAATTGTAGGGAAACGGCACTGCCGTGTCCTGATTTCTGAGTTTTTAAGGGATAGGAACCGATCGCAATAATCGATCGACAATCGTCTTCGCCCTCCTTCCCCCCGCCGGAATCAAACGGTGAGAAAGTACATGGGGTGCCAAATATTTCAGATCATCAGGAGTTGCATAATCCCGGCCATCCATAAATGCCAACGCCTGGGAAGCCCGGTACAAAGCCACTGCACCCCGGGGACTCACGCCCAGAGTAATTTCTTCATCCTCCCTGGTCGATCGCACCAAATCCACAATATACTGTTTCAAAGATCCTTCCACCTTCACAGCAGCGCACAAACGGCGTAATTCCTGCACTTCTGACAAAGAAATACAAGGCTGCAAATCTTCAATTGTAAAAGTATCAGAAAGCCGTTCCAACATTTGCAACTCTTCCAGTGCAGCAGGATAGCCCAAAGTTAAAGACAAAGTAAACCGATCCATCTGCGCTTCTGGTAGCGGAAAAGTACCTTGATATTCGATCGGGTTCTGAGTAGCAATTACAAAAAACGGGGCTGGAACATTCCGAGAAACCCCATCCACCGTCACCTGCTTTTCTTCCATCACTTCCAGCAAAGCCGACTGAGTGCGGGGCGTCGCCCGATTGATTTCATCCGCCAGCAACACATTCGCAAACACTGGGCCGGGCAAAAACTCAAATTTACCGCTGCTAGGATTCCAAATATTGGTACCGGTGATATCTGTCGGTAACAAATCTGGAGTACACTGAATTCGCTGAAACTTACCATCGATCGATCGCGCTAAAGACTTCGCCAACAGTGTTTTACCGACACCAGGAACATCCTCCAATAGCGCGTGCCCGCCCGAAAGCACCGCTACGATTACCAAGCGAATCGCATCCGCTTTGCCGACAATGGTCTTGCCTAGATTTTGCTTGAGCCGTTCAATATGTTCTCTCATATCCCTGATTTTTAATTGTAAAATGCGATCAAACTTTAGCTCCCGGACTTTTTGACAAAGTCAGGAATCTGGGTATTTTGTGTTTTTAGGTTGGCTTAGTTAACAGCTTTCTAGCAACATCACAGTCTGCCTGAATTTGAGTTTTGAGAGCATCCAGATCGGCGAACTTTTGTTCGGGTCGCAAATACTCTACCAAATTAGCACTCAAGGTTTGACCGTACAAATCCCCAGACCAATCTAACAAATGAATTTCGATCGTGGGTTGCTGGCCGTCTACCGTCGGGCGACAGCCAACATTCATCACTCCATTTAGAATAGATAAATCTGATGCAACGCCTGAGATCAGAGATTGAGGATGTTTCCAGTCATAGGAAAAACTTGGATCTTCGATTTCTACGGCTTGATTTTTGACTAATACTTGCACTGCGTACACGCCAAAACGTGGCAAAAACTTTTCGGGTGGTAATTCGATATTAGCGGTGGGAAATCCGATCGTCCTACCCAGCCGCTGTCCTCCAACCACAGTCCCCACTAAACTGTAAGGTCGTCCCAGCAACTGATGCGCTTTTGGGAGGTCGCCGGATGCTAGAGCTTCGCGGATTGCAGAACTGCTGATCCGATCGCCCTCACCGCAATTGTGCAGGGGTGCAAGAGTAACATCAATACCGTAGCTAGAGGCGATCGACTGCAAATCCACAGCCGTCCCAGCGCGTCCCCGTCCAAACCGAAAATCAACCCCCACACTAATTCGACTCGCTTGCAATTGCCGCACCAGAATTTCCTCGACAAACTCAGAAGCAGTCAAGGCCGCCAATTCTCGATCGAACGGCAGCAGCACAAGTTGCTCGACGCCCATTGCTTCGAGCAATTCTACCTTTTCTGCCAGAGGCGTCAGCAGTTTTTTGGGTTGACCTGTAAAAAACTCTTGCGGGTGCGGATCGAATGTCACCACAGTGCTGTAAGGTCGATCGCCCGCATCAGAATCACGACCATAAAAGCTATTGCCCGCCGAGTCGTTGTCGCAGGTCGCCGGATGTTCGCTTTCGGAATTTTCATCTTTGCCATTTGAGCGCAGGCTTTGCCCCGTCTCCGAAACCGTAGCAGAAGTTTGCCCCAGCGATCGATTTAAAATTGGCTGCACGACTTGTCGATGCCCTAGGTGCAAACCATCAAAGTTTCCCAAGGCAACAGAAGTTGGAGTCAGAACAGCGGTACAAGAAGAAGTTACCCACACGTCTAAGATTTTGACATACGAAAGCCAGATTACGATCGCCCGTAGATTTTAGATTAGAGATTAAAGATTCAACAATTGACTCCACAGATGCCATCTGGGAGCTGGAACTTTGGTCTAAACTTTTTTGTGTTCCGCGACTTAAGCCGGGGGCTCGTGTCTGTCTTTGAGTGAGGTCATGCCTAACTTAAATTTTAGATTTCCGACCTCAAGATTTCTGAATCTGCAAACTCAAATCCATCACACAGACACTTTAGGGGTTTGCACCGACGCTTCAGACACATCGTTCTTATGAGGAGGTAGCAACTGTAACGACAAACCTTCCCGCGCCATCAAACTGTTGGGGAACCTTTGAGCCACTTGCTCTCCCACCCTGTCTAAAAACTCGTCATTGTGCACCGGGTCGTGGTGAAAAATCACCAACTTTTTGACATTAGCCGCCTTTGCCACCTTCACCGCTTCCTGCCAAGTCGAATGTCCCCAGCCGACCTTGCTGGTCTTCTCGGCATAATACTCTTCATCGGTATAAGTAGCGTCGTAGATCAGCACCTCAGCATCCCGAGCCAAATACAGCACATTTTCGTCCAAACGATCGGGATAATGTTCGGTATCAGTCACGTAAGCAGCCGAATACCCCCGCCAGTTCACGCGGTAGCCTACAGCTTCCCCGGGGTGGTTCAACAAAGCAGTTTCCACCTTAATATCTCCGATTTCAAGCGGTTCACCCACTTCTATGTCGTTAAATTTCAGGTCTGCCCCCATAATTTGCAGGGGTACCGGAAAATTGGGGTGGAGCATCTGGTCGTTGAGCCGCTGCTGGATAGTAGCCTTATTAGGAGGAGGAGCAACTGCGCCGTAGATGTGAAAACAATTGCCCTTAACAAAAGCTGGGATAAAAAATGGAAATCCTTGAATGTGATCCCAGTGAGAGTGAGTAAAAAACATATGAGCTTCTACGGGCATCTGCGACAGGAGAGTTTGTCCCAAAACCCGCAATCCAGTACCGCCATCGAAAATTAGGCGGCTCTCACCCACTCGCATTTCTATACAGGGCGTGTTGCCCCCGTAACGTACTGTTTCAGCCCCTGGAGACGCTATGCTACCTCTAACGCCCCAGAAGTGAACGGTGAATTGGTTTTGCATACTAGACATGGGTTTTCCTGCAAGATTGTTCCGGCGAGCCATCGGTAAGGTGTTTACATATTGGTAAGGGCTTTACCCTCAAACCCAAGCTTTTTGACGGTCGAGTTCCCCACTTGTTGAAAGTGCCAAGAGTCTCGCTCATCGGCAGAATGCAAAACTGTTGGGCTTGACAACTGAGCAAAAAATTACAAGGTAGACGTTGTACGTCTCGATCGTAAATATTCTTGGACTCTCTTCACTAGCCTAACCTTTGCAGAGACACTTTGGGGCAGCATTTCTGCCTGAGTCTGGTAAAAAGCCGATGTTGTTCCAGCCTCCGCACTTGCCGAACAGGCTGACGCGATCGGTTTTTGGCGCTTGGAAAGCGCTGTTTTGGTTTGAACCCGAATGATGGCCTTCCTGCTATCTAGTCCGGTCGATCAGACCATAATATCCAGGCTCCGGGGGTGGGTTTACGCCGATATGTGGCTGATGTTGCCGATCGGGCGCCAAACAGCCCCTACCAAAATTACGGCTAATTTACCGGACTCGATCTGCTCCCATTAATTCAAGAATCTTAGCAGTTTACGAACGATCGTGCTATTGATTATCAAACAATTGTGTCTCGATTCAAGCGCCGGCGGGCCGACTGGGTTCACAGCTAGCAGCCGAAACGCTGTGAACCCAGCCTCATCTGACACCGGGGGTAGCAGCGAGATTCCGGGCCTGCGGGCACTCCTGCTAAATTTTCCACCGCATTTCTCGGCGGACTTGTTGGCGCACTTAAAATCCCCCTAATTTCAGAAATTTTAATTTTTTCGGGTTTTACCCCTTGGGCAGAAGGACGATCGCCCTTGGGCCTCAAAACTGATTCTATAGTGCTTTTCTCAACAATCTCTAATTGCTCTATTTTTGGTAAGAATTTATCGGAATTCTTCGCCACAGCCGCTTCTTCACCACGGGTTGAAATTTCCGGTATCATCAGAAAAATGGGTTTGAAACCCCCTCCTTTTAGGACGGCTTTACAAATATTTTATATTGAGTTCACCGACGGGGCAGGGGTTTGAAGCCCTTACTCAGGTCGGCAGATTGTGATAAGAACGGAGTTTAAATCTCCGTTCTTATCACTTCGCTGTCAACTGTCAACTGTCAACTGTCAACTGTTTAACACATCTCACGATTGAGATGTTAGACTGTGAGCATGACACTAAAAGCCTTCAGCTATCGATTCTACCCAACGCCGGAACAGGAAAGTTTGTTGCGACGCACACTTGGCTGTACTCGTTTGGTCTATAACCGCGCTTTGGCAGCGAGGACTGAAGCTTGGTACAAAGACCAAAAACGGGTAGGGTATACTGAAACTTCTAGTATGCTAACCGAAGGTCAGAAAACGGAAGAACTAGATTTTCTTTCTGAAGTTAGCTGCGTACCGTTACAGCAGTGTTTGCGTCACTTACAAACTGCTTACACCAATTTTTTTGATGGGCGGGCAAAGTATCCGAATTTCAAGAAAAAGCGCAACGGTGGTAGTGCAGAGTTTACCAAGTCGGCATTTAAGTTCAGAGACGGACAAGTCTACCTAGCAAAGTGCGCTCAAGCATTGCCTATTCGCTGGAGTCGAACACTGCCGAGCGGTGCGACACCATCAACCTTAAGCGTTAAGCTTGCACCATCTGGTAGATGGTCAGTCTCTCTGTTGGTAGATGTTGAAATTAAGAAGTTGCCCCCGCGCGTCAAGCAAGTCGGCATTGACTTGGGAATAGCAAGTTTACTGACTCTTAATACAGGCGAAAAGATTGTCAACCCCAAAGGATTCAAGACAAAGTATCGCAAACTTAGAAGAGCGCAGAAAGCTTTAAGTCGGAAGCAAAAAGGGTCAAACAACCGCTACAAAGCACGACTTAAAGTAGCGAGAGTGCATCAAAAAATTGCTGATGCAAGAAAAGACAACCTTCACAAGCTAACTACTCGATTGGTGCGCGAAAACTTGCGCCATCGCCATCGAGAACTTAGCTGTCAAGAACATGATTAAAAATCGGAAACTCGCCCTAGCTATCAGTGATGCAAGTTGGGGTGAATTGGTCAGACAACTTGAATATAAATGTGACTGGTACGGTCGTACTTTAATCAAGATTGACCGATGGTTTCCCAGTTCTAAACGATGTGGTAATTGCGGTCACATTGTTGAAAAATTGCCGTTGAATATCCGGGAATGGAATTGTCCTAATTGCGGGACGCACCATGACCGAGATATCAATGCGGCTCATAACATTTTGGCGGCAGGGCTTGCCGTATCAGTGCGCGAGAGCGACCGTAAGACCCGAACAGAGTAAATCTGTTAAGGCTGGTGCGAAACCCCGTAAAGGACGGAAGCAGAAACCTAAATCGTGAGGTTTGGGAATCCCCGTGCGTTCACGCCGGCGAGGATGTCAAAGAGTCTAAGACTATTGTTGATCGAGAATCTAAATCAGTGCTAAAAACGCCTGCATAACAAATTTAAGTTATTTGTCAAAAAGGTTAGTATGAATCAATTTAAAAAAACTACAACCAAGCTGAATCGATCGCCAGTGAAAGTGTCCGTTAGCGAAGCCCTCGAAGAGGATCGCACTTGGCAACTCGAATCGCTCCCCGAACGCGAATTGTCCTTAGAAATGACCAATGCCCGAGAAGACAGAGAACTTAGTCACGATCGCCCGCCGGTCAGCCTTGGGACTGCCAAAAAAATGCGCCGGAGGGTAGATGGCAAGACGGAGCGGGCCCGATCGCCTGTGGTTTCCACCGCCTTGCTGAAGTGGCTGCTAGATTTGACTCGATCGAAAGGTGGGCTGGCAATTCTGAGTCTAGTAGCAGTTTGGGGGTGGTGGAACAGTCAGTTACTGTTTTCGACAGGGCTGGGGATAGCAGCGATGATGCTAGTTTACCGAGGGCAGTCGCGGGACTGGCAATTGCTGCGATCGCAAGTCGAGCAATTTTGGGAGAGTCCGAACCGCCCCTTCGTTTTAGCGGTGGGAACCGGGGGGGTTGCTACCTTGGGCGCTTACATGAGTTTAGCGATTTGGGCAGACTCTGAGAGCCACTGGATGGCTTTGAGCCTAATTTTGCAGAACTTTGGCACGATCGCCATTGCTCTTCTATTGCTGCGACAAGCATTGAGTCGCAGCGCCTCAAAAGATGAAGCGACGCTCGATCGCATCCTGGCAGATTTGACTGATGCTGACCCCGTGAAGCGTTTGATTGCAGTGCGACAAATGACCGATTTGGTGAAGAACGGTGGGTTTGACCATCCGAGTTCCGTCAAAAGTTCGTTAGCGTTAGCAAAGCGATCAAACGGAAAGCCCGCCCCTACGGGGGCTGCGCCAACGCAGAGGATCGCACGAAACCTTGCTGCCGAGTGCTTTCGCCTGATGCTGAGTCGGGAACCCGAAGCTTTAGTTCGCAATGCCCTTCTCGAAGGTTTGCAGACTTGGGATGCTACTTATGGCATGGCTTTAGAATCCAAAAATAAAGTCATCGACTACTAGCTGACCGTCAAAAGCGTAAAAAGTAATTCGATGAATATTCGGAGCTTTGACGCGCAGCGGAGCCCTAGGGGCGATCGGAGAATTAGACCCTCCCAGATTCGGTGCGGGCATTTCATCCTGAACAATTGGGTTCCCGTCAATGTCGCAAGCAGATAAAACAGTTCGTCGCGAACTGGTGACAAGTCCTGACACGCTGCGAACTGGATGCTTGAAAGTTACTTCTATCAGTCCGCTTTTTGGAGCTCCCATTAACACTGTTGCCCCAGAACCAGTTAAAAATGCTGGGTTTGAAGGTTGGATGGCGACGGCATTGGTAAAAGTTACTCCCCAATGTGCAAACTGGTGTTCTACTACTTCAAAGCATTTCAAGTCTTCTAAAGCTAGGCGGACGATCGCTGGTACGGTGGCGCGCACTCGCACCTCCAACCCGGAGCCCGAGCGTTCTGGAGTGGCGACTAAAGACTTTTTGCCGTTTAAATCCATGCTTCGACAGACAGTATCAAATTCTGCAAACCCGTCCGATTGAAGACTTTTTGCGTCAACCATAAAACCCTCGCGATCCCGTTTCCTGAGCAGTTGCATTTTTAGTAGTTCTCCCTGAGATTAGTTACTTCTTGTGTTTTGGAATTTATAACGGCGAGGCTTGGGAAATTGCCAAACCTCCAATTAGGAACCGAAAACCAAGCGCCCGCCCTTCAACAAAGAATTTCGACCTCACAAGCGACTGCTCCGCAAAATATGGTAATTAATTATTTGTGATTAACTCACCGCTGCAAACCGGCCGCCCGCATGAAAGCTAGGTATAATAATCCTGCTTTCCGATCGCCTGCTTTCCGGGTCGGCGAACAGACTCTCTTACATTGAGGGGTCTTACCCATCATTTTGTTATTATCTCCGATCGGCGGTAGTTTGCAACGGTGAGAATAACTACACAGCCGAACTGCCAAAATCGCAAAACTTACTTCGTGTCTGTAGTTTCAGGCTGCACCTGTACTAAAATAGATTTAAATCAATACTCAATCTTTACAAAAACAGCGCCAGCTTTGCAACTTTTTTAAACAAAGGCAATCTCGGCGGACGAAAATCTAAAATCTAATAGCGATTGAGGTTTATTTATGCTTGTGCCCCTCGGCTTCGGTCAACGATCGATAGTTACTTCTCTCGGCAGAATGGTATACTACACTGCTGAAAAAACGCCTTGGCTCGAATTGCCGACCTCAACTTCGGAAAATAAACCGAGTTTGGCATTTTTTCACGGTTTTGGGGGCGGGTCGAGTGCCTACGAATGGTCGAAAGTTTATCCGGCTTTTGCGGCAGAATATCGAATTTTAGCACCTGATTTAATTGGTTGGGGACGATCGGAACATCCGCCCAAAAATTATCAGGTTGATGATTATATCACAACGTTGATTGAATTTATCGAAAAAACTTGCGACAGTCCGACAGATGCGATCGCTTCTTCGCTGACGGGGGCGATCGCGATTCGAGCTGCGATCGCCCGCCCCGATCTCTTCAAATCTCTAATTTTGACCACACCAAGTGGTTTGTCCGACTTCGGACAAAATTACCGCAACAGTTTCTTCGCTCAGCTAGTCAACACCCCGATTTTAGACCGCTTGCTCTACAGTACCGGAATCGCCACAGACGGTGGCATCCGCAGCTTCTTAGAACAGCGCCAATTTGCGGATTCCCGTCGCGTCTACCAAGAAATTGTAGACGCTTATCTCGCATCTGCCTTAGAACCAAATGCAGAATATGCCGCCCTGTCTTTTGTGCGGGGAGATTTGTGCTTTGATTTGTCGCTATACATCACTGGGCTAACAACGCCGACTGCGATTATTTGGGGAGAAAAATCGCAGTTTACCAGCCCCGATATCGGACAGCGGTTGGCTAATCTCAACCCCGAAGCAATCAAAGTTTTTCAATCTCTGGAAAACGTAGGTTTGACTCCGCAGTTAGAAATTCCGGCTGTCACTATTGGCTTAATTCGACAATATTTAAAGTTGCTTTCGGAAGGTTGAAGAAGTCAATTAGCAGTTGGCAGTTGGCAGTTGTTAGAAATAACAATTACCAATGCCCAATGACCAATGATATCGTTTCCGGTTGCATTGGAATGATACCGAGGACACGGCAGTGCCGTGTCCCTACCCCATTAATTGTAGGGACACGGCACTGCCGTGTCCTCTGTTTATATCATTCCGATGCTAACGGATTTGATATGACCAATGACCAATGACTATTCTTTCACTCGCACGTCCATGACGCTGGCGTTGAAAATGTACTTTTTGCCTTCAAGTTCTAGCGTAGTGCCAATTTTGACTTTTGTATTCCCTAACACCGGGCCGTTTTCAGTAAGTTGACCTTTTCCCTCTAAGGTAAACATCATATTTCTGCTGAAGGATTCTTCTTCTCTGGGATCGGGGAGAGCTTTCAGAGTGCCGTTGGGCTGAGGAACTGCTAGGGTTCTGGTGATAGTTTTGACAGATTTGATCGTAATCTGACCGGAGGGTTGATTGCGGATCACCACATTGATTTTATCACCGGGTTTGAACAAGTCTTGAACGTTTGTCCCTTTGAGACCGATCGCAATTGCATCGATCTCTACAGGTTTGACACTGCTGCCTACTTGGGCGACGGAACCGCCAGAAGTGCCGGGGAAGAAGAAGATTCCGACTGCAACTAACAGTACGATTAGAGCGGCACCTACGTCTAGGATGCTGAGTTTGCCGAACAGTCGGCCTTGAGAATCCAAAATTTTCATAAATCGCTTAATTGACTGACAGCGACAGGAGTATCTGTACAAGCCAAAAGATATTACCACATAGGGTTCCCAAAATCCGCAGGACTTGGGCACGATCGGCAGAAGGTAGTTGATGGCGGTTGGTTGGTTTGACCCATCGCCCGGGAGTTCGCGGCGCGGTTAAAAATTTTGGCGTTGCTGATTTGGATTATGATTTGCACGGCTGAAACTCGCTAGCTAGTTTCAGGGATTGCCTCTCTCGAGTGAATCATACCTAAATTCAGCGCCAAAATTAGCAACAAGTTAAAATAGCAACTAAGCAGCGTCAAATTTCGTCTGCCTATTCAGTGACTTTTCCCGTTTTTCCTAAAAATTCATCGATCTTTTCTCACGTATCAATCATGTTAAAAAGTTTGTGGTTGACAGGCCGACGTACTTGCGGCCGGGGGATTTATCTGTTTCTGTCGCTGATTGTGGCTGCGGGTATCTCGGTGGTTTCCCCGGAACCGACGATCGCCTTTTCTTTGCCAGAACTGATTTTTCGGGGCATTCAAGTTATTCAATTGTCGAATATGTCCGATCGCCAAGAGGTGACTGTTGGCCGACAAATTAATCAGCAGTTGGCGAACAGCGAGTTTAAGATTGACCAGGATCGCGCCACTACACTATATATCAACCGCATCGGTCAGCGGCTCGCCGGCCAAAGCACTCGCCCGAATATTCCCTATACTTTCCAAGTGATTGACGACGACAATATTAATGCTTTTGCGACAATGGGCGGTTTTGTTTATGTGAATAAAGGTTTGATGGCGGCGGCGGATAATGAAGCTGAATTGGCCAGTGTGATCGCCCACGAAATCGGGCATATTACTGCTCGCCACGCAATTCAACAAATGCGTCAAATGGCGATCGCCTCTGGTGTAGCTTCGGCCACGGGGCTCGATCGATCTCGGGCGGTTCAGATTGGGGTAGAATTGGCTTTGCGCCGCCCTCACAGCCGTCAAGCTGAATATGAGGCGGATCAGTTGGGATTACAAACTATGGGGCGATCGGGCTACGCTCAATCTGGGATGGTTGATTTTATGAAAAAGTTACTCAACAAGCCTTCTCCTCCGAGCATTTTGAGCACTCACCCGGCTACTAGCGATCGCATTGCTGCTATGAGGCAGGCAATAGACCCGGATCTCGCTAGCGGTGAAGGTTTGAATAATGCGGCTTACAAGCTGGAAATCCGCAGGCTTTTGGGCTCGTAAAACTGTTTTAGGCTGATTTTTCGATTCATGGGTTGGTGGCGTTTGTGCGCTGAGGGGCGATCGATCCACCAACGCTCTACCCTTATCTCAACGATCATCCTGTTTATGTAATCATCAAACAGCCCTGCCCTGAATAAAAGAAATGCAAAGCCGATCGAAACTTGTGTCAAAGCGAGATTCATCAAGGGTTTTAGGCTTAACTTGATACCAATGGGCACTCTTGCGTCCCTACAGATGCTCGCGTACAATCTATAGGTCGCAAGACTTTTCAGAATTGGTATTAGATAATTGAAAACAATTCTGTATTCTGCCTTCATATAGCAGTCCTAAATCATTTGTGAATTTCTTACTCCCTCCCCGCGAGTTCGGGGAGGGCTGGGGTGGGGTAAAAAGATTTACAACTCCTACAAGGATTGCTATAGCAACCGCCACATCGGTATTGACATTCAGGAACTCATGAATATATCCTCAAACCCGCCATCATAAACAGTCAGACTGTTAAGAACCAACTGTCACAGGTCACAGGTCAACTGTCAACTGCTATATATCGCTCTATTCTTGTGAAGATTCTTTGGCTTTAATCACCGCTTCCCTAAAGCCTAAAACTACTAAAATATTGGCAACTGTTAAGAATACTTCCGCAGAACCGTGCAGCCAATCGACATTTGCTAAAGATTCGTTGTAGGCAACTTTTGCGTAAATTGCGGCGGGAATAGTCACAGCCACAAAAACGAGAGTGCCGTAAAATCCCATCAGAGCCAAACGGGGTGTTTTTCCAGATCGAGTCAAAAACCAGAGAAATCCCAAGTAGGGAAATAGAGACAGAACAAATAAAGTTTCTTTGGAAAACATTAGTAATTGGTGAGCGACCAGATACTATAATAAATTAAAAAATCAAAAATTAGTGTAAATAATTTTTAACTTTTAATTTTCAGTTTTTAATGTTGAATTTGACAGATTAACCCGTTTCTATCGAACTGCTAGAGACTCACCCAAGCCCATAGCTCTCAACCAAAACCCTAGTAGGTTGCCAGTATTCACAACCCCTCACGCACCCGCAGACAAAACCCGTAACTCGTCCCCTAACACCGTTTTTAGAATAACACATTTTCAACTGTTCCAGTCTGTTAATTGTCCCTCGCTCCAAAGCTAACCAGCAATTAGAAAATGAGACCATTCCAAAGTTGTCTGTCTGCTATGCTTCAAACAAGCATCGTTCAAAACCTCTAAATCCAAGCATTTTCTATCTGCTGCGATAATTTCCTTGAGCTTAGCATCAAAATCAAAACGCGGGCCGCAATCCCAAACTTTGAGTTCCAAGCGTCCGTCAAACACCGTAATTTCCAGTTGAAGAGGAGTTTCTACTGGCAGATTATTGTGAGCGTGGCGAACTGCATTAGTGAAACCTTCAGCCAAAGCTAACTGAAACAGGCACCAAACCTCAATTGGGATCGATAAATCTTTCAACTGCTCAAACCAGTCCAAAACTATAGTTAAAGCGTTAATATCTGTGTTGACTTGCAAGCTAATCTGTTGAACAGAACTTTCATTCAACTCTTTTTCCTGCTCTGTTGGATCTTGCCAATCCCAGGAGTTTAATATATTCATTAACCCATCTAAAACGCTAGTCTTTTTGGTATTTTGCGATCGATTGCGACCTTGTAGTTCGTAACTTTTGCTCAGCGATAAACAATTTCGACCGTCAAAAGTCCGGGTGTAACTTAGCTCGTCTGCAATCTGCCACATAAGTTTGATCCCTCTGCCGCCTTCTGCCAGTTCGTCTATGCTGTTCAACATTTATTTTCCTCGTCTGAGAGTATTAGTTGTACCCAATTATCACGCCCGCCGAGATACATGGTAGCTTTTTATACTTAGTTGCTCAGTATTATTTCGGCGATTACACAAGAATCCTATCTTTTCTATAGAAGACAACGCATCAGCAATATGTCTTAAGAATCTAAGCCAATTGGCTTATTTACCGATCGCCCCTACAGAGCACGATCGCCCCACAGCAAAATCCAACTACATTAAGTATAAATACTGCTCCGCTGTCGCCAGCTACTTACCGTAGCCGTCGCCAGCTCCTGAATCCCTGGCATTGGGCGGCAGTTTCCGGTCGTTCGGTGGAAGCTGCAAGGGAGCCTTGATGTGCGCGCCCTCACCCCAAAGACGTAAGTAATATCCGCAAAACCGATCGCGATGGCTACGACCCGGCTTACGCCTACGAACAAAGGCACCGTCTAGTCGTGTCGATCGACTAAACTAGGACTTGTGCAAACAACCGGGCTTCTGCTAAAAATATGGGGTTTGACAGCGAGAAATTAACGAGGGAAACCAGTTTTTGGCAGCGCGCGCGCCAGTCCAGCAGACAACTCGGTACTTTCGGCAATTATCAGGACTTATCCAGACTAAGCTTTAGCGTCATAAAAATTGTCTGTTATGTTCGAGGGGGAAAGAGGAAGAAGATTTGACGAGTGGCGAATAGGGAATTGAAATCCACAATTTAAAGGCGCAACAGCTTATGACCAAAATCAAACCAGCAATTCTAGCAGCAGCGATACTGCTACTCCCATTTTGCGCCGCAGTTCCCTTACAAGCTCAAAATCTGCCTCTAGTCAAGCGACTGCTAGCAACAAGAGGATGTCCAGGATGCGACTTATTTGGCGCTTCCTTGAGCCGTGCAGATTTGTTTGGCGCTTCCTTGAGTCGCGCCACCCTCAGCAGAGCCGACTTAGTTGATGCCGACTTGACTGCGGCTGACTTAATGGAAGCTAATTTAAACAATGCCAATATGAGAAACGCCTTGTTGACCGACGCCGACCTCAGCAAAGCCGACATGAGCAGGGCAGACATCAGGGGAGCAAACTTAGAAAATGCCAACCTCAGCGAGAGTTTTTTGCGAGACGCATCCCTCCAGTCTGCTAACTTAAAATGTAGTAATTTGAGCGCAGCTAAACTCAGTCGAACCGACCTAAGAAATGCCGATTTAAGTGGTGCAAATCTCAGCGGTGCAGACCTCAAAGAAGCCGATTTAAGTGGTGCAAATCTCAGCGGTGCAGACCTCAGAGCCGCAGATTTGAGCGATGCGAGATTGAACAAAGCTAATCTTATAGATGCCAATCTCTGCGGCGCCAAGATGCCGAATCGAAAAACATCTCGGCGAGGCTGTGAAGTTAAGAAAGAACAACCGATCGGCACGAATAATTACTGCAATTACTGCTATGCCGTCAATGACTGGTGGCTGAATGTGTTAAGGTTCAACTGAGCAGCAGCAAGAGCGATGTTTTTCGGTTTCTGCACAGATTTCTCGTGACTCAACCGAAAACTCGTAGAAACTGGGTTTCTCCCCCCCGATGTGTGATGTCATTTCCGATTGAATCGAAATTAATATTACCCGAAATCAGGACACGGCAGTGCCGTGTCCCTACCGCTATTAATTGTAGGGAAACGGCACTGCCGTCTCGAAAGCTTATCATGCCGGCGCAGCCGGATTTGATATGATGTCATGTCTGGTAAATTACTCGCAATCAAAGGTTTGTTGTGAGGAATGCAAGTCCTTCAAAAATCTGAGGAATCCAAGTCCTCACTACAAACCAGTTTTATGATGGTCGAGCGACCACACCTGATATCAACTGTTACCGCCAAGAGCTTTTATCTACTTTGACATATCTAAAAATTGCCTCACTCTGAGTAGATATTGTGCACCCCCGATTTGTGCCGAATTATTGTGACCTCCATCAGGAACTATGTACAACTGTTTGGGCTCAGGTGCTGCATCAAACAGTTTTTTGCTCATTTGGGTTGGAACTACACTATCAGCAGTCCCGTGAATAAATAACACCGGCATTTGCAGGCGATCGACCTTTGAGATAGAATCAAAGCGCTGTGTCAGCAAAACATCGATCGGAAACATCGAAAACAGCGGTTTTTGGAAATCCACCATTGCGCGCACCGACGTAAAAGAGCCCTCCACAATTAACCCCGCAGCCTCCGGGTGACGCACTGCAAGATCGATCGCAACTGCGCCTCCCAAAGAATGACCGTAGATATAAATTTGACTCGGGTGAATCCCGCGCTGTTTCACCAAATAATCCCAAGCAAGTTGAGCATCCTCATAAACCTGAGATTCGCTCGGAAAATCGCCCTGGCTGTTTCCGTAACCGCGATAATCAATCAAAAATACCGACAAACCTAACCGATGAAATCGATTAGCGTGTTCGACATTTGCTCCCACATTTGAACCATTTCCGTGCAGGTACAAAACGACCCCCCCTAACCCCCCCTTGTTAAGGGGGGGAACCGGAACCGAATTTTTTGCTTCTCCTCGATTGTAGGGGCGGTGCCCCCGTGCCCGCCCTGGACTGGGGGGGGTATCCGAGGCCGGAATCCACCACCCATGAATGCTTTCGGCTGTAACAGTTTTAGCTGGAATTGGCAGCCAAACATCTTGATATTTCAACTGAAAATCTTTGGGGGTAGTTGCGATCGCCCGCGCGGGAAAAAAGATAAACTTACCTTGCGCTGCAAATAGAAATAGACAACCAGCAGAATAACCGATCGCCAAAACCATCCCAAAAGTTATTAGCGACTTAGAAAAAAGAAATAGCAGCAACTTATTCATAGAAAATAGGACACGCGGGAAATTAGAGATCGGTCAAAAGCTAATAGCAAATAATTTATTCAGACAACTAGCTTTCGATCGATTACTAACTTCCACCGCAGCGTTCCGCCGAATTTCAAAAATTAAGGCAATTCTGGACGACGCAAGTGCCAATTCGTAGACTGTTCGTAGGCGTGAGCCACTTGAAACAGCCGAGATTCCTGCAACAGATTACCAATCAGTTGTATGCCCACCGGCAGTCCTTTATCATCAAATCCGCAGGGCAAACTCAAGGATGGCAAACCAGCAAGATTCACCGGAATAGTCATCAAATCTGACAAATACATACTTAACGGATCGTCAAGTTTTTCGCCGATCTTAAAAGCTGTAGTCGGAGCAGTCGGAGTGATCAAAACATCAACTTGAGCAAAAGCTTTTTCAAAGTCTTCTTTAATCAAAGTCCGAACTTTTTGAGCTTTCAGATAATAGGCGTCGTAATATCCAGCAGACAACACGTAAGTGCCGATCGCAATCCGGCGTTTAACTTCCGCACCGAACCCTTGAGAGCGAGTTTTGGCATACATATCCAAAAGATTCTCGGGATCTTCCGAGCGGAAACCGTACTTGACTCCATCATATCGCGCAAAATTTGCCGAAGCTTCCGAAGGAGCAATAATGTAGTAAGTAGGCAAACCGTAGCGGAACCGGGGACAAGAAACGACTTGAATTTCTGCGCCCAATTGTTGAAATTGTTCGATCGCCTTTGTTACCGCGTCTTTTACCGCCGAGTCCAACCCTACACCAAAAGTTTCTTTAATTACCCCAATTCTAATCTGACCCTTCGGTCGCAAACTCGGTTTCAAAGCTTGAGCATAATCAGGAATAGGGACATTAAGACTCGTGGAATCTTTCTTGTCGTAACCTGCGATTGCGCCCAACAAAATCGCCGCATCCTCAACAGTCCGGCCAAAAGGCCCAATTTGATCGAGAGAAGAAGCATAGGCGACCAAACCGTAGCGAGAAACCAACCCATAGGTCGGTTTCAGCCCCACCAAGCCACAAAACGAAGCTGGTTGGCGGATCGAGCCCCCAGTATCCGAACCCAAACTCACAACGCATTCTCCCGACGCTACCGCTGCGGCAGAGCCGCCAGAAGAACCTCCGGGGACGCGCTCCAAATCCCAAGGATTCGCGGTAACTTGATAAGCAGAAGTTTCTGTCGAGCTGCCCATTGCAAACTCGTCCATATTCGCCTTACCAACAATCACCGCACCGGCTGCGTGGAGTTTGGAGACAACCGTTGCATCGTAGGGAGGCACAAAATTCTCCAAAATCCGAGAGGCGCAGGTTGTGGGAATCCCCTCGGTACACATATTGTCTTTAACGGCGATCGGGATGCCGGCCAACAGCCCAATTTCCTCGCCTGCTGCGATTTGGGCATCCACTTTGTGGGCCTGCGCCAATGCGTTGTCTGCTGTCACGCACAGAAAGCTTTTCAACTTCGGCTCTAGCTGGGTAATTCGGTCTAATGCTTCTTGAGTAATTTCCACAGCCGAGCGTTCTTTATTGACCAGTTGTCGGTGCAACTCGCGGATGGATGCCATGCTCGTACCTTTATCTTTTCTACTAGCCACTTAGTCAATATAGCTGGCAACTGCGCCTGCTTACAGCCTAGGAGTCAAAGTTCGCTATTTTTGTGGCAAAAGTTCGATCGTCTTATACAAGCAGAGGCTTGCGGGGCGAGCGGTCATTTTTGATTTCAAGAACAGCAACTAAATCCTTCAACTGCTGCTTTGAGCAATTAATATTTTTGACCAAAAATTTCAAATGTGGTACAAGCCCCCGGATTTATCCTTGGAATCAATCCAAAATCTAAAATCTAAAATCCTCTCTTCCCCCGAATTTATCCGTGGGGTCGCCTCTAAAATCTAAAATCTAAAATCTAAAATCGATTGACTGAGGCATCGTTTGAAAATAGAGATCGAGATCAAATAGTTCAATTGCTCCACACTTATGTACTGGGTTCAGATTAATAGCTTGAAAAAAGCTCGATCGCCCTCTTTGATCCCTAAGAACACAATTTGATCCGGGATTCTCCCCAAAGCGAGAGAAATATGGTAAGAAGTTCCCGATGCCCCGTTGGAGGAATGCCACCTAAAGCTCACCTAGAATCTCACCTGACGGCAGAGGAACTCAAACTTCGCTACCGGCAGGCACAAAACACCACAGAGTCCCGCCGCTGGCACTTGCTAGTCTTAGTTTCCCGAAATTGGACTATCAAACAAGCAGCCCAAGTCGTAGGTCTCAACTACGACTACGCCAAAGAAATTGTCCAGCGCTATAACCGAGAAGGGCCTAACTCTGTGAGGAATCGCAGCGGAGACCGCCAGCCCCCTCCCGCAAAATCCTTGCTGAATCCAGAACAGCAAGAAGAACTGCGACAAGCCCTGCAAGGCTCTGCCCCCGACGGCGGAGACTGGACGGGCCCGAAAGTAGCTCGCTGGATTGCCGAAAAGACTGGCAGCGCTCATGTCTGGCCCCAACGCGGCTGGGACTACCTGAAGCGGTTGGGTGTTAACTGGCAGCGCCGACGCAGAAAGTAGTTGACGTACTCCCCGCGATAAATCGACGGGGATTCTCAAAGGTTGCATTTCGGTGGGCTCTCTTCCACACCTTCATGCTTTCTTCTTCCTGTCTCTTAGGCTCTTAACTAGACCGTTGCCAGTCCCCGTCAGACCGCCGAC
>JANMLZ010000092.1:0-14084 GCA_031372825.1 Cyanobacteria bacterium OTE_58_metabat_593 | reverse complement strand
TTCTTGAAGAAGTCGGGGCTTTGGGTATTCCCTAAAGTTTATCGCCCGCTAGCTAAAGCATCTCGCAATTTGCGATCGCGCTGCGACTTCTCCCTAAGTTCAGGAGTTGCCATCCGCAACACACAATCCAGCAACCAAGGCGCAATTCGGTGACACCAAACGGCTAAATGACTTTGATATCCTACTAAGATTTCCGGCGCATCTTTGTGCAATCCCGCCACTAGCGCGAGGGCAACTTTTTCGGGAGTTGTTGGCACCACCCAGCGAAATTGTTCCAAGTCTCGCACCATGTCCGTATCTGTTAGAGATGGCAGTAATGCTGTAACTTTCACATTATAGGCTGCCAACTCGCTGCGTAGGGCTTGGGTAAAGCCTAAAATGGCAAATTTAGTAGCAGAATAAGTCGCCATTGTGGGAGCGGCAATTTTGCCCATTAAACTGGAAACATTGACAATTGTTCCATCTTTTTGCGCTGCCATTCGTCTGGCAACTAACCTAGTAATTGTGTAGGTTCCGAGTAAATTTAAGGCGATTTCTTCCTCAATTAATGGTAGTGGCGATCGCAAAAATGATGCTTGGTGTGCGACGCCTGCACAGTTGACTAGCAGGTGAATTGGGCCGTTATCTCGCCAAGCTTGGGCGATCGCAATATTCACCGCTACTGACTGAGTTAAATCTAAAGCTAAGGGCACTACTTCTACGCCAAAAACATCGATTTCCTCTGCCAATTCAATTAATTGCTGGCGGTTGCGTGCCACAATCAACAAACGTTTGATGCCTTGTCTCGCTAATTCTAGGGCAATCGATCGCCCAATACCACGAGAAGCCCCTGTAACTAGAGCTGTTTTTCCTTGAAGCTGCATAGATTAAACCCTCTGGATTTGAAGTGCTCACCACGCACGGAGTTATAAGTTGCGAGTTATGAATTTTGTGGAGTTAACTCAAAACTTTTGAATCGCTAACGTGCGCGTGAGTTGAACTAAACTTTGATTTGCCAGAAATTGGTCAGGAATCTGATCGGTAAACGTCATTCAAGCAGACAAACCTGAAGTGGGAAAACAAAGTGAAAAATTACACCAACTTTGGCTGAATTTGCCTCTGTCTTGAGTCCGCGCAGGCAGACTTTGTGTGTGTAGCAGCGAATTCAATTCATCGGGAATTCATCAGGAATTCATCGGGAATTCATCGGGAATTCATTGGTAACTCGCTAGGATTGGCAGTGTTTTCCTGTGTGGCCGGAAATTCGATTCGCCGGGAAAAAACACAGGATTTTTGAGCAATATAGAGCATAAATTCCACGCCTCCTATATATGAGGATTTGCTCTCTACACACACCTTAACAACTTGAAGCTAAAGCGGCAACAATTTTTAATAAATCTTCCGCAACACTTCTTTACAATTTGCTCATACGGTATTTTTCCAAGTACCATGAAAGCCCAAAGGTATGACACTAGGCAATTCTAGCTGACAAATTTGATCGCGATCGAGCCCGTCGCACTCATATATCCAGACTTCGCTTTTATCAGAATTGCCGTCGTAAACAACCGTTAAAATCCAACCTTTATCGGACGAAATATCTGGAACGTATATAGGTTCGGCGGGATAGCGATTTTCGCCACAGTCGGCAATTGTGAGATTTCGGGTTTCCGTGTCCAAACGGGCGATCGCCCCGTAACGTTCCGCTACAATATCAACTTCAGGCTGATACATTGCCAGATAAACATATCGAGACTCTTGCCCGATTTCGTCAGCAGGTACGATCGGAAATTCGCAAGGTTTATCCAGCAATTCTTCGGCTGCTGTCACCTTGCCAGTTTGAGGATTTAGACACACCCGCCACAGAGAACCCTCCGCATCGGTGCGAGTTTCACCTGTCGCTACTTCTTTCAGTCGCTGATTGGTTTTAAAGTCAGCATAGCGCACAAAATCAACCGCCACCTCGCCATCTTCCTTGACAAAACCGTTAGCAAAATGCCACTGAAACCAAGGATCGGTTTCACTACGACTAACTAAAGAAAGAGTTTCCGAATCAAAAACTAAAACCTTGGTTCCTAATTCTGGTTTCCATTCAAAGGAGTCGCTATAACTGCTCATTCCAGCTAACATCTTCACAAAATTAAGTCGCACCGGCGGTACAAAAAATATGAGGTATTTTCCAGCTAACACAAAATCATGTAGCAACGGAATTCCATCCAAAGGAGCAGTTGTTTTTTGAATAACTTTGCCTGTACGATCGCTTTTATATAGATTTAACTTGGTAGTCACACCAGGTCTAATTCCAAAGTTGTAAATGTTACCACTAATCGGGTCGCGCTTGCAGTGAGCAGAATAGCTAAATTCTCCTTCTAAAGTTCCTAAGTTATCTATTCCGATAGTTTCTAAGGTTTGTAAATCAAGGCTATGAGGCGGGCCGCCTTCCCACAGTGCTAAAAGGCGATCGGGTAAAGCTAAAACCGAAGTATTGGCAGCATTTTTAACAGGTTTAGTCCACCGCAATAAAGCAGGCCCCGGCGCAGTCATGCCGTAATTACTATAAAGAAATTTATCAGCTTTTTCTTCAGCTTGATATCCCGCTGTTTGCACGTAGCGATAAACGGCGGTAGCACCAGCATCGGTAAAATTCACTGCCAAAATTGCACCGTCGCCGTCAAACCAGTGTCCCGCACTCATGCCGCCGCGCTGCAAACGTCCGGGCCCGTTGCGGTAAAGAGTGCCGCGCAATCCGTCGGGGATTTTACCACTTTTAACGGATAGCTGAGTCAGCGGAAACTCCGCCGCAGGAATGGCTAAAGCTTTAGCCCAGGATTTTTTAGCTGAGGTTTTACTGGCTGTTTTCATTGGAAACTGGCAAGTTTTAACTGAGTTGGCGGAAGTTTTCCTATACAATGATAGCACAAATTACTTAACGCCTATGACTCTGCCGCGCCGCTATTTGCTCAGAACTTTTGGGCTGACTGCTATTGGTACTCAACTTTTGCCCGTCGCCCAAAACAACTTATTTCCCAAAAGTGCGATCGAGCCGCGCCGCCTGCAAGTCGGCGATACAGTAGCCTTAATCAATCCTGCCGCTTTTAACTACGAAAAAGAAGTGCAGCCATTTTTTAAAGTGCTGGACAAGCTCGGTTTAAAAGTTAAATTGGGAGAGCATTTTTACGACCGCTACGGCTATCTGGCAGGCAAAGATGCCGATCGCGCCGCCGATGTCAACGCAGCCTTTGCCGATGACTCAGTGCGAGCTATTTTTACCGGGATGGGCGGCTGGGGCTGCGGTCGCATCTTGCCACTCCTGGATTATGATATAATTCGCAATAATCCCAAAATAATCATGGGATTCAGCGATATTACTGCGCTGTTATTGGCGATTTATGCTAAAACTAATATAGTTACTTTTCACGGGCCTTTAGGTGTATCGAGTTGGAGTCCCTTTACAGTAGATTACGTCAAGAAAGTTTTGTTTGATGGAGGTTCTGTCACGCTGCAAAACTCCAAAAGCGTAGACGTTGAAACAATCCGGCGCGGCACAGCTAGGGGAAAATTGATCGGCGGCAATTTATCAGTAATTGCAGCAATGGTAGGTTCTGCTTATTTGCCGGAGTGGGAAAACACTATTTTGTTTGTCGAGGAAGTTGGCGAAGAAGTTTATCGCATCGATCGAATGTTGACGCAGCTCAAATTAGCGGGTATTCTCGATAAAATATCCGGCTTTATTTTCGGACAGTGTACCAAATGCGAAGCTGAAAAACCGCAAGAGTCCCTAACTTTAGCTCAAGTCTTTACGGATCTGATTCGCCCCTTGAATATTCCGGCGTGGTACGGTTCGATGGCGGGACACATCCGGGACAAGTTCACTTTGCCGATCGGCAAACAAGTCGAAATCGACGCAAATTCTGGTACAATCAGATTGTTATCATCCGCTGTCAGTTAAATCTTGAACTATTCGCGATATTCCCGAGGCAGAACCAGGGAATGAGAAATATCAGCCTGGTAACGAGCAAACATTAGACAAGATTGCAAAAATCCTTTTAATCAAATTTTGGGACGGGCTAGAAGCCCATCCCACAAGAAAAAAGATTTTTGTGGGATGGGCTTCTAGCCCGTCCTAACTATTTTTGCAAGAAGTCTATTTAAACACAAAATCCGAAATATCGTGAAAAACCGACAATTCATCAAACAACTAACAGTAATAATCTTAGCCGTAATTTGCCTGCTGCCGCTCAATGCTTGCACAGCAGCCGAAGCAAGTAAAATCGCCAACAGCGACACTATCTACCAGCAGCGAACCGTCCACAATCCCGATGGAATCGGCAAATTTTACATGGGTCGAGAAATTGCCCAAGTTATGGGATATCAAGGTGCGGGTTGGCTGGAAAGACCCTCTCGCGGCATGGAAGAAAAATCAGCGAGATTAGTCAACAACCTCGATTTGAAACCAACTGATATTGTAGCAGACATTGGAGCGGGAACCGGATATTTTAGCTTTCGGATTGCTCCCTTAGTTCCACAAGGAAAGGTTTTGGCAGTTGACGTGCAGCCGGAAATGATTAATTTTATTGAGTTGAATAAAATAGAAAAAAATATCGCTAACGTTGAGCCAGTTTTGGGCAGTATCGACAATCCTAATTTGCCGGAAAACAGCGTGGATTTAGTGGTGATGGTCGATGCTTATCACGAATTTGCCTATCCCAGAGAAATGATGCAAGGAATTGTGAAAGCACTCAAGCCGGGAGGCCGCACGGTATCGATCGAGTATCGGGGCGAAAACCCCCTGCTTCCCATTAAAGGTTTACACAAAATGACGCAGAAGCAGGTAAAAAAAGAAATGGCAGCCGTTGGTTTAGTATGGAAAGAGACAAAAGAGATGTTGCCCCAGCAGCATTTGATGGTGTTTGAGAAAAAATCTCAAATTTAGCAGCCAAACAGAGCGATTACATAGCATTTTTAATCGATTTTGTCAACGTACAAAAGACGTATTTATGCACAGGGGCGATCGATCGAACATATTAAGCCTTAAGTAACCCTTAAGATCGACATTTTACTAAAAATACCATTTACAATTAAAAATTGATAACCCAGAGGCGCTTTCTTCATTTTTAAAGCGAAGAAGTGTCGCTACTACGAAGTACCAGCGTGAACATTCCAAGTTCCATCCTCACCATGCTCGCCGGTATCGGAGTGACTCTGATCAGTCTCTGGTACGGGCAGAATCACGGTTTAATGCCGATCGCCGCCTCTGATGAAGCATCCCAGATAGACGGACTATTCAATACAATGATGACCATCTCCACTGGATTATTTATCATGGTCCAGGGAATTCTGATCGTTGCTGCAATTAAATATCGCCGCCGTGAAGGAGACAACACAGACGGGCCGCCTTGGCATGATAATTTCCCTTTAGAAATTCTTTGGACAGCACTCCCGGCTGTGATCATTTTAGGAATCGGAGTCTACAGTTTTGAGATTTACAACTCAATGGGAGGCCTCGATCCGATGGGTGCTCACGACCACGGAACTATGAAAATGCAGGCTAGAATGCGCGGAAGTGCGATCGCGGCCACACTCTCAGATACACCCCAAAAAGCCCCTCAAATAGGGTCTCAAAAACTCGTTGCTCTAGGCATCGGTGCTTCCCCAGAAAATGAAGAAAAAGCACCAGATTTAGTTGTAAATGTCATGGGCTTGCAATACGCCTGGATTTTTAGCTATCCAGAAAGCGGCGTTAGTTCCGGCGAACTGCATATGCCAGTCAACCGCGACATACAGCTAAACATCTCAGCCCAAGACGTGCTGCACGCATTTTGGCTGCCAGAATTTCGCCTCAAACAAGATTCAATTCCCGGGCGACCGAGCGAACTGAGATTTACAGCAAAAAAAACCGGCGAATACCGAGTTGTTTGTGCTGAATTGTGCGGCCCTTATCACGGAGCGATGAAAGCTGCCGCATTCGTTCAAACGCCTGAAGAATTCGACAGTTGGGTGAAAGAACAGCAAGTTGCTAGCACTCAAAACTTAGAGGAAGCAGTTGCAGTCAATCCAGGAGAATTGTCAGACGGAGAATTTTTAGCTCCCTACGTCAGGGAAATAAAAATTAATTCCGAAATGCTCGAACAACTTCACCCAACTCATCATTAAAAATCCGTCATTAGTTGTTTGTCGAGATTATTTTATTATTAGCTAATAACTAATGACTAATAACTAATGACTAATAACTAATGACTAATAACTAATGACTAATAACTAATGACACAAGCACAGTTCCAAGAAACTGCCAACATAGAGGCTCGCGGCACAGAGCCGGCCGACAGACATTGGCGAGACTACTTCACTTTTAATACCGACCACAAAGTAATCGGTATTCAATACCTGGTTACAACTTTTATTTTCTATCTAATCGGCGGAGTGATGGCAACTATAGTGCGAACAGAACTCGCCACACCAGACTCCGATTTTGTCACCCCGGAACTCTACAACAGTTTATTTACCGTTCACGCCACGGTGATGATCTTCCTGTGGATCGTACCCGCCGGCGCCGGATTTGCTAACTTTTTGATCCCCTTAATGATTGGGGCAAAAGATATGGCATTTCCCAGGCTGAATGCAGTTGCTTTTTGGCTGATTCCCGTAGGTGGCGTGTTGCTATTGAGCAGTTTTTTGGTAGGAGCTCCGCAGGCGGGTTGGACTTCCTATCCGCCTTTGAGCTTAGTTACCGCTCAAGCAGGGGAAGAAATTTGGATTCTCAGCGTTTTGATTCTGGGAACTTCTTCGATTTTGGGGGCGGTGAATTTTGCCGTTACCATCTTTACGATGCGGGTTCCCAGCATGGGTCTCAATGATATGCCTTTGTTTTGCTGGGCGATGATTGCGACTTCAGCGCTGACTTTAATTGCTACTCCAGTCTTAGCCTCCGCTTTGATTTTGCTGTCGTTTGACTTGTTAGCAGGGACGGCATTTTTTAACCCGACAGGTAACGGCGATCCGATCGTCTACCAGCATTTATTCTGGTTTTACTCGCACCCCGCAGTTTACATCATGATCATGCCCTTTTTTGGGGTGATTTCAGAAGTTTTGCCGATACACTCGCGCAAGCCAATTTTCGGTTATTTGGCGATCGCCTATTCCAGTCTCGCTATCAGCTTTTTGGGCTTGATCGTGTGGGCGCACCATATGTTTACCAGCGGCACACCAGGCTGGCTGCGGATGTTTTTTATGATCACAACTATGATCATCGCCGTACCGACTGGGATTAAAATATTTAGCTGGTTGGCAACTATTTGGGGAGGCAAACTCCGGCTAGTCAGCGCCATGCTATTTGCTATGGGTTTTATATCCACATTTGTTCTCGGCGGCATCACCGGGATCATGGTAGCTTCCGTACCTTTCGACATTCACGTTCACGATACTTATTTTATCGTCGCTCACCTGCACTACGTGTTGTTTGGCGGCTCGGTATTTGGAATTTACTCTGCTTTTTACCACTGGTTCCCCAAAATGACGGGGCGGATGCTCAATGAATTTTGGGGTAGAGTTCACTTTGTTTTAACCTATGTTGGTTTTACTGTAACTTTCTTGCCGATGCACGCTTTGGGGATGCAAGGAATGCCCCGGCGAGTGGCAATGTACGACCCGAAATTTACGACAATTAATGTGATTTGTACGATCGGCGCTTATATGCTGGCAGTGTCTACAATCCCGTTTATCGTTAACGTGATTTGGAGCTGGAGATACGGCCCGAAAGCAGGCGATAATCCTTGGGAAGCTTTGAGTTTGGAATGGATGACGACTTCGCCACCGCCTATCGAAAATTTTGAAGGAATACCGGTATTGGCAACGGGGCCTTACGATTACGGCATGGAAAAAATTCAGCATACTGGGGAACGTCTCAGGCTCAAATTGAGGGAAAATGCCACCCGCAACTCCCAGAAACAGGGTATTCCTATTGCGGAGGCTCAAGCTTCCACTTTCTTTGGCGGTACTGCAACTTTAATCGCTCCTGACTCAGAGATAAATGTTGATTCTTCTGACGAAAATCTAGATGGCGAGTAGTTAATGGTAATTGGGCATTGGGCATTGGGCATTGGGAATAAAAACTGTTAACTGTTAACTGTTAACTAACAACTCCCAACTGCCAACTGCCAACTCCCAACTCCCAACTACCAACTAACAACTACCAACTGCCAACTGCCAACTGACTTGTTCATTACCAATTTATTTATGCAAATACCAGCGATCGATCCGGCAAAAACAGCCCTGAATTACCACAATACCGAGCACGTAGAAGCTCACGGCGAGGAGCATCCCGACCACCGAATGTTAGGGATAGTTGTCTTCTTGTGCTCTGAAGGCATGATATTTTTAGGTATGTTTGCCGCGTACCTGATTTATCGGGCGATGGCCCCGGTGTGGCCTCCCGAAGGTACGCCGGCACGAGAGTTATTGCTACCTGGAATTAATACGCTGATTTTGATTTCTAGCAGTTTTGTGATTCACAATGCGGATACCGCAATCAAAAAAAATGATGCGACGGGGATGCGGAATTGGCTGCTCGTAACTATTGCTATGGGCGCGGTTTTCTTGGGCGGTCAGGTTTACGAATACGCTCATTTAGAGTTTGGCTTGACGACTAATTTGTATGCCAGTTGCTTTTACGTTTTGACTGCTTTTCACGGCTTGCACGTTACGTTGGGAGTGCTGCTGATGGTGGGAGTTGTATGGCGATCGCGCACAGAAGGTCACTATTCTAGCGAACACCATTTCGGGATAGAAGCGACTGAGCTTTACTGGCACTTTGTCGATGTTATTTGGATTGTTTTGTTTCTGCTGTTGTATGTTTTGTGAGGCGTAAGTCTTGATTGAAAGCCCCCTTTTTTAGGGGGTTTTTTATTTGGCCTAAAAGATCCTCGCTTATCATTCCGGCTGCGCCGGAATGATAAGCGAGGAGACGGCAGTGCCGTCTCCCTACAATTGATCGTGGTAGGGACACGGCACTGCCGTGTCCTCCGCTTATATGATTTCGCCCTAAATTAAGCTAAATTAAAAATAGCAATTCTCCTATCCAACAGGATTGAGCAAATTATGCAGTGCCAATTGTGCGATCGGCAAATGGAAGCATTAACCGCCCATCACCTCATCCCCAAACAAAACACCAAGCGGAAAAACGAAGATCCCAGCCCGACGATCGACATTTGCTCCGCTTGTCACCGCCAGATTCACTCGCTATTCGACAACAAACACCTCGCCCAAGAGCTCAACACCCTGGAAAAGCTCAAAAATGACCCCGAACTTCAGAGATTTATCTCTTGGATTAAGAAACAAAAAACCGACAAACGGATTCAGGTACGCGGCAAAAAAGCTTGAGATCAGCAATAACCGATCGCCAATATAATTTCGGCTACTTAGAAAGCCGGTGAAACTTGCGGTAAAGCATCGCCTCTACCGGCTTTCCTTCCCGCAAATGTTGCTCTGTAATTGCTGTTACTTCTTCAGGACAAACCGCGCTGTACCAAACCTCTTCTGGCACCACCAACACCATCGGCCCGCTGCCGCACTGTCCCAAACAACTGCTAGCAACAACTTCAACTTCTGAAGGCGACAATTTCCCAAAAGCTGCCAGTACCTTTGCTGCACCTTGCTTGCGACAAGTGCGGTTTTGGCAAACCAGAACTCGCCTCGAAGATTCAATAATTTTCATATTTTTTACTTGCAATTTTTCTAGATATATGCTATTTTTTTATCATGGGAATAGGTGTGGCCATATATACCAAAATTATCAAGTGGTTTTTGGTAGGGATACGGCAAAAGCCCATAGGTGTCAACTTAAGCCGAAAGCCTTGAGAAATCTCCTTTTTACCGCAGTCTAGATCCCCCTAAATCCCCCTGGTTGTAGGGGGACTTTGAGAAGACTCCTGTCCCCCCCTACAACCAGGGGGGCTAGGGGGGATCGGGGCCTCATCGTCAGACAGTAGACTGGTACTACATTTGACGTTAAGTTGACACCAAGAAGGATACCGCACTGTGCGGTGTCCCTACTGCGGTTAATCTGGTGACAAACCTTTGGAAGCCAACCATTGTCGATCGAACAAACGCGACTGATATCGAGCTCCGCCGTCGCAAAGTACCGTAACAATCGTATTTCCAGCCCCCATTTGTTTCGCCAAAGCCACCGCCGCCCCCACATTAATTCCGACAGAACCGCCCATAAACAGCCCTTCTTTCCTCAGTAGTTGGTAAACCACCCGGACAGCTTCAGTATCATCAATTTGGATAGCATCATCTACCGGGGCATTCTCCATATTTGCAGTCACGCGGCTGGTGCCAATTCCCTCAGTAATCGAACTACCTTCAGTCTTAATTTCCCCAGTTTTGAAATAACTGTAAAGCCCGCTGCCCATTGGGTCTGCTAAGACAGTCTTAATCGCTGGATTTCTTGATTTCAGAAACATTGACACCCCAGCAAAAGTTCCGCCCGTACCCGTCGCAGCCACCCAAGCATCAACTTTCCCGTCGGTTTGTTCCCAGATTTCCGGGCCAGTTGTCTCGTAATGCGATCGGCGATTAGCTAAATTGTCAAACTGATTTGCCCAGATGGCATTCTCCATTTCCGCAGCCAACCTTCCAGATAGTTTGACATAATTATTCGGGTCTTTGTACGGGACAGCGGGAACAGTCCGAACTTCAGCGCCCAAGGTTCTCAAAGCATCGATTTTTTCTTGAGATTGGGTATCGGGAATCACGATTAAACATTTGTAACCTCTGGCGTTGCAAATGTGCGCTAAACCGATGCCAGTATTGCCCGCAGTGCCTTCAACAACTGTGCCTCCCGGTTTGATCAAACCTTTTTCTTCAGCATCTTTAATGATGTATAAAGCAGCCCTATCTTTAACGGAACCGCCGGGATTGAGAAACTCTGCTTTACCCAGAATTTCGCAGCCTGTTTCATCGCTGAAGCTGTTTAAGCGGATGAGGGGAGTATTACCGATAGTGCCTACAAAGCCGTTTTTGATATCCATATTCTTTAGGTGCTTGTATGTAGGGGAAGTTTTACAGGCGTTGCTGATTTGTAGTATGATTTGCCCCTACTAGCTCATTGCAGCCTGTGGGGTGCGTCAGTCTTAAGGTTATTACCAAAAATTATGGTTTTACTTTCCTGACGCACCCTACTAATTGCGCTATTTGCTTAGCCTGTAGGGTGCGTCAGTCTTGAGGTTATTACCAAAAATTATGGTTTTACTTTCCTGACGCACCCTACTAATTGCGCTATTTGCGTAGTTTTTAACTTATTTATTCGGCTGAGGAGTCATCCGCAAATAAGGCTTAATCGGCGTGTAACCTTTGGGAAACTTCTCGGCCAACTCTTTCGGGTCGGTAATCGAAGGTACGATGACGCAATCGTCGCCATCTTTCCAATCAACTGGAGTTGCAACGCTGTATTTGTCGGTAAGTTGCAAGGAATCAATTACTCGCAAAATCTCACCGAAATTCCGTCCCGTGCTCGCCGGATAAGTAATGCTCAAACGCAGTTTCTTTTCCGGGTCAATCACAAAAACTGTGCGGATTGTCAGGTTGTTGAGCGAGTTAGGATGGATCATGTCATAAATATCGGAGACTTTACGATCGCCATCTGCTAAAATTGGATAGTTGAGGGTGACATTTTGAGTTTCCTCAATATCTTTAATCCAGCCCATGTGAGAATCCACGTCATCAACGCTGAGGGCAATGGTTTTGACACCACGCTTTTCAAATTCCGACTTAAGACGGGCCACAGCACCGAGTTCAGTGGTGCATACTGGAGTGTAGTCTTTCGGGTGGGAAAACAACACGACCCAGCTATCGCCAGCCCAGTCGTAGAAATTGATTTCGCCTTTAGACGAGGCCTGGGTAAAGTTCGGAACTGTATCACCTAATCGCAGAGACATAACTGGTTTCCTCAAATTTTATTTAAGTTCAGTTCTCTATCATCCCATAATTGCCCGGTTTCTCGATCGACCTTTGCATCACTTTCAACTTTTTGGTCGATCGATCGCCAATGCCACTAATGTAATGTATTTGCGGCTTCTACCGCTGAATTTTCGACCTATGCTTTACTATCTGCTAAAGGCAATACAGCCTATTCTCGTCCCGCTGTGTTTTGTGTCCGCCTGGGGCTTAGTTTTCTTGGTGTGTTCGAGTGTCGGGCGTACTGTCACTGATTCCGTGCGTCGAGCTCAGCAGATGCACCAAATTCCTTGCGCTAACTGCGTATTTTTCACCGACGACTACCGTCTCAAGTGTCCCGTTCAGCCTACAATAGCATTGTCTGAAGATGCGATCGACTGTCCTGATTATCGATCGAATTCTGGAACTTACGGATAAAAAAAAATCCGGCCATCACTTTACATATTTCTTAACATTTCTCACTCCTTCAATTAAACTGAGAGTTATGGTAAAGAGATTTTCAGGAGTATCGAAAGAATGCTAATTCAAAAGCTAAATGCCTGCGACGAGTTTATTGCTGGCGACGGTACTCAACTGCGAGAAATACTGCATCCAGACAAACAAGCTGTGGATTTGCGTTACAGTTTAGCCCATGCCACTTTACCACCGGGACAGACTTCGGCGCTGCATTCGCTGACAACTTCTGAAGTTTACTACATCATCAGCGGTGTTGGGTAAATGCACATCGACGGCGAAAATCAACTTGTGGAAGCCGGAGATACAGTTTATATTCCGCCAAATGCCAAGCAGTTTATTTGCAACTGCGGCCCAGAACCGCTACTATTTATTTGTATCGTCGATCCCGCGTGGCGAAAGGAAGACGAAACAATTTTTCAGTAATTTTCTGGTTGTTCTCTTTTTATGCTCGTTATCAGGCTCTATCTCTACTGAAAACAACCCCAAATTTCTGTAAACAATAACAGCACCCTAGCCATATGTACCGAGTGATTCCCTCTTTTTTAAACTTCGATGCGGAGTTGCAATAATCCTCGGATTCAGTTGCATTGCTCCCCTCTAATTAGTTGAGGAAGTATCAGCTTTGTTGGTGGGTGCTGCTATTGTTTTTTAATGAGACAGATGTGAGATTAAACAGCGTTTTACTCCTTAGATTCTATTGTGAACTTCGCTGTAATATCTAGATTTGGCATCTGTCGGAGAAGCTTTTGGTTTGCTTCATATTATTAATATACCACCTTCTTCTAGAAGTGCAAGTACCTGCAACTAAACTTTATATTTGGAACAGTAAATGCGGATAATTATGAAGTTAACTCAAGCATCAAGCTTTCTAACTGCTCAGCTAAAATAGTAGAGTTCGGCTGTTCCTGCTGCTGCGAAAAATAGGCATAATATCTGTATGAAAACAACCAAACTCATCAAACTGTGCGCCTTATCGCTCAGTATGTTTTTATTGTGTAGTGGTGCAGCTATAGCAGAACCTACAGCCAACCCTCAACTACAGCAGACTTATACTAGCCAAGAGATTCTGCAACAGTTGCTAAAGGCAAGAATCGTTTATCTGGGGGAAACCCATGATAGCATTGAAGACCATCAAGCTCAACTGGCGATTATCCAGGAAATGCAGCGGCAAAATCCAAAAATTGCGATCGCCCTAGAAATGTTTCAGCGCCCTTTTCAAAGCGTACTAGACCAATATTTAGCAGGTAAACTCACAGAAGAGCAATTGATTGAGCAAACAGAATACAATAAGAGATGGCGTTTTCCCTGGGAATATTACGCACCAATTCTGCGATTTGCCAAAGAAAATAAACTGCGACTTCTGGCATTAAATACACCAACGGAAGTTACCAGAAAAGTTGCTACCCAAGGCTTAGAAAGTCTCACAGGTAAGGAAAAAATACACATTCCGCCATTGTCAGAAATCCGCACTGACAACGCCGCATATCGGCAAATGTTACTAGAAGTTTATCAACAACATCAAAAGGCTGCCCAGGGAAATAGTACGGCTTTTGAAAGATTTTTGCAAGCTCAAGTTTTGTGGGATGAAACGATGGCTGAAGAAATCGCTGAATTTGTGAAAGCTAATCCCGATTATCAAGTTGTCGTGTTGGCGGGGAAAGGACACATTGTTTACGGTTATGGGATTCCCAGCCGTGTAG
>JANMLZ010000174.1:0-16099 GCA_031372825.1 Cyanobacteria bacterium OTE_58_metabat_593 | reverse complement strand
CCAAAATTAGGCAGTTCTTCAGTCAGAGAAATTTTCAAATGATCGCCTTCGGTACCGTAGCTTTCTAGGCCATAAACTCGACCTAAAGGCAGCGTGGCTCTCTCAGTAGCTGTTAGTTTTGCAGCATCTACAGGCCGTTTTTTAAACACAGTTGGTTGCAGCATTGTCATCGTCAAAGCATTCGGGTCAAAGGGAACTTCTTTGCCGTTTTTCTTAATTTGAACGTGCTGCCAATAAATAAATCCGACATTACCGAAACCGGGAATAGATTCGGCAAAAGTTACTCGGAAATGTCCCAAAATGCACGCATAACCAGTAATAGCGTAGGTACTGCCTAAAATTAGGTCGGAAACTTGATTTGCAGGCAGTTTAGATGAATCTACTGGTTGGCCTTTAATCTGAGTTGTTTGAGTTACCAACAGTTGAGCGCTGACATTGCTATTTGGTACGTCGGCCAGGTCAAATTTCAGGACTTTTGTACCTTTTGCCAATTGAACGTCTGGTTCGTAAAAATAGCCAAAAGTGCCGATCGGCGAAATTGCCGAATCCAGAACCACCTTGAGATGCCCGTCAATAAATCCGTACTTGCTAACCGCCAAAGTTTGGCCTGCTCTGACAAGAACTTTTTGCTGATTGTTAAGCCGGGAAGAATCAACCGGAGCTACTTTAAATAAAGTGTCAGAAACTATCTTTAAGCTGAGAGATTTTCCAACCGTCAGCGGATCGGAACTTACGGTAATGTAAATTATTTGGCTGCCGGTAACATTGCCTTTGCTGTCAGTTGCTCGCAGGCGTAACCACCGAGCTCCAGCTATCTTAAATCCCTGTGGCAAATTCACTTGCCAAGTGCCGTTAGTTTGATTGAGAGTGACGGTTAGCGGGAATTTATCCTCGGCGAGCACGTCAACTTTTACGGCTTCTTGTCGGTCAAATGTACCCCCAAGGACGATCGCCTGATTGACCAAAACTTCCGTCGGGCCTTGATAAGTTAAATTCGGCGCCGGGTTGAAAGATTTGCCGCCGCGACTGAATTGCACGAAATCGGGAAAAACAAAACCCGTATTCCCAAAAGGCGGTAAATTTTCAGTCAGCGAAACTTTAATGTGGCCTTGTTCGATCGAGAATCCAGAAACTCCGTAAATCATGCCCGCAGGCAAATTAATTTTGTCTGCTGGTTGCAGGCTTGCCGCAGCGGCCGGCCGCTTTTTAAACACAGTCGTTTTGACAACAGTCATGGTAACTGCATTTCTATCAAATGAAATTCCCCTGCCATCTTGCAATATTTGGACGTGCTGCGAGTACAGAAATCCCGAGTTTCCGAAATTGGGAATCGCGCGATCGAGGGTGACTCGAAAATGATTTTCTACGCAAGCATAGCCGAGAATATTGAAAGTTTCTCCCTGGTTGAATCGGACTTTCTGATTTTCTGCTAAAGTAGCGGAATCTACGGGGTTGCGCTTTAACCAAGTTTTTTTGTTCACCCACAGCAACTGCATTCCAGGGGCTGGGGTCGGTAAGTCTGCGCGATCGAACCTGAGAACTTTTGCACCTTTCGTCAGCAGTACGTGTTCTTCGTAGAAAAAACCAGTTTTTCCCACCGGAGAAATAGGATTATTTAGTTGAACTTCCAGATGTCGGTCTTCTAACTCGTAGTCGGTAATTTGATAAGTTTTACCTGCTGGTATTTCCGCTTTTTGCTGAGGGCCCAGACTAGCCGCCGATACTGTTCCTGCTTTAAATTGAGTATCTTGGAGCGTAATTAACGTGAAGAATTGTTGGGAGGAGTTAGAAGCCGGATTAACTTTGATGTTAATTGTTTGTTCGCCGATAACTTTGCCGGTCTTATCAGTTGCTTTTACCTGCAGGGCGCGAGTTCCGGCGCTATCGAATCCTTGGTTCAAACTGATGTTCCAAATGCCTGTAGCTGGATTGATCGCGGCATTCAGAGCCTTTGAGCCTTCGGCTGCGGAAATCCCCACCACTCGATTCTTGTCAAAACTGCCAACTAAAACAGCGGCTCGATTGGCCTCAATTTCTTGTGGGCCTAAGTAACTGAGAATACTGTTGGTGCTTGTCATTATCTATCTCCTTGAGCGATGTTTATCGTCTGTATACCTCGCTTGTAGCCGAGTCTCGATCCCCCTAAATCCCCCTGGTTGTAGGGGGACTTTGAGTTAACTCTTATCTAGGCTTAATAAGAGGGACTTTGAGTTAACTCTTATCTAGGCTTAATAAGGGGGACGCGGGAACACTCTTGTCCCCCCCTTATTATGGGGGGTTAGGGGGGATCTCCGGGTTTAAAAACACGCGTTAAACTATGGTGACAAGAATATCTTGAGCGTGGGAGTCAACCTTCATTGTTTCCCCTTCATAAACTTGAATAATTTTGCCAGTACCATCAATGACAAAAGTAACGCGCTTGGCATAATCACCTTTCTCAACATCGTAGGCTTTGGTAATCGCGCCATCGACATCTGCTAATAGCTGGAAAGGTAAATCGTATTTCTCTGTGAACTTTTGGTGAGATTCTTCGTTATCCCGGCTGACACCGAGAACTACAATGTCTTTGCCCTTGTATTCTTCATGGGCTGCTTTGAAGCTTTGGGCTTGTCTGGTGCAGCCTGGTGTGTCGTCTTTCGGGTAGAAATACAAGATGACGGTTTTACCCGCAAATTCGGAGAGAGATACTGTTTTGCCGTTTGTGTCTTTGGCGGTAAATTGAGGCGCCGCGCATCCAACTGGTAAAGTCATAGTTTTGTTTCCCTTGTTTGGTTTTTCTGGCAATTCCTCAATCTATTTTAGTTGGTTCTGTGCATTTGCAATAGACCTTTGTTAAAAATGGCAATCGCCCCTAATATCAATTCCGGTTCCACCGGAATAATATAGAGGAGACGGCAGTGCCGTGTCCCTACCGTGATTAATTGTAGGGACACGGCATTGCCTTTCGTAGTGTCAACTTAAGCCTGAAATCCTTTGTATCTTTTGTTTATAGACGACTGCGAGATCCCCCTCGCATCCCCCTGGTTGTAGGGGGACTTTGAGAAGATTCCGGTTCCCCCCTACAACCAGGGGGCTAGGGGGGACAAGAGCCTTAATAGTCAAACAGCAATATGTGACTAGGTTTGAGCTTAATTTGATACTACGAAAGGCATTGCCGTCTCCTGATTTGGGTAATATTAATTCTGATGCTACACACCAACCGGTTGAGCAGCAGCGGGCATCATCGACGGATCGATCGCAATTCCTAAAGCTTGTGCCACTTGGCGGCCATAATTCGGATCGGCGCGGAAGAAATGGCACAGTTGGCGCATCTGAATCTCCGGTTTTGCTGCACCCAAACTTTCGACAATGTTAGCGACAAGCCGCTGCTGTGCGTCGGGTTTCATCAAGCGATAAAGGTCTCCTGCTTGAGTATAATCGTCATTGCCTTTACGATGATCGTAGCGATCGACTTTGACATTTCCTAAGTCCCAAGCTGGGTCAGCATAGACACAGTTTTGCTTCGGCGTATCCTCATGGCTATTCGGTTCGTAGTTCGGGCCGCTACCACCGTTGATACCCGGTGCCATTGCGCCATCCCGTTGGTAGTGCATCACCGGACACTTTGGTTGATTAACTGGTAGTTGCTGATAGTTTGCACCGAGACGATAGCGTTGAGCATCTGCATAGGACATGATGCGAGATTGCAGCACTTTATCTGGAGAAAAGCTAATTCCTGGAACGACATTAGAAGGAGAAAATGCCGCCTGTTCGACTTCCGCAAAAAAGTTTTGTGGATTGCGATTGAGTTCGAGAGTTCCCACATCAATTAAGGGAAACTCAGAGTGCTTCCACACTTTCGTCAAATCAAAGGGGTTTTCATGATACTCTGCGGCTTGGGCCTCGGTCATTACTTGAATGCAAAACCGCCACTTGGGATAATTACCTTGCTCGATTGTTTCAAACAAATCGCGAGTCGAATGATCGGGGTCTTCTCCTTTAATCCGCATCGCTTCTTCGGCGGTAAAATTTTCAATACCTTGCATTGTTTTGAAGTGGAATTTGCACCAAACTCGTTCTCCTTGAGCATTGATTAGGCTGAATGTATGGCTGCCAAAACCGTGCATATGGCGGTGGTTTTTCGGCGTACCGCGATCGGAAAACAAAATTGTCACCTGATGCAGAGCTTCTGGACTCAGCGACCAGAAATCCCACTTAGCGTTAGGATCTTTGAGATGGGTTTGCGGATGGCGCTTTTGTGTGTGGATAAAATCAGGGAATTTGAGCGGATCGCGAATGAAGAAAACAGGGGTGTTGTTGCCGACTAAATCCCAGTTACCTTCTTCGGTGTAAAATTTGAGCGAAAAGCCTCTGGGGTCACGTTCGGCATCCGCTGAACCTTGTTCGCCGCCTACGGTAGAGAAGCGGAGAAGAACCTGAGTTTGTTTGCCAATTTCTGAGAATAGCTGAGCTTTGCTATAGCGAGTAATGTCATGGGTGATGGTCAATGTGCCAAATGCAGCGGCTCCTTTAGCATGGACAACGCGCTCAGGAATGCGTTCTCGGTTGAAGTGAGCTAGCTTCTCCATCAGGTGAAAATCCTGCATGAGAATAGGCCCGCGTTCACCCGCTGTCAGGGAGTTCTGGTTATCTGCAACTGGAATCCCGTCAGCCGTTGTCAATGTTTTGTGTTCTGTCATGGTGGGTAAATCGATTGCTCCATCCTCAGTGTTCCATAACTTTCTGGGACGGGGGTCTATCTGCGGAGGTAATTCTCAGATGTGCGATCGGGTGTTACACTAGACAACAAAATGTTTGATCCAATTCTTATAAAAACTTTGTCATAAAGCTCAGGAATTTATGAAGCTAGATAGTTTTGAATATGTGTCTAATAAAGGATTGCCTAATGAATGGCGAGTAGAAGAATGTCGATTAAGTCAAGTCAACTTAATTGTCGGCAAAAATGCGAGCGGTAAATCCAGAATTGTCAAATCAATACATCTGCTATCGCAGCTTTTATCAGATGATAATATTGAGGCGCGCAATGATGAATGGCATTTGTATTTTGATATCGATCGACCCGAATCCAGAACAGAATATATATTAAAAATAGAGAAAGGTCTTGTCGTTCAAGAAAAGCTAATTATGTATGGTGAGGGCAATGAACCGCTGTTGTTAGAACGAGATAGATCGGGTGAAGGTACTATCTTCGCTAAGGAACTGAACCAAAAAATCAAGTTTCAAACTCCCAAAGCAGAACTTGCAGCCATCAGGCGCAGAGACTCTATTCAACATCCATTTTTAGAAAAATTATACCAGTGGTCTAACTCCCTAAGATTTTATGAGTTTGGAACACAGCTAGGTAAGAATTTCATGACTTTGATGTCATACCCTACGATAAAATTATCAGACAACAAAAGGGAACTAAAAAGCTATAACTCTGTTGTCAGTATTTTTCAGGTTGGGAAACAGCAAATCGGAGATGAATTTATTCAAGCAATTATCAGTGATATGAAAAAAATAGGTTACAACTTATCAGAGATTGGAACCAAAGTACCATCTGCAATAGAAGGCGAGATTTCTCTTGACGACAATATAGATAATCTCCCAGAATTCATATATGTTAAAGAAGAAAGTTTAGAATTTGTCACAGAACAATCAGAAATATCACAAGGAATGTTTCGAGCTTTATCTTTGTTAATTCAAATCAACTACTCTTTACTAGCAAGTAAGCCTAGTTGTATTGTGATTGATGATATTGGAGAAGGCTTAGATTATCAGAGGTCTTCTGCTATAATTAAAATTCTCATTGAAAAAGCAGAAAAAGGATTATTTCAACTCATTATGACCACTAATGATGAGTTTATAATGAATGGTGTTCCGATAGAATATTGGTCAGTTATTGAACGAAATTCTGCCAGTGTCAAGTTACACAATATTTATAATTCACATGATAAGATTGAGGAGTTCAAGTTTATTGGACTTAATAACTTTGACTTATTTACCAGTGAGTTTCTGTTGGAAAAAACATCCGGTCAAGCATAAATTATGAATGCCAAAAAAATAGCTTTTTTTGTGGAAGGACAAACAGAACTGATTTTTGTTGAAAAGTTATTTCAGGAAATTGCTGGATATAAAAAGATATCTATTGAAACTTATAAATTTCAAGGTGGCAAAACTAAGCGTACAATTCAACCACTTAAACCGAGTATAGTCCAAGATGCTCCTTTTTTTGTGCTTTTATATGATTGTGGTTGTGATTCTCAGGTACTTTCTGATATCAGAAAACAGCATGAAAGTCTAACGAATAGTGGCTATGAAAAGATTTTAGGATTGAGAGATTTATACCCAATATCTTTAAGTAGAAAGGGAGAAGTAGAAAGAGGAATCAGAGGATTTTTGAAGCCTTTGCAGAAAATGGGGATTCCAATTTCTATAAATTTAGCTGTTATGGAAATAGAAGCATGGTTTTTAGCAGAGTGGCATTATTTGTCTAAATTAGATAATCGCTTAATTCCAGATTTTATTCTCCAAGAATGTGGTTACGATTTAAGAAGTATAGATGTTGAACAAAGACCACATCCCAGTCAAGATTTAGATGATATTTATCAGTTAATAGGTTGTAAGTATGACAAAAGTGAAAAAATATCTCAAGAAATTATCAACTATCTGGATTATGAGTTTTTGTACTTGGAGTTAATTAACCGTGTTCAACAACTCAAAAGTTTTATTGGTGAGATAGATAGTTTCTTGGTTGAGTAAATTAACTCTACTATCGATCGCGTTATTTTCTGCCTTGACTTGCGGTCGATCGCGTGTTATATTATCGGTGTCTCCTCAAAATTTGCTGATTCAATTAAAATTAATTTGTCAATAAAATATGATTGATTTCTACACTGTGATTCTCAGAAGAAGTGCTGATTATTGGGTTTCTCTGTGTTTGGAAAATGGATTGGTGGGACAAGGTAATACTCCCGAACAATCTATTGATAAACTCAAACAAGCTATTGAGTCATTTTCCGAAGTCTATGAATCAGAGTCTGATGTTTATCTCAGCCCTCTTTCTATTAATGAGTTACACGAATTTCTGACTTTAGAAGATGCGGGAGCCTCAGACACTTATGAACTAAGAAAAGTTTATGCCTAAAAATCTTCCATCTTTAAAACCTAAAGCATTAATTAAGATTTTAGAACAAAACGGATGTCAGTTTTATTGAGAGGGGAAAGGGGATCATCGTTTGTATATGCGTGAAATTGAAGGCAAAAAAAGGATTGTTCCGATTGATATGGGTGCTGGGGAAATGTCACCAGCGTATGTGTTGCGGATTTTCAGGCTATTTGGGTTTACAGATCCAGAAATTGAGGGGATGATTAGTTGATTCACAGTTAAATGAACTTGTAAGGTGCGTCAGACATCGATTATTGCGATAAATCTGTAACAATTAAAAATATAGTAGCTGTTCTGAGGTTATTTCAATGACTTTTATCCCATCGGAAGCGTTTAAATCTATTAGTTATCCCAGCCGCACTGTCAAAAGAGCCGATCGCGCGATCCGGTGCAGCCCTTTTCAATTACACTTCTTCCAGACCATCCGTGAAACCAGCGTTTTCTTGACCACTATCGCCTCAAATAGCGGTGTCGAAAGTGGATACACGCGATCGCCCGTAGCCGAATTAACAGCCGAAAACTCGCTGCTGTGGCTGATTCAAGTCGGTGTGTTGCGGCGGGAGGTAGATGGACAAGGAATTACCGACAGTTTTCGCCTCACGCCCCTGGGCCGCCAACTTGTGGAAAAATGGGAACAGGAAGGAGATAAAGTGCCGACTGCTTCATTGTGCGATCGCATGGGAAATGCCGTTAGTCGCGGATTGGGATTGTTTTTATAATTCGCTAAGGTGCGTCAGATCCTCAAATCCTCGATCTTTCGTCCATAACTCCGCCTGACGCACCCTACAAGTCTAACTTAAATCAAATTAAAAGAATGGTTCAAACGGCGACTAAACCTTTGACTCTCGACGAATTTCTCCAACTCGCGGAAACCAAACCCGCCAGCGAATTCATCGATGGTCAAATTATCCAAAAACCTATGCCCCAGGGAAAACACAGCACGATTCGAGGAGATATCGGCGGTGATATCAACCGGGTACTCAAACCGCCACGCATCGCCCGCGCTTATTCAGAATTGCGCTGCACCTTTGGCGGTCGATCGACTGTTCCCGATGTTAGTGTGTTTACTTGGGAACGGATTCCCCGCGACGAGAACGGTGAAGTCGCCAACACCTTCGCCATCGCCCCCGATTGGACTATTGAAATTCTTTCCCCCGATCAAAGCCAAACCAAAGTTGTCCGCAACATCCTTCACTGTCTCGCCCACGGAACCCAGATGGGCTGGTTGATTGACCCCGATGAAAAATTAGTCTTTGTCTATTTTGCCGATCGCACGATAGCATTTTTTGAAGCACCGGGCGATCGCCTCCCCGTTCCACCCTTCGCCGAATCCTTCAATCTGACTGTTGGTGAAATGTTCAGTTGGCTGACTGAGTAGCGCCACCTGGATTTATGAATGATTTTTTAACCACAGAGGCCGCAGAGGGCGCAGAGGAAGAGAAGAGAGAGTTCTCTACGGATTTGGTTGGATCTGAGATCTTGCACCATTCTCAATTAGCCTTTTATGAACAGGCTGTCCGGCCTGTTCCACAAAGACTCTACTTTCTTGTGGAACAGGCCGGACAGCCTGTTGCTGACAATGGTGCAAAATCTCAGTTCGATCGAATGTGCGTGCGATCGCCTATACTGGAATATCTGGTTGTCAGCTCTTCAAGGACGAGAGAGGACTAAATTCCTCACTACAAATTAATTTATGATTATTTAACCCGACTAGATATCCACTCTCAAATAACCGCTAACTACTAACAACTAACAACAGAAAATACTTCAAAAAAATGGAAGCTAAATCTTACAAAGACAGCGTAAATCTGCCGAAAACCAAGTTTGAAATGCGCGCCAACGCCGTCAAACGGGAACCGGAATTGCAACAATTTTGGGCAGATGAACATATTTACGATCGCCTTTCTCAAGATAATCCGGGTGACTTGTTCATCCTCCACGACGGCCCGCCCTACGCTAACGGCCAACTCCACATCGGCCACGCCCTCAACAAAATCCTCAAAGATTTCATCAATCGCTACCAAATGCTGTGCGGCAAAAAAGTTCGCTATGTCCCCGGTTGGGATTGTCACGGATTGCCGATCGAACTTAAGGTATTGCAAAACATGAAATCGGAGGAAAGGCTGAATCTGACTCCGATCGAACTCCGCCGCAAAGCCTCCGCCTTCGCCCAGCAAGCAGTCGAACAGCAGCGCGATTCTTTCAAAACCTACGGCGTTTGGGGCGACTGGGAACATCCCTATTTAACTCTGAAGCCGGAATACGAAGCCGCCCAAATCGGCGTTTTTGGTGAAATGGTGCTCAAAGGCTACATCTTCCGCGGCTTTAAACCGGTTCACTGGAGTCCGAGTTCTAAAACCGCCCTCGCCGAAGCGGAATTGGAATATCCCGAAGGCCACACGTCGCGCAGCATCTACGTCGCCTTCCACGTCAGAAAATTGTCAAAAACTTTGCAATCGAAGCTCAAGCGCTATATGCCGAGCCTCTGGGCGGCGATTTGGACGACTACCCCCTGGACGATTCCGGCGAATTTGGCGATCGCCGTCAATCCCGAACTGGATTATGCGGTGGTGGAACCGTCGGCAAATTCCCACATCGCCCAACAATTTATCTTAGTAGCTGTCGATGCGGTCGATCGACTGTCGGCAACTTTGAATACAGAATTAAAAATACTCGCTACCTTCAAAGGCAAAGAATTAGAAGGCTGCACCTACAAACACCCGCTGTTCGATCGCGAAAGCCCGATCGTGGCCGGCGGCGATTACATTACCGCTGATTCTGGTACGGGATTGGTACACACCGCACCGGGGCACGGACAAGAAGACTTTATCGTCGGAAAACGCTGCGGTTTACCAGTTTTGACTCCCGTAGATGAAAGCGGAAATTTCACTGCCGAAGCCGGAGTCTTCTCCGGTTTAAATGTCCTCGGAACTGGCAATGGTGCAGTGATTGATGCCCTGGCGGCAGCAAATTGTTTGATTAAAGAGGAAAGTTACGCTCACTCTTATCCTTACGATTGGCGCACTAAGAAGCCGACCATTTTTCGCGCGACGGAACAGTGGTTTGCGTCGGTGGAAGGGTTCCGCGATGAAGCTTTAAAAGCGATTTCTAGTGTTAATTGGATTCCCGCCCAAGGGGAAAATCGGATTACTGCAATGGTAGGCGATCGATCGGATTGGTGCATCTCCCGTCAACGGACTTGGGGAGTGCCGATTCCCGTATTCTACGACGAAGAAACTAACGAACCGCTGTTAAACGAAGAGACAATCGCCTATGTCCAAGCAATTATTGCTGACAAAGGTTCTGATGCTTGGTGGGAAATGTCGATCGCCGAATTACTGCCCGAATCTTACCGCAATAATGGCCGCACTTACCGCAAGGGAACCGACACGATGGATGTCTGGTTTGACTCCGGTTCTTCTTGGGCCGCAGTCGCAAAAGGGCGATCGGAATTGCACTATCCTGCTGATATGTATTTGGAAGGTTCAGATCAACATCGCGGTTGGTTTCAATCCAGCTTGCTGACAAGTGTAGCAACTAACGGCGTTGCTCCTTACAAAACAGTTTTGACTCACGGTTTTGTGCTGGATGAAAAAGGCCGCAAGATGAGTAAATCTGAAGGAAATGTCGTCGATCCAGCATTGGTAATTAAGGAATATGGAGCCGATGTTTTGCGGTTGTGGGTGTCTTCGGTAGACTATTCCGCCGATGTGCCTTTGGGCAAAAATATCCTCAAACAGCAATCGGATGTTTACCGCAAGATTCGCAATACAGCTAAGTTTTTGTTAGGGAATTTGCACGACTTCGATCCGGCAAAAGATGCTGTGGCTTACGAGGATTTGCCGGAACTCGATCGCTATATGTTGCACAGAATGGGCGAAGTTTTTGCGGAAGTTAAAGATGCTTTTGATAACTTCCAATTTTCCCGATTTTTCCAAACTGTGCAGAATTTCTGTACGGTGGACTTGTCGAATTTCTATCTGGATATTGCCAAGGATCGACTGTACATCAGCGCTACGGATGCTCACCGCCGCCGGAGTTGTCAGACGGTGATTGCGATCGCTGTGGAGAATTTGGCAAAGGCGATCGCACCTGTGTTGTGTCACATGGCTGAGGATATTTGGCAATACATTCCCTATCCCACATCGCACAAATCCGTGTTTGAATCGGGCTGGGTGGAATTGGATGCGAAATGGCATAATCCTGAATTGGCGACTCGTTGGCAATATTTGCGGCAAGTGCGCGGGGAAGTTAATAAGGTTTTGGAACAAGCCCGGATGGAAAAGGCGATCGGTTCTTCGTTGGAAGCTAAGGTTTTATTGTATGTTCCTGATGTTGAAAAAAGAGCACAACTGCAAGCTTTGAATCCTAGTAGTGATGAATTGCTGGATTATGTGCGATCGCAAAATTCAGTCATCGAGTTAGCCGCACAGGAGAAAGCCAAAGTAGCACAAGATAAACAGGAAGAAAAAGCTGCTAATGTTGCTAAGGTCTTGACAGAAAACACAATTCATGTTCAAGAAGAAAGGAGAGAAAAGGGCGATCGACCTTCTGAGGTAATCGAGTATTCCGCGACTGAACCGTCGGCTGCTGATGCGCAACCAATCTTAGATCGAGTCGCCCAGTTTGTGGCCGATTTGCCTGAGTACGCGGGCAAGTTTTTCACAGAATACCAAAAAGTGCTGGTAACACTTGGGCTGTTAGCCTCTGTGTTGGTAACGAGTAAAGTAACTCTGGCAGTTTTGGATACGATGAATCAGATTCCGATGTTGGGTGGGCTTTTTGAAGTCATCGGCATCTTATTTACAATGTGGTTTGCTTTCCGTAACTTGCTGTTTGCAGTCAACCGTCAAGAACTTGCAGAAACGATTGATTCGCTGACAGCAGATGTGCTAGGAAAAACGACGGCGATTGTGCTTGCAGAAACAAAGGCGATCGTCATCGCCGCCCCAGTAGAGACAGCGATTGTAGCGATACAAACATCCTCAGTAGAGACAGCGATTGTAGCGATACCGGAAACCCCGAAAACCGAAGTAATTGCAGTCGAACCGAAATTAGAAACTCAGGCTAAAACACCTGTAATTTCTAATTCTGCAACAGTCAGCAACGGGGTTGATGAATTGCGCTATTTGTTCATTACATCGGAAGTGGAACTGATAGAATCGAATGCAGTGATGCAGGAATTGCCGTATAGTTACCAATCTCCAGAGTTGGGAATTGGTGTTGTGAAAGCAGACGGCCACAAGTGCGATCGATGCTGGAACTACTCTACTCATGTCGGAGAGTCGATCGAACATCCCCTAATTTGCGAACGCTGCGTTTCAGCAGTAGACGGTGAATTTTAAGGTCTCAAAAGTTGGCTGCAAAAACCCGGTTTATTAATTTAATTGCTTCATTTGAGGTTGATGGCGATCGGGAGAAACCGGGTTTTTTAGATTTAGTCCTGGAGGCAAAGACCCTTGCTATTATTGCTTCTTCTTTCTTGATTGTGCTATGCAGAGAAGCACAGCAAAAACCAGCAAAAACACAACTGCTGGAACTATCCAAAAAGCACCACCCCCGATCAGAATGTCACCTTCTGGTGTGATGCAGCTTGAGCTAGCGGCCTCGATACAGTCGCGCCATTTCCAGTACCGCACGTAAAAAAGATAAAAGAAGAAGGAGGAAAAAAACAGACAGACCGTCATGAGAACGTGAGACATTGGCGGTCGCTATATAATTAATCTGACCAATCTAACAATCTTGGATATTGTATGGTGCGTCGCTGTCAGATTTCCCAGCTTTCCCAGCAGATTGTCGATGGCGACGCACCCTACGGTACAAAAAAGTGCGAAAAATTTGTCTGCAAGACGTAATAACTTTATATAAGGTTTACAGACAGAACCGATCCCGAAAGTTGGTTTTGTTGGTTACCAACAATCAGCCGGATTTGCCATGAACCGCGATCGCACTTTAAATCAAATACTAACTCACTTTCTCCCCCGCTGGCAACGCTTTTTTGGCGAAGCGCGCACCCGGATTCTGCTCTGGTACGTTTTGTTAATGGCATTCTTCCTGTCCCTTTCTATTCCGGCAATTCGCCATCGCTTGTTTTTGCTGGTAGATGGGCGGGTTAATGCTGAGTTGGTTGAAGAAATCATAATATTTAATGAACTAATGGCTGATGAATTTGACGCTAAAAATGGGGAAGTAGAAAAACAATTAAAAGAAAAATATAAATCTATTAAAAATTACTCGAATGCTCAGAAATTGTCGGCACTCTTAGATATTCACCTTTCTCGGCAAATCACCGAAGATGATACATTTCTCATCGCTCTTGTAGAAGAAGAATTTTATAAAGCCAGTTCCAAAGCACTGCCAAAACTGCTTCAGCCGGATTCGGAATTGGTGGAAACTTGGGGAAGATTGAGCCAGTCAACTCGCGGCGAATACAAGGTCTCAGACAGTAAAGTAGGCAGTATTCTCTACGTTGCTGAACCTATTAACATTCAAGGCAAAACTGTGGGAGTATTCGTTGTGGCTCACCTGACTGCGGGCGAACGCCAAGAAGCTCTGGAAGCTTTCCAAGTTATGATTGAGGTAACTTTAATCGCCATGATTTTAGTTGTTTTTCTCGCCTGGATAGCTGCCGGAAAATTACTGGCTCCCCTGCGCGTGCTAACAGCAACTGCCCGTGCGATCGAAGAGTCGGATTTAAGTCAGCGCCTGGTGGTTGAAGGGCAAGGAGAAATTGCGGAACTGGCAACTACTTTTAATGAAATGATGGATCGGCTTGAGGAAGCTTTTGCCACTCAACGCAATTTTATCAACGATGCGGGACACGAACTTCGCACTCCAATTACCATAATCCGAGGGCATTTGGAATTGATGGGTGACGATGCCGAGGAACAAGCAGAAACTATGGTTATAGTGATGGATGAACTCGATCGCATGAGCCGCTTTGTGGAGGATTTGTTGCTGCTAGCTAAGGCAGAACAGTCGGATTTTTTGCAGCTAGAAACTGTGGATATTGGTGCGCTGACTGAGGAACTTTTTGCGAAGGCAAAGGCTTTAGGAAATCGGAATTGGGAGTTGGATGCTGTTGCTTCATGTCGCATTGTTGCCGATCGCCAACGAATTACTCAAGCTATCATGAATTTAGCTCAAAATGCCGTGCAGCATACTCAATCTGGAGATTTGATTGCGATCGGATCTGCGATCAGTGGCAGAAATGTGCGATTTTGGGTGCGCGATACTGGAGAAGGTATTGCCGCGATCGACCAACAACGAATTTTTGACAGGTTTGCGAGGGCTGCAAACAGTCGCCGCCGTTCTGAAGGCGCAGGTTTGGGCTTATCTATTGTCAGGGCGATCGCAGAAGCTCACAGCGGAAAAGTCTATGTTAGCAGTCAATTGGGAGCTGGTTCAACTTTCGCTGTTGTTCTGCCGATCGATGGGCCATCTGAATCTAGAAAGTAGAAGCTAATTATGGAAATTTTCAGTAATATGAGCTACGCTTAATAATTGGATTTGTAAGTAGAAATCTACAACTGTTGCAGTTAATTTACCTACAGAATATGAGTAGAATTCTAATTGCTGAAGATGAACCCAGAATCGCTGCTTTTATCGAAAAAGGGCTGCGATCGCACGGTTTTGTGACTGCCGTTGCTGGTGACGCTCAGGATGCCTTGCTGATGGTTATAGAAGGCGAGTTTGATTTAATGATTCTTGATTTGGGGCTTCCGGGCAAAGATGGATTGCAGATTCTGGAGGAATTGCGCGGACAAGGACAATCGTTACCAATTATTATTTTGACCGGGCGCGATGATATCCAAACTAAGGTAGCAGGATTTGAGGGCGGTGCTGACGATTATTTAACTAAACCTTTCCGTTTTGAAGAATTGTTGGTGCGGTTGCGCGCCCGGTTGCGCGACACTTGCGATCGCACTTGTTCAGATGAAACGGTACTGAAAATTGGCGATGTAGTGCTTGATTTGCGGACTCGCAAAGTAAAAGTGGGCGATCGGACTATTGAGTTACCCGCGCGAGAATTTACCCTTGCAGAAGCCTTTTTTCGCCATCCCGGACAAGTGATGAGTCGCGAACAACTACTAGATCGAGTTTGGGGTTACGATTACGATCCGGGTTCCAATATTGTCGATGTTTATGTCGGTTATTTGCGAAAGAAATTAGGCTCCAGTTTAATTGAAACTGTTCGCGGCATGGGCTATCGGTTGCGATCGTGAAAAACTTCTCATGATTATTTAATGATTGTTGCGCGGGAATTTGCCATAATCTAAAGATGGTAGGTAAATTGTCGTTAATTATAAAATTATGTACCGAATTTTGATTGCTGAAGATGAAGTTAAAATCGCTGCTTTTATGGAGAAAGGCTTTAAAAAACAAGGATTTGTTACTGCTGTCGCGGAAAATGGCTACCAAGCTTTACTAATGGCTACAGAAAGCGAATTTGACCTATTATTGCTCGATTTAGGGTTGCCCGGAATCGACGGTATGACTGTACTCCGGGAACTGCGCCATCGGGGAGAACAGCGACCGATTATTGTAGTGACTGCCCGCACGAATCGCCAGGAACTGCTTTCAGCAATGGAATCCGGTGCTAACGAGTGCGTTACCAAGCCGTTTAGTTTTAATGATTTGCTGTTGCGGGTGCGATCGTATTTGCAGGAAAAAACATCTTGTTTATCTCCCAACTAATTAACAAGTTTTTGTGAAGTTTATAAATATCTATTTTTAACAAATGTAGCTTTTATCAATAAATCTCAGAGTAATTACTGAGGCAACTTTCACAAAATCCCCCTCGTTGAGTGGGATTTTTTTTGTTCGCAGAAGTGATATCAATTCCGGTAACACCGGAATGATCTAGAGGAGACGGCAATTGCCTTTCCAAAACCCAAAAAAAAAAGAATGGGAACCGGACATCCGAAAAAAGAATTTTGCGGATAAAACAAA
>JANMLZ010000043.1:0-7390 GCA_031372825.1 Cyanobacteria bacterium OTE_58_metabat_593 | reverse complement strand
TTGAAGTCAGAACTCAGTTCCGGAAGCAATTGCAGCGCCAGCGTCCAAGTCGGTCAGTTGATAGCCAAACGCTGTTCCACTGCTGGCATAGTCAAAGTCGTATTCGATCGCGGAGGCAACCTCTATCACGGTAGAGTCAAGGCCCTCGCCGACGCAGCTCGCGAAGCGGGGTTAGACTTTTAGGAAGAAGCAAGTTCGGCAACGGATTATGTAACAGATGTAACGGATGTAACGGATATCAGGAAAAAGGAAAAAAGGATCTACAACAAAGCTCTTAATTCCTAATTGTTAATTCCCGACCAATGGCTGCGAGTTACTAATCTTCAATTCCCCAAAAAACAAAACTATGCCAGAACAAAAAGAACAGCGCAACAAGAAAAAAAGTAACAACAACAAAGGGCGCGAAAAAGAATCCGAATGGCAAGAACGAGTCGTTCAGATTCGCCGCGTTACCAAAGTAGTAAAAGGCGGTAAAAAACTCAGCTTCCGCGCCATAGCCATTATCGGCAATGAACGCGGTCAAGTTGGAGTTGGAGTAGGCAAAGCTAGCGATGTCATCGGTGCCGTAAAAAAAGGCGTCGCTGACGGCAAAAAGCACCTAATTGAAGTCCCCTTGACTAAATCTAACTCCATCCCTCACCCCATCAACGGTGCAGGCGGCGGAGCTAAAGTAATGATGCGCCCAGCAGCCCCCGGAACCGGGGTAATTGCCGGGGGAGCAGTGCGAACTGTTCTCGAACTAGCAGGAGTCCGTAATATCTTAGCCAAACAGCTAGGTTCAGGAAATCCTTTAAACAACGCTAGAGCCGCAGTCAACGCCCTCTCCACTCTTCGCACCTTGTCCGAAGTTGCTCAAGAGCGCGGAATTCCAGTAGAAAACCTATACGGTTAGGCAATGGAATGCTGTCAGTTTTGAGTTTGGAATCAAAAAATTCAAAAACTCAAAACTCGCTCAATCAAAACTACTGCAAACCCAACAACCAAAACTATGAGATTGCAAGACGCCCGCCCAAAAGCAGGCTCCACAAAACGCCGCCGTCGCTTGGGCCGAGGTATTTCTGCCGGTCAAGGCGCGAGTTCCGGTAAAGGGATGCGCGGTCAAAAAGCTAGATCCGGTAGCGGAACTAGACCCGGTTTTGAAGGAGGTCAAAATCCTCTCTACCGCCGCCTCCCTAAGCTGAAGAGCTTCCCTTTAGTGAACCGCAAAGAGTACACTACGATTAATGTAAGTAAATTAGCATCGCTGCCAGCAAACACAGAAGTTACTCTGACCTCTTTGATTCAAGCAAAAATCGTCAATAGTGACAATGGCCCGCTGAAAATCTTAGGAGATGGTGAACTGACAGTGGCTCTGCAAGTGCGCGCCAAAGCTTTTACCGCTGGTGCTCGCACCAAAATAGAAGCCGCTGGTGGAAGTTGCGAATTAGTTGCTTAAAGATTTGAGGTTTGAGAATGTGTCCAAATCTCAAATCCTCAACCTTACTATCAAAAAATGATTTAGTCTAAAAGCAAAAATCTAAAATCCCAAATCGTAACTATGGACGTTAGTAAAGAGAAAGCGCCAACTGCACAAGAAACGTTCATGCAGATGGCCCAAGCTGCGGGTTTGCGAGGCCGCATCCTCGTAACCATCGGCTTATTGATTTTAGTGCGCTTGGGCGTCCACTTGCCAGTCCCCGGCATCGATCGCGTCGCCTTTTCCCAGAATGTCCAGAATAGCCCTTTAATTGGCTTTTTGGATCTATTTTCAGGGGGCGGGTTATCAGCCTTGGGGATTTTTGCTCTGGGGATTTTGCCCTACATTAATGCTTCCATTATTGTGCAACTTTTAACTGCGGCTCTGCCCAGTTTAGAAGATATGCAGAAAAATGACGGCGAAGCAGGGCGACGCAAGATTTCTCAAATTACTCGCTACGTTTCTTTGGGCTGGGCAATTCTGCAAAGCATTGGCATTGCGATTTGGGTCAGCCCTTTTGCTCAGACTCCATCGCCTTTTTTCATCCCCCAGACTGCTTTGGCTCTGACAGCAGGGTCGATGTTTGTGATGTGGATATCGGAAGTAGTGACAGAGCGAGGTATTGGGAACGGAGCATCGCTGTTGATTTTTATCAACATTGTCTCGGTTTTACCGCGCTCTTTGGGACAAACGTTTGAATTGGCTCAAAGTGGAGACACCCAAGTTGTAGGCCGCGTACTTGTGCTGCTGCTGGTCTTTTTGGTGACGATTGTCGGGATTGTTTTTGTTCAGGAAGGTACTCGCCGCATTCCGATTATTTCTGCGCGCCGTCAAGTCGGCCGCAAAGTTTATCGGGAGAGCCGCAGCTACTTACCCCTGCGCTTAAATCAAGGCGGAGTAATGCCGATTATTTTTGCATCTTCGGTGTTGATTGTGCCTTCTTTCCTCGCTCAGTCTCTCAATCAGCCGTTTTTGGTTCAAGTCGCTAATGTCTTGAGTCCGAACGGCCCGGCGCCTTGGGCTTACGCGTTGTTTTATCTGACTTTGATTCTGTTCTTCAGCTATTTCTACGCTTCGTTGATTGTCAACCCCGTAGATATGTCTCAGAACTTGAAAAAAATGGGTGCCAGTATTCCTGGGATTCGCCCCGGTCAGAAAACGAGCGATTATGTGGAGAAGGTTTTGAACCGTTTGACTTTCTTGGGAGCGATATTTCTCGGTCTGGTGGCAATTGTACCAACTGCTGTAGAAAGCGCGATCGGCGTCCAAACTTTTAGAGGCTTTGGCGCAACTTCCTTACTGATTTTAGTAGGTGTGGCGATCGAAACTGCTAAACAAATTCAAACTTACGTCATCTCCCAACGATATGAAGGAATGGTGAAGTAATCACAATGCAACTGATTTTTATGGGGCCTCCAGGGGCGGGAAAGGGAACTCAAGCTCAGCTTTTAGCAGCTCTCTGGAAGATACCCCACATTTCTACAGGTGACATCCTGCGCGCTTGCGTGGTGGCCAAAACTGCTTTGGGTCAAAAAGCGCAAGCCTACATGGATGCTGGTGACTTGGTTCCTGACCAGTTATTGATGGATATCGTCCAAGAACGCATGAATCAACCAGATGCTAGTGCTGGCTGGATTCTGGATGGCTTTCCCCGCACAGTCCCGCAGGCAGCTTTTTTTGACAAACTGCTCTGCGATGTGGGATCTGAAGGGGGAAGTTCTGGAAAGGATTGCGCTCTGAGAGCTGTCAATTTGGATGTTCCCGACCATGTTTTGGTGGCTCGCCTGCTGTCGCGGGGTCGCCAGGATGACAACGAGGAGACGATCCGTCGCCGATTGCAAGTTTATCGCGAGCAAACTGAGCCTTTGATTGAGTTTTACAGAAACCGCGAACAGTTAGTTGCGGTTGATGGCGATCGATCGATGGAATTAGTCACCGCTCAACTGCAACAAGCTCTCTCTGACGACTCTTAAACCCTCTCAATAGAGCTTGTTACTCACCAGCTTTTGCTAAGATGTGTTAACTAGGAGCTTTTTGTGCTATCAGGTTTTGTGAGGGTTGCTAGTTTCAGGATTGAACTCGATACTAATTGCTACAACTTTACTCACGTAAAGCTTCATCGAGCAGTTGGTTGAGTCTTTAAGTCGATCGACAGTGCCCGAATTTTTGCTCCTGTTCCCGTTTAATCTCTACCAGTAAATAGGTTTTGAGGTAAATGCTGGAACACTCCTAGTTAATCAAATGTAGAGTTGAGGTAAATACCAAATTGTCTAAGCAAGATTTAATTGAAATGGAAGGGACAGTGGTGGATTCCCTCCCCAATGCGATGTTTCGCGTTGACCTAGATAATGGGTTTAACGTGCTAGCTCACATTTCCGGCAAGATCCGCCGCAACTATATCAAAATTCTGCCAGGCGATCGCGTCAAAGTCGAATTGACTCCCTACGACTTAACCAAAGGCCGGATTACTTATCGCCTTCGCAAAAAATAGGCTTAGATAAAACTTTCTAAAAACTAATTCTAAGTTTAATTAGAGAGAATTTGGTAAAAAGCTTCAAATTTATGCTATAATGCTACGTTTGTAGTGTTGCCGAGAAGGGGGTCAACAACCCATCGGTGTACCGGGTTAAGTCATTGTTACATCGAAAAAGTATCGATCGCCAACATTCTGTATGCAGGCGAACTTTACCCCAGCAATGGGAGTGGGTGCAAGGGGGCCCCTTCATAAAACAACCCCAGTTTATACAATTTAATCGAGGAGAGGCCTACACCTTGCCCAGCCTCTCCTCCCACCGCTCTACTGGAAAGCACTCCCAGCGTGACTGATCTCCAGTAGAGCGGGGTTCTCCAGGCAGGAAGAAAGATGAAAGTTCGAGCATCTGTCAAAAAAATTTGTGAGAAATGTCGCGTCATCCGCCGTCGTGGTCGAGTGATGGTGATATGCACTAACCCGAAACACAAACAACGCCAAGGTTAGAAAACAGGAAGATTGGGCACTGCACCCAGGTGTTATCTCAATCAACATTGTAGCCAAACAGAAAAACTAGGGAGACAAAAAGTGTGGCACGGATTGCCGGGGTAGACCTTCCACGCGATAAGCGCGTCGAAATAGGTCTGACATACATTTTCGGAATAGGCCTGTCGCGGGCCCAAAAAATCATCGCTGCAACAGGCGTAAATCCTGACATTCGTGTCAAGGATTTAACAGAGGCCGACGTGACACTTCTGCGGGCTCATGTAGAAAGCACCTACCAAATCGAAGGAGACCTCCGGCGCTGGGAGTCAATGAACATCAAGCGCCTGATGGATATCGGGACTTACCGCGGTCGGCGTCACCGTTTGGGTCTGCCAGTGCGGGGTCAGCGAACCCGTACCAACGCCAGAACCCGTCGCGGCGTCCGCCGAACTGTTGCGGGCAAGAAAAAGGCACCTTCCAAGAAGTAACATCTTTTTGGGAAAACTACGCTGGGGGCTGCTGGCTCCTAGCGCTTCGGGACATTAGTTGAGAGAAACGTTAAAGAGACTAATATGGCGCGACAACAAACAGGCAAGAAATCTGGTGCAAAAAAGCAGAAACGGAATGTACCCAATGGGGTAGGCTACATCCAGTCTACCTTTAACAACACGATTGTAACTATTACCGACCTTAACGGCGAAGTAATATCCTGGGCATCCGCAGGTTCCAGCGGTTTTAAAGGAGCTAAGAAGGGAACTCCCTTTGCAGCTCAAACAGCGGCAGAAAGTGCAGCCCGCAGAGCCAACGACCAAGGAATGCGCCAAATAGAAGTAATGGTGAGCGGGCCCGGAGCAGGTCGAGAAACTGCAATTCGGGCACTGCAAGGGGCGGGACTGGAAATTACCCTGATTAGAGATGTTACCCCAATTCCTCACAACGGCTGTCGCCCTCCCAAGCGGCGTAGAGTCTAAAACGATTTGAGATTTTAGATTTTAGATTTTGGATAATGGCTAACTGCTTAAAGTCACAAACTAATGGTTCTAACTGTTGCCCCGTCCATCCAAAATCCGAAATCCGTTCAGGGGTATGCTCTGCAATCTAAAATCCAAAATCAAAAATCCAAAGTGGAAAAGGGAGGTCACTCCGTGGCGCAGTTTCAAATTGAATGTATAGAGTCTAACACTGACAAAGACCGGAGTCAGTACGGAAAATTTGTCCTGGAACCGCTCGATCGCGGTCAAGGAACAACTGTTGGGAATGCGCTTAGGCGTGTTCTGATGTCTAACTTGGAAGGAACGGCAGTAACTTCAGTCCGCATCGCGGGAGTCAATCACGAGTTTGCCACGATCGAAGGGGTACGCGAGGACGTTCTGGAAATTCTCCTGAACATGAAAGAGGTCGTCCTCAAAACTCATTCTCAGCAGCCGCAAATCGGCAGGTTGCGGATTGAAGGGCCAGTCACAGTTACCGCCGATCGATTCGATTTGCCCTCTGAGGTGGAATTGATCGATAAATCGCAGTACATTGCGACTCTCTCCCCAGGTTCAGTTCTGGAAATGGAATTCAGAATTGAAAAAGGCATCGGATACCGAGCAGTAGACCGTACTCGCGATGATGGGTCTGCTTTGGATTTCCTCCAAATTGATGCCATCTTTATGCCGATTCGTAGAGTCAACTACAGCGTTGAAGATGCTCGGCTAGGCGGCACTGTCGAGAAAGATCGGCTGGTGATGGAAATCTGGACTGATGGCAGCGTGACTCCTCAAGAAGCTCTGAGTCAATCTGCCCACATCCTAGTAGATTTGTTTGCACCTCTCAAAGACATCACCCAAGATTCTCTCAAACCAGAGTATCCAGGTGAGGCAGATCCTACGAGCCAAATTCCGATCGAAGAATTGCAGTTGTCCGTCCGTGCTTACAACTGTCTCAAGCGAGCTCAGATTAACTCCGTGGCAGACTTATTGGATTATACCCAAGAAGACTTGCTCGAGATCAAAAACTTCGGGCAGAAGTCCGCAGAAGAAGTGATTGAAGCTTTACAAAAGCGCTTGGGCATTACCTTGCCACAGGAAAAATCAGCTAAAAGTTAATCAACGGGTAACGGGTAAACAAGTTCTGAATTTTCAGTGCGTGAGTTCTTAATAACTAAGAATTCCACCCTAAAAACTCACGGACTATCCCCACGCCCAATTACCAATTACCAATACCAACTGCTATGCGTCACCGCTGTCGCGTTCCCCAACTCAGCAAACCGGCTGACCAGCGCCGCGCCCTACTGCGCTCGCTGACCACCGAATTAATCCGCCACGGTAAAATCACCACCACTCTCGCCCGCGCCAAAGCGCTGCGCTCAGAGGCGGACAGGATGATTACCCTGGCAAAAGATGGCTCCTTGGCCGCTCGCCGCCAAGCGATGGGCTATATCTACGACAAACAGTTAGTACACGCCTTGTTTGAGGCTGCACAAGAACGATACGGCTCGCGCAACGGGGGCTATACCCGCGTAGTGCGGACTGTTCCCCGTCAAGGAGATAATTCCGAAATGGCGATCGTTGAACTGGTTTAATTCTATTTTGGGTTGGAGATTTTGATTTATGATTGACAATCCAAAATCCCAAATCGAAAACCCTGAATCGATGCAGCGCGTTGCTCTGGTGATCCAATACCTTGGCACCGACTTTCACGGTTGGCAGCGGCAGCCGAACCAGCGTACAGTACAAGAAGAGATTGAAACAGCAATCTCGAATGTTCTAGAGCGTCCGGTAACACTGTACGGGGCCGGTAGAACTGATGCCGGAGTTCATGCTGCTGCTCAAGTAGCCCATTTTGATGCCCACGGCCCAATTCCGGCTCACCGCTGGGCAAGCGTTCTCAACTCTCGACTGGCAAAAGATATTTTAATTCGAGCTTCGGCAAAGGTGGAACCTACCTGGCACGCTCGGTTCTCAGCCAGTTGGCGGCGCTATCGCTACACCCTT
>JANMLZ010000035.1:0-21227 GCA_031372825.1 Cyanobacteria bacterium OTE_58_metabat_593 | reverse complement strand
ATGGAGTTTGGAGTTGTCTGCGGTGACTCTAAGGGATTGGACGATCGCATATTTTCGTCCGCATGGTCGCATTCCAAATCTAAATTTGAAACTTTTGGATCGTTTACTGATGTTTCTTTGTGACTGAAATTGCTCTCGTTGGTGCGATCGTACGAATCGAGACAAACTAATTTGAGATTTGGGATTTTAAACTTAGAATTAGTGGCTAGATTATTTTGCTGTTGGTCGATCGCATCTTGATGAATGGTCTCTGTTTGCGGGCGTGCGATCGCCCTGGCTGCAAAATTTTGATGAGCCTCTGTGGCGTAGCGAGTTCCAAATTGGAAATGGTTGTACAGCCAGACGCTGACTTTTTCCACCTCCAAAGTGCGCGCCGCCGCCTCAGTAATTTCGCGAACTCCCAAATTCAGCGCGCCGTTGTTGATAGTCCTCTGTCGGCCTAGCTGCAACAAAGCCAGACTTTGGCGACGGAGTCGCTTCTCGCTCTCTTGGAGAATTTGTTCTGCTTCCTTGCGCTGGGTGAGGTCGTACAACGCACACAAGGCTGTTGGCTCACCATTGAATAGTAGAGACTGAACGGAGATCATTGCCCAGAAAGTGCTACCATCTCCCTTTTTGCATTGGAGTTCATAGTTTTTGACGCACCCGTCTTTGGCAAGTGCGTCGAGTATCTTTGGGCGCTCGGAAGGATTGAAGTAAAAATCTGGGGTGACGTTCCCGATCAATTCTTCTAGAGATGTTTCAAGGAGAGTAGCCATTTGAGCGTTTGCATACATAATCAAACCGTCACAGAGGCGAAACACCAAGATGGGAACGGGGGTTGCTGAGGCGATCGCCCGAAACTGCTCTTCGCTTTCGCGCACGACCAATTCAGCTTTTGATAGCAAGTCAGCTTCGATCGTATCCGAGTGTTCGGTTGTAGTCTCCAGTAAAATTTCTAGATCGGCTTTTTCGCACTTCAAGCTTTCTAGTTCTGCACGCAGGCGCTGAACTTCCCAAAATAGCTGGTCTCTCGATGGTTCTTCCTGCATAGCAATAGACAATTGGTAACTTTTAGTCAGTTCAGAAGTTTTTTGACTGTTTGCTAATAACTTAAACTATGACTTATTTTTATCAACTTCAACTCCCTAGTTGTCCCTACCGGACTTTATCTGAAATTCACCTTTACCTCAGACGATTAACTATTCCAATTCCAAGCTCAAGGAAGGCATCAGTCGCTGTAAGTTTTTGAGTGATTTTCCCTGCCAGGGTATCTGTTTGGAGCCTTTTACCGCGATTTGAATATTTTTTTGCTGGCGGACTTTGATTACAAATTTTGATATTATATTAATCCCTGAACTGTTTAAAAATTCTAGTTTTCGCAGGTCGAGAGTAATTGTCTTCGGCTCCTTGTCCGCCACGTCGCTGAGTAACTGTACGATTGGTGCATATTCTTCCATTTGGCTGAGCCGGAAAGATCCGCAGCAGGTCACTGTTTCGGTAGCGCTATCGTACAGGATACTGTAATCTTTGGTGCTAATCTCCATATTTTCTTCAGTTGTCAGTTGTTAACGATAAAGGGACTTTGACCTTGCGATCGAGTACCGGGCGCAAAGCTGGCAAGCTCGATCGGGGATCGGAGAGTAGGTAAATTTGACTACACATACTTCTAACTCTACCATTTTGTAGGTAAGTTATAATTTATTATAGGATCTAAAAGTTGCGAGTTGTGAGGGATGACGAACTCGGCGATTTGTGTCGTGGCAAGAGATAAATTCACAATATTTGATCGATTTGCTATTGACAAAACAAACAAAATATGAGATGTATTTCAAATATTGGATCGAACTAAATTGGAGAATTTTCAATGGCAATTTCAAAAATTACAGAACAACTTTTGGCTGCTAAAAAAGCTTTGGGAATTAGTTTTGCAGACTTAGAAAAAGTGCTGGATCGCGATGAAGTTTGGATTGCAGCGGTGATTTACCGTCAAGCTACGGCATCGTTCGATGAAGCACAAAAAATTGTGTCGGCTTTGGGCATGGACAGCGAGATCGCTCAGGTTCTCTCGGAACCTCCGTTAAAAGGCTCCTTAGATGCCACAGTTCGGGTAGACCCCCTGATTTATCGGTTTTATGAAATCATACAGGTCTATGGAATGCCTCTCAAAGCAGTGATTAACGAAAAATTCGGGGACGGAATTATGAGTGCGATCGATTTCACTTTGGACGTAGAGAAAGAAGAAGACCCGAAAGGCGATCGGGTAAAAATAATTATGTCCGGAAAATTTTTAGCATACAAAAAATGGTAGATCAGTGTGGCTGGTAAAGCAATAAAAAAGCTCCGCATCTAATTACTCCCACGAACTAATTTATTCGTGGGAGTAATCTCAAATTCAATGACTGATGATCAATACCTAATGACTAATGCCTCAAAAGTGTTAACTTAGAAATAGACCGTGCGAGGCTTGAGTGGCTTGAGTGTCCGATCGCAAAACCTGACGAAAGAAAATAACACTGTTCGATCGGGCAAAAACACACTCAGTCGAAACAGGCAACCGCAACTGTATATTAAGAGGTAAATATGTCAAAATATGACTCCAATCTCAGATGCTCCTTCTGTGGCAAGTCGCAGGAGTACGTCCGCAAGTTAATAGCTGGGCCCGGCGTGTACATTTGCGATGAATGTGTGGAATTGTGCAATGAGATTTTAGAAGAAGAATTCTTTGACTCTGGAAAAACAGTTGCTCAACAGATTCCCCAATCAGAGATTCAAGAGTCTCAAGGACAAAAATCGCGGCGGAGTCGATCAAACAAACCAAAAATAGTTTTAGCTAAAATTCCGAAACCAACTGACATTAAACAGCATTTAGACAATCATGTCATCGGCCAACACTCAGCCAAAAAAGTCCTTTCTGTAGCAGTTTACAACCACTACAAGCGCTTGAGTGTTGACCAAGCCAAAGACAGCGGCAAGACGAACCCTGACAGCGATGTCGAACTGCAAAAATCCAACATTATGCTAGTCGGGCCAACAGGTTGCGGCAAAACTCTGTTAGCCCAAAGTTTAGCAGAAATGCTCGAAGTCCCATTTGCGGTAGCCGATGCGACGACACTGACAGAAGCTGGCTATGTCGGTGACGATGTAGAAAATATCTTGCTGCGACTGTTGCAAATGTGCGATTTTGATGTCGAATCGGCACAGCGCGGGATTATTTATATTGACGAAATTGACAAGATTGCTCGCAAAAGCGAAAACACTTCGATCACCCGGGATGTATCAGGAGAAGGAGTGCAGCAAGCACTGCTAAAAATGTTGGAAGGAACGGTGGTTAACGTGCCCCCGCAAGGCGGCCGCAAACATCCTTACCAAGATTTTATTCAAGTTGACACTAGCAAAATTCTATTTATTTGTGGCGGTGCTTTTGTCGGCTTAGAAAAAATAGTTGAACAGCGTTTGGGTAAAAAATCCTTGGGCTTTATTCAGCCAACAGAAAGCGACAGTAACTCGACTTTGCCGGCGAAAGATAAGCGCGCCGCTGACATTTTGCAGCAAGTACAACCCGATGATTTAGTCAAGTTTGGTTTGATTCCTGAATTTGTCGGGCGGATTCCGGTGGTGACGGTGATTTCGCCGCTGGATGAGGCAGCTTTGATGCAGATATTGACTGAACCGCGCAATGCGCTGGTGAAGCAGTATCAGAAGCTGTTGAAGATGGATAGTGTGGAGTTGGAATTTGAGCCAGATGCGCTGCGGGCGATCGCCCAGGAAGCCTATCGACGCAAAACCGGCGCGAGAGCTCTCCGCAGCATTTTAGAGGAGTTAATGCTCGATGTGATGTACGAGTTGCCTTCTCGCAAGGATGTGGCTAACTGTACGATTACGAAGGAAATGGTCGAAAAGCGATCGACTGCCGAATTGCTGTGGCATCCCGCATGGCACAAACAGCACGAAACAGCTTAATTTTTAGAGTGTGCAGTGCGCACCTACAAGCCATAAGGTTGCGCATTGCGTGCGAAAATTTTAGGATCTGTCGATCGGGTTACAGTCAAATAAAATGAGTTCTAATGAATCAGGCGTCGATGAGCCAGTAAGTAATCAGTCAGCGTTAGCCAAACTACTTTGTGGAAATGTAGTTCTTGATGGAGGTGGTATTGATGAGGTTCTAAGTCATTTATCCGTGTCAATTGATAATGTTGTTAAAGAGCAAGACTTAAGTGCTAAATAGTTTGCTAAACTTATTCACAGTTAACCGCCGAGAGGAAGTTGTATAAAGCAAAAGTTAAGAATATTGTAGAAGGTGTAGATCCTTGTACGGATTCCGCTATACTTAGTCAAGTAAGCAACTCCAATAAAGTTTAACTATGTTTGCTGTTAAGCGAGCGCTCAAATTAAATAATGTCGAAGCGACCTTGATGGCGAAACACGCAGGATTCCGGCGCGTAGTATTTAACTTTGGGTTGAGTTTGCGGACTCAGATGTACAGTGAGGGGAAATTTACGGACTCGAAGGTAATCAACGAAGTCAAAAAAGTTCTCACCAACTACGTCAAGAAAAAGCCGGAATTCCGCTGGATGAACCAGTTGTCTAGCCGAGTTTACCAAAACGCTTTGATTGACTTAAAAGATGCATTTAGTCGATATCGTTCTGGTTCATCAGGTCATCCGAAATTCGCTAGTCGCCGAGACGGTCAATCTTTTACGGTTGATTCATCCAACGGCAAAGTTCTGTTAAATGCTGGCAACACTATTAAGATTCCTACTTTGGGAACTTTTCGGATTTTTGAGCCATTAGAATGTAGCTTGATCTCTCAAACTTTCACGATTTCAAAGAAAGGAAGTCGCTGGTTTGTTTCTTTCTGCGTTGATGCAGAACGCCTCCCGGTTCAGCACTCTGAAGATTCCGTGGGGATTGATGTCGGTATCAAGTCATTTGCTACATTGTCAACCCAGCAGGTTTTTGATGCGCCGAAGCCTTTAAAGCAAGCGAAAACCAAGCTTGCTACTTTGCAGCGCCAAGCATCAAAACAGGTGAAAGGCTCTCGAAACCAGCGTAAAACTTACAATAAAATTAGCCGACTCCATGCACGAATAGCTCGTATTCGCCTAGACTTCCTTCACAAGTTAACAACTTATTTAGCTCAAACTTTTCAGCTAATTAAGATTGAAAATTTGAACGTCAAAGGGATGATGGCAAATCATAAGTTGGCTGGAGCAATATCTGACCTGGGTTTTTACGAATTTCAGCGTCAACTCGACTATAAATGTCAAATGTATGGAGCTAATTTGGTATTGGTAGACCAGTGGTTTCCTAGTACCAAAACTTGCTCAAATTGTGGCACTAAAAAAGATATGCCACTAAGCGTTCGGACTTTTGATTGTCCTGCTTGTGGCATATCTTTAGATCGCGATTGGAATGCAAGTTTAAACATTTTAAACTGGGAACCCTCGGCTTGAGGGGGATAGCCTACTTATCTTGGGATAGCCGACTACCCAACAGCGTAGGAAGTGAACTCGTAATTGTATCTAAAGATGGTTTTAGATAGGTTTAGATAAGTTTTACGAAGCAGTTTGAGAAACTGCATTATTTCTCAAAACAAGAGCAGCGCTTGATTTCAAATTTGATTGCACATGGCCCAGTGTTATTAAAAGGAGCGCGTGGTAGTGGAAAAAGTGCGCTTATGATAGAAGCATCAAGAAGAATGTATCCTGAAAATAATCTAAGCTCTACATTTGGCATATACATCAGTCTTCGTCATCTTGAATTACTCAGAAGTGAAGGTGAGAAGTATGAAAGAATGTTAAGTCAGCTAATAATTGACGCCGTAAATGAGACAATTATTAAAGCAGGTCATCTCTCTGAGTTTGAGGCTTTGCCAAACATCACATCACTTCAGAGAGAATTATCTAGTTTGTCGAGTGCATCTAGGAAAAGAATAGTTATTTTATTTGATGACGCCGCTCACATTGGTCGCGAAGCTCCGCTACATGAGTTTTTCGATATATTTCGGACTTTATCGAGCAGTATAATATCGTGTAAAGCTGCTATTTACCCTGGAGTTACTAATTTTGGAACAAGGTTTGATGTATATAATGATGCTACGGTGATCGATATTTCAAGGAATGATGAACTAGAAGATTATAATACCAACTTTGCCGAGATAATTAGAAAAAGGTTTTCTCAGCGACTACCTGAAGAGTCTTTCTCTGGTCAATTCGCTTTAGAAAATGTTGCGGGGTTTATGGGAAGGGCCGTACTTGGAAACATGAGGGGATTTATATTTGCATGGAATAATCTGTCTGACAACTGTAAAAAAGGTAAGATCAATTACGCCAATATCACAAAGACACTGATATACCTTGCCCGTAACTACTATTGGCCCTTGATTGAAGAGCTTAAGCCAAAACTTGGTATGTATGCACTAATGATCGATCCTGCAACCGAGATTGCAGAATTAATATTTCAGGATGCTGGCAAGCAAAATAAGCAGAATGTACTTATTTTAAGAGAAATTGCACAACGTCTATCAAAGCCGTTAGAACTACTTGAATATACTGGATTTATTTCAATTCGAGATGTTTCACGGGCAATGAAATCGAGAGGACGAGGAACAAGATATAGCTTGAATCTATGCACATTGTTGGAAAAAACTACGGGAGCTCGGGTTACTAATGAAATTTATACTAGGTGGTTAAATGAGCAACATGAGAGAAATGAGCCTTTAGAATTACACAAAACAAGTGAATTGTTTAAAATTCAATTGCCTGAATTACCTGAGCATGGCGAAATGCTAATCTTAAAGGAAGATATTAGCAAATTAAAAAAATCTCACGTATATCCTTATGGACTCACGGAGCGAAAAATTGATATATTGAAAGCTGCTGGATACCTCACGGTGTCTGAATTGGTAGAAGCCAGCGACGAGTCTTTGTTAAAGCTTAAAGAGATAGGTATGGAAAACTTAAAGCGAATCCGCAGTACAGTTGCTCAAGCAATCTGGATGTAACTAAAAGCTAATACCAGTTCCCTAAAAATAGGTGACGCGGCCGCCCAAACTGTTGTAGCCGAGTTCGCGGGTTACTTGATAGCCATGTGTGGAAAAGTCGGGAAAAGCGTTCATAAGGTTTGATCGTTCGGACTTCAGTCCGCAGAAATATCAGAGGACTAAAGTCCTTACTACGAACCGGGTTAATTTATGTGGTTAGATATTAAAACTTGCTTTTACCAAGATAACTTTTTTGGGAAAGGGTGGCAAGTGTGATAGGATTTGAATTCGCGATCGGTTCTAGCGGGGAGCAGCCGCCAGAGGAAACGGGGAAAGTTCGGTGCAAGTCCGGCGCTGTCCCGCAACTGTAATGAGGTTTGTAGTAAGGACTTCAGTCCTCTACCTCTAAAGTCAGAATGCCCGCCGATATCTAACTCACTTTTGAACGCATCTACGAGGTATGGATGATGAATGGAACTAACACGGTTGTACGCACAAAACACTGTCTTTTGGTTTGCACTGCTTGCGCTAGTGTTTGGAAAGATGGCAAGCGCGAAGGTAAAAGTGGTGGCCAACAATTCATGGAAGATTTATCTAAACTCGCTAAAGATTGGGAGTTGTCTGATGAGTTTGAGATTCAAGAAGTTGAGTGCATGAGTGCTTGCAGTCACTCTTGTGCGGTCTCTTTTGCTGCTGCTGGAAAGTATACTTATCTGTTTGGTGATTTGCCTCCAAATGAACCGGAAAGTGTCGAGGCTGTACTCGAATGCGCGGGTCAATACTATGCTAGACCGGATGGTTTGTTGCCTTGGTCTGAGCGTCCTCAAGCTCTTAAAAAAGGTGTTTTAGCTAAGATTCCACCGCTAGGTAATTGACAGTATTCCTGGTTCCCAGGCTCTGCCTGGTAACGCATACCCAGAGGCTCTGCCTCGTCTTAAAAGCGCGAGTTATTTCAGCGAGGCAGAGCCTCTAGATCGGTATTCCCAGGCAGAGCCTGGGAACGAGAGATTTCACTTTACCAAACAACAACAAAATTATCAATGCACAAAATTCCTGTTACAGTTATTACTGGCTTTCTTGGTAGTGGCAAAACTACTCTAATTCGCCACTTATTGCAGAACAATCAAGGTCGCCGCATTGCTGTTTTAGTTAATGAGTTCGGCGAAATCGGTATCGATGGAGAACTACTGCGCGATTGCCAAGTTTGTGATGATGATGATGATGCAGAAAACGTGACTAGCAATATTGTCGAACTCACAAATGGTTGTCTTTGCTGCACTGTTCAAGAGGAATTCTTGCCGACTATGCAGGAATTGTTGAAGCGTCGAGACCAAATTGATTGTATCTTGATTGAGACTTCTGGCCTAGCACTTCCTAAGCCTTTGATTCAAGCTTTTCGCTGGCCGGAAATTCGCACTGGTGCTACTGTAGACGGTGTTGTTGCTGTTGTCGATTGCGAAGCTATTGCTGGTGGTAATTTTGTCGGGGATATCGATGCTTTGATGGCGCAGCGGCAGGCTGATGATAGTCTAGATCACGAAACTCCGATCGAGGAATTGTTTGAAGACCAGTTGGGCTGTGCGGATATGGTACTGTTGACGAAGGTCGATCGCGTAAATTCAGAAACTCAACAGAAAGTTCAAACCTGGTTGCAGCAAGAGTTGCGTCCGAGTGTAAAAATTGTGCCTTGCAAGGGTGGCGAAATTAACCCCGATGTGCTGTTGGGATTTAATGCGGCGGTTGAGGATGATTTGGAGTCCCGCCCGAGTCACCACGACACGGAAGAGGAACACGAGCACGATGATGATATTAACTCGACTTTCTTTATTGCCGATCGCGAATTTGAACCAGAAGCCTTGGTGAAAAAGCTGCAAGCCTTGATGCAGCAGGAAGAAATTTATCGGATTAAAGGGTTTGTGGCGGTTCCCCAGAAACCGATGCGGATGGTGTTGCAAGGTGTGGGCGATCGGATAGAATATTTTTACGATCGACCTTGGCAACCTTCGGAACTTCGGCAAACCAAACTGGTGTTTATCGGTCGAGAGCTCGATCGCGATCGAATTGCAGCTATAATTGGCAATTAATTATCATCTGGCAAGTTCGCGGGGGCGGGCGGGTTTACGAGATTATCGGTTTTCGGCAAATATTGTTGGTAAAACCCGCCCCTACAGGATATCGCGAACAATTTATTAACATTATTTAATATTGTGGCTACTGCCAGCCTGTATGGTATAAAATACCGATAATGGTTATCATTTCACAATTGAGGTCAAGTATGGTGACTGCTAGAGCGATCGAATCAGTGCCCGTAACAGTTCTCACAGGCTATCTGGGTGCAGGAAAAACTACGCTACTGAACCACATTTTAACACAGGAACACGGCAAAAAAGTTGCCGTGATTGTCAACGAATTCGGCGAAGTAGGCATCGACAACCAACTGATAATTGATGCCGACGAAGAAATTTTCGAGATGAACAACGGCTGTATTTGCTGTACAGTCCGAGGCGACTTAATTCGGATTATTGGCAACTTGATGAAGCGGCGAGAAAAATTCGACCATATAGTCATCGAAACTACGGGTTTAGCAGACCCTGCACCCGTAATCCAGACATTTTTTGTAGACGAAGATATGCGGGATAAAATGCTGCTAGATGCAGTTGTCACCGTAGTCGATGCCAAGCACATCTGGCAACATTGGGATGCAGAGGAAGTTCAAGAACAAATTGCCTTTGCTGACGTAGTTTTGCTCAACAAAACAGATTTAGTTACTGCGGAAGAATTGGCAGAATTAGAGAAGCGAATTCGTGCCATGAATGCAATGGCAAAAATCCACTGCACTCGCAATGCTGAATTAGAAATAGATGCTTTGTTGGGCGTAAAAGCATTTGATTTGAACCGGGCTTTAGAAATCGAACCAGACTTTTTGGGCGTACACGTTCACGAACACGACCCCAGTGTAAAATCAATAGCAATAGTAGAATCTGGTGCTATTGATGGGGACAAATTTAGCGATTGGATCGGCGAATTGTTGCGAACTCAAGGCACGGATATCTTTCGGACAAAAGGCATCTTGAATATGGCAGGAGAAAACAAGCGATTTGTTTTTCAAGGAGTGCATATGTTGTTCGACGGCAAACTCGATCGACCTTGGAAAGCCACCGAAACTCCCAAAAATGAACTCGTATTCATTGGCCGCAACCTAAACCAAACTCAATTAACAGAAGATTTTCGGAAGTGTCTAGTTTAATCTAAATTAAAGTGGGATGAAAATTATTCATCCCTTTCTTCTCTTCCTCTGTGTCCTCTGCGGTCTCTGCGGTTAAATCATTCCAAATTCATGACAAAAACAAAAATGAACTAATGCTGGAACTTTATGGCAAAAAAATCCTATCTGATTATATAACTGCTATTACTTGGTCGCCCGATCGCAAAAATTTTGCAGTCTGTTCCGCCGCCGGAGAAGTGATGCTAGGAAATGTCGCAGCCCTCAATAAATTGTCCTTGCAGCCCTTGCAAATAGCAACTGGTAATTCAGTAAATTGTTTAGCTTTTTCCTCCGATGGTCAATTCCTAGCTGCTGGCGGACAAGACGGAAAAGTGCAAATTTGGCGCGCTGATTCGGGCGAATTAATTGCTAATTTGGACAACCAGCGCGTCTGGGTTGATAAGTTAGCTTGGAGTCCGAACTGCAATCAGTTAGCTTTCAGTATGGGCCGCTGCGTTCAAATCTGGAATGCTGATGATAATGTGGTTGAAGTAACGCTGAATTTCGATTCATCATCTATCCTCGGTTTAGCATGGCATCCTGTTGCTAAATCTCTGGCTGTTAGCGGCTATCAAGGGGTTAAAGTTTGGAACGGCGAAGATTGGGACGAAGACCCCCACGTTTTGTCAGTACCGTCCGCAACAGGTGCAATTGCTTGGTCGCCGTCAGGGCAATATTTAGCTTGCGGGAATATAGACAATACTCTAATTGTTAATGAATGGGGCAGTTCTCAACCGTGGGTAATGCAGGGTTTTCCGGGGAAAGTTCGGGAGTTAGCTTGGTCGGATAAAACTAATTCTTTGGGTGCGCCTTTGTTAGCTGCTTCGAGTTCTCAAGGGATTTCCGTCTGGGAAAGAGACGCTGATGAAAGAGTCGGCTGGGAAGGTTGGGCCCTAGAAGTGCATGAAAATGTAGTAAGCGCGATCGCCTTTCAACCTACCACATTTTTATTAGCTTCGGCAGCCGCAGATGGTCAAATTTGTTTGTGGGATGAAGCAGAACAATTGCTGCAAATTCTCGAAGGTGCAGAGGGCGGTTTTTCCTGTCTCGCATGGCATCCCGATGGTCAATTTCTCGCGGGCGGTGGCTGCGGCGGCGAATTGCTGGTTTGGTCGAAGTCTATGCGCGGGAAAGGATTCGGTCGATCGCGCTAGGGAACCAAAAACATAAACAATTGAAAACTTGGTATTGACAAAATCCCAAATTGCAATAACATTTTAGTGGCTGCACTATCCTCAAGGGCGATCGACAATTATGACCGAACAGCAATTTCTCGAACAACTCAACAGCATTCTCGACCAAAACCACCTGCTGAAACACCCGTTATACCAAATGTGGAACGAAGGCAAACTCGACCTCGCAATGCTGCAAGAGTACGCACAAGAATACTACCTGCAAGTCCACAACTTCCCCACCTACGTCAGCGCTACGCACGCCGCCTGCGACGACATCAAAATCCGTCAAATGCTCCTCGAAAACCTGATAGAAGAAGAGCGAGGCGCTGCAAATCACCCCGAATTGTGGCTGCGCTTTGCCGAAGGTTTGGGTTTAGACAGAAACGCAGTGCTCGATCGCGAACACTTAGAAAAAACCAGCGAATCCGTCCGCATTCTCAAAGACTTAGCGCGCAGCGAATCTCCCGCCAAAGGTTTAGCCGCCCTTTATGCTTACGAAGCACAAATCCCCGAAGTTTCCACAACCAAAATCGCTGGTTTGAAGGAATTTTACGGCATCGATTCAGAAGCTGCTTTGTCTTTCTTTAAAGTCCACGAAAAAGCCGACGAATTGCACTCGCAAGCAACCCGCGAAGCCCTGTTGCAGCTTTGCCAAACTGAAGAAGCAAAACAGGAAGCGCTGTTAGCCGCTGAAAAAGCCACTTTTGCTCTTAATTTACTGCTTGATGGCGTTTATGAAACCTATTGTCAAGCTAAGTAAGCAGAACCTCTATATGTAGCCTCTGTAGGGACACGGCAATGCCGTGTCCCTACGGGCATCTTATCCTCTCTTTCTAGTCAAAATTCCTTGGCTGGGACTGAACAGCAAAGCTATTAAAAATAACCCAAAAACAACTAACACAATTGCCGCACCAGACGGCATATTAAAATAATAGCTGAGATACATTCCTGTCACGCTAGCTGCAATCCCAATAATTGCTCCCAATCCCATCATTAAATGTAACTCTTTTACCAACAAATACGCCGTAATTCCCGGCCCGATTAACAGCGAAATTACTAACAGCGCCCCCACAGTTTGCAAGCTTGCCACAATCGTCAGCGTAATCGCCGAAATCATCCCCAAATAAATCCAGTTTACAGGTAAACCGCTAGCTTGGGCACCCAGGGGGTCAAAAGTATAGAATAGCAGTTCTTTGTAAAAGACTTTGACGGCCACCAAAATAATCAAAGCTATGACAAAAGTCTGCTGCACGTCAGAGGGTGCAACTGACAGGATATTCCCGAACAAAAACCCGTCTAAGTCTAGTTTTGTCGTCCGCAACAGGCTAATTAGGGTGACGCTAATTGCTAGAAATGTAGACAAAATTAATGCCATAACTGCATCTATTTTGAGGCGCGATTGAGATTGAATCCACGCCATAATCAGCGCGCTGATAATTCCCGAAATAAATGCGCCGATCGATATATTGAAACCTAAAGAAAATGCAATCGGTAATCCTGCTAATACGGAATGGGCAATCATGTCTACCATCATTCCCATTTGCTGTACAATTAAGTAGGAGCCGACAACGGCGCAGATAATTCCTAGCAAAATGCCGATCGCGATCGCATTTCGCATGAACTCGAATTTTAGTGGCTCAATTAGCAAGTTTAACATTTAATTACTTACGTCAATAATCTTATTACTGGTTCCCAGGCTCTGCCTGGGAAACCAGACCCAGAGGCTCTGCCTCGCCGGGTTCTATCGAGGCAGAGCCTCTAGATATGCGTTACCAGGCAGAGCCTAGTAACGAGTAAAATCCGGTAGGGACACGGCACTGCCGTGTCCTCGGTTGCTGCACACCTAAAAATTAAAATAATCCCATTTTGCTCACGCCGAAACTAAACTTAAATCGTATCCATAGGCTTTTTGAATATTAGCAGCGGTGAGAACTTCTCGGCAAGAACCGCTCGCAATTAACTGCTTGTTGAGCAACAATAAATTGTCATACTGTTTTAAGGTTTCGCCTAAATCGTGGCTGATTACTAGCAAGGTTTTATTTTCGGCTTTTAGTTCAGCAAAAATATCGAATATGATCTCTTCTGTTGCTTTGTCGATCGCGTTAAAAGGCTCGTCAAAGAAAAATAAATCGGCTTGTTGGGCGATCGACCTTGCTAAGAAAATCCGCTGCTGCTGGCCGCCGGAAAGTTCGCCAATTTGCCGATCGCGCAAATCCCACATTCCCACCCGCAACAACGCCGCTTTCACCAATTCCCGCGACTGCTTCGAGGGGCTGCGAAACCAACCAGTCTGGACAGTTCGCGCCATCATCACCGCATTCCACACAGTAATCGGATAATCCCAGTCAATTTGCGATCGTTGTGGCACGTAAGCCACCCGCGATAACTGTTCCTTCAACAACCGCCCCTGATATTTTACCTTGCCGCGACAGGCCGGGATCAATCCCAGCATCGCTTTCACCATCGTGCTTTTCCCCGCGCCGTTGGGCCCGAACACACCCGTTAATTGTCCGGGATCTAACTGAAAATTCACGCCCGAAAGGGCCGAAATTCCTCGATAATTGACCGCCAAGTCTTGAACTTCTAACATAATTTAAGTTTTTGAGAACGATTCTTGTTTGCAGCTACTAGAATAGAATAACTCGAAAAACCAATAACGATTATCGTTTCTAAAGCAAAATGTTAAACAAATTGTCTGGAAAAACCCGCAGGTTGTGCGGTGTGGCTGTTTTGGCTATGGGCTTGGGATTAGTTGGATGCGGTGGAGGACAGAAGGCCAGCACTCCGGCGCCAGAGAGCCCGGCCGCGACTCAAACTCAAGCCAGCCCTGTCGCCAGCTTGCCCAAAGTCGTCGCCACGACTGGTGTTATTTGCGACATCACTAAAGAAATTGCCCAAAGTTCGATCGACACCACCTGTCTGATTAAGCCCGGAGAAGACCCCCACGCCTATCAAACCAAGCCGGAAGACCGGAAAGCGATTGAAACAGCAAATCTGATTTTATACGCTGGTTACGAACACGAACCCAGCATCATTAAACTCATTAAATCCAGTACCAATTCCGCCCCTAAAATTGCAGTACACGAACTCGCCGTTCCCAAACCGCTGATGGGCGAACACGAACACGAAGAAAAAGCGGAAAATAAACCCCACGCAGCAGGCGAAAAAGTTGCCGATCCTCACGTTTGGCACAACCCTAAAAATGGCATCCGTATGGTAGAAACTATTCGCGATGAATTGAAAAAAATTGCTCCCAACAATGCCGAACTTTATACCAGCAATGCCGCTAAATTAACAGGTGACTTGCAAAAATTAGATACTTGGATTAAAGCTCAAATTGCGACAATTCCGGCGGATAAACGCAAGTTAGTCACCACTCACGATGCTCTGAGTTACTATGCCGAAGCTTACGGTTTGGAGGTAGCTGGAGCTTTGCAGGGCGTGACCACAGAGGAACAGCCCACAGCAGCAAGAATAGCCGAATTGTCATCAGAAATTAAGACCGCAGGAGTGCCGACAATTTTTGCGGAAACGACGACTAATCCGAAGTTAATGGAGACTGTGGCGAGGGAGGCAAATGTCAAAATTTCGGACAAGGAACTTTACAGCGACGAGTTGGGTGGCCCTGGTACTGGTGCTGATACCTATGAAGGGATGCTGAAAACTAATACTTGCGCGATTGTTTCTGGTCTCGGCGGCAATTGTACTCCGTTTGCACCTGAAGCAAGCACAACTCCCAAACCATAGTGATTGTAGGGTGCGTCAGTTGAGAATATTTTCTGACATTGCTGGTGATTTCGCCTGACGCACCCTACGGTTAAGCTATATTTGCTGCGATTTCTTTAAGGTGAATTTTCCTCATCGGTACTGGGGGGTTTCTGCCCAATTCCCAATTGCTTTTTAGAGGATTTTAAGTCTTTCCAAAGCGCTTTAATATCTTTATAGGCTTTCTCAGCAGTAATTTTGCCGCCAGTTTCTAGGGAGCAAATATATGTTATTTTCTGAGCAAACTCCTGTAAATTAGCATTAAACGCCAAGTTTTCTGGCGTGAAATCACCATAGTAGCGATGGCGAGGGTGTAAAAAATCTTCTCTTTCTCTCATTGCCCCTTCCTAATTTAAGTTTTGGTTCTGTTTCTGCTGTTAATCGCACTATTTGTACTTAGTATCGCGACGCTAACTTGCTTTTATTGTATTACGCAATTAGTAATTGTGCTTTTTCGCTCTGTACTTAGCCTAATACAACTTTAACCTAAAGTTACCTAGATTTTAACTTTTCTTTAACCTAAATGCAGAAAATTGGGAGATACGCTGTTCGCATCTCCCTTTAGGTATATTTTACGGTTGTTTCTTAACCTTTTCTGAAGCCGAATATTTATTTGTGGCACTCGCAGCCGGTGTGGCCGCAGCCGCTGCCGTTGGGGTGTCCGGTGGCGCAAGCAGTCGAACAGTATTGTTGACCATTTTTTTGGATGGCTTCAGTGAGGCTGACAGCGCACAAGCATGAGGGACAGGCGCATTTTGTTTGGGTTGCAGTAGTCATTTGGCATTCTCCTGATGGGTTTATGTTTCTATACATACATCTGAACATATATTCAGATGTATGTCAAGGGAATGTAAAAAATCTGTAACAAAAGGTGGGCAAATAGCGCTAATATGAAAATGAGAATTAAAACCAGCCTGGAAAAGATGTCACCGAAGTCTGCTGTAAACGGAGCGATAAGTCAGCCTCACCAACAGAACGATACACCAACGTGCGATCGCCCGCATCTAGTTGACAGTTCGCGAGCCGACGACATCCAAACACAAGTTCTCAACACGGCAAAAGCCCAGCGGATGGCAGAGTTTTTCAGTCTTTTGGGAGATGCGAATCGGCTGCGGCTGGTGTCTGTATTGGCAACACAAGAATTGTGCGTGTGCGATTTAGCCGCCGCTTTGAGTATGAGTGAATCGGCAGTATCGCACCAGTTGCGGGCATTGCGGGCGATGCGGTTGGTAAGTTACCGCAAGGTTGGGAGACAGGTTTTTTATAGTTTACTCGATCGCCACGTTTTGGAACTTTACCGAGCAGTTGCCGAACACTTGGACGAAGAATCTTAATTAAAATCCGTCTGACGCTGGACTCGGAAAACTATGATTCCGATGCCAGCAAAAACGAAATAAGTCCTCAACTAATTATTGTTGAGCTTTATGCTTCGAGGACTGTGTGGCCGGAAGCAACCACAGCCTGTTTAATTGACTCTTCCGAGGCTTTTGCTTCCACAGTCACGGTTTTGGCTGCTAAATCTACATCTATTTTAGCTTCTGGTTCAACAGTTTTAATGGCTTCGGTAATTGTATCACCACAGCCGGAACAGACGATCGAGGGAACATGAAGTTTGAGTGCCATAATTAAGGGGGATTTTGTAGATGACTGTATTGATCCTGTTTTTATTTTAGCTAAATCTCCCTTGATATTTGAGATTTTTCCTCCAGTTCTTGAATCTGATACCATTTTGTTAAAGTGCCGGAGGATACGAAAATCAAGAGGACACGGCAGTGCCGTTTCCCTAAAGATGAGGACACGGCATTGGAGGACACGGCAGTGCCGTTTCCCTACAGATGAGGACACGGCATTGGAGGACACGGCAGTGCCGTTTCCCTACAGACGAGGAGACGGCATTGGAGGACACGGCAGTGCCGTTTCCCTACAGATGAGGACACGGCATTGGAGGACACGGCAGTGCCGTTTCCCTACAAATATCAGGTTAAAATTACTACTTTTGACTGCACATTAATATCAGCAACGCACCGCCCGACGGCCGCGGCTACAGGTCGCAAACTCGCAACTAAATCAACCATATCTGCTAAAGAAAGAGCTTGCCGCGCGTCAGAAACCGATTTTTCGGGTTGCGGATGACACTCAATAATTAATCCGTCTGCGCCGCAAGCAACGGCTGCTTTTGCTAGCGGTGCGACTAATTCTCGCTTGCCGACTGCGTGAGAAGGGTCTACAATTACTGGCAAATGAGTTAACTGTTTCAGTGCGACAACTGCCCCCAAATCTAAGACGTTTCGCGTGTAATTGTCGAAGCTACGGATGCCTCTTTCGCACATTACTACGTTAGGATTTCCGTGGCTGAGAATGTATTCGGCGGCCATCACAAATTCTTCGATTGTGGCTGATAGACCGCGTTTTAGCAGGACTGGTTTTCCGGCTTGACCGATCGCCTTTAACAACTCGAAGTTTTGCATATTGCGACTACCTACTTGCAGCATATCAGCATAGGTGACAACTAATGTGATTTGGGCGATCGACATTACCTCCGTCACCACCGGCAAACCGTAACGCCTGCTGACATCGGCTAAAATTTCGAGTCCCTCAATTCCCATTCCTTGGAAAGCATAGGGAGAAGTGCGGGGTTTGTAGACTCCCCCGCGCAAGGCTTGTACCGGTGCGACTGAGAGTTGGCGGGCGACTGTTTCCATTTGTTCTGAACTCTCTACGGTACAGGGCCCGCCGACGATTAGCAATTGTGTGCCGCCGACTGAGACTGTTTCTGATAGTTTGACTATTGTCTGGTGTTCTGGATGAGATTTGGTGACGAGTTTGGCATCTAACATGAGGGAATTTTCCTGGGAAATTATGTGGGTGGTTGACAACAAAAAACCCGGAACTTTTAAGAGTTCCGGGTTGGTGCGAAAAGACAGCGCGACAATTTACCCGGAGCTCTCGTGAGGCCAGAAATAAAAGCCGTAGTACCAGTTACTGGATAATGTCATTGCTGTTTTCGCCTGTAGTTGATTTGTTGGGAAAAGAACTAGAAAAAACAAAACCGCAGGTGTTAGTCTGCGGTTCGCCCGGATGTTCACAGTGAATTATCCATTCACTCCGGGCGAACTTGGGGATGCCAATAATCAAAATAGCTGTTGATTGTGGACATGAGTAGAGCGCTGGGTTTTGTGGATTAAACACAATACTGATCTGCAAGCTAGCACAGACAAGCTGGAATGTCAAGGGGCGGACACGGCAGTGCCGTTTCCCTACGGGTGTTGTGGGGTTTGCCATGATTCTGGGGGCGGACACGGCAGTGCCGTTTCCCTACGGATGTCGGTGGGGTTTGCCATGATTCCGGGGGCGGACACGGCAGTGCCGTTTCCCTACGGATGTCGGTGGGGTTTGCCATGATTCTGGGGGCGGACACGGCAGTGCCGTTTCGTGATTTTAATCCCAGGCGAAGTCTCGATCGCACATTTGAGCTAGTCTCTGATTGTGCGATCGATAATATGCCGTTAATTGCTCGTATATTGTCTTGTTGATGGGCGGATATTGGTTGGAGTTGTATTTTTGGTAGGTTTCTAGTTGGTGGGGCGGCAAGTCTAGAAATTCTAACACGGTGTTGTATGTGCCGCAGGGATTTGTATACAAGTCTTCGCTTTTGAGGATTAAAAGTTGTGATTTGGGGAATAGCTGCATCCAGGCTGGAAGTTGGTCGGCGTATATGCCTCGACTGAGATAGGTGTGGTGTTGGTGTTCGTAACTGTAGTAGTTTGGGTTCGCTTGGAGTTTTTCGATTTCGCCTTTGAGTCTTTCGGGTTCGGAGGCGATCGCACTTTCGAGAGATAGTGATTCGTATCCGATTTTGATATAGTAATGGTAGTGGGAAATTGCCCGTTCTACGGGGTTTCTGAGTAGGGCGATTATTTTAACTTTGGGACTAAAATCGTGGATGCGCTGGGGGACGTGGGGATGGAATATGTAGTAGGGGCTGGCTTCTCCGGTTAGCTGAGATTCGCCGCTTTGTGGTTGGGGAAATTGGGAATAGTACCAGTCGGGGGTTTGGTGGAAGTTGAGGTCGAAGTAATGGATTTCTTTTTGGACGGCGGGGGAGATTTGGGGATGTTGAATTAGGTAGTTGTACAGGGATGTTGTGCCGCCTTTTTGGACGCCGATGATGATGAAATCGGGGGGTTTGGAGGGTTGTTTCATGGGTTTGTGATGATATTTGGCGATCGACATTAGTGTCAATTTAAGCGTCTTTTCCGGTATGTGAGTAGGGACACGGCAATGCCCATAGGTATCAACTTAACGTCAAACCCTGTCAGAGACTGCTGTTTGACGATTAGGGCCAGATCCCCCCTAGCCCCCCTTAAGAAGGGGGGGACAAGAGTTCGATCAAAGTCCCCCTTCTTAAGGGGGATTTAGGGGGATCTAGACTTGGCTATGAACGAGAGATACCAAGGGTTTCAGGCTTAAATTGACACTCCTTGGGCATTGCCGTCTCTACAAGAGCAATGCTGATAGTCTAGTTTCGATCGCCCGATCGTCCAATTAACTCGGCGGGGTTGTGTTTTTTTAGCTGATGGTGCTAGTATTACGTTTAACGCGATTGCGCGCAAGACGTGGCGACTTGTTCTCGATCGCCAGATGCGAGAATGCAGATATGCGCGTTTGAGAGATATGGCTAAAAAAATTCCACCTGACATGGCTGAGCTGAGCGTCTATGTAGACAAAAAGCTAAAGTTGCAATTCAAACTAGCTTGTACGGCCCAAGAAAAACCGATGAGTGAAGTCGTTGGTTTGCTGATGAAGCAGTGGCTAGAGATACAAGCAACCTCGCCAGAGTCTGAAACCTAGCGCGTCAAGACGGCCGCCAAAACTGAGGAAACAAATGTTGAGAGATTCAGACAACCCTGAGAAATCTTGGGAAGATTTAGAAGCCGAACTAGCCGAAAACCCGGACAGACCTTTTTATGCCCGGAGTGACGCAGAAGCTTTTAAACGCTGCGAGAAACAAAATCGCGAAGCAACGAGACACTCGGACGTAACCGGGAGAGCATATTACACTTGTGATGAGAAAAGAGGGAAAAACTGATGACTGAATATCGATTAACACCCGCAAAGTATCGCCACGTTCAGGTAGTGGTTTGTCTCAACCGCGTTCGATTAGACGGCTACGCTAACTCTAATGAGGCTTTGGCAAAGCTGAGCGAACTTGGTTACAGTCCCCAATTGCGTTATCAATGGAATCCAGAGCGAGATGAATTTGATTTGTATGCCCTGATTCATGATTTGCCACTAGATGAGTCGCTAATGACTGACGAAAAGTGTCAGGAGTTTTTTAAACATTTTAGGCACAGTCAGATATATTCGATCGGCTGCGGACACGCTGACCCCGATTGGTTATTTGCTTGGGGCTTTAATGACCCGCGCCGTTATGCTACGCCGGAGGAAATCGAGCTTCTGCAAGCAAATGCTACGGCTGCTGCTTGATATTTGAGGAGACAAATAATGATGACTAACTCGAATTACCGACTGCTACCTCCGAAAAATGAGTACGTTCAAGTGTCTATCTATCTGAATCGGGTGCACTTGGATGGATGTACGCCCGATCGTGCGATCGCACAATTGATCGAAATGGGTTATGCTCCTAGTTTGCAATACCAGTGGAATCCAAAACGCAACGAGTTTGATTTGTTTGCTGTGATTCACGATCGCCCGTTAGCGAAGCCCTCGAAGAGGATCGCAGATTCACTGATGGATAAACAGGCTTGCGATGCTCTCTGGGCTGCATTTAACGAATCTTCGCTTTACGTGATTGGTTGCGAGGCGGCCCAAAATCCTAATTGGCTGGCTGCGGGCAGTTTTAAAGACCCGCGCCGTCACGCTACGCCGGAGGAAATCGAGCTTCTGCAAGCAAATGCTACGGCTGCTGCTTGATATTTGTGGTCGGTCGATCGCACTTTCGGACGCAACGCAAGATATCAATTCCGGCTGTGCCGGAATGACAAGCGAGGAGACGGCAGTGCCGTGTCCCTACCCAAAATACGTAGGGACACGGCAC
>JANMLZ010000033.1:0-74521 GCA_031372825.1 Cyanobacteria bacterium OTE_58_metabat_593 | reverse complement strand
GACGAAGGCGCACTGCGCGTCGTGCCGGGTTCACACCGCTGCGGCCGTTTGGGCTCAGACGACATTGTGGCAATGGACAAACGACAAAATGAAGTGGTGTGTGTGGCCGATGTCGGCGATCTGCTGTTGATGCGGCCGCTGTTGCTGCATGCCTCGTCGAAAGCCGAACGGCCCAATGGCCGTCGCGTATTGCATTTCCTGTTCGCGCCGCGTCATCCGGGCTGCGGATTGCAGTGGAGGATCGTGGTTTGAAAAAGGTATTGCCGAAGAAGTCATCGATTGCGAAAGCGTCGACGGCGCAAGTATCGACATTGACCCACCTCGACCGATATAACCGGAATTCATCTAATTCGCGCATACCCGAAAATAGAGGACACGGCAGTGCCGTTTCCCTACCCGAAAATAGAGGACACGGCACTGCCGTTTCTTGCGCCGTAATTAATTGTAGGGACACGGCACTGCCGTGTCCTAATCTCTAAACCCGCCCGGCCAAAACAGCCACGATCGCAGCCAATTGAACTGACTCGATCGGCTTAGTGACATGAATCTGAAAACCCGCTGCGATCGCCTCTTTTCGATCGTCATCCCTAGCATAGGCCGTTAGCGTGGCAGCCGGAATTTCCCCCCCATCCTCGGCACTCAGTGCTCGAATCTGCCGAATTAGCGCATAACCGCTTACTTCCGGCATTCCAACATCAGACAAAAGTACATCATATTTCTGGGGATTTGCCGTCAACATTGACAAAGCCTCAGTTGCGGAGGCGGCGACGCAAGCTTCAACTCCATACTGAGCGAGCATTGTGGTGAATAACTGACGCATATCTGATTCGTCATCCACAATCAGAACTCGTACACCCGCCAATGATGGAATGTCAGCCGGCAGTGCGGGATCGTTTACCCAATCTACTGCTTCTAAAACACTCAGTGTCGAACTTTCTGCCGTACCTGTTGGTAGTGGCAACTTCACGGTAAACGTTGCCCCCTGTCCCTCACCTGAACTTTCTGCATCAACTGTGCCGCCGTGGAGTTCTACTAAATGGCGGACTATCGAGAGCCCTAGCCCCAATCCCGAGTCTGTTCGAGTGTAGCTGCTATCGGCCTGACGGAATCGCTCGAACACGTGGGGGAGAAAGTTGGGGTGAATACCTTTGCCGGTATCGCTAATTTGGATTTGAGCCATGCCGTCTGTGCAGGAGAGTGCGATGTCAACTCTGCCTCCGGCTGGGGTGAATTTAATCGCGTTTGAAACTAGATTCCACAGGGCTTGCTGCAAGCGGTTCGGATCGCCCAACACTATTACGCTTGAAGGAGTGAGGCTGGATTCGAGTTGAATATTTTTGGCTTCTGCGGAGAGGCGAACAACTTCGATCGCATTTTCCACCACTGGATTCAGCTCAATTAGATAAGCGTCGAGTCGAAATTTGCCTGTGACAATCCGGGAAACGTCTAAGATGTCTTCGATGAGCTGGTTTTGTGCTTTGGCGCTGCGCTCGATCGTTTTTAGCGCCTCCTCGGTTGTAGCCTCGTCAAATTTGCTGATCCGCAGTAACTGTGCCCAGCCAATCATCGCATTCAGCGGCGTCCGCAGTTCGTGAGAAAGCACGGACAAAAACTCGTCTTTGGCGCGGTTGGCCCCCTCTGCGGCCGCACGAGCGGATTGTTCTTGCATCAGCAGGCTGCGTTGTGTCTCCAACCGTTTTTGCTCGGTAATATCCTCGATCGCCAGCAGAATCATCTGTGTATCGCCGATGGGAGGCATTTTGCGCGCCTTGATCGCCATGATTCGATGCCCGATCTGCTCGAAGTTATGCTCGACTTCAAAATCTTGCAACTCGGCATTTCCTGCCAGAATTGCTTCTAGGATCGATCGCAAGCCGGGAATATTCCACTGTCCGTTACCGAGAGCGAAGATCGATCGATGCTCTGTTTGGATGGGCATCACCTGAAACGTCTGGTAGAAAGCCTGGTTTGCCGTAATCGCCCGCAGGTTGAGATCCAGCACTAGCAGCGGTTGCGCCACTGTTTCCACGATCGTTTCGGCGTAATTTTTCGATTCCATCAACTGCTGGGCGATTAGTTTGAGTTCGTTGATATCTACTAACACCAGCACAGCCCCGTCAATCTTGTTGTCGATCGTCCGATAGGGTCGAATCTGCAAATCGTACCAATAACCGTCTCGATCTTGAACTTCCTGAAATTTGAATTTGAGCGTGCGGATCACTTCTAAAATCTGTTGCTCTAAGTCCGGCACGATCAACTTGTGAGTGATGTCACTCAAAGACCGCCCGACATCGGTAGAAATCAAATTGAAGATGCCTTCGACTGCGGGAGTAAACCGGCGGATTCGCAGGTCGCCTCCCAGCATCAGAATCGGAATATTGATGCTGCCCAGCAGGTTCTGCAAATCGTTGCTGACATGAGTTGATTCCACATTGCGCCGCTGCAATTCGTCATTAATCGTGTTCAGTTCTTCATTGCTTGCCTGAATTTCTTCTTTCGCGGTTTCGAGTTCCTCATTCATGCTTTGCAACTCTTCGTTGCTCGACAAAATCTCCTCGTTGGCGGCTCTCAAATCTTGGTTGGCGGCTTGATGCTCTTGGACGATCGCTTCGAGGTGTTCTTTTGTAGTTTTCAGTTCCTGTTGAAGCCTCGCAATCTCCAAACTTTCATCTTTTGGCTGCTCAGAATTAATATTACCATTATCCGCCACCTCAGCTATTGCAGGTATTGCTGGCTCGTCTTGAAATAACACTAAAAAATAGTCTTCACTCGCGGCGTCTGCTTGGAATGGAATCACATTAATTCTGACCGATCGTGTGCGATCGCCTTCTGTAATTTGCAAGCCAGTTCGTTCGATCGGCAATTTATGATTTTTTGCCTGTTGAATTGCCGTGCGTAGTTCGACGCGCAAGCCTTTTTTTGCCATTTTCAGCAGGTTCAAACTCGCCCTACCGGGAGCAGGTTCTAGGTAAGCATTCGTCTGTCCTCGAAATTGTAGAATATCGCTGGCGCTATTAATTATCACCCCGACTGGGGCATATAGCAATCCTAAATCATTTTCAATAACTGGTTCCCAGGCTCTACCTGGGAACCGATGTAAGCGAGGCTCTGCCTCGCCTGCGAAAATGGAGGCAGAGCCTCCGGATCTGGGTTACCAGGCTCTTCCTGGTAACGAGTATAATCATTTAGGATTGCTATATATTGCCATATATTTTGCCATCAAACGAACAATTAACCATCAACTGCGGATATATCTAGGTTGCGTATTATAGACGATCGATCGTGTGACTTTCCAGTTTTTATTTGGGGTCGGTTGTTGAGATTTCCGGCTTCTTAAGGCGATCGTACGTTCGCGCCATCTTCCCACAGCCAAAAATGTTAAATAACAAACTTTGATAATTTTTGTTATTCTGGGGTAGCACCCTACTTGCCATCAGTTAATCCGTAGGTTGCGTCGCTACGAGATATTAGATATAACTTGCAGATTATAGATCCCGTGGCACCCTACTTGCTACGCGATGAGCCGATCGAGAGTTGGCAAAAGTAACATTTTCAACCGTAATTAATTGGTAGCGATCGCTCTTTGATTAAAACAGGTTTTAGGAAAGGGCGATCGTCAATCGATTTTCGATTTTCGATTTTCGAGGCGACCCCACGGATAAAGTCGGCGACTCTTCTGATTTTAGATTTTGGATTTTCGATTGATTCCACGGCTCAATCACGTGGCGGGTACCACCTTTGAAATTCGCTTGTCAAGACAGAGCCGCAATTAATCTCGTTTTTAGGAATTTTGCTGTCGCAAATTCGCTAGCGCCCCGTCGATGTAAACGGCGTTGCTACCGGATTTGATATCAATGCTTGCTTAGGTCTTTTTACCTTTTTAGCCATTTCCAGAATATCGTCGATCAGCCGTTTTTGATATCAATGCTTGCTTAGGTCTTTTTACCTTTTTAGCCATTTCCAGAATATCGTCGATCGGCCGTTGCCGATATTGCTCCAATTTCCAGAGGAAGCGAAGCAGTTTTTCAAGCCGGCGTTTCTGTGGACTCGCCCTACGGAAACAGAAGTTGTGGAAACTCGCGTTTTTGCATTGAAAGACTATCTCGCTGCTGATTGGGATGCAAGTCGATCGCGCCGAACCGGTGACATCGGGCGCAAAGTTAGATAGCATCTTGCAAGCTCAACTGCGCTATCTGCGGTTTCGTGCCGAAAAAAACCAGGGCCGGGGAATGTTTAAGCGGTTCTACGGCGAGGAATGGACGGAAGAGTAAATTCACGGCTTTTTGTTGGATTTGGAACGAAAGCTGCCACAATTGGTAAGTAACAAAAATTGATTTAAATAGAAACTTCAGCCACTATACTAATAAGTGTAGGTTGGCATGAGGAAAATGCCAATGGTAAAAAAAAGTCGCAATGTAGTTAGTTCAAATTTAGAGAGCAAAGTCAAAGTCGGACTTTCGCTGACTCCTTCTAGTGCCGATCGATTGAACTCGATCGCTCGAAAGCTCGGAATATCAAGGTCGGAACTCCTAGAACGCTTGGCACAAGGCGCTCTGGATATTTCTAGCGACAAAAGTGAAGTTAGTGTCACTTGGAAAAAAGGTGAAGAAACCGAGGTCGAACCCGCCCAATTGGAAGGGGAAACAGCCGAAGAAAGCGAAATTAATGACGCTGTAACGGCCGAAAGTCTATCGTCCAAGGTCAGCGTACAGCCAAATCCGCTGCAAGCAAGTTACGAAAGTTTGCAGCAACAGTTGAGTGAAGGCGAAAGTTTGATCGCCAAATTGCAGCAGCAATTAGCCACCGAACAGCAAAATCTTGCCAGCCAATTAGCCGAAACTGTAAGTAAGTCGAGTTACGAAGCTTTACAGCAACAGTTGAGTGAAGGCGAAAGTTCGATCGCCCAATTGCAGCAGCAATTAGCTGAAACAGAACACCGGGAACACGAATTTCAGCAGCAGCTAGCATCCAAGTCCAGTGCTCTGGAATCTTTGCAGCAGCAAGTCGCCGAAACAGAAAGTTCGATCGCCAAATTGCAGCAGCAATTAGCTACCGAACAGCAAAATCTGGCCAGCCAATTAGCCGAAACTGTAAGTAAGTCCAGTTACGAAAGTTTACAGCAACAATTCGCTACCGAAAAGCAAAATCTCGCACAGCAATTAGCCGAAACCGTGCCGAAGTCAAGTTACGAAAGTTTGCAGCATCAGTTAGTATCCAAGTCAAGTGCGATCGGCGACTTCCAAGTTCAACTGACAAAGTTGCAATATCTAGAAAATCAATTGAGTCAGAGTGTTGCGAAACAGCGAAATTACGACGCTTTGCAGCAACAGTCTCAAGAACAGCTAAGAACCATCAAAGCTTTACGAGAACAGCTAGGTCAAATGCAAGCGGTGGCTGGGATTGGTGAAGCTTATCTCAACAAGTGGCGCCGTCCCTGATTCTCAATCATGTCAATTCCGGCTGCGCCGTCAGTGATTTTTGACTGTTCACTGTTGATCGTTAACCGTTAACTCGAATTTACTATTCCGATGCAGCCGGAAACGATATGAAACGTCCTCTCACTTGGACAAGAGCTCTTGTAGCGATAGATTTCAACCTGTCGCCACAAGAGCTTTTTATGGGAAAATATGACCATAATATTAAGAAATATTACAATAAATAAATTATGACGATCGATCGCACCAATTTTAGCAAATCCCGTGTCACGGTAATCGGAGCCGGAATCGGCGGACTCACAGCAGCAGCCCTGCTAGCCCGCCGAGGATACAAAGTGCTAGTCTTAGACCAGGCGATCGTCCCTGGAGGATGCGCTTCCACCTTCAAACGCAAAGGCTTTACCTTCGATGTCGGCGCCACGCAGGTTGCAGGATTGGAACCCGGAGGAATTCACCACCGCATCTTCTCCGAATTAGACATAGAACTTCCCCCCGCCACACCCTGCGATCCGGCCTGTGCAGTATTTTTACCAGGAGAAACGACACCCATTAGCGTGTGGCGAGATCCGCAAAAATGGCAACAAGAAAGACAGCAACAGTTTCCCGGAAGCGAACCTTTTTGGCAATTATTATCGACATTATTCCAAGCTAGTTGGAAATTTCAAGGGCGCGATCCAGTTTTGCCGCCCAGAAACTTCTGGGATTTCTGGCAATTAATTCAAGCAGTTCGCCCCGATACTTTGATTACTTTACCTTTCACTTTCATGACAGTGGGAGATGCTTTGCGGCTGTGCGGGTTGGGCGACAATTTGCGCTTGAAAACTTTTCTGGATTTGCAATTAAAATTGTATTCTCAAGTTGATACCGAAGAAACGGCGCTGCTTTACGCAGCGACGGCTTTGGGAGTTTCGCAAGCGCCACAAGGATTGTATCATTTGCAAGGAAGTATGCAGGTGTTGAGCGATCGACTGGTAAGTGCGATCGAACTCTACGGCGGCAAAGTCTTATTGCGGCACACAGTCGAAAGCATTATCACAGCAAACGGCAAAGCCATCGGTACAACGATTCGCAATCAAAAAACAGGCGCAGTTTGGACAGAAACCGCCGATGATATTGTCGCCAATGTAACAGCCCAGAATTTAGTGAAGTTGTTAGAAACAGATTCAGTAACATCGCCAGAATCCGCAGATTTATCTGACACTTCAGTTATAAAATCTGCTGTTGCTCAATTACCAAATCAAATGTCCGGCTACAAATATCGAGTCGATAAATTGCCGCCCGCATCCGGCGCTTTTGTCATATATTTAGGAGTGCATGAAAGTGCAATTCCGGCAAATTGTCCGCCGCACCTTCAGTTTCTGTACGACTACGACGGCGAGATTGGCGAGAATAATTCATTATTTGTTTCTGTCAGCCATTCGGGTGATGGCCGAGCACCAACGGGAATGGCGACTGTGATAGCTTCCTCGTTTACCGATACTCGAATGTGGTGGAATTGTACTGATTATGAAGGGTTGAAGCAAAAATATACCGAAGGGGCGATCGCCCGTTTGAGCGAATATTTCAATTTAACACCAGGGGCGATCGTACATCAAGAATCAGCCACACCCCGCACCTTTGCGCGGTATACAGCGAGAGATAGAGGCGCTGTGGGCGGCATCGGGCAGCGAGTACCAACCTTCGGGCCCTTCGGCTTTGCCAATCGCACGCCAATTAAAAACCTCTGGTTAGTCGGCGACTCCACCCATCCCGGAGAAGGAACTGCCGGTGTTTCCTATTCTGCATTAACCGTAGTGCGGCAAATGGAAGCAGCTTCTAAAATCTAAGAGGACACGGCAATGCCGTTTCCCTTTCCCTACCCCAAAAATAATTAATCGCCCTGGTGAAATAGGACACGGCAATGCCGTTTCTTGCGCCCCAAAAATAATTAATCGCGCGAGAGAGGTAACTATCGCGGGATTAATTTTAGGGATTGACACTCTCCGACCTGAAGGTACGGAGATTCTTAAGAAGTCGAAACTCTTAAAGGCGCTGTCAAATCGCCGCTACACGTTCAACTTCACTGACTTACGCCATGAAGATTACGTTTACTTTTACTTTATGCTTTCGTTCGCACTTCTCAACACTTTCGCCAATTCGGTACGCTCATTATCCTGCCATTGCTTGCCTGTGCCATAGTCTTACGAGCGTCAATTGCTGGCAGTGTCTTACTGGCTGGTATTTCACCATGCTAGGATAGTTCATCACGTAGTTGATTACGCCTACTTGTTCCGCATTGTCAAAGTATAGCATAAAATAACATAAAACACTCGCAGCTTAAAAGCTGCAACTGCGTTTCATCCCCGGCTTGAAAGACCGGGGTTCTCACGCTACGCGCTATAGTCAAGAGTTAACAGTCATTCCCGTGTCACCGGAATTGATATTACCCGAAATCAGGAAACGGCAGTGCCGTGTCCCTACAATAAATCACGGCGCAAGAAACGGCACTGCCGTTTCCTCGCTTGTCATTCCGGCGCAGCGGGAATTGATATAACTCTTTGACTACTTGATAGATACCTTTGCGCCCACAGCTTCAAGCTGTTTCTTCAGTTCTTCAGCAGCTTCCTTAGCAATAGCTTCCTTAATTGCTTTCGGTGCGGCTTCTACCAAATCTTTCGCTTCCTTCAAGCCCAGACCGGTAATTGCCCGGACTTCCTTGAGGATCGCGATTTTCTTGTCAGCAGGAAACTCTTCCAACATGACAGTAAACTCGGTTTGCACTTCTTCGGGTTCAGCACCGGCTCCACCACCCATACCAGGCATCATCATCATGCCGCCGACAGGAGCAGCAGCGCTGACGCCGAAAGCTTCTTCAATTTGCTTGACCAATTCAGATGCTTCGAGCAAAGTCAAAGACTTAAGTTTATCCAAGATTTCATCAGTTGCAGTAGACATTTTTTGAACTCCTAGTTCGATTTGATTAATTGTCAGTTGTCAGTTGTCAGTTGTCAGTTGTGAATTTTAAGTTCCAGATTTCTCAATTCAAAGCTCAAAATTCAAAACTAAAACTATTTAAGCAGATGTGCTTTCAGCTTCAGCTTCAGGTTGTGCTTGTGCTTCAGGTTGTGCTTCTGCTTCAGCTTCTACTTCTACTTCTACTGAACCGCCGTCTTTTTCAGCATAAGCTTTGAGACCACGAGCGATCGAAGTAGGAACTTGATTGATACCCACAGCCAACTTGGTTGCGACACCGTTGAGTGCACCAGCAATTTGAGCCATGAGTTGTTCTTTCGACGGCAAATCGGCTAATGCTTTAACATCAGCTTCTCTCAGCACCCGTCCTTCCATCACGCCGCCGCGAAGTTCTGTCTTCTTAGAAGCTTTTTGGAATTCTTGGTAAGCTTTAATTGCGCCGCCAATGTCTTCTTGCACGAACATAAACGCCGACGTACCGGTCAGCAATTCCTGCATCGGCTGCCATGTTTCATTGCCTTCAACCGCAATTCGCATTAGCGTGTTTTTTGCCACTTGGCAACTGCCGCCTTTCGGACGCAAACGCCGACGCAAATCTGTGATTTCAGCAACAGTTAAGCCGGTGTAGTCGATCGCGATTACCAATTGAGATTCGCTCAAGGTTTGCTTGAGACCTGCAATAATCTCATTTTTTACTGCTAAACTTTTGCCCATACTTATTTCACCTCCTTTTAGGATCGAAAATTGCCCGTCAAAAACCCCGACCATCGAGCCGGGGCAGAGAATTAAAAATTAACAAGTCAGAGTTAAAAATAGAAAATTTTTAATCTTGGAGTCTTGAGTTTTTATTTCTTGGGCCTCGGCAGGAAATTAAGCGATCGGCACCTGCGGTCTTCAGCTTATTGATTTTTGATTAGGCTATCACCAGAAGGCAAACATTAGCAAGGATCTGGCGTAATTCTTGCGAGAGATTTACACAGACAGCCGAAGCAGTCTTTTACCTTCTGCCGAATGCTTAATTCTTTCTAGGCGCCTTCAAGTTTCAGATCCCGGAGGACACTGATATCAACTTCGATCGACGGGCCCATTGTTGCAGATACATACAAACTGCGCCAGTAGCGACCTTTCGCACCAGAAGGACGATTGCGATCGACTGTTTCTTGCAAAGCTTGAAGGTTGACCAGCAAATCTTCCGCTGAGAAAGCGGCCTTGCCAAACATAACATGAACGATGCCAGTTTTGTCGGCACGGAATTCCATCTTACCACCTTTGAACTCGTTGATCGCCTGAGTAACATCAGCCGTCACCGTGCCGCCTTTTGGAGAAGGCATCAAACCGCGAGGACCAAGCAATCGGCCCAATTTTGCCACCAATGGCATCACGTCTGGGGTAGCAATCAGGCAATCGAAGTCCATCATGCCTTTCTGAATTTCCTCGATCAACTCTTCAGAACCAGCAATATCCGCGCCGGCATTCAGAGCTTCTTTAACTTTTTCGCCCTTAGCAATCACCGCAATTCTGACTACTTGACCAGTTCCTTTCGGCAACGACACAGTTGTCCGCAACTGCTGGTCAGTATATTTTGGGTCAATTCCTAAACGGATGTGAGCTTCAGCCGATTCTGCAAACTTAGCTGTAGCTGTTTCTTTCAAAAGTTGGAGAGCTTCCAAAGGTAGGTAAGGTCTTTCTTCAACTTTTGAAAGAAGTTCTTGCAGTCTTCGCGATACTTTCTTTGCCATTTTGATTTTTTGGGGTTAATCGATTTGAGATTTGAGATTTTAGAATTGAGAATTGAGCCGTTGCGGTCATTTCAAATCTAAAACATTTGCGATTCCTAGCGAAGCTTTGCTTCTCCCCCTGAATCGACTTTCGATTTGGGATTTGAGATTTGAGATTCTGTTAAATCCGTTACACAATCCGTTACACAATCCGTTGCCGAACTGACTTTAATCCGCGATCGCCACGCCCATATTCTTAGCCGTTCCCGCTACAATTTTCATGGCAGCTTCAACATCATTAGCATTAAGGTCAGGCATTTTGGTTTGAGCGATTTCTCGCAACTGAGCCTGAGTAATCGAGCCTACTTGCTTGCGATTCGGTTCTCCCGAACCCTTATCAATGCCAGCCGCTTTTTGAATCAAAACCGACGCCGGCGGGGTTTTGAGAATAAATGTGAAACTGCGGTCTTCAAAAACCGAAATTTCTACTGGAACCACCAGACCCGCTTGGTCTGCGGTTCTAGCATTGTACTCCTTGCAAAACATCATGATATTGACGCCGTGCTGACCCAATGCCGGGCCGATCGGAGGAGCTGGGTTGGCTTTTCCCGCTGTAATCGCCAACTTAATTACTGCAACAACTTTCTTTGCCATTAGTTAGTTCTGTTTCTGAACCTGATTGAACTCCAATTCTACAGGCGTATCGCGCCCAAAAATCGAGAGTAAAACTTTGAGTTTGTTTCGTTCCGGGCTAACTTCAATCACATCACCTTCAAAATCTTTAAACGGCCCGGAAAGTACCACAACGTGGTCTCCTATCGCCATCGATACTTTGACAACTGGTTCTGATTCCTGAGCGTTTCTGAAGATCCGTTCTACTTCTGAGTGACTCAGAGGTAGCGGTTTGACGTGACCCCTGCCGCGCCCGTAGCGGCGTTTTTGCTCTGCCCCGACAAAATTAATTACGTTCGGGGTATTTTTGATCACCTGCCACGTGTCCTCGTCCATAAACATACGGATGAGTACGTAGCCGGGAAAGATTTTTTCATCTGACTGGCGCCTGGAACCGTCTTTGCCGACTTTGATGGCTGGAGTTTGCGGAATTTCTACTTGAACGATGCGATCGGCAACATCCAAAGTTTGAATCCGCTGCTGCAAATTTGCCTTCACCCGCTTTTCGCAGCCAGAGGCAACTTGAACAGCATACCAGCGAGCGTCAATTTCCGGCACATCTGGCGATGCTGCCTGTCCAGTCGCTTCTGTGGAATACTCAGATTCTTCTGATGCAAAAGTCATGGCCCAAACACCTTTCCCGCGCCCCAGTTAAAGAAGTTATCCACCAAATAGATCAGGCTGGCTGAGAGGATTACCATCAAAAGCACGGCCAAAGACTCGCTAATTAGCTGCTGGCGGCTTGGCCAAACCACTTTGTCGAGTTCTTCTCTAGTTTCCTTGAAAAAACCCGCCGGGTCAAACCCAGGTGCTGTTATTTCTGGAGTTGGTTGAGCTTCGTCTTTTTTCGCCATGATTGAATCCCCCTTGCGATTTTAGATTTTAGATTTTAGATTAAAGAATTGTGTGAGTGGCTCGCGGCTATCTGATTTTTTGACACTAACCACTTACGCCCAAGTCCAAAATTTCAAATCTTTTCGCCAGCACTTTTTTACCAGCCCAACCCATCAACGATGTAAATGCCGATCGCCGAAACCGACGATCGAGAAGCCACACCGAGCATTTGTTAATGGCATTTTTTGCGAACCGCCCACAAAAATTAATTCTACCCGAAAGTCTGCGGTTTAGGCTGTTTCCAGCCAATAATCCGGGCGCTTTCGGGCAGAATTTAAAGTTTGGTGATTCAGCGCGCCCTGGAGGACTTGAACCCCCGACATCAGGTTTTGGAGACCTGCGTTCTACCAACTGAACTAAGAGCGCACAGGTGAGGTTGCTGAAACTTGCTTAACCTCTAGATTCCTATTTTAACACAGTGCGCTCGGAAATGGGAAACTTTTTTTGAATTTTTTTAATTTCCCATTTTCTGTCTCTCTCCAAGGGGAAGCTGGGTGCATTCCTATAGAGAGCGATCGAACCGCTGTTTGACGCGAGTAGCTTTGCCCACCCGATCGCGCAGGTAGTAAAGTTTGGCTCTGCGGACTTTCCCGCGGCGCATTACTTGGACGGTAGCGATGCGGGGCGAGTGAATCAAAAACACCCGTTCCACGCCGACGCCCTGAAACACGCGGCGAACGGTGATTGTTTCATTAATCCCGCCGTTACGCATAGCAATCACAGTCCCTTCGTAGGGCTGAACCCGTTCTTTTGCGCCTTCTTTAATTCTCACGCCGACTCGCACGGTGTCGCCGACGTAAATTTCGGGAAGAACTTTGCTGAGTTCTTCCTTGACTCTATTTATTTCTGCCGTCTCGATCGAACGGATTATTTCTGCGCCTTTCATGGATTTACCAAAACTCACAATCCCTTATCATATATCAAACTGCTAGTTTTATGTTAAAAAAATTCTATGTTAAATACCTCTGGAGTCGTATTTCTGCAACTCGGTGCAATGGCGGCACTCGCCTTGTACGTCGCCGCCAACTTGGGCGCCAACGATGTCGCTAACTCGATGGGGACATCCGTAGGCTCGAAGGCACTAACGCTGCGACAGGCAATAATTGTGGCAGGTATACTGGAATTTTCCGGCGCAGTGCTGTTTGGGCAAGGAGTTTCCGAAACTCTGGCCACAGGAGTGGTGAATGCAGAAGTGTTCGCCGACAAACCGCAAGTATTTTTAATCGGGATGGTGTCAGTGCTGATATCTTGCGGCTTGTGGCTGCAAATCGCTACTAGCCGAGGTTTGCCGGTTTCTTCATCCCATGCGGTTGTAGGCGCGATCGCGGGTTTTAGCTGTGTTGCAGGCGGAATTCATGCGGTTGATTGGCCAATCATCGGCACTATCTCCTTAACTTGGCTGGCGACACCGATCGCCAGCGGTGCTTTAGCTGCCGTATTTTACAGTGGGGTGAAGTATTGGATTCTCGATCGACCAGATCCTCTATTTCAACTGCGCGAGTGGATACCTTGGCTGAGTGCAGGAATGCTGAGCGTATTTGGGATAATTGTACTGCCGTCTGTTGTGGATGTGGCTTTGGTGCAGACAGGGGCGATCGACCTTGTACGCGATCGATTTGGCTGGAATATCCCAATTCACGATTTTGCGATCGGCATTGGGAGTATCGGGGCGATCGTCCTCACACTCAATAGCTGGAAAAAATTAGGATTAGCAGGAACCCCCCAAGAGGGGAACGAAGAAGGAACCCCCCCCTACCCCCCCCAAGGGGGGAAGCAAGAAGAGGGCGGCCACGGGGGCCGAACTCCCTCTCTCATTGAGCAACAAATGGCGAGATTTCAGGTGATCAGTGCCTGTTTTGTCGCATTTGCTCACGGTTCCAATGATGTTGGGAATGCCGTTGCTCCCCTAGCTGCGATCGCCTACATCCGGCGTACAGGTTCCTTTCCCCTAGAGGATTTCAGCGTTCCCCTATGGATTTTAGTCATTGGAGGCGCAGGAATAGTCATCGGTTTAGCCATCTGGGGCGAAAAGGTAATTGCCACAGTCGGCGAAGGCATCATCCAACTGCAACCCAGCGGCGGATTTTGCGCGGAATTAGCCACAGCCACCACAGTATTACTAGCATCCAAGTTGGGTTTGCCAGTTTCGACATCCCACGCTTTAGTCGGCGCAGTTGTCGGAGTCGGGCTGATCAAAGGTTGGAAATCAGTGCGTTGGCAAACTTTGCTGTCAATTGGTTCGGCTTGGCTGGTGACAATTCCGATCGCAGCAGGTTTGGCTGCGATCGTTTTCAGCATCGCCCGATCGATTGCGCGATTTTAGATTGTACATTGAACCATTTCATAGCAGTCAACAGTCAACAGTCAACAGTCAACAGTCAACAGTCAACAGTCAACAGTCAACAGTCAACAGTCAACAGTCAACAGTCAACAGTCAACAGTCAACAGTCAACAGTCAACTAATCCTTCTGATTCCCCCGATTCGGATATTCTCGCAGCGGCAAAAGTTTCCAAGCAGCAGCATCTGCGCCCCAGTTGCGAAAAATCTTTACAGACGCGAAAATTTGAGCGAAACGCCAATTATAGCAACGCTTCCAGCTAGGAGGCCACTGAGCGGTTTCGTCAAACGCTTGCAAAGCTCTGACTTCGGCTTCGAGTGCTTCGGCGTGGCGCTGTAGTATGATTTCTAGTTGCACAAAGTGTTCTTCGGGCGATTCCCTTCGGGATAGCTTTGCTTCACGCAAATTTTTTACATCTCCAACGCAAGCGACTAATATTGATTAAACAGTGTCGGGCATCTTTTAGATAAAATCACTGGAAGTTGGGATGTACTTTGCAAAAATACTTAAGAACACGGAACGTGCAGTTTAAATTAGAGGTTATAGGCTAATGGCGCAGCGCAACGTCTACTCGTCAAAAGACGATCCAGAGGATGGACAATCAGCAGAAGAAGTCCTCCACTCAGTGATTCAGGAATTGGACGCTTTGCATCAAAATGTCAAAGGCCAATTGAATCAGGACATTACTCGGCTGCAAAGTGAAAAAAATCACCTGATTGACGATATTGAAGACCTCCGCGATCAATATCGAAAATTGCAGTCTCAGCAAATGGAATCTCTGTCTGGACGATACATTCAGCAGCAGCAATTGTGGCTAAAGCAGTTGGCTCAAGTTTTGGCTCACAATTTGCAAGATTTGTTGGTACAGCGGTTCAACGAACTCAGCGCTAATTCCGGTCATTCTCTCAGCAGCCCGATTCCCAGCGGCGAATTCCCGATCCCGATGCCGCCTAGTAACTACGATGAGCGAGCTTCGGAGTTGTTGGCGGCGCTGGATGAAAGGATCGATCGCAGTTTCCAGATGCTCGAACAAGATTTGAGCAGCTATGAAAGCGAGCTTTCCCTGCGCCTCAACAATATGCAAACCCTAGAGCGGCAAGGCGAGGAACTGTTACAAAATCTCGTAAACCGCATCAGGGAAGAACTCGAAGAAGAAGAAGCATATCTTGACAATCCTTTCAATGCTGAAGATTCCTACCCCGAGGAATCAACTAATTCTGTTAATTCTGTCCGCCCGCAAGTTCTGCCGCCAATAGCTGGAGCCCCGCCGCAGCAAGCCGTGCCGCCAACGGCACCGGCAAAAGCAGGTTCTCAAATGCAGGCTGGTTTGGTACTGGCTTTGTCTTCGGCGGTGGTATTGTCGCTGTTTAATGTTTGTTTGAGAATTCTGATTAAAACCAGAAATCCTCGGATGGTTTTTGGCTTGTTTGAACTTCCGGGAGTTGTGACTCCGGGTTTTGGAAATTCTTTGTTGATTTTGTTGATGCGGCTGATCGTGGTGATGGCTTTGATGCCGGTATTGGCAACTTTTCTGTATCCTTCTGTTTGGAAAGATATTAGGCGGTTGTTCCAGTCGGGCGATCGAGCTTTGTGGGGTAAAGTTTTAGGAAGCGCATTTTTTCTGTTTTTGTCTCAGGTTTTGATTTATTTGGCGATCGGCAATATTCCGGCGGGGATTGCGATTACGATTTTCTTTATTTACCCGATCGTCACCGTACTAGGTTCTTGGGTCTTGTTTGGAGCTCGCCCTACCAAAGTCGGCTTTTTGGCGATGTTCGGGATTACCGCAGGTCTGATTTTAGCTGGGCTGCCGAGTTTTGCGGCTCCTGCTCCCGACGGCGGCAATGTCGGGGTAGGAGTCGCGGCCGCCCTGGCTGCTGGGATTATGTTTGCAGGTTACGTATTGCTGACCCAAATGGCCGCAGGAAAGCTGCACCCCATTCCTTTTAGTTTAGTTAATTTCGCCGCGATTTTTGTATTTTCCGCCCTCAGTTTGTGGGTGCCCCTGTCGGAAAATTTGGCTCCTAAAATCGACCAAGATGTTTGGCCTGGTTTGATTGTGGGAGGCGTTATTTTAGGGGTTCTGACGCTATTCAGCTATCTTTTGAACAATTTTGCCATCCGGTTTGCAGGGGCGGCGTTAGCGTCAGTAATTGGCACTTTGGGCCCGGCTTTGACCGGACTTTTTGGGTTTATAATTATCAATGAGAAGTTGCAACCTGTGACAATTCTCGGCATGGCTGTGGTGACATTGAGCGTCGCTGCTATGAGTGTAGAACGTATGGTGGCTCCTCAGAAGAAGGCTAGTTAAGGCAAGAAGTTTGTCCTTTATACAGCCTATCCCAGGTTTATGAAGTAGGGACACGGCATTGCCGTGTCCCTAGTGCAATGCCGTGTCCCTACGCGGATTTACGGAATCATATCAATTCCGGCTGCGCCGGAATGACAAGCGAGGACACGGCAGTGCCGTTTCCCTACCTCAATTAATTGTAGGGACACGGCACTGCCGTCTCCTGATTTCGGGTTATATTAATTCCGATGCAGCCGGATTTGATATGAATCGCCACTTTCAGTCAACAGAAATAGCAACTCGAAAACCCACAATACTAGCCTTGCAATCCGGCTGATATCGAAGTCGGCACGCGCTGCGACAATTTGGAGGATGATCGTTCCAAGAACCACCCCGCAACAACCTCAGCGAAGAGTCGCCGCCAGAGTCCCAAACGCTGCCATCAGCAGGCGCACCGTTGTAATTATTGTGCCAAGAATCCGCGCACCATTCCCAAACATTTCCGTGCAAATCGTACAATCCGAAAGCATTAGGTTTAAAATTGCCAACATCTGTCGTTTGAAACCTATAAACTCCCTTCGGTGCATCAGCGTAATTAGAATTGCCGTTGTAATTTGCTAACTCGCTGGTAATCGTTTCCCCAAAGTGAAAGGGCGTCGTAGTTTCCCCCCGGCAAGCATATTCCCATTGCGCCTCACTCGGCAAGCGATACTTCTTACCAGTTTTGCGAGAAAGTCTAGCGCAAAACTCCACCGCTTCGTACCAAGATACGTTTTCTATCGGTCGATTTGCACCTTTAAAACGGGAAGCATCGAAGTTGAGAAATATTTTAATTTCCGGCAGTGCTGCAACTGCTGTCCACTGTGCCTGAGTGACTGGAAATTTGCCAATATAGAAAGATGGTAAAGTTACTGGGTGCTGCGGTTTTTCGTCACTGTCACCTCGATCTTTTGGGGAACCCATTAGGAAAGTACCGCCAGAAACAGATACCATTTCCATGACTGTACCGCTGCCGAGATGTTCTTCAAAAAAACGCGCTTTGCCACGATTAAGAGTAGTTTGCTGCCCGCGATTGTCTACTGTTACTACCTTGAATTCAAAGGTGCTTTTGACAGCAACAATTCTCTGTGAAACTTGGTTTAACGGCGGATTAGTGTTATATTTTATGGTTTGATTGACAGAGATATTGTTGTTGATTTGCCTGCTTTGATTGAACGGACTGTTGATAGCAATTTGTCCTTCTTCCGTCAGATAAGCATTGAGAGGAGGTAGACTTCCCTGTGTCCGAGCAGAATTTAAGGCAAGTTGTCCCTCCTTGACAAAATTGGGTTGGGGAGGTAAAGAATAGAGATTTAAAGCTTTGATTACTTCATCAGCGGATTGATATCTATTTTTGAGATAATCTTGAATTAGCTTATCTAAAATTATTGCTAATTCGCTGCTGATTTTTGTGCCTGCGGGCAACCTCTCTCTCCAAATCCAACCACCGTTAATCGGGTCGTAAAGGTCATCTGAACCGTCAATTCTTGGCAAACATTTAGTTAGCAACCGAATGCAAGTTATTCCTAAACTGTACAAGTCACTTCCGGGGAAAACTTGGCCGCGCATTTGTTCCATCGGCGAATATCCGGGCGTTCCCACCGTAGTGCCGACTTGAGTCATTAGCGAACCCGTGACTTGTTTGGAAACACCGAAATCGATCAAAACTAACTCGCGTCTTCCTCCCCTTCGGAAAGCGGAATTGCGAAAATTTCCCGGGTTTGCTGGAGATGAGTGAATCGAGGTGCGGCGGCGGATGATATTCTCTAGTTTGATGTCTCGGTGAATGACATGGCGATCGTGCACAAATTTCAGAATCGGCAAAATATCTGCCAGCAACTGCCAAATTTTTTCTTCGCTAAAAACGCCCTGCTGAGTTAATTCAGCAAGTAAATTTTGCCCTTCAATTAATTCTTGTACTAAATATAGCCGCTTGTCTTGTTCAAAATAAGCAATTAATCGAGGAATTTGAGGATGTTCGCCGAGTTCGTAAAGTCGTTTCGCTTCTTGCTGAAACAGTTCTGTGGCTTTTTCCAGTGCTGAGGTTCCTTGAACTTGGGGCACAAACTGCTTGATGACGCAGGGATCGTCCATGCGATCGGTATCTACCGCTTCGTAAGTTCTGCCAAATCCCCCTTCGCCCAACAGTCGAATCACACGGTAGCGGTTTCTGAAGAGAGGCGTGAGGTCGGGCTGGCCGCAACTTTGACAAAATTTAGACTTGTCGGGATTGAAAGGATGAGAGCACCTGGGATTAGAGCAGTAGAACATATCCGGGAAGAAATGATCTGGTTAGGATTATGATATATCTTTTGTGTCTGTTTGCCTCATATCGACATATTTTCGTAACCGCCTCACCGCTGATATTTGTCGTCGCAGTCCCCGATCGACTGATATCAATCCCTGGATTTCTGAATAATAGTGTTTAGCCGATCGACTTCCGTAGCATCAAGTATCAAATTAAACACTCTATAATTATCTGCCATAATTAGTCGCACCCCTGGTAATTATGCCTCCCGGTGCGCCTTGGTTGTTGGCACATAAGTCAATGCTGACAGCAAACAAACCTCGCAAAATTTCCTTGTATGGCAAGGACTATGTGATATGGAAAGATGCTGCCGAAAGCATCCATGCCTTGCCCAACGCCTGTCCGCACATGGGAGCAATGCTGTCGGAAGGTTAGTTAATGCAGTTTAGATGTTTGACAGCTTACATATGATGTTCGTATTCAAAATTTAACTTGACAAATGTAAAATTTATTTATACTATTATACAAGTATTTCCATACCGTGAAAGCGCTTAAATCGAGTCGCACTGAGCCAACTACCGAACTTTTGGTTTTTGCGGCCAGATTGACGCGGGGAGAATGTTTCGACTGAACTTAAACTTCCGCTAGGATTAAATTCCATGCTAATGCGCCGAGCGAAGGCCCCCAAAATATTAAATTGGTTCTATAGTTATGGCTTTGGGAAAGTGCAGAAAAAGAAACAACCGCAAGGTTTTGGGTGATTTTACATTGGGTTTCACGCAACAGTTTATCCGAGACTGGTTGCAAGTCGGTTTGAGTAAAAGAGTTGTGCGAGTTTTACGAATATTGAAGGTATTTCGCTAGACCCTGGTGCTAAGCAGCTTTGATGAAAAATTCCAAGATTACTTGAAACTTACAGCCAGAGTTTAGGTATTAGAAATGAAATTAGGTTCTCAATTATCTAGCATTTCAAAGCAGTCGGATCGCTCGTCAGATACAAACACAAATTTTTGGGAACAATGGAACCAGCACCGAGATTATCTTTACCGCTGCTGTTTGAAGTGGACGGACGGAAACGCGGCTAATGCCGAAGAGGCACTCAGTCGAGCGATGCTCAAAGCCTTTGAGAAGAGTCAAGATTCTACTGGTGTCATCACTAATTTTAAAGCTTGGTTGACCCGACTGACTTATAACCTCTGTATGGATATACATCGAGAAAATAAGAGGTTGGGCGATCGGGTTGAGAGTTTGGAAGTAATAATTGAAAAAGGGGAAGAGGGACTGGTTTCTCTCTCCCATAGCCCTGAAACTGTTTCTTTACGCTGCGAATTAGCAATGATCATCCACCGCGCTATTGAGGATTTGCAGCCCAGACTGCGCGAACCATTTATCCTACACTTCATTGAGGAAAAATCTTATCTGGAAATAGCAAAAAAGCTAGGTATATCCTACGAAAACCTTTGCAAACGTATTTCACAAGCGCGAAAAATTCTGCAAAAGCGTTTGACAAGGTATTTGTCAGGGTTGGATGATGCTCTGTTAAATTCCTCCGAGTCACCGGACAAAAAAGGCTCTCCCGGGGTGGAAAGTTTTCACTCCGATGAAATAATCGCGATTTACCAAAAAATAGCTCCATTCCCCCAACAAAAGGGGCGCTTTGATTGTTCTCTTAATTATCAAGTAAGCGCAATATGTTTGGAAACAATTTCTCCTGCTTGGTACCAGTCACCCACTCCTCTGGGGTGGAGTTGAATGTTCACCTAGTCTTGGAAAACAAGCTAACGAGACAAGAGCAGAAGCTGAACGCATTAAGTCAGTATGTGGAGCAGTATCCCTCGGGCTGGAAGAAACGCTTGGAATTAGCTAATCTCTTGTCAGTAATGGGTAACTGGGAGCGGGCGGTTGAGGAGTATCGCCAAGTCATTGAGCGGCAACCTCAATTAATAGATGTGTGGTTGAAATTGGGGAAACTGTTGCAGCTTATGGGAAGGGAAGCTGAGGCGATCGCAGTTTATCAGAGTGCCTTACCATTATGCGACAATGAAGGGATAGAACAATATATCAACGGCGCGATCGCAATTTGTCGAGATGACAGTAAAAAAGCCATCACTGCGTTGGAAACAGCGACTAACCTACAACCAGACAACGCAGCTTACTGGCTGGTTTTGGGACAATTGCAGATGGGGAGAGAGAATCCTGTTGGGGCTTTAGGAGCCTTTGACATGATTTTGTCACTCAACCCCGATGATATTGTCGCCTTAATTCATAGCTATGATGCGCTAATGAAAGTGGGGAATCTTCAGGAAGCACAGCGACGGCTGGATAAATTGATAGTATTCGCTCCTGATGATTTCCGGGTACTTCAACGACAGTTGCATCTGCGTTGTGCGATGAGATTGATATCTGGGAAGGAGGGGAAGGAGACTAAAAAGATGATTACCTCTGCTCTGCGACAGTATCCTCATGGGGCTGAGGCTCACAAATCTCTGGCATATTATCACATTTTCCGAGGAGATTGGAAGGAAGGTGTGGAGGTGTTAGCAGAGTTTACCGCACAACACCCGAATCATCCTCATGGTTGGTATTACTATGGGCGCTGCTTGTTTGAGACGGGGGAATATCAGAGGGCGGCGGAAATGATGCTAAAAGCTTATCATCTGTATCCTGATGAGTGTGAAATTTATCGGGCTTTGTGTGAGATTTTGCCTCTTGTGAAAATGACCTCTCTTCCTCTAACTTTCCCCTTAAAAAAGGGGGTCGAGGGTACTCTCCAAACAAAAGAGGGGAATAACATAACCCTTGCTTCCATAGTGGAAGAAATGCTTGAGCGTTTTCCTCAACGCTGGAGTGTTTGGGCGATCGCGGGGCGAGTGTTGGTGGAATGCTTTAAAGAGGTTGAAAGGGGGTGTCTGGTTTCGGAAAAGGGGACGCAACTACAGCCTCAGTTAGCTGATGCTTGGTTTTGTCATGGAAGGGTGTTGGCTTTGGCTCTTAAACATCGGGAAGCAGTGGAGGCGTTGGAGAAAGGATGGGAGTTTTTACCAGCAGGAAGTTATCTGCAATCAGTACCTGCTGCGGTTTGGCTGGGGGAGAGTTACCGAGTGCTGGGGGATGTTGGGGCTAGTAAGCGATCATGGGAAGCGGCTTGTGAGGGATGTCAGGAATTGAGGGAGTTTAATCCGGCTGCGGCTGATTACTGGCTGGGGAGAGCCTTGGTGGGGTTGGGGGATAGGTTGGGAGCGATACAGGCTTATGAAAGTGCTTTGAGTCAGCAGTTGTTGTATCCGGCTCGTGGAGAAGTTGAGAAGAGTTTGAAGAGGTTGAAAGGTAAGGGGAGGAAGGGTTTGGGGGGTTGAGGGTGGATTTTGGGGGAGAAAATTTGGCTGTAAGTCGAAAAAATCCCAAATTGGGGTGGGGAAACGTCTAAAGAATGTGGGAAAAAAAAACCACAATTCAACAATTAGAAACATTGGAGAAATTTTATGTCAGAATTTGCGTCAAGCAGCCAAGACGTGAATGTGCTAGTAGTGATCGACACTGAGTACATCAAAAAAAATTACCCAAATCCTAGCAAAAATGCAAATTACCCTACTGGTATTAATCACAATAGCCAGTTCATGCTCATTACCGGAGCTCGAAAGATTATTAGTGGGCAAGGAACTGCCGATCTACATTTCCAGGCGAATCCTGGCGATGACGTGTCGTTCACGGGTATTTCGATCTATGGCAATTCGGATGATGCGGTAATCGTTTACGGGATACGACCTTCCAAGCCACAAGGATTAAATGTTTTTAACCGGTTTGTGCCAAATTTGGTAACCAGAAATCGTGCTGTAATGCCCGACCCTCAAACCACAAATGGTCTGCCTCCCTTGCATCAAAAGATTACTTTCGCTGGTTATGAAGCTAAAGTAGCCCAGTCGGGGCGAGAAGATTTCCTTGTTGATATCGCTCTCTACACCCTGGCTAATGATGGCAACACACAAGAATTATTCGGTTACTTCTATTGGGATCCTACGATCACCGTCCCTGGCTAATTGCCAAAAATCAACCCTTGATTGTTCCACTCTTTCTAAAGACACGGGGCTTCCAGCCTAAAAACTGAAGTCCCAAGTTGACTAGCATCATGCTCGCAAGAGACTACGTTATTGCAATACCTTCGCCAATTTGCCAAATATCAAAGCCAATAAAATCCTTACGATATCAATAGGGCTTCAGGTTTTTGGCAAAGCTATTGTTATCGGCAAGGGTATCTAGTACTAAAGCTCTGTAAGTTTATATAATCCTTGGTCTGCAAGGATTATATAAATTTATTATGGAGGAAGCTATCAGAAATCACGGGTTTTCCTCCAAAGTTACGGGAGAGCCATAGCCAAAATAATCGAGGAGTTTTATGTCAATGGAATTGAACCAAACGCCCAAGACAAGCAATGTGCTTGTGGTCATTGACACTGAGTACATCAAAAAAAATTACCCAAATCCTAGCCAGGATATGGCTAACCCTACTGTCATTAATCACCTCAGCCACTTCATGTTCATTGCCGGATTTCGAGGGATTATTAGTGGGCAAGGAACTGCCGATTTGCATTTCTATGCGCATGTTGGCGATGACGTGTCGTTCACAGGTACTTCGATCTATGCCAATTCGGATGATGCGGTAATCGTTTATGGGATAAAACATCATACAGGCGACCAAGTTTTTAGCAAGTTTGAGCCAAATTTGCTAACTAGAGATCGTGCTGTAATGCCCGACCCTCAAACCCAAAATGGTACACCTCCATTACAAACAAAAATTACTTTCGCTGGTTATAAAGCAAAAGTAATCTATTCGGGAAGAAAACACTTCCATATTTATATCGCTCTCTACACCATGGCTGATGATGGCAACACACAAAACTTATTCGGTTACTACTTGTGGAGTCCTGCGATCACGGTCCTTACCAAAGGGCCAAGAAGTGAGATCTTGCACCAAAGTCAATAAGCCTGACAAAGGCAGGTTTTTGGTGATTAATTCAACGAAAGATCAAGGGTTTTAGAACTTTATTGAGAATGGTGCAATATCTGAGAATAATATACCTCTTGCAAAATAATTTTATGCTATAATAGAGGGTTTGGCTTAAGTGGAGCAGATTGCAGGTTAGATCGGCATTTTACAATTATGAGTTAGCTCTCAGGTCTAAAACCCAAAACCTTTAATTGTAACATAGATTTTTTTTGCAAGAGGTCTAATCAACCCCTGATTGTTCCACTGTCAACGACCCTGGTCTAAAGACACGAGGCTTCCATCCTAAAAACTGATCATTCAATCAAAACCCCTCGACTAACAAATTCTTGATTATCAATAAGTTTAGCTAATCCATCTACTTTCTTTTTGTAATCAATTTTCCTCCTTAAGTATTTCCAGATATTTTTCATATAGAACATTAGCAATATTTTCTTGGCTGTGATCGCTTTTTTACGGGAGTGCGATGTCTGCGGCGGGCGAAGCCATCGTGGGAAGTGGCTTGTCAGGGAAGTCAAGAATTGAGTGCATTTAACCGGGCTTCGGCTGATTATTCGCTAAGGAGAAAATTAGTGAGTTGGGGGATAGGTTGGGAGCGATACAGATCAAAGTACTTTGAGTCAGGAGTTGTTGTATCCGACTCGTGGGGAAGTTGATAAGATTTTGCAGAGGCTGAAAGGTAAGAAGAGGAAAGGTTCTAGGGGTTGAGGGTGAATTTTTGGAGAGGAAATTTGCCTGTAACTCGAAAAATTCACAAATTGGGGTTGGGAATCGTCTACAGAGATGTGGGAAGAAAAAACCACTAAAAATTCAAATGATTGAGGATTTTTGAAGATGAAACGTGCAATTAACTTTTTGGCAACATTAATGTTTGCCTTTGTGTTAACTTTTGGTTTTGTAGTAAATACTGCGAGCGCTGATAGGGCTATGGAAGTAGCTACTGACCCTCCTACTGTTCCTAATGTTCTAGTTACTAATGCAAGAATAATTGAGGTTAAAAACACTACTGGTACTTCATGGAATGATAATACCTATGTCATTCGAGTATCTGGTGGTACAAGCAAGTTCTGCTCTGACGGGCGTATTAGTTTCCCTGTGACAGGAGTGAACGACATATCCAGTTATGAACGTGGTTTTCAAATGGCACTTGAAGCACTTAATAAAGACTTAAATGTCGATATCGCGGCTTTCCAATCCACTAACCGTTCTCCTTGTAATAATGGTGGTCTAATCACTATTAGTAAATAATTCATAGTGAAGAAATCCCTACAAGTATCGATTTGTAGCGAATCATCCCATTCGCTTTGATGATGGGAGATTGAGGGGCGATCGCCTTTTTTATGGGAGAAGTGTGATCGCCTTTTATTTACAATAACAAGTAATAGGCGTAGCAAATTGTAATATTACTTACTCCAATCTTGAATTTCAAAGATATAAGTTGTTTTTACGCGTCACGATGTTTTAATCCACTGACAATTTCATAATAAGTGATGATGCTGATGTTAATTTTGTCATGCCTTTCAGATAGGCATGAAAACGCTCAACAACTAGACTATGATTTCGGAAGAAAAAGGACAAAATATTTGTGTCAATCAAGACTGGCTTCATCACTTTTTCTTCCTAAAAATCCTTGCTGGCGACGTGTGATCATTTCCTCATTGAAGTTAGCAAATACTTCATCTGACATATCATTCCAACAGCCAGCAAACTGCATATTTTTGTTAAACGAAGGTTTAGATACTTCTATACCTAATCGAAAATAATGAATAAAGTTATATAATTCTTCTAATTTATCTGGTGGGACAAGATTTATTTCTGTAATAACTTTTGTGCGTAGGTTTAAAGAATCCATAGCAAGTTAATATAGATAGATTGATTGAGTGGCAAATTAATTATATCTCACATTATATGGAATATTAGCAATATTATATGAAGCTGCGATCGCTTTTTTATGGGGAATTTGGGAGTGCGTAGGCGCATCCCGCCGCAGGCAGATCACCTTTTTGTAGGAAGATGGTGATCGCGCAAACGGATACTATAATTAGAAGAAGATAAGTCTTAATCTTCTTGAAATAGGAAAATTAAAATGAGCAATTTATCTGTGAAAATACTATTACAAGAAATAGACAATTTAACCAGAGAAGAAAAGATTGAATTAATAGATTATTTAACCAGAAAAATAGAAAATTAGCCGCTGAAAACTGAGTCAAAAAATTTAGTTGAATTATTCCAAAATTCTCCTCTCGTTGGTGTAGATCTAGATTTAAAACGTCAAAGAGATATTGACAACCGCGAAGTAGAATTATTATGAGCTATATTTTAGATACAAATATTATTTCTGAATTTATCGCCAAGCTGCCCAATCAAAAAGTAATTGATTGGCTTAAAGGGATAGATACAAACAATCTTTTTATAAGTGTAATCACCATTGGTGAAATTAGAAATGGAATTGAAAAACTACCTGAATCCTTGCGGAAAAAGAATATTTAAGACTGGTTTGAAAATGAATTACTTATAGGATTCGAGGGAAGAATTTTACCATTAGATTTATCAGTGATCTTGTTATGAGGAGAGTTGGTAGGAGATGATAGAAAAAGAAGGGCGAAAGTTACCGCCCTTAGATTCTCTTATTGCTGCTACAACCAAATATCATAACTATACTTTAGTTACTCGTAATGAAAAAGATTTTGATGGGATAGAGATTGTGGTTTTTAATCCTTTTAAAAGCTGAGGAAAGATGATCGCCTTTTACTTCCAGAAGTGCGATCGCTTTTCTTGTAGGGAGAAGGGCGATCGCTTTTTTGTAGGAAGATGGCGATCGCAGGACGAGTCTTAGTCGAATGCTTTCAGGAGATTGAACGGGGATGCCAGGTTTCTGAACAGGGGACGCAACTACAGCGTCCCATCGGTCATTCGTTCCGGCGCAACATACGCGACCCCCACCAGCTCGTCGTCATCGTCGGTAATCCAGATGTCTTGGCTGTTGGTTTCGCCGCCAAAGTGGTCTGCCAGCATTAGCGCGAGTTCTTCGGTTTCGTGCGGCCCGAACAGTCCAGTGGCCTCAGCTAAGGCGATTAATGCAGTTGTGTCATCGGGCGCGATCGAGCGAATCATAACAAACTTTGTGGGTATGCAAAATAGGTCAGCATGTGAAGGTAATATCATAACAGTTGTTATGGCGCCTACAAACATAACAATTGTGAAGCTTTGTTAGGCAAATTATACCGCATTGGGTTTTAATAATCGCTCTGATTATCAATTACCACAAACTGCTCGTAAGCGTTGCCCTCGAAGAGGATCGCTCTTTCCAAACATCGCATTCTTCGCATCAAAATAACGCTAGAAACTAAAAGAGCGATCGCACCACCGTAATAGCGTACCTACACACCAAAGTGGATCAGGGCTGCGCGGATCGCCATGAACCACACCGCAAGCGTGGAAAATAGGTAGAGGTAGAACCGCAGGATGATGAGATTGAATGTGCAATGGACAGCGCTGTGCATTGCGCGAAATACAACGAAGACCCACGCGGCGTTCACATACACTGCATCTACCTGCTTTGTCATGAACAGATATAGAACAAGTGCATAAAAAATTATCGGAATCTCGAACAGGTTCTTGAGGTTATCCGATGGATTGGATACGTTTGGTGGCGAGATTTGTGCTAGTGCGCCCGGTACAGCAAGATCCTTTTGACCGAGCTTTCTAGTTGTGATAAAACTGATACGGCGGACAGACAAATACACCCAGACTATGAGTGTGAGAAATACTGTTGCAAAGAAGGGACTGAAGATTGCATCTTGTGTCATTTTAAAGGGGGCTAGGAGGATCGGGCTTAACTGAGCGGTATGGGACTATAAGGGTAATATAAGCTGAGTATCTCAAAGCTTCTAGACCTCGATCGGGTACTCTTTTTGACATCATGACCATGAAAAGTCCTTTACAGCTTTTATTTGAAGCGATCGCTCAATTACAGGATGAAGACGATTTGCGATCGCACCTCGTGCCCAAAATCGGTGAGTATTTTGCAACTAAGCGATGCAGAATCTTTTTCTTCGATCGACTTCATTTGCTAGATAATAAGCTTCAGAAAACTTTGAAAGTTGCGCTATCGATCGAACAAAATCCTCTCGCGCGTTATTTAGTGGAGCGTCACTCTCCCGTGCACGAAGCATTGGTGACATCACCCAAAGTTTGGACAATGATTTGTCCCCGCCCCGATCATTGGCACGTTATGGCGGGCCCGATCGTCGATCGCGGTCAATTAGTGGGTGTAGTTGGTTGCACGCGCGATCGGTCAATGCCTGCCTTTGATGCCCAAAACCTCGCAGATTTGAGTGCGATCTGTTTGCATTTGTCTGTTTGGGGCTGCAACGCCGTGCGATCGGCGAAACTATCCGATAAGGAGTCGCAACAAGCTTTCAAGAGCGATCGATTAACGTCTCGTGAATTGCAAATTGCCGAATTGGTGGCTTTGGGACGGACAAACGCACAAATCGGGAAGGAAATTTGGATTACTGAGAATTCTGTGAAGCAGGCTTTGAAGCGAATGTTCCGCAAGCTTGATGTTTCATCTCGTGCCGAAATGGTGGCACAACTTTCGGCTACAAAATACCATTTACTTTGCCAGAAACAGATTTCAAAGAGATAAGCTTTTGTGCATTTAAACTGTATAGTCAAGTTTGATGAAGTCTTTGTGGGGTTGGCGTCTCGCCCGCACACAAAATACAATTTAGATGCGGAACAGTTTAACTAAACCAACTAATGTTTTGAGATTTCTCCTAAAGTAATTTCTGCACTGCTTTTCGTATCTGACTACTTAGTTTTGGGCAACAATTGATTTAGCGCACCACACAAGTATCCCTTCACGGTGTCCCTACTTGCAGTCACGCCACTGGGAAGAGTAAAAATCATCTCGACAGTTAATAGAGTTCCGTCGGCTGAGGCAAAAACATCGATCGGCAAAGCACGCTGAAATGCGGTTGCGGGATTTTCGGCTTTCATCACACCTGTACTAACATCAGTGCTGATAGTTTTGATGCTCTCGCGGGCCAAAATGGGTCGTAATTGGGAAAATGCTCTCTCTATCGATAACCCCTCAACCTGAACACGCGCAGAAAAGGCGGCACCATTGAAAAAGTCTCCCTTTTTTTGAAAGCTTTCCTCGCAGGTTGTGGCAACTGCGGGGGTGGCTAAAGACATGAGGGCTAGAGTCAAGAGGAGCGATCGCATAAGTTGAATTAGAAGAATGAAACAATCATCAAAACAATGATGAACCATCATCAGATTGTTTGGCAAGTGAGATCAAATCTGGTAGCCATGAATATGATACTTCACTAGCTGGGCGCGATCGCCCAATCAAAGATTGCACTCTTCGCCCACTAACTGCAAAATTTCGCTGCACAGTTCCTCCGGTGCTTTTGCCTTGGTATCTATCTTGACATTCCTCGACCTTAAGGTACGAGGATTCTTGGGCTGAATCTTGCCTCTACCGACAATGCCGATTTTGGTCTTACAGTTTCATGTCTAGTCCGACTACACCTTTTACAGTAAGCACTCTGATGGACTACTCCCCAAGCTTGAATTTCCGTAGGCCTGCTCGGTATTTAATTTTTAGTTTGCTCTTTCCATTTGGATTTAGTTGCGATCGCGTGATGGATAGATATTTAGGCGTTACGGAGTGTCACTTGTTTTCTGCGTCACCAAGGTCAGCGACCTATTAATATTTTAACACAAAGCCGTCCTAAAAGGACGGGGTTTTAAACCCAATTTCCTGATCATAAATTTTGCCAATTGATAATTTGAAGGATGCTTGACAAAATATTCATTACCAGTTTGCTCCACTGTCTGCGCCACAAAAAACCCCATGCTTTTCAATTGCGTGGACGATCGCAACTGCATTAGCAATTCCATCTTCGGCTTGAATTTTCGCCCCTAGATCGGCTGCACGCTGACGCATAGATCGATCGGTCATAGTCCTGTGAATCGCTTCTGCAAGTCGTTCAGCGGTTAGTTGTCTACGAGGAATAGGTTTTGGCCCCACTCCTAATTCCGCTACGCGCTGCCCCCAAAAGGGCTGATCGCCAAAAAAGGGTATCACGATGGTCGGAACTCCTGCTCTGAGTCCGGCCGCTGTTGTCCCAGCGCCACCGTGATGGACGACAGTCGCAACACGGGGGAAGAGCCATGAATGGGAGATTGAATCCACCATAAAAACCGTATCTGGTAAATCGCTCTTACTCAAACCACCCCAACCAGATTGCAATATGCCGCGTTGTCCCGTAAGTTCGATCGCTTTTAAGACTATATCTGCCATTTCTTCTGGGTTTCGGCTCGTCATACTCCCAAACCCGATATACACAGGCGGCGAACCACTTTGCAGAAAATCCAGCAAGGCGGATGGTGGAGTCCAATCGGGTGCTTCATCCAAAAACCAATATCCAGTGATATGGGTATTACGCCAATCAGATGGTTTAGAAATTACGGATGAACTGAGACCATAGAGAATTGGATAACGCTGAAAATGCTTTGAATTGTAGAGTCCCCAAAATGGGGCGGTGGGCAAGCCCAGCACTTGTTTTCGCGCTAACCCATCGCCTATCCGAGACCCCTGCCACATAATCTGTCGGAATAAATGATGAGATAACCGATTAACATAACCGCCGAATTTGGATATGGACTGGGGGAAAAGGATAGCGGGAAAGGCTGTTGTCGGCGTAAAGGGAAAGATATATGCCTGAAGCAAGGGTAGTTGTAGCTTGTCGGCAAGAGCAAGACTGAGGAACAATCCTCCCACGCCTGCAAGCAATAGATCCATTCCCTGACAAGCGGCTAAACCGCCCTCCGCCCAATCGATCGCAGCGCGCTGGCTAGCTTTCGATGTGTGGGCGTTAATGGCAAGAAAATTTCCTTTCTCCAGTAACCCAAGCATTTCTGGGGTTTCCATGAATTCTTGTACATTCCCCTTGACTGGACAGAACTCTAACCCGTATGAACTGACTAGGGCCTCAAAGTTTTCATGAGTTATTAGTCGCACAATGTGACCTGCTGCTTTTAAGCCCTTGCCTAAAGCAATATAGGGTTGAATATCGCCTCGACTTCCCATCGCAATAATCGCAATTCGCATGAACGATCGTCCTTTTTCGCTGCAAGTTGTGAGACTCACTTGATACAATGTGAATGATTACTCATATTTTATGGGTGATCGCACTCACCTGGCAACTCGCATTTTTTGGATACTTACCCATGCTGCAAAAACCCTCAGCCACACCGCGTAAACTGCCAAAACAGGAGCGTTCTCAAGCGACTGTTGAAGCCATTCTCACGGCAACGACTCACATTTTGACAAAAGAAGGTTACAACAAGTTGACCACAAATCGAGTGGCTGAACTGGCAGGTGTGAGTATCGGCTCACTGTACCAATACTTTCCAAATAAGGAAGCTTTGATTTTTGCTTTGGGGGAGCATCATGCCCATGAAATGGAGCAGTTAGCTCACCACCACCTACAATCTCTAGGAGATAGCTCTATCATTGATGTACTTCGGCAGATTGTAAAAGCGGTGTTGGCTGCTCATGCTGTGAATCCTAAGCTCCATCGCGTTCTACATGAACAGATTCCTCGCAGTGAAGTGATGCGACAGTTAGATGATGCAAAGATGGAGAAAATGCTGCGATCTTTTCTAGCGCAACGGTACGATCAAATTCAACCTAAAAATCTAGATTTAACGGTTTTCATTGTTGGACGCACGATCAAAGGGCTGATTCATGGGGCGATGATCGATCGTCCAGAATTGCTGAATAATGGGGAACTTGAACAAGAAATTATGACTATGCTGTCATCTTATTTAGTGAAAAGGTGAACTTTCTCATAAAGTTTAAACTAAAGAAGTATGCAGAATCTTCATTTACCTTCAAATGCACTGAGGATATCTTCTGGTAAAGGAGCATCGAAATTATCTGGAACGGTAAACTCGCCTGCACATAAACCAAATGGTCGTAATTGCTTGTTGCTAGAAATAGGTCTGAGTTCAGCGATCGGCTTATCTGCTTGCAGGATCACAAAAGTTGCACCTACCTCCACTTGACGTAGAAACTTTGAAGGATCGCGCTGAATTTCGTCAACTGTCACGTTCAACATAAAAATGCCTCTAGTGCGTATTTATTTTACCAAGACTCTAAAAACTCTTCAACGGTCAATTCAATATCACCTGCAATCTGTCGCAGCAATCTCGGAGAAATATCGCGACCTTTATGAAATGGAACAGTCGTTCCTCGACCATCTTCATGACGAAACTGTTTATGCGATCCCTTCTGACGAACCTCGACAAATCCAAGATTTTCTAAGATGCGAACAAACTCTTGGGGCTTCAAAACAGGAATATTGCTCATAATCTACGCAACTACTATTTGCTGAGTACCAACAAACTCTGTATTGAAGGTTAGATTCTCATCTTCCAACAGCATCTCGATTACTTCACGTAGGTTCGCTTGTAGTTCGTCTAAAGTTTCTCCTTGAGAATGCGCTCCTGGGAAACCGGGAACATAGCCTACATACAAAGCAGTTTCATAGTCTTTCTCAACAACCGCAGTGAATGTTCTCATAAAGTTAAACTAAAGTAGATGAAATAACCATTATAACTGAGATAGCAACCTGTCGTACTCTGCGTGGGAACCAACCCAAAACCAAATCACGGTATCTCCATCCAACTGACCAACGGCTCGATAGTTGTTGCTGATTCGAGCAGAGTAGATTGGTAACTCTGGATGCACTTTTTTGAAACGCAGACTTGGATAACTTGGGTTTTCCTTGAACTGGCGATATGCCTCGCGTGTTTGAAGAATGAACTTGTTTTGGCAGTGCGGCAAAAGATTTACGAAATTCGGCTGTAGTACGAGACTTCACAATGTTTCTGGATCGAGTTTTTGGGTTTTACCTGCGCGATACTCAGCCATTGCAGTCGCGGCAAGTTTGGCAAGAACATCGGGAGAACTCGCAAATGCTCGATCCCATTTTAGATCGTCTTGAAGTTCTTCTAAAATCATTGAGGCGATCCTCTTCGAGGGCTTCGCTAACGCATCTTGTTCACTTGCAGACAAGGTTTTCAACTTAGCGATCGCACGCTCCAGTAACTCAGTCATGGCTAGGACACTCTTACAATCAAAATGGCATCCTATATATTATCGCTTCTTCCTGGCAAATTAAACGAATCACAAGTTGCGAGGGAGCGATCGCTCTTTCCAAGATTGCTCCCTTCGCAGAAAAATAACGCTAGAAACTCAAAGGGCGATCGTACTGAATAGAAGGGCGATCGTTCTACTGGTAATTTTTTTGTTAGACAGTCAACTACTAATGCCTTCCCCATTCAAAGATTCGAGTCGTGACAGCCATTTGTTGAAGTGAGAGCATTTGCTCCGAATTACTGGCAATCCAATTTTTTCAGCTAACTGTGACCCAAAAGTAGACTTCGCTTTTCCGTAATCAGGAAACTGCGCGATGATACGTTTGCTAGGTGCTGTTTGCGGCCCATCGTTGATTAACTCTGGTGTCTGATATTTACTAGCGATAGCTAGGAGAGCTTCAATCTCTTTTGTCCGTCCAGCATCAAGGTACTCAAAACACGTTGGGTCAGAAAACAGGTATGCTTCATATTCATGTAACTGAATATAAGGAATGAATCGACGATCGCCAATATCCTCCGCAAAGCGTTCCTCTAAAAATTCAACCCGCCGTATCGGATCTTGACGCATACGCTCAGATTCAGCTAATCCCGGAAAATCAGGGTGAATAGCATACAAATCAATCATGGTAGTAAAAAATACATCGGAATTGCTATCTTCCTTGAGCGATCGCAGGATATCGTTTTTCATCGGTGCATAATTGCGTCCACCACCGCGGTGCACTTTCCCATTTTTCCTAGCATGAGCAATTAGCCTAGGACGATTCATAAACACCTTATGTAGAGCTAAGTGCGGTTTTATCAAAGTGTCAGCGAATGTCTGCTCGGTTTGTCCTTCGGCAAATAGGTAGAGACGCACCATTAATGTGGTCCTCCCCCAATGATATTTTTCTCCCAAATTTCTCCCAGACTATACTCGTCAAGCCAAGCATCTAATTTTGTGGGATTTAGCCTCTTAAATTGCGATTCCTTGCCCTCTCGATTCACCGCAATTACATCGTCAGGATCGAAATTATCCAAGAAAGAACTAGATTGAGTGCTAATGAGAATTTGCGTATGGAGTGCAGCCTTACTAAACAAATCTGCCACAACATTTAGAGCGTAGGGGTGCAGCCCTAATTCCGGCTCATCAACGACAATGAGTTCTGGCAGTTCATCTTCTGGCTGTAAGAGCAGCGTGGCAAGACATATGGCACGCAAAGTACCATCTGAAAATTGATGCGGCCCAAATACCCGATCGGACTCCTTTTCTCGCCAGTTGAGAATGACGCGATTAGATGCGTCTGGCTCAAGAACAAAGTCATCGAAGAACGGTGCAATAAGACGGATGGTTCCGATAATGCGTTGATAAGCTGCACCCTCATTTTCTTCACGGAACCTCAGAAGTAATGCAGCTAAATTTCCAGCATCGGGCATTAGCCATCGGCTGTCACCAACGTAACAGGATTGTCGGACTCCCGCCGTAGAAGATGTGTCATGAAAATGGTATACACGGCAACGATTCAGCAAATATTCCAGCATTTTAGCCGTTTGCTTACCTTCCTTTGCTGCTTCTTTGATTCTGGTTTCCTGATGTCCTGCACCTAATTCGTCAGTCCTTGGGGATGTCCTGCCTGTTTGCAGAAAGCTCAAAGTCTCTTCGGCAAAAATAAGGGTATCACCAGCCGCATGAAACAGCCGAAAATGATAGGAGTCCACCCCATTTTCGACTTCAAATTCTAGTTTTGCTTCTATTTGGGGCGTTGTCTTAGGTCCAAAATATAGGAGGGATTGAGCTCGACCAGATACACCAATAAACTGTTGGAAGCGTCCAGCCATCATCTCGTTTAGCATCTTGAAAAACGAGATGAGATTGCTCTTTCCTGCTCCATTTGCTCCAATCAGGATATTTAGGGGATGTAGCTGAATATCTATTGCCTTAATAGACTTAAATCCATTGAGGGTTAATCTTTGTAGCCTATTCAAAAGTCAGTCTCCTAAGTCTGCGATGGTGTGTTTGCTTTTTTGCATAATGTCTAACTATTAATTATACCGCTGTTACGGTCTAACACTCCGATCGCACTTCTTGACCGCATACCCATGTTCTTTCTCAAACCCAAATTTTAATTACTTGAGAACCAAAGTTTCCCTAATTTATTATATCAAAAAAAATAGAAAACCCCCAAACCCGATTTTTAAACTTGGTTTGGGGGTTTTCTCCTAAATCCAGTTCAAATCACAACTTACTCGGCTCGATCGCAGGAGCACGCAAAGACACCGTTTTATCAGCAGCAGTCTTAGCCACTAACGAAGGTACAGAATCGCGCAATCTAGCCGTCAACTGTACAGTCGTCGCATCATAAACTTGAGTCAGCATCTTCGGATACAAACCAATGCCAATAATCGGCACTAACAGCGCAGCAATAATAAACACTTCTCGCGGTTCCGCATCCACCAATTCCTCGTGTTCGACCAATTCCTTATTCTCAGAACCGTAGAAAATCTCACGCAGCATTGATAGTAGATAAATCGGAGTCAAAATCACCCCGAAAGCAGCGAGAATTATCACACAAACCTTAAACACGGGATTGTAAGCATCGCTGGTGGCAAAACCTACAAACACCATCAATTCTGCTACAAAACCGCTCATTCCCGGCAAAGCCAAAGATGCCATAGAACAAGTAGTCCACATGGCGAAAACCTTACGCATTTTCTGCCCGACACCGCCCATTTCGTCGAGCATCAGGGTGTGAGTGCGATCGTAAGTGCAACCCACCATAAAGAACAAACTCGCCCCAATCAAACCGTGGGAAACCATTTGCAGCATTGCACCACTGGTTCCCAAATCGGTAAACGAAGCTATCCCGATGAGCACAAAGCCCATGTGCGAAATCGAAGAATAGGCAATTTTGCGCTTCAAATTGCGCTGAGCAAAAGAAGTTAAGGCGGCGTAAACAATGTTTACTACACCCAAAATTACTAACAGCGGTGCGAAGGTAGCGTGAGCATCGGGGAGCATTCCCGCATTCATTCTGAGCAAAGCGTAACCGCCCATTTTTAGCAGAATTCCTGCTAGCAACATATGCGCGGGTGCAGTGGCTTCGCCGTGAGCGTCAGGGAGCCAAGTGTGTAGGGGGAAAATCGGCAGTTTGACGCCGTAAGCGATTAAGAAACCTGTGTAGAGTAGCAATTCTATATTGGTGCTGTAATCTTTGGCTGCGATCGCCCGCATATCAAAAGTCACCGTATCGCCATAAAACGCCATCGTCAGCGCACCAACCAAAATAAACAGCGAACCGCCCGCCGTGTAAAGAATAAACTTAGTTGCTGCGTAGAGCCGTTTTTTGCCACCCCAGATGGACAAAATTAGGTAAATCGGCACTAATTCCAATTCCCAAACCAGGAAAAACAGCAACATATCCTGCACGGCAAAAACTGCTATTTGCCCGCCGTACATTGTCAACATCAAAAAGTAAAATAGCTTTGGTTTAAGAGTAACCGGCCAAGCCGCTAAGATAGCTAAAGTAGTAATAAAACCTGTCAGCAAAATCAGCGGCATCGACAAACCATCAGCACCCACCGACCAATTTAAATCGAGTTGTTCCACCCAAGTATAACTTTCTACCAGTTGGAGTCCTGGATTGCTGAAATCGTACTGAGTGCAAAAAGCGTAAACAAGTAGAGCAAAATCAATCAAACCGACAATCAATGCATACCACCGCACCGTCTTGCCATCCTTATCGGGAATCAAAGGAATTAGCAAAGCCGCAGCAACGGGAAACAGGATTGTTGTGGTTAACCAGGGAAAGTTAGCTGTATCCATTGCATTTTAAAATAAGCCGTCAACTATTAGGTTTAAACACATTTTGGCAAATTTCGGTTAAATTTTATACTTTCTTTACACTTTTTGGTAATTGGGAATGGGTAATTGGGAATGGGTAATTGTTAATTGGTAATTGGTAATTGATATCACTCATCTGCGTTAATCTGTGTTTATCTACCTGTATCTGCGGTTAAAAAAAGAGAATTTTGCAACCGCAGATGATAATGGATTAACGCAGATGAACGCAGATGAATAGAAGAAAGAAATGTTTCTAACCTACTCCAGAAACGATCGCAAAACCCAGCACTGCGACAAACACAATCAGGGCATAAAATTGAGCGCGACCGTTCTCAATGTATTTCAAGGCTTCGCCTGTTACCAGGGCGAGAAAACCTGTCAAATTAACCACACCATCGACGACTCGCAAATCTACTTCCATGACTTGTCGCGCTAAACGGCGACTGCCTTTGACGAAGAGAACCTCGTTGATGTCGTCGAGATACCACTTATTCAAGGAGAATTCGTACAGTGGTTTGATCTTTTGGGCGATCGCATTTGCATCAATTTTCCGGCTCAAATACATCAGCGAAGCCAAAGTAATGCCCAATAAAGCAATACCTACAGAGCTCCCGCCCATGATTAGAAATTCCGTCAAATCGAACTCGGCGACGTGTTCCAATACTTCTTCGAGAGACTCACCAGGAGCACGGACAAACTGCTCGAAATAATTGGCAAACGGTGTATTGACAAAACCAATTAACACCGAAGGTATTGCCAAAACCACTAACGGTAAAGCCATTGTCAGCGGAGATTCGTGAGGGAAATGGTCGTGTTCATCGTGGCCTTCGCCAGTCGTGGCTAATTCCTTGACGTTCATCGCCCCAGGGCCGAATACCAAACCTGGTTGCAGAAGTTGCTGTTTGATTGCGTTGTTATTGCCCCGGAATTCGCCCTCAAAGGTGCTGAAATACATCCGAAACATATAAAACGCGGTCATCCCGGCTGTCACCCAACTCACAGCCCACAGAGCGGGATTTGCTGCGAAAGCTTGAGCGAGGATTTCGTCTTTTGACCAAAAACCAGCAAAGGGCGGAATGCCGCAGATTGCTAAATTTCCGATTAAAAAGCAAGTTGCGGTAATCGGCATATATTTGCGTAAACCGCCCATGACTCGCATATCTTGAGCGAGTGCGGGGTTGTGGCCGACGACATCTTCCATGCTGTGAATGACGGAACCGGAACACAGGAACAGCATCGCTTTGAAGTAAGCGTGTGTCATCAAGTGAAACAGTCCGGCGCTATAAGCACCGACACCCATTGCCATTACCATGTAGCCCAATTGGGAGATGGTGGAGTAGGCTAGGCCTTTTTTGATGTCATTTTGGGTAATTGCGATCGAAGCGCCCATAAATGCTGTAAAACAGCCCGTACAGGCGATTAAATTCATGACTGCTGGCAACCCTTCAAACACTGGGTACATCCGAGCAATCAGGAAGACGCCGGCGGCTACCATTGTCGCGGCGTGGATTAGGGCCGAAATCGGGGTGGGGCCTTCCATTGCGTCTGGTAGCCAGACGTGGAGGGGGAATTGAGCGGATTTGGCGGCTGGGCCCAAAAATATCAGGACTCCGAAGATTGTCGCTAAGGTGGCGCTGAGGGCTCCTGATTCGACTAGGGAGTGCAGGCGTTCGCCCATTACGTCAAATTCAAAGCTACCGGTGGCCCAATAAATGCCGAGGATGCCTAGCAACAGGCCGAAGTCGCCGACTCGGTTGGTGACGAAGGCTTTTTGGCAGGCGTCAGCAGCGGGTTTGCGATCGTACCAAAAGCCAACTAGCAGGTATGAACACATACCAACGAGTTCCCAGAAAATGTAAACCTGAACGATGTTCGGGCTGAGGACGAGACCTAGCATTGATGCGCTGAAGATGCTGAGGTAGGCGTAAAAACGCACGTACCCGTCATCGTGTGCCATGTAGCCATCGGTATAAATCATCACCAAAAAGGCGACCGTTGTGACGATCGCCAACATGACCGATGTCAAGGGGTCGATGATGTAGCCCATACTCAGGGAGAAGTCACCAGCAGAAGCCCACTCAATAATTTTGGTGTAGCGTGCGTGACCTTGAATTTGACTCCAGAGCAATGCGAAGGAGAGTACCATTGACCCTCCCAGCATGGAGACGATGATAATCGAACATCCTTGCCGGATCTTGTTGGTGGCTTGGTTAAATGTAATTAAGCCTAGACCTACTAGCATTGCGCCCGCCAGTGGCAGGACTGGAATCAGCCAAGCATATTGATAAAGCAGTTCCATGACTTAATGAAGTTTAAAGTTTCTACTAGATTGACAAAACTGTAAATAATTGTCACACAAGCTTGCATGAACTGCCATAAATGCTTGATTTTTTTTCGGGATTGCAGCCTACGATACTTTGATTCCACCAAAGCAGAATTAGATTGACTGTTGGGTTTCGTTATCGCTTAACCCAACCTACAGAATAAAAGCTTATATCAATTCCGGTTGCACCGTAATAATGTAGTGGAGACGGCTTGGCCTTTGTCCCTACCACAATTAATTGTAGGGACAAAGGCCAAGCCGTCTCCTAATTTCGTCTACTTTAAAAAAACTTCATAACCAAATACCAGACTTCTTTAAGAAATCTGGTATCTAATCGCTATAGCATTGTAAATGCTACCTTTTGACTACTTCCTGCGGTTGCAGCCGTTGAGTTTGGGCAGACACCCCAAAGGTAGATAGCATCCAGGAGTCTAGAGCCCGGCGCAGTTCCTCGCGCCCTTGATATTGTTCAAATCTAAATCTAACTTTGTCCCCCTCAAACAAGATTAATGTCGGCAGACTTGTCAGCCGATAAGTGTTGGCTAATTTGAAACATTGATCGGCATTAACCCCTAGAAGCTTGACTTTACCAGCCCAATCTGATTCAAATGTTGTGAGCGTCGGCTCGATCGCGCGGCACAAACCGCACCAAGGTGCCGAAAAATGAACTAAAACGGGGGTAGACGCTTCAAAAACCTCTTGTGCAAAAGTGCGTTCGCTTACCGACAACACCATGATCCCTCAAAATTTAATAATTTTTTTCTATCCTACGGATCATGCTACCAGTCTATGCTCCCTGTGACACGCATCAAAAAAGGATGAATTTTCCACAGCACTCCGATAAAAATGGCGATTCCTAGATAAGAAGGCTTCAGAAACTCAAGCAAATCAAGGGTTTGACGTTTTTGCCAGACTGCCAAAAATGGAAAAATTGATGTCCGAGATTTGAGGGTTTCAAAGGATTCGCCAAAACGGGCCTGAAGTCGTCTGTCACCGTGCCACACTCCGAACAGGTGGTGAAGTACCAAACCAATGGAGGTGACGAGGGTAAAGCTAGTACCAATCCACAGAGTGTGGGCTATGCACCAAATTACCTGTCCCACCATTTGCGGATGACGGGTGATGCGGATGATGCCGGTTTCGTAGAGGTGAACTTGGGGCTTTTGGACTGCGGCAATTTCTAGGAGGTTGAAAGTTGCTGGGTACAAAAATAGGAAGGAAATTGCCGAGAGGATCCAAACCACGGGTTTGACTGCGGGCACGTCTTGTACTTGCCAAAGCTGCACGCCGTCGTAGCGGTGGTTGAAAAAGTAGATCACCAGAATGACTGCTAAGGGCAAACTGACAAGGGCAAATAAAACACGGTAAAGTCTTGCTCCGATTAGCTTTTCAGCTTTGGGGCGGAGGGCTGCTAAACCGCTATGGGCGATCGCAAAACCGAGTAAAAGTCCGAGAATGATTAAGTGGGAGTCGAGCGCCAAGTCGATCGTCATTGCAAATATTAAGAAAAGTTATTGATTCGCGGCCAAATTGTGTCACAAAGTATCTATGGGAGCATTCAGCGGTTATCAGTCAGTTAACTGTTCGCTGTTCACTGTTGACTGTTGACTGTTCGCTGTTGACTGTTCGCTGTTCGCTGTTGACTGTTCGTTGTTTGCTGTTCGCTGCCTACAGTCAACCGTCAACCGTCAACTGACAACAGTTAACTGACCCTTCGACTACGCTCAGGGCACCGCAAATGACCACTGACAATTTAGATATATGTCTGACCTTCCTTTCACTTTAGACCAGTTACGGATTCTCAAGGCGATCGCCTCTGAAGGAAGCTTCAAACGCGCCGCCGACAGCCTCTACGTATCCCAGCCAGCAGTTAGCTTGCAGGTGCAAAACTTAGAGAGACAGTTGAACGTGCCGCTGTTTGACCGGGGGGGGCGCAGGGCTCAACTCACCGAAGCTGGACACCTGCTGCTGAGTTACGGCGAGAAAATTTTATCGCTTTGTCAAGAAACTTGTCGAGCTCTGGAAGACTTGCAAAATCTCCAAGGCGGTACTTTGATTGTGGGGGCTTCTCAAACTACGGGGACGTATTTGCTACCTCGGATGATCGGGATGTTTCGGCAAAAATACCCGGATGTAGCGGTACAGCTTCACGTTCACTCGACTCGGCGCACGGCGTGGAGTGTGGCCAACGGACAAATCGATTTAGCAATTGTTGGCGGAGAAATTCCTACCGAACTTGTAGAAGCTTTAGAAATTGTTCCTTACGCTGAGGACGAACTGGCTCTGATTCTCCCTCCGTCTCACCCGATGGTACAACAAGAAAGTATCCAAAAAGAAGACCTTTATAAATTGCAGTTTATATCCCTGGATTCCCAGTCTACTATCCGCAAGGTAATCGATCAGGTACTGACTCGGTGTGGCATTGACACGCGCCGCCTGAAAATCGAGATGGAGCTAAATTCGATCGAAGCCATTAAAAATGCCGTTCAGGCGGGGCTCGGAGCTGCTTTTGTCTCGGTTTCGGCGATCGAAAAAGAGTTGCTGATGGGCGTTTTGCACAAATCTCAAATGGACGAAATTTTAGTAACTCGGATTTTGTCGCTGATTTACAACCCCAACCGCTACCGTTCTAAAGCAGCAGAGGCTTTCAGCAATGAAATTTTGCCAACATTTGCTACTTATTCCACTATCCAGGAGAAGAAAGAACCCCCGGCGATCGATTTGGGACTCATAGAAATAGCAACTCCCAACTCGGCGGGAAGTTAATTTCTTAGGTCGCTGGTAGTTAGCAGGGCGCGGTTAGTTGAGAGATTAAAACCTGGTTCGATCATCCCTGGTAAAATTAGCAAATTCGGAATCGGGAATCGGGAATCGGGAATCGGGAATCGGGAATCGGGAATCGGGAATCGGGAATCGGGAATCGGGAATCGGGAATCGGGAATCGGGAATTAGCTTTTTTGATGCCAAAACCTAAAACCAAAACTAGATAAAGAGGTTCAACAGTTGACAGTTGACAGTTGACAGTTGACAGTTTAAGAGCGACCTCTACCTAGAAGTCCGAGTATTGGAGTAATGAATAGTCTGATTTTAATTTCTCCCTCACTCGTGTTCCGGCTTTCAACCAATTCTTTCTGGTAAAATAAACTGGGATTGGTATAACAAAGAGTTTAACCGCGCATAATTAGGAATTAAACCATGACCAATGACCAATGACCAATTCTCAATTAGCAATTCCCAATGACCAATTCTCAATTAGCAATTCCCAATTAGCAATTCCCAATTAGCAATTCCCAATTAGCAATTCCCAATTAGCAATTCCCAATTAGCAATTCCCAATTAGCAAACCAAAATGGAAGTTTATTGCACTCGTCCGGGCTGCCCGCGCCCTCAAAACTATTTTTCCGATCTCGATGACAGTTCGATGCTGAAAACAGTGCAGCAAAAGTTTTGCACGACTTGCGGGATGCCCTTGATTTTGAGTGGCCGCTATTTGCCCGTGAGGTTGTTAGGTCAAGGCGGTTTTGGGGCGGCATTTTTGGCCAGAGACCGCTATACTCCGGCGATGCGGCAGTGCGTTGCTAAACTTTTGCAGCCGTCGGTAAGTCTGACTCCGGCACAGCTAAAAATCGCTCAAACTCTGTTTGAACGGGAAGCTGCGGTGCTGGAAGAACTGGGAAACGAACATTCGCAAATTCCGAGTTTGTTGGCGTTTTTTGAGCTGACTGTTCCGAGTTTGCAGGGTGGGAAAAACGATCAGTTTTTCTATCTAGTTCAAGAATTTATTGACGGTGAAAATTTGGAGGAAGAACTAGCTGTAAAAAGCAAGTTTTCGGAATCTGAAATAATGGTGGTGCTGCGGGAAATTTTAAAGGTTCTCGATTTTGTGCACTCTCGCGGTTCGATTCATCGGGATATTAAACCTGCTAATATTATGCGGGGTAAAAACGGTAGGCTTTATTTATTAGATTTTGGGGCTGTCAAACAGGTAACGCAAACTGCGGGTACCTCTAAGGCTTCAACTGGTATTTATTCTTTGGGTTATGCTCCGCCTGAACAAATGACCGGGCAAGAAGTGTATCCGGCAACGGATTTGTATGCTTTGGGTGTGACTTGTATTACTTTGCTGAGTGGTTTGCAGCCGACGGATTTGTTTGATAGTTACAAAAATGAGTGGAATTGGCATTCGCGGGTGGAGATTAGTTCGCGTTTGACTGAAGTTCTCGATCGAATGTTATTATCAGCTCCGAGTCAGCGCTTTCAATCTGCGAGGGAGGTGGAAGATGCTCTCAAACCTCAGTCTCATCCAGGTTCTCAACAACCTACAGTCGTTGTAGCACCACCTCAAATAGTGACTCAGCCACCTCTGACGCATTCGTCGTACCCCCCTACACCACAAACTTCGCAGCCTCCTACGGTGATTCCTGGAGCTCCTCCGGGAGGGTTGCAAGCTTCGCCGAGAGGGGCTTTTTCGATTTGGGATGTTTTAGGTGGGGCAGCGTTTACGGGTTTTGAGGGGGGTTTGTTGGCGATCGCCCTGACGAGTTTGTTGCCATCTCCCGGGCTGAGTATGGGATTGTTGGGGATGATTGTGGGTGGTTTGATTTACGGGATCTACCGCCGATCGATCGAACAAACTGAGATGCTGACTATTGGCGCTGGTACTTTGGCTATGCTGTGGTTTTTCCCGGTTTTGCGAGCAACGGCAGTTGCGGTTTATCCAGGTGCTTCGATCACTGGCGTGTTGTTTGTGGGATGGTTGGCGGCTTTGGGGGCGATCGCGGCAACAACCATATTTCGCCTAATTTATAAGTTACTTTCTAATGTTTTTTAACTTGCACCACTGTCAGCAACAGGCTCTCCGGCCTGTTCCACAAAGAGTGAATTTATTGTGGGATGGGCATCCTGCCCGTCCATAAAAAGCTTAATAAATCAATGCAAAATCAGAAGTCTATCTACCCGAATTGGACGATCGCCTGGGGCCCAGAAGCCCGATCGCACCCTGCAACTTGGGAAACTCCCGGTTTTGCCATCATCGGCGCTGAACCCACCTTCAGCCCTACTCAGCGATTTGTGCTGGTAGGTGACTGTTCCTTCGATCGCACCTTGCTACTCAAACAACAGATTGATACCGATGGATTGACTGATTTGGCGATCGTCGCGCGGCTATGGGAACAGTCGGGGACTGAAACTCTGAGTTTGCTAGAAGGACAATTTGCCCTGGCTGTATGGGATAGAGAAGACGAAACCTTGTGTCTGGGGCGCGATCACGTGGGAGCAAAAACGCTCTATTATACTCGCACGGGAAAGACTCGGTGGATCGCACCTCGACTGCGATCGCTCAATCCGTATCACGATCGCACACTCGATTTAGTTGCTTTGCGCGACTATTTGTGCTGTGCCTTTGTGCCTGGATCGCAAACGCTGTGGGAAGCTGTGCGAGAGTTGCGCCCTGGTAGCTACTTGTATTTACCGGATGTTAAGGCGCAGAGATACTGGGAACCGCAGGAGCAAATTACGAATGCCGATCGCCCTTTGGAATGGCACGCGCAACAAGTGCGATCGCTCTTGGAACAACTGGTGCAGGAAGGGCTACCAGCCGGAGAACCAGTTGCAGCATACCTTTCGGGCGGCATTGATTCCAGTTGCGTGACTGCGATCGCAGCCCGGTTGCACGATCGCCCGGTGCACACTTTTTCGATGCACTTTGGCGCCGAATATCCCAGCGAGATTGAATTTGCGAACATTGTCGCGACACATTGCGGCACCGAGCACCATGTTGTGGAGGTTTCGCCAAAGCAAATTTGGGAGTTGCTACCGGAAACGTTGGCTGCGATGGACGATCCGGTGGGGGAAGGGTTGACGGTGCCTAATTTGCTGCTGGGGCGATCGGCAAAACAATTCGCAGACGTGGTATTAAATGGCGAAGGTGGCGATCCGTGTTTTGGCGGGCCGAAAAATAAGCCGATGTTGCTGAATAGTTTGTATGGTTCGATTCAGGGTAAACCAGATCCGATCGCAGCTTATTTGACTTCGTTTCAAAAATGCTATGTCGATTTACCGCGTTTGTTGAAGCCGGAGGTTTGGAATCAGGTAAAAGATGCGCCTTCGGTGTTTGCGGAGGAATTAGAGCAGACAGAAACGACGTTTTTGAATCGGTTGATGCGGCTGAATATTGAGTACAAAGGGGCCGATTACATTTTAACTAAGGTGAATAATTTAACGGCTGCTGCGGGATTGCAAGCTCGATCGCCCTTATTCGATGCGCGGATGGTGGCGCTGAGTTTGCAAATCCCGCCAGAATACAAGCTTTCCGGCGCGCAGGAAAAGGCTGTGCTCAAGGCTGCTGTTGCCGATTTACTGCCCGATGTCATTGTCAATCGTCCGAAAAGTGGGATGGTAATGTCGATGCAGCAGTGGTTTTTGCGGGATTGGCAGCGGCAAGCGCGATCGTTGTTGTTGAATCGTCGGGCTGCGATCGCACCTTATCTCGATCGGGCATTGATTGATGAGTGGCTAAACTATCGGGGCGAAGTTTTTCCGCGTTATGGGCTGAAACTGTGGTTGTTAGTGACACTGGAAATTTGGTTGCAGGTAAATCGCCGTTAATATCAAAAATATTAATCTTGGGAGGGGTTAGAAACCGGGTTTTTTCCAGAATATTTGATGACAACCCAGATTTTGCTAAAAACCCGGTTTCTTTGGTTGTGATGAAAGAGTGCCTACCTCCGCCCTAACTTTCAGCAAGTTTAGACTTGACGACACCCAACAATTCTTGCGGCGAAAACGACTCCAATTCCACAAAATAACCTGCATCCAACCATGCTAATTCTTCGGTAGTTAAATCTAGCCTCACAGCGTAGGGTAATTGACGGGAAGTTTCTGCCATTGCTTGAGATTTTTGGACAAATATATTGTCGGTTGCCAATCGCTGCAAGATTAGATGGGGAGAACAACCTAAATTAAAAATTGTCACATCTTGTTCGGCAAACCAGTGTAGATTAGTCCGCAGTTGATGGACTAAACCAACTCCAGCAGGACTTGCATTGTGCAGCGCATACACTTTCAAATCGGCTTTTTGTCGCAGTATTTCCATCGTAGTATCGAAGATGCTTTGGGGATAGCCAGTGATGCTGAGAATCGCGCAGTTGTTATCAATATCGACGTTGTTGGCAATCAGGAATTGGGCGATTTCGTCGCTTTCACAGACGATCGTGCGATCGCATCTGTCGGCGCTAATTTCGCGATCGATAGTGACAGGCAAAGCATTTTGACCAGGAGTCGGTAACAGTTTTTCTATCTTCCCAGTCGCCATTTGCCAGCGTTGCAGCCACTGATTCATCTGCAATTGATTAGTGAAAAGTTCTTCATTAATTGTCTGTAGATAACGTTTTTGTGAGATGCCGATCCAGCAGGAATATATACCTAGCAAAATTACTAAAATTAATCCGACGACAGAAGTAATCGAGTTAGTGGGAATGCCTAATACTAAGATAAACACCCCTAAAACTACTAGGTTGAGAGAATTTAGTCTTCTATCGCGAATGCCTTGATGCAGAGATCTGCTACCTTCTCGGAATGCCCAAACAAAACAGTAATTATAAAGAATAAATGGAATCGCTAATCCTATTTGCGCAGCCAGAAAAGGAGAAAAAATGAATATAAAAATTCCTACCAAAAAACCACCTATTGGCATTGCAAAAATTAGCAAGAATAAGTAGATGAAAATCCATATCCATTGACCAACTGAAGCTGGCCATTTAAGCTGTTTGTCAATATAATACAAGAACTGTTTGGGCGTAAAAAATAACATTTTTTCGGTGGAAATATCTGTAATCGCCTGTTGGAACAACTGATCCGCGAATGGAATCTTTTTATTGACGATCTTAGTTGGGTTAAACACATACTCACCAGCAAATCCGACACTATCATGCACGGGACTATGCTCTAGCACTAAGCCATCGTTAGTCTGCGGATCTGTGCTCGCAGCCAGTCCAGAATTGACGATTCGCAACAATCGCGGTGGTTCCAAAGATTCGAGTTCAACAAAATTCCCGGCATCTAACCACGTCATTTCTTCTACTGTTAAATCTAGTCTAATTTTGTAGGAAAGTTGACGGGCTGCTTGTGCCATTGTTTTAGAATTTTGCACAAACATATCGCGATTTTCTAAGACTTGATGGGGGAAGATACCCAAATCAAAAATCTTGATATCTTGATTCGCAAACCAGTTTGGATTTGTTCGCAGTTGATTGACTAAATCAACGCCAGCAGGACTCGCATCGTGCAGTGCATAAATTTTCACATCGGCATTATGGCGCAGTATTTCCATCGCAGTGTCGAAGATGCTTTGGGGATAGCCGTTGATGCTGAGAATAGTACATTCGTTGTCAGAACCGACGTTGTTGGCAATTAAAAATTGAGCAATTTCGTCACTTTGACAAATAATGACACAGGTGATAATCTCTGAATTTATGGTTGCTGGTAAAGCATTTTGAGCGGGAGTAGGCAGGAGTTTTTCTAATGTGCCATTCGCCGTTTGCCAGCGTTCTAGCCATTCATCAATCTGTACTTCATTGGCTAAAAATAGTTCGCAGCTTTCTAGTTGACGGCGTTTTTGTAAAAAACCGATTCCGTAGGAGGACAGCCCTAGTAATGTTGACATGATGTACCAGGAAGAAGAGTCCATTATCATGCTGATGGGAATCCATGTTAGTAAAATAGTTACACCCAAAGTTTGGAGATTTTTAGCATTAAATATTCTACCGGAAATACCTTGTTCAGGAGATTGGCTATCTTTTAGAAATTTCCCAATACAAGCAAGATTGTAAATAGTCAACAAAATCAAAGAAATCAAATTCTGGTTAATATTTGGAAAATAAATGTTGATTAAAATAGGCAGAAGAATGCCGCCAAAAATTGTCGTCACTAATAAGCCTAAAAACAAGTAGGTAGGAATCCACAGCCATCTGTATTCTAGAAATGTATTTTTTGATGTTAATATGGGAGATTGGAGTCGTTTGTCTATCTGATATAAAAACTGTTTTGGGGTGAAGGATAACATATCTTGGCTGGAAATATCTGCGATCGCATCTTTGAACAGTCGATCGGTAATTAGCAACTTTTTATCCCTGGGGCTAGTCGGCTCAAATACAAACGGATGGTAACAGTTTCTACAGCGACCCTTGTGTTTGATGCGATGGCTCAAAGAGCTGTTAGTATTACACTTGACGCATTTCATGTCCATTTTGGTTATTCCTGATTAGGTTGATATGACTTATTTACGGGTGGGGGAGGGCGGGTTTATTTCACCTGTCTGCAACTTTTAAGGCTACTCGCGAACCCGCCCCTACAGCTAATTGTGGTTGTGATGAGAATTCATCAGCGAATTCGACTAACCGAAACTATCGGAGACAAACACGTAGCCGCCACCATAAGCTGCACCACCGGCTAATATTAAGCCATCGTTGCTCTGCGGATCTCCACTCTGAGCAAGTCCATAATTCACCACGCGCAACAACCGCTGCGGCGTAAAAGATTCTAATTCCACAAAATTTCCGGCATCCAGCCACGCTAGTTCTTCTGCTGTTAAACCTTGCCTCACAGCGTCGGGTAATTGACGGGCGCTTTGTGCCATTGTTGGAGATTGCTGTACAAACATATCGCGGGTTTCCAATATTTGACGGGGAGAAATGCCCAAATCAAAAATTGTGACTGCTTGATTCGCAAACCAGTTTGGACTGGTTCGTAATTGATGGACTAAACTAACTCCAGCAGGGTTCGCATCGTGGAGTGCATAGACTTTTAAATCGGCATTGCGTCGCAGCATTTCGATCACGGTGTCGAAGATGCTTTGGGGATAGCCGCTGATGCTGAGAATGGCGCAGTTGTTCTCAAAATGGACGTTGTTGGCAATCAGGAATTGGGCGATTTCGTCGCTGTCGCAGATGATTGCGCGATCGAAACTGTAGGCGCTAACTTCGGGATCGATGCTGGCTGGTAAAACATTTTGGCGAGGTGCAGGGAGCAATTTTTCTAGTGCGCCGTTGACTGTTTGCCATCGTCGTAACCATTCATCAGTCTGGGCTGCATTGACTAGAAATATTTCACCAGTTATATTTTGACGATTTCTTTGTGATGTGCCTAGCCAGCAGGAAAATAGCCCGATTGCAGCCGCTGCTATGTATCCTGGAAAATAATTAGCTATCAGGCTTACTGCAATGCCTATTACTAAAATAATTACCCCCAAAACTTGTAGGTTTTTAGCATTGTGTTTTCTACCTATAATACCTTGCTGACTAGAGTTAGTCTTTGTGAAAAAGATGCCGATCCAAACAATATTGTAAATAGTCAATACTATCAGTGGCATCAGTAAAGGTTGTACAGATAAAATAGAATTCATTAGTTGTGAAAACAAAATACCCAGGAAAATGAAGCTGAATATGGGCATAATAGCGAGTAATATGAAGTAGCGATTAATCCATACCCATCTCTTTGTGGCTGCGGGAGATTTAAGTCGTTTATCAATCAAATATAAAAACTGTTTCGGTGTGAAAAATAGCATATTCTGGCTGGAAATATCTACGATCGCCTTTTGGAAAAATTGATCGGTGAATGCAAGCTTTTTATCGGTAATTGTAGCTGGATCAAACAAAAATGGATGATTGCAATTTTTACACCTACCTGAGTTTGTGGTACGATCGCGCAAATTGTTGTCGGTGTTACACTGGACGCATTTCATTCCCATTTCGGTTACTCCTGATTAATTTGATGGATTGGTATCGTTGGCGGTTGTTTCGGAATGAATCTTGGGTGGGGTTAGAAACCGGGTTTTTAGCAGAATCTGGGTTGTTGTCAAATATTTTGGAAAAAACCCGGTTTCTTTGGCTGCGGTTTAAAATACTTGCCCGTTTAACAAGATGGAATAGTCTTCTCGCTGTCGAATTAGTCGATCGCCCTTAGCATCAATCAACACCTCCGCAGGGCGGGGGCGATGCAAAAAATGCGAGGACATCGCATAACCGTAAGCGCCGCAATCCAAAATCGCGAGATTATCTCCAATTTGCAGTTTCGGTAGCCAACAGTTGCGCCCTAAATAATCGCGGGAATAAGTTGTGTTGCCGCAAATATCGGTTTCGTATCGGGATACATCAGCAGTTTCCCAAGTTGCGATCGCCCGATAGCCGCCGTGTACCGCAGGCACCGAAAGATTTGCTACAGTGGTATCGACTCCGACAATTTGCCGTAGCTTGCGGGGCGAGACGCCATCGCCCAACCACTTCACAGACACAACTTTTGCTAGCAAAATACCACAACCTGCGATCGCCGATCGTCCCGGTTCAATCACTAACTCGATCGGGCGAGATAGCGCACTCAATCGTTGAGTAATCGCTGCACCAAATTCCTCCCAGTCAAACACCGCACCGCCTCGATAGGGATACCCAAAACCACCGCCAAAATCGAGGGTTTTCCAATCCGGTAACTGTTGGGCGATCGCAATTAGCCGATCGATCGCCTGGGTAAAAGCACCCGTGGCGTTGGTTCCAGTCCCCCGATAAAAATGCAATCCAGTAATCCTAAAACCGTGCTGCTGCGCGATTTCATTAGCTTTTGCAAATTCAGCCGGACGCACTCCAATTCGACTGTCTCCCGTCAATTCCGGTGAGTTAAGCCGCAGTCCGATTTCGGGACGGATTAATCTCGGTTGACTGCGCGCATATTCGCAGAAATCCTGGAGTTGCGACAGACTATCGAAGTTGAATCGATCGATCTTCCAATCAATCAATTGCTGAATATCCGCCCGGTTGAGGTTACTGCCGGTGTAGACAATGCGATCGCCCGTAAAACCCGCTTTCAGTCCCAAAAACACATCACCCGGCGTATTCGCGTGCAGCCCCCAACCAGCTTGTTCAATCAGTTGCAACAGTGCAATATTGCCGTTGGTGACGGTAGCAAAATGAAACTGCACGTGCGGATAGTCGATCGATCGCGTAATGCGATCGAGAGTCTGATGGAGGCGATCGGCTTGATACACATATAAAGGAGAACCATAGGTTGATAACAGTCGCTTGGCCATTGATTCGGAGAATGGTGGCGAATGTATTTTGGTTTCATTCTGTAGCAAAGATTCAATCATATTCAATCCGTTAAGTAGAAGGAAGAAGAACCCCCCCCTGCCCCCCCCAAGGGGGGAATTAAGAGGGAAAATTGTAAAATCGGCGTTGCTGATTTGGAGTATGATTTGCCTCCGAAATTTAGTAGGGGCAATTCATGAATTGCCCTCTAAATTTCATGAACTGTCAACTGTCAACTGTCAACTGTCAACTGTCAACTGTCAACAGTCAGCCTCCTTCGGTATTTCCAAATGCGTTGCCCGATCGCAGGTGGCAACCAAAATACATGATTCAGCGATCGCCCAACCGGAATTTCGCCTAAAACCTCAGTGCGCCATGCTTGCCACATCAACAACAACCAGAGATTGTTGCCAATATATCGATCGCGCATCGCAACTCCCATTTGTCCCGATAACATCGCGTCAGCTAAATGCGGTTGCCAACAATTTTCCGATCGCAGTACATTCGGATTCAGCCGATCGCCGATCGCACCCCAAAACTCGCGGTAATACCAAACTTTCAGCGGTACTCCCATCCCCCGTTTTTCCCGCCAAACGATTTCTGGAGGCAACCAACGTTCAGAGGCTTTTTTGAGGATGTATTTTTCGCACGCACCTTGCAGTAGCAGCTCGCCTGGGAGTTGAAACGTCCACTCGGTGAGGTCGGGGTCGCAGAAGGGCGATCGCACCCACAAACCGCAAGCAAAGCCTAATACGTTTGCCCTCGGCTGGATGTTTTGCGCGCCTTTGAGCATCAGCGAAGCCCGCCGCAGTTTGGCTAGCAGGGATGGACAACTTTCGCTACCGATCGCATCTTGGAGGTAAACGCTTAAATTGTGGGATTGAGTGCGATCGAGCATTTCCGGTGAAAAAATCTGTTTTTCATAGCCATAAAATCGCTGAAATGTCCGCAAATACTGTTGTTCAAAGGTTTCTTTTCCGGCTGGATGTTCACCACTGTAAACTCCGTTAGCAATCAAAGGTTTGTTTGTCCATCCGGCAAATAGCTGATCGCCATTTTCGCCGTTGAATACCACTCGCACGTCTTGCGCCGCCGCTTGTTTGAGCAAAAACAGGGCAGCCGTCGTGCCGTCTCCGTAGGGTGAATCGAGGGCTTTGGCGGTTGGCCCGATCGCACCCAAGATGGCATCGCCCGTCGCCGCCACTCGAATCAGCGGAATCCCGAAAAAGTCGGCAACCTGTTGGGCGTAGGGCAATTCGGAATAGGCTTCGACTCCGAAATCGAGGGCGTAGGCGCGGACTTTTAAGCCGGCTTTGACTAGCAGCGCTGTCACCAGGGAGGAATCGATGCCGCCTGATAGCAAAACTCCTACTGGTTCGTCGATCGGCAAATCGGCCACTTGTCGATCGATCGCCTGTTGCAACAATCCTTGCAATTGTGCGATCGCCTCGTCTTCACTCCGCAGTAATTGCGGCGCTTCTTGCCAAGCTGATTGCAGCGATCGCACTTTCGGGGGAGAGTTAACATCGGCTAATTGCCAAACAATCTCGGTTCCGGCTGCTACGGATGCAATTTGCTCGATCGGACTTAACGGCGTTGGTACATAGGAAAAACAAGCATAACTGTGAAGCGCGATCGGGCTTACTTCAGGAACATCGATTAACGGTAGCAGCAATTGCATCTGCGTCGAAAACCAGATTGTGTTTGCCGATCGCATCCAGTAAAGCGGCACACGCCCAAACGGATCGCGCCCCAACCGCAGTTGTCCCGATTCCACCTGCGCCCAAGCATCTCCCGGAAAATCCGTCGGCTGAAATCGCCCGCAAGCATTCAGCGTCACAGTGTCAGACTTGAGAAGTGATGCAGAGGCGATCGCCCATTCCGACAATTTGCCCGATCGAATGCTGTAGTCTGGCACTAAACGGCTGAGCGTTTTTGTGAGATCGGTTTGTCCCCAGTAGCCGATGAAATGTGCAGGTTTTGCGATCGCACCCATTTATATTATTTCCGGTTGTATTGGTATTGTTCAAACAGTTAACAGTCAACAGTTAACAGTCAACAGTCAACAGTTAACATCATTCCGGTGCAACCGGAAATGATCTTATTTCACCACGAAAGATTCACTGCCGATCGCGCGCCCATCCAGAGACATCCGCACCTCCCAGTTTCCCGGCGCAGCAGCCGATCCGAGGTCATAAAAACAGTTGGTATTCCAAACCGCAGTTTCGATCGAGCGAGTCTTATAACTGTTCTGATGAACAATTTGACCGCTAGGATTAACCCAGTCGCATTGCAGAGCCAACTGATTGCCAATGGGAGCATTTTTCAACGTCACCTGGTAATAGACGCGAGCATTGATTTGGCGGTTGACTTGACTCAGACTGTCACCACCTTTTTTCGATAGGGAAATCCTGTCTTCAGTTGAGGTAACTCCAGCAATTTTTTGTCGTTGATTTTGGTTGAATACAATGCCGATCGCGATCGCCGAAATCACAACTGCTGCCGAGGCGATCGCAATCCACTTGTTGCGTCGCTGCTCTTTTTCCAGGGCTTCGCGGCGGTGCATTTGGGCGATCGCATCTTCCAAAAGTTCATCAGGCAAATTCAAATCCCGCAAAATTTCCCTTACCTGATCCGGCGCCAATTCTAAATCCCGCTGCTGCGATAATTTATCGATTTCAGCGACAACCTGTGCTAACTGAGCTTGAGTAAGTCGAGTTTCCATAAAGTTCTTTCCAAATCAAAATTAGATATATAACAATTATCTCTCTTTTCTCTTCCTCTGCGCCCTCTGCGCTCTCTGCGGTTAAATTATCCATATTATTCAATAAATCGCACTCAAAGTCAATTCATAAAAATCATAACTTTAGAATCATAAAAATCATATTTATTACGATTTACTTACATCGGAATTAACATTACCCATAATCAGGACACGGCAGTGCCGTTTCCCTACGATTAATCTGGCGTAGGGAAACGGCAGTGCCGTGTCCTCTATATCAATTCCGGCGCAGCCGGAATTGATATAAAATCCAGACTGGCAAATTCCTCTACTTTTCGGGTATCAGTTAAATCGAACTTGCTTAAATCCAGTATTTCCTGTTGGCGGTTCAACCAAACTGCATTTAAGCCAGCACTTCTCGCACCGCAATAATCAGCCTTGAAACTATCCCCAATATGCAACACATTTTCAGCAAGGCAATTATGTTTTTGCAAAGCAGCTGTGAAAATTTGAGAATCAGGTTTAGCCGCACCAACTTCCGTAGAAATTGTCACCGATGTGAAATATTCTGCTAAATCGAGTGCTTTCAATACTGCATAAAGTCGCGAATCAAAATTAGAGACTACGGCTAATTCAATGCCTTGTTTTTGCCACCTATTTAATGCTGGGAATACGTCGGGATAGACAAACCAAGGTTCGGCGGTGGCAAAATGGGCGTAGAGTTCGGCAAAGAACTTTGGAAAGTCTGAGAATTGATTAAAAACGCCTGCTATCTGAAAAGCTTTCGCCGAAACTGCAAGCCACCATTCAAATTCTAGCTGGGGAATTTCTGCTAATTCTCTACCTGGAAATGCCATCGGATTTGAGTCGGCAAAACTCTGGGAAAATGCGGTATTTAATTCTTCACTCTCAACAGTTACTCCAAAATTTTTGGCTAATTTTTGGTAGACTTCGCCGACGCTGCCGCGCACGTCAAATAGCGTACCTGCGGCATCTAAAAAAATTACTTTTGTCATTTGTTATTGGTTATTTGCGGTACCCTGAGCGAAGCGGCGCACTGAGCGTAGTCGAAGTGTCGAAGGGTTATTTGTTATTTAAGTAACTCAATAGTCAACCGTCAACCGTTAACAGTTAACAGTTAACAGTTAACCGTCAACAGTCAACAGTCAACAATTAACCTTTAAGCAAATCCTGAATCGGCTTGCTAATCCAATTGAAACCAACTTTTACTTGATGGTCAAATGTCGGCATCCGATAGAGATAAGCTAAGCGACGCGCAATGTGTGCTAATTGTCCGTCGAGTTTGATTCCTAAACCGGAGAGAGTCGCATTGTCAATTCCCAATGTCATCATTTCTCCTAGCGCCTGATAGCGGAAAGGTAGCAAAGGTCGATCGCTCAACGAGGCCCAAATATTCCACGCCGTATAATCAGCTTGCTGGAAAGCCGTTTGCGCTGTAGCCGGAACTTTTTGACCAGTTGCGTCGTGACATTCGGCCATGTCTCCCAAGGCAAATATGTCTGGATGGTCGATAATTTGCAATGTGGGATTCGTGATTAATTGACCGCGCTGGTTTTGTTTGAGAGGGAGCGATCGCACTGCTTGACTAACTTGCGTTCCTACAGTCCACAATACTATGTCTACGGGCAGAACATCTAATTGTCCTTTGTATGTTAAGGATATTGTCTCCGTTTCGATCGCGTCTACTGCTGTTTCTAGGTCAATCCAGACTTTCCGTTTTTCCAAAGCTTTGGTAGCACTTTCTCGGTTAAACTCTGGTGATGTCCGCAAGATCGTGTCACCTTGCTCGATTAACCGCACGCGACCTTTGTCTCCGAGTCGATCGGCTAATTTACAAGCCAATTCTACTCCCGAATAACCGGCGCCGACGATCGCAATCCGAATTTTGTCGGTATTGTGCGCTTCGAGAAACCGCAGTCTTTCTTCTAAGCGGTAAGCATCTTTGAGAGTGCGAAATGAGTAAGCATATTCAGCCGCACCTTTGACCATATCTAGGGGAGTTTCGCCACCTAAAGCTAACACGAGGCGATCGCACTCAATTTCTGGCCCGTCATGTAATTGAACTCGTTTTGCTTCCAAGTCGATGCCGGAAACAGTGCCTTGACAAAAACGCACGCCTGTGTTTTCCAGGACTTCGGCAAACGGGGGAGCAATTTCCCAAGTTTGCAGTTCCCCTGTCAGGAGCTCATACAGCAGCGGAACGAACAAAAATCGATCGCGCTTATCGACAAGCACGATTTCGGGTTTTTCGGCTTTGGAGAAGGGTAACTGACTCAAGCGCAGGGCTGTGTAGAGTCCGCCGAAGCCTCCGCCGAGAATGCAAATCCGTGGTTGTTGTTGAGTCATGGTGTTTGGTTTGAGGGCGATCGGTTCTTGGCAACTTATCTTATTGTAACGAAACGAGGCGGGTACTACAAAGTCTCCCGATTAGCCGCAATCCCATTTCCTGAATGTTCAAAGAACTAATTTTGTACTATATTAATTAATAGCCAATTATTTCGGAAATTAAATTCACTTTTAATAACACATCTACTCTAACACTTGCCCCGCACTCACAAGTGAAACAATATGCAAATTTCCTCCCAGTCTGCTCAACTTAAGAACAACGACAGCGATCGCGAAGATGAGTCATCCTTTTTGTTAAGCAGCGAAAAACTATATCAAACTTTAGTAGCAAATATTCCCGGTGCTGTCTACCGCTGTAGTTGCGACTTCGACGATCCCCAAGGTTTTGTCAAATGGACGATCGGGTTTCTGTCAGAAGCCATTCAAGAAATATCCGGCTATCCACCTTCAGATTTTATTAACGAACGAGTCCGGTCTTTTGCCAGCATTATCCATCCAGAAGATCGATCGAGAGTCGAAGAGACTGTTAGAAAAAGCATAGCAGCAAAATGGCCGTACATTCTGGAATACCGAATTGTTAGGGCTGACGGTAGCATTGGCTGGGTTTACGAAAAAGGTCAAGCGGTTGGCGGCGAGGTGAAGGAGAGACAAGCGGGATTATTGACTCCTGTAGTTTCTCCGGTTTCACCCATCTCTAATTCTGTGTCAGAAACGGTATATCTCCACGGGGTAATTTTGGATATCACCGATCGCAAGCAAGCCGAGTCAGAATTGCGGAATACTCAAGAGTTTCTAAATGCGGTACTCCAAAATCTGCCGATTAGCGTCTTTATTAAAGATGCTGTCGAACAAAAATTTATTTATTGGAATAATGCTAGCGAAGAATTGTTGGGCTATTCGAGAGATGAAGTGTTGGGAAACAATGCTGCTGACTTGTTTGACACAGAGCAGGCAAATTACTTGCAAGCACAAGATTTAGAAGCATTTGCTACCGGAAAATGCGTCGATTCGCCTGAAGAAATCATCCAGCTTCCGCACCGGGGGAAGCGGATTTTGCACACAAAAAAAGTTCCTTTGTTCGATGAATCGGGCGCGCCTAAATACATTCTGGGTATTGCTCAAGATATTACGGAAAGCAAAAAAAATGAAACCGAGTTATCTCGATTGGCTTTAGTCGCTCAAAAAACTCAAAATGGTGTCATAATTACTGATGCTGAAGGCTGCATTGAGTGGGTGAATGAAGGATTTACTCGGATTAGCGGTTATGTGCTGGCCCAAATGCAGGGCAAAAAACTCGGTGATGTACTGCAAGGCGCTCAAACAGATCCGCTAACGATTGATAAATTGCGATCGGCTTTGGCAACGGGACAGCCTTTCGAGCGCGAAATTTACAATTACACTAAGGATGGAAACGGTTATTGGGTGGCGCTTTCGATCGCTCCCATTTATCAAGAAAACGGGCAAATGGAAGGTTTTATTGCGGTGCAAACTGATATTACCGATCGCAAACAAACAGAGGAAATACTCACGGAGAGTGAAAGTTATTACCGCTGCATTGTCGAGACAGCTTCCGAGGGCGTTTGGATGTTTGACAGCGCCAGCAAAACGACTTTTGCTAACTGTCGGATGGCCGAAATGCTGGGGTATACAGTAGAGGAAATCCAGGGAAGCTCGCTATTTGAATTTATTGACGGCGAGGAAAGGGATCTCGCCCAAACTTACGTACAGCGTCGCAAACAAGGCATTCGGGAACGCCACGATTTTAAGTTTACCCGCAAAGACGGTTCTCACTTGTGGGCGATCGTCTCAGCAACACCGATGTTCGACAGCGAAGGCGAATTTTCTGGCGTGTTGCGGATGATTACCGATATTAGCGATCGCAAACAAGCCGAAGCCGAATTGCGCCAAACCCTGCAAGAATTAGAATTTGAAAAATTTGCATTGGATGAATCGGCGATCGTCTCGAATACCAACGAATTCGGCCTGATTACTTACGTCAACAATCAATTTTGCGAACTCTTTCAATATTCTAGAGAAGAACTCATCGGCAAAACCCACAAACTTGTCAATTCAGGCTACCACTCCCCAGACTTTTTTAAACAGCTTTGGTCAACAATAAGTCAGGGTAATGTATGGCGCGGAGAAATCAAAAATCAAGCTAAAAACGGCGCATTTTTCTGGTTAGATACTACTATTGTACCGTTCTTAAATATGAAGGGAGAACCCCATCAATATGTAGCAATTAGAAAAGATATTACCGATCGCAAACAGGCAGAAGAAACAGTACGGCTGTCAGAAAGTCAATTGAGAACTAAAAATCAAGAATTGGCGAAGGCTTTGCGGGATGTGCAGCAAACTCAAAGCATGATGGTGCAAAATGAAAAAATGGTCAGTTTGGGGCAGTTAGTAGCGGGAGTAGCCCACGAAATAAACAATCCAGTCAGCTTTATCTACGGCAATGTCCAGCACGCAGATGATTACTTTCAAGATTTGTTAAAAATGCTACAACTTTACCAGAAAGAATACCCCGAAGTAACCCCATTAATTCAGCAAGAAATAGAGGATGTAGATTTAAATTTCCTGCTCAAAGACTTGCCTAAGCTGTTAAATTCAATGAAGATGGGAGCCGAAAGAATTCGCCAAATTGTGCTGTCGCTGAAGAATTTCTCGCGTCTAGACGAAGCCGAACAAAAGCAGGTAGATATTCATGAAGGGATCGACAGCACTTTATTAATTTTGCAGCACAGATTCAAAGAAACGGCCGGACATCCTAAAATTGTGCTGCTCAAAGAGTATGGCAATTTGCCGCGCTTGCAGTGTTATGCGGGACAGTTAAATCAGGTATTTATGAATATTATTGGCAATGCCATTGATGCTGTCGAAGAAGCAATGGAAACCGGACAGTGGGCTGACGGAGAACAGTCACCGATTCCTTATTGCCCTTCGCCGACGCTGCGGATTTGTACAGAGGTAAAGTACGAAGAAAATGCTTCGATCCAAACAGAAAATATTGTCTATAATAAGTCTAATTGCCATCCAACTCACATTGTGATTCGGATTGCTGACAACGGGCCAGGAATTCCAGCAGAAGTGCATCAAAGGCTATTCGACCCGTTTTTTACCACGAAAGAACCGGGGAAAGGTACTGGTTTGGGGCTGTCGATCAGCTATCAAATTGTAGTAGAAAAACACGGCGGACAGTTGCATTGCAATTCAGCGCCGGGCCAAGGAACAGAATTTGCGATCGAGATTCCTGTAGGGAAAAGTTAGTAGTTATTGGTGATTGGTTATTGGTGATTGGTTATTGGTTAGTAGTCATCAGTCAACAATCAACTGCTTTCCTGACAACAGTCAACAGTCAACAGTCAACAGTCAACAATAAACAAATGAACTATAAAGTAATTTACGACGGCAATTGCAACCTCTGCGTCACCTTGGTGCAACTACTAGAAACCTTAGATCAAGGCAACCGATTCGAGTATATTTCCATGCAAGATTTAGAAGAATTAGAGCGATTTGGAATAACTTCTCAAGACTGCGAAATGGGCATGATTTTGATAGACTCTAACACCCCAGAACAGCGCTGGCAAGGTAGCGATGCCGCCGAAGAAATCGGGCGGATATTGCCCGCAGGTGAGGTATTTGTGGCTGCTTACCGTGCCATACCGGGGATGAAGTGGATGGGCGATCGCGTTTACGAACAAGTCCGCGACAACCGCTATACTTTATTTGGCAAGCGTTCTACCACTTACAAATCAGTTTATGCTGTGGGCTGTAGGTCGATCGACAATTGTGATAATTTGAAGTAACTCACCCAAGATAATCATTCTCAAGAACAGGCAGGATGCCTGTTCCACAAAAATTAAATTTTCTTGTGGGGTGGGCTTCTAGCCCGCCCTAAAAAAATTATTGCGGATGATGGAAGATAATTGATGTCAATTTACTTAGTGATGAAGCGCCACATCCCTGTTACAAAACTCTAGAACTTAACTATTAAATAGCTCAAATATCTGCCGACAAAAGTGTTTAAGTTTTTGCGCCGACTCCGCCACAGGTTCAGTTTTGCCGAGAAAATTCCAATTTTCCACAGTCGAAAACTGCCACTGCTGACCAGTATGATCGTAACCAGCGGCTTCAACCCCGATCGCCCTTCTCGATCCTTCCACCGGATCTTGATAAAATCGGATTTGAATCAAAATGCTGCGGCTTTGCAACAAGCGGCTTCTACCGGGAAAATGAAAGCCAATATCGATCGAATCCGGATCGACAAGTTCCCTAGTATCCTGATCATTCATCCAAGGTTTCAAATCAACTTTCGCATCCGGGAATTCCGATTTGAATAAATTAACAACCGCAGCAATTTTACTGGCTAACTCTATATTTCTAGCTTGTTCAGCAGCGTTCACTGGCTAACTCCTATCAAATACATTTATTACATTTAGCTAACAATGTAACTGCATACTGCCGAATATAAACCGTCAACAGGGGACTTTTTTAGAGATAATTGAACATTGACAAAATTCATAATTTGTGTTATGAATCTTAGTCCGCGCAGGCGGACTTCGTTCGTGTAGACGCGGTTTCAACCGCCGAGTCTCTTAATCCAAAGGAAGTGCGATCGCAAATTCCGTCCCTTCACCCACAACAGAATCACAACTCAGCTTACCACCATGAGTTTCTTCCACAATTTGCCGACTAATAGACAATCCCAAGCCCGTACCTTTCCCAACACCTTTAGTAGTAAATAAATGGTCAAATATTTTCGACTTAACCTCCGGCGACATCCCTTGAGCATTATCTTTAATTTTAATCACCACACTCTGGTTATCCTCAGAGACATGAGTCATAATGGCGATCGTATTCGGTAAGGCGTCAATCTCATCATAAGTACGGCCCAGATTCGATTCCTCAAAACAGTCGATCGCATTAGCCAGCAAATTCATAAAAACCTGATTCAGTTGCCCAAAATAACATTTAACCGGCGGGATATATCCGTACTCCTTAACAATTTGAATCGCCGGGCGACTATCATTAGCCTTCAATCGATACTGCAAAATCAGCAAAGTGCTATCGATGCCCTCATGAATATTTGCTGACACCTTCGTCGCAGTATCAGCGCGAGAAAAAGTACGAAGGGACGTGCTAATATTGCGGATACGATCCGTACCAGATTTCATCGATACCAGCATTTTCGGCAAATCTTCCATCAAATATTCTAAATCAATATCCGATGCTTTATTCTCCAACTCATCTCCTGGATTCGGAAACTTTTCCTGGTAAAGATGCAAATAATCAATCAAATCCAAGCTAGCCTCAGCAGCAGCATCAACATTACCAGAAATAAAACCCAGCGGATTATTAATTTCGTGAGCGACACCTGCAATCAAGTTACCCAAAGCTGACATTTTTTCGCTTTGAATCAGTTGCAATTGTGCCTGTTGCAGTTCATTTAATGATTTTTCTAACTGTTGAGATTTCTCTTTTTCCCTGGCGTACAAACCAGCATTCTCTACCGCAATAGCAACTTGAGAAACCAATACTTTGAATACTTCAACCCTCTCCTCGGTAAAAGCTCCTACCGTCAAAGCATTCTCTAGATAAATAATTCCCCGCCGCTGAGATTGATAAATAATCGGCAAACACAGGATTGATTTTGGTTGATATTTCTGAATGTAAACATCCTCATTAAAAAGTACATCGACAGTCGCATTGTCTAAAACCAGAGGCTTTTGAGTTCGCTGTACATAATTGATTACAGAAAGCGGTACATCTTGACAATTTTCTACTGGAATAGACGGTAAAAGAGCCTCTTGAGTTTGAGCAGAAGTACCCGTAGCTTCTATACAGAGGATATCATTTTTCAGCAACATCACTACTACTTTTTGAGCCGCCACATTTTCCAACAAAACATTGATTAACTTAGTCAATAACTTCTCCAAAACAATTTCACTGGTGATAGCTTGAGAAGCCTTGACAAAAGCGCTCAAATCTAAGAAATCGCCTAAACTATTACTCGTTGTATTTCCAGTGGTAGTGCGGGTGACATCGAGGCTTCGAGTTTCTGCGACCCGCGTTTGTGTTACTAAAAAAGGATGTATAGACTCTAAGTGTTTAACTTTTGCTAGAGCTCCCCAGCGGATGTAGCCGTAATATGCTTTAGTCAAATATGCTTGAGCAATTATCTGTTTTCCCAGAGATTGATAGAATTCTCCGGCTAATTCATAGGCTAAGGCCTCTTCTTGAATATAACCATTTTTGGCAGAACCTGCAATTGCGCGATCGTACAAATCCATTGCTTCGCTATTTTGTCCTAACACTCGCGCTTTCTCCGCTGCTACTAAGTCATATTTATGTTGATAATTCATCGGAGCATCAACAGCCCATTTTTTTATCTTTTTTTGTAGGCTTGCCACTTTTTTTAGATATTGTTTTTGCTCCTGTTTGACAGCTTGAGGATACAAAGCGAGCATACTCAGAGAGCAGTAAAAATTATTCAAGGAGACTAGATAAAATCCGGTTACTGATTCTTCATATTTCTCAAATAACCTTAATTTTTCTAAGGCATCGGTGTAGTTTCTGAAGAGGAAACTCAGCATACATTTGGTATTCAAAAAAAAGCAAACTAAAAAAAAGTTTTTAGCTTCTATTGCAGCCGGAATAATTTTATCCTCATTAAACCTATTATCTACTAAATCGGATGACTCTACAGATTGACCACGCAAATTTATGATTGTATGCTTTAATATACTTAAGCACTCTAAAGCTCCTTTTTGTTTGATTTGCTGCATTAATTTTAAATACTTATCTATCTCTTCTTCAACCAGATATAGAGGTTCTCCAATCCACATTTTATAACTACAATATCCATTAATACTATAGCCAGCATAGGGTAAATCTCCAGTTTCCATCGCAGACTGAAACCCTTTCATCATATAGCCTAACGCTAACTTAATATCTTCTTTTCGGTGTTGAATGCAGAAATTAAGCATTACATAAACCATACTTTTGGTTGCACGGGATGGAAATTTATCTAACAGCCTAATTGACAGTCGACCAAATTCATATCCCAAACTAATATTTTCTATCCCACACAGAAGTGCACCATAAAAAACATAAGCCACACTAGCATAAGGCGAATTCCCATATTTAATGGATAGCTTGACCATCACAAATATTAGTAGTGGAAACAGTTGTGGTTTTACCGCCATAGCAGTGCTGAGAATCCCTGATAAAATCCGTATGGCTGCTTGTTGATTGGGATCGGTCATTTCTGGCAAATTAGCTAAATCTTCAATTCGTTTCAATCCCAAGCTCAGTTTTGTATTCATCAGTCCAGCCAAAACGTTCAGCATATTCGGATCTTGAGGAAAAGAAATGCCTAATAATTTCAGCACTTCTAGTCCTGTATTTAGTGCTTCGATAACTGTATTTTGAACAATGTAAGACTGAAGCTGAAGTTCATAAACATTAACTTTTTCCAGTATAGTTTTAGCTTGTTGCAGTACAATGTCAACCAGTTTTTTAGAATCTTCATAGTTGCTGTTTAAATATTCAGCTTCTGCTGTGGACTCGTAAATTGCTAACGTTAATTCATACTGACTTTGCCAACAATCTGCTGGCAATAATCCCATAGCCACCCGCAAATACCTTACAGCAGCTTCATAAGCATTCGCAACTTTTGCCTTGCGTCCAGCAGTTAGATTTAATCGTGCCAAATTAACTTTTTCTGCCTGCTGGACAATCGTGTTAATTCCGACATTCAACTGATTGACAATATCAAAAATATTTTCTTCCAGCTTTTCTGGAGAAGTATTTTTTAACAGTAATTGACCGATTTTTAAATGGGTGGATTGCTTTTGGTCTTCGGGAATTAGCGAATAAGCGGCTTGCTGCACGCGGTCATGCAAGAATCTGTAACTAACCCGCGAAGTATCTAATTTGAGATCGATCGATTCCGATTTGTCAAAAACTAAAGGAATCCGATAAGCATCGCTCAAGGGCAGAATCAACCCTGCTTGTAAAGCCGAATCCAGTTCAGTGGCTGTAGTATTAGCTGACGCTTCGCTAACAAGTGAAAGTACATCAAGAGCGAATTTGTCACCCACAGAAGCTGCTAATTTCAACACTTCTTGTGTGGCTAATGGGAGCTTTTTAATCCGACTGGCTACCAGTTCCACCACACTTTTATCGGTAATTCCAATGGCTTGAATTTCATCAATACTCCAATTCCAACCTCCTTGGTTTTCCAGGGAACTAAAATCAAATTTTAACAAGCTGTCTTGATAAAGTGCTTGAAATAGTTGTGTCAAGAAGAAAGGATTGCCACCTGTTTTATTGCAGATTAGTTCTGCTAAATTTTTTACTTTTTCTGTGCTATTATTAAGTGTATCAGCGACTAATTCAGTCACATTTTCTAAATCCAGCGGTTCTAATACAATGTTATTGACAATTGTACCAGTATTTTCAATTTCTTCGATAGTCTGAATCAACGGGTGAGTGGGACTAACTTCATTATCTCGATACGCACCGATTAGCAACAGATATTGCTGTTCTGGATCTGTAATCAGTGTTTGCATCAACTTCAATGTTGCTGAATCAGCCCATTGCAAATCGTCTAAAAAGATGACTAGCGGGTGTTCTTTTTGCGCGAAAACGCGCAGAAATTCTTTGAAAAGCCGATTGAAGCGATTTTGGGCTTCTGTTAAGCCGACTTCTGGCACTTCTGGCTGTTTCCCGATGATTAATTCAAGTTCTGGAATTACCTCGGCAATTACTTTACCATCTGTTCCTAATGCTGTTAATATTTTGGTGCGCCATGTTTCTAAAGCAGTCGCACTTTCAGTTAGCAACTGACGTAGCAGTGAGTTAAATGCTTGGATTAATGATGCGTAAGGAATGTTGCGTTTGAATTGGTCGAATTTGCCGCTGATGAAGTAGCCTTTTGCCTTGGTAATGGGTTTACTGACTTCGTTGACAACTGCTGATTTGCCGATGCCGGAATAACCAGATACTAGCATTAATTCGCTTTGGGAATGGGCGAGTTTTTCTGTATTTTGATTGGGCAAGAAAAATGCGGGTGAAAGAGTTTCTGGATTGGGGCGGGCGGGTTTTTCTTTATCTGGGTTGGATGAGAAAAATTCGGGTGAACCCGCAGCTACACGTTCAAATGCTGCTAATAGTTCGTTTACTTGTTCTTCTCTACCGTACAATTTTTGAGGAATTAATAACTGACTAAGAATATCTAAGCGTCCGGGAATAAAGTCCGAAATTTGGTTCTTTGTTTCTAACTGATGCAAACAGATTTCTAAATCTGCCAATAATCCGGCTGCGCTTTGATATCTATGTTCGGCATTCTTAGACATCAACTTCATCGTGATTTCTGAAATTTCTGGCGGAATTATAGGATTGATTTGATGGGGCGAAATTGCTTGAATTGCGATGTGGCTATAGACTATTTCTAAGGGGTCACTGCTGGCGAAAGGCAAACTACCTGTGAGCATTTCATATAAGGTAATTCCGAGGGAATAAAAGTCGGTGCGGTAGTCGAGGGTGCGGTTCATTCTCCCGGTTTGTTCGGGTGACATATAGGCTAATGTGCCTTCTACGCAGTTGGGATTGTTAAATTGTGGGTTTTCTTTATGGAGTTTTGTCGCAATGCCGAAGTCTGTGAGTTTGACTTGTTTTGTTTCGGAGTTGATGATGATGTTGCTGGGTTTGATGTCTTTGTGAATAATTTGATTTTGATGCAGGTATTCTAGGGCTTTAGTAATTTGAATAGCGATATCTAAAATTGCTTGCAGACTCAATGTCTCTGTTTCCAGCAGTTTTCCTAGAGATTCGCCACCAAAATCTTCTAAAACCATACCTAATCGGTGATTGAAGGTTTCGAGACTGATGGTTTTGACGATTTGTTCGCTATCTAAATTCTGGCGGATTTGATATTCGTGTTTGAGGCGGGTAATTGCTTCGAGTGTGGGATATTCGGCTTTCAGGACTTTAAGAATTGTTGCGGTTTCGTTAATCGATGCCTGTCCGCGATAGATAATTGTTTCGGCACCTTCGTGCAGAGTAGAATTGATTTGGTATTCTGAAAGGCTTAGCATAGGTTTATTTAAAAATTAATCGGATCTAATTGAACCTAGACTAGCCCTAATTTTGTGAATATTTATGTGATATGGATCGCAGTTTATTATGCCACAGGTCACAATAATATTAAATCCGGTAGCATCGAAATTAATATTACCCACAATCAGGACACGGCACTGCCGCGTCCCTACAATTAGTTGGGTAGGGAAATGGCAGTGCCGTGTCTTTCTCGGTTAAATTGCGAAGTTTCAATCTTCTACAACTGTAACTTCACTGATATGAACAATTGATTCTGGTTCAGGTAAAATGCGGACGCGGGCAAATTTTAAACCACTGACTCCTTGTAGTGATTCTACCATTCCAGTTTGAACTTTTGACTCTACCCAACCTTCGCGAGATAGATAGCGTAAGTATTGTTCATACTCTTCCCATTCATCCTCGGTTGAATAAACTATAGTCAACATCCCCGACTGGGTAATTCGCTCTTGTGCATCTTTGTCAACGGCTTTTTCGATCCGCTTTTTGACGAGTTCATAGCGAATGTCGCGAGTCCCTTTGACATCAAACATTTTTTCAGTATTTTCGTTGTGAAAAATGTCGATTGTGGTATTCTGCACTAATACTAAATGCGCCAGTTCCATGTTAATTTGCGATTCGGCTTGTAGGCGGAAAACTGTGCGCCCGCAGTCGCATATTGCCCGCAGTTGTTCGTATCGCAAACTATGGAGGTGAAACTGACTGAATCTGCTATCAACAGATTTTCCGACATAAATCATGTGATCCATGCCGTCGGTGCATTCTATGTCGCAGTAGTGGGGAAGTATTTGCTGCATTCGTTCTTGCCAGCGAGCCCAAGTTTCTTGGAGTTTGGTGCTGATTAAATGTAGCATTTCGTCGTAGCGAGTTCGATCGCAATAAACGCAGTTGTGTTCGTTTTCACAAGCCGCTCGGTAAGCTTCAACGGCCTCCTGAACTTTTAGCCCACACTGCAAAAAATAGTCAAAATACACTTCTAAATGTTCGTTCAAATACTCGGCTGCCCGGACTTCCATATCGACTGTTACTTTTTCTTTTAAGTGTTCGATATAGTCGAGTAAATCGAGCCGTAGTTGCTGACCGAGGTGAGTAGTTTTTGTTTCACAAACGACATCAACTATGGCTAAAGCTAAGCGAAATTGTTCCAGTAAATCAGTTTGAATGGCTCGATTTCGCTCGTCGCTAGAACCGCGAATATCGGAAATTCCAAATAGTGGATAAACCTCGGTAAATACAATAGTTTCTTGCTGTAGTCCCCAACTGCGTCTTTCTGCCTCTTGGACGAAGCGCCATTCGACGGCGGGGTGGATGTTGTGGATGTGGCTGAACCGCTGCTGCATGGCTTGCCGCAGGGCTGCAATGAAGGCAGGAATCAGTTCTTGGGCGTGCTGGGAGTCAATGCCGTTGAAGTGGTTTGGCCGATCGCACAACAGCCCCACCAGACCCAAAATCCGCTGTACGCAGCCCTCACGGGTAACGGTTTTTACTACTAGGGGTACCAGTAGCATCGATCGCACGCCCATTTTCCGCAAAGCCCGATCGCATTCAGTATCACATTCTCGTCGCAAATCTGGCACATTCCAAACTTGATTTGCCGCCGTTGCTTTCAAAAAATGAGAAGATTCTAGGGAAGTCATCGAATAAACAATTGGTTGCAAATTTTCGCCACCTTTAGCTACTAATATCTGTACCTGTTCCCCATCAGGGCGCATCAGCAAAGTGCCGTCAGCATTAAAGAGCGATCGCAAACAACCGTCTATTCTCTCAAATTTGTCAGGGCGCAGCATGGAATCGCGATCGATTAATAACTGCGTCAGCCGCCGAATTTGCTCCTGTATAGTGACATCAAAACCTTCGAGTACCAGCAAACCTTCTACTTGGTAATTATCCAACTGCAAGCGATCGCCCAAAATCGCCAATTGATTCGGCTGCATCAACCAAGCTTCCCGTTCAGCAACTGGCATTAACTGCAAATGCAAATCCGCAAATTCATCAATTTTCGAGTCAATGCGATCGACTTTTAACTGTTCCGAACCCAGCCAAAATTCGACATATCTCGGTTCTGGATGTACGCGACTTTTTACAGCAGCCATCACGGGTTCATCGAGCACTCGTAAAGCTGCGAGGTCAATTTGATAGGATTGTTTGAATACCCAGTGCAGAAGATGGCGACGGTATAACTTTTCCGTTGTTTTGCCGTCCCACTCCTCGAACAGTTCCAGCAGAGTAATGCCCATTCCTGCAAACAAACCGCCAATTTGCCCGCTTCCGAGGGGCGTTCCTTCCCAGCCAGCCAAACGGCAGAAAGCGGCGTTAGCGTAGCGCAGGGCAAAAGTTCCCGGCTCAATTACCGCGATTAAAACGCGGCGGTTTCCGAGAAATTGAAACACCCACTGCAAGTCTTGTTTCCATGTTTTCAAGCGTTCAATTTCGGCAGATTGAGTTGGTACTCCTGCCGCCAAAGCTTGCAGTAGTTGTTCCATATTAAGTTCGCTTTGAAAACTGTTATTGTCTTGCTCAGTTGAGTCCATATCTGCGGGAATCAGTGATTTTACGGAGTTGTTGTTGTTTTGACGCGAAGACGATTTCGGAGTCGGCATGAGGAAAGCACCTGAAAGCAGTAGATTTTGCCAGATAATGTTAGCGATCGGCGATTTATCGATTTGTAAAGAATTTATATCATGTTTGTAAAGTTTGTGTATAGGTATCGGAAACCGGGGAGTTTCTCGGACGATCTGCCCAGAAACTTTTACTTTTCTTCACAAACAACCTCTTAGTCTTGACGTTATAGGTGATATGAACGTGTTTGCGACTTGGCTGGTAACACCCATTATAAGCGGTAACTCGTAGCGGATAGTGTCAGCGACTAATGCTATTTGACTCAGAGGCGAAATATATAGTAGCTTTCTTCTTGAACGAGCCAGAACCCCGGTAATTGGTAATTGGTAATTGGCAAGCAGATTGCTAGTGACTAATATCAAATCTGGAGCATCGGAATTATGAGCGTGCGAGCATCTGGCTCGCCATCTATGCTTCTCTTCGAGACGACGCGAGCGCGCTAGCTCATTAAAATATATTGCAATGCAACCGTAAACGATCTAATTTAGCAAACAAAAGTTCCGACAAGAATCAAAATAAATTTGCGATTTGGCAAGGCAAAAATTAAAATATATAATATAAAGAGCAGCATCTTTCAAAGGATATACTTATGGCTTTAACAATTAACAATCTCATCGGCGATCTCACGGGATTTCCTGTGTTTGCTGGCGGCGGGCCGCGTTTTTTGGGATTCGCTACATCAGATGAGATTGATGTAGAGAATGGAAATTTGTCATCTTTTCCCTGGGGAGTTTGGGGACTGGACGGCAACGATACGATCGCAGGTTCGTCGGATTCCAATGAACGGCTGTTAGGAAATAACGGCAATGATGTTATCGGCGGCGGCGGCGGAAATGACATCATTTACGGCGGGAAAGATAACGATCGCCTGGATGGAAATGAAGGCAGCGACGTAGTTAGGGGCGACGCAGGAAACGATATTATCTTTGGAGGATTCGGGAACGATATCCTGCGGGGAGGGCAAGGAGACGACGATTTAGACGGCAATGACGGCAACGATTTCTTAGCGGGCGATCGGGGGATTGACGTGCTCACCGGAGGCCCCGGTGCTGACACATTCGCGCTCAGAAGCAATGAAACATTTGGAGTCAATGGAGCCGATGTGATTACCGATTTTAACTTTGATCAGGGCGATCGCATTGGTTTGACTGACGGTTTAACAGAATTAGACCTTTTGTTTGAAGATGATAATTTGATTGCTTACGACAACGATGGAATTCTCAACGACATGGTAATTGAAAACCGAATTACCGGACAAATATTGGGGATAGTTTTAAACACGGATAACTTTGAACTTATCGGTGCATTTGAACCAGCAAGTCCGTTTGCTTTGGCAGTTAACGGTTCTCAATTCCAATTTTTGGCTTAGCTATTGATAATTCCAGGTAGGGAAACGGCACTGCCGTGTCCTAGTTCTGGGTAGGGAAACGGCACTGCCGTGTCCTAGTTTTGGGTAGAGAAACGGCACTGCCGTGTCCTAGTTCCAGGTAGGGAAACGGCACTGCCGTGTCCTAGTTCCAGGTAGGGAAACGGCACTGCCGTGTCCTAGTTCCGGGCAAGGAAACGGCAGTGCCGTTTCCCTACAGATATCGCGAACTTTTCAGAATCGAGCTTGAAAATGTTCTTCATTTAGATAGTTTTTAGGCTAATCTATACGAAATGTACGAAATGTCATAAAAATCGCGATCGCCTGAAAATTTCCTACAGGCTTTCTGGTTTTCAGATATTAGATTTTCATCTATACTATTCGGAGTATAAAAAATCTTAGTCTTCAGCAATCATCTATGAATAGGGATTATTCGCGGTTTGATTCCCTGACCAGCATCCTAGCAGGAACGGCAACAGTAGCAGGAATAGTTGTTTTTGCAGCAGCACCAGTTTTCGCAAAAACTCCCCAAGAAATTGCCAAATTCGCTGAATCTGTCAGCGTTCAAATTAACGGAACAACTGGTAGCGGGACTGGATTTATTATTTCCAGACAAGGCACGACTTACACTGTGCTGACCTCTAATCATGTTGTTGCTAACATAAGGGATAACTATACGATTCGCACTTCTACCAAAAAAGATTATCAAGTAACACGTAGTGTACTATTGGAGAAAGGTCAGAATGCTCCAGATTTAGCAGTCGTAACATTTAAAAGTACAGAATCTTATCCAGTTGTAACTTTAGGCGATTCCGAACAAGCGACAGTTGCTACACCAATTTTTGTGTTTGGATATCCAGGGAATCATTTAGAACAAAAGTACGGAAATCAACGCTTTTTTGAATTTTCATCTGGGTTTGTTACCAGTCGTCGCCCGACTCATCCACGCGGTTATACTTTGCGCTACAGTGCTATTACCAAAGGGGGCATGAGTGGAGGGCCTGTATTTGATACAGAAGGCCGTGTAATTGGGATTCACGGACAAGGAGACCTCGATTATATAACGGATAACGAAGGAAAGATCGTAGATAAATTCACTGATAAGACAGGATTTAATTCGGCAATTCCTATCAATACTTTTATAGCTAAATTGTCACAAGCAGGGTTAAATCGATCGGCACTTTTGATAAATACTTCTCCAACTGCTACTGCACCTCTGAAACTGAACAATCCGCAAGATGCGAAGACTTATTATGTTCGGGGTTTGACTCGGTTTGACAAGGGAGATTTGTCAGGTGCTGTTGCCGATTTTAACCAAGCAATTCAAACTCAATCTGATTACTCAGAAGCTTATTTTTATCGAGCACTGGCTTATTTTGATTTGAGACAAATGCCCAGAAGTATCGCTGATTATAGCAAGGCGATCGCCCTTAATGCCGGTTATGTTGACGCTTACTACAATCGGGGGCTGGTTTTGTCAGCAATCGGAGATAAACCAGGGGCGATCGCCGATTATACTCAAGTCATCCGCCTGGATCGAAACTTTGCCGCAGCTTACAACAACCGAGGATTGGCGCTTTCAGACTTGGGCGATCAAAAAGGGGCGATCGACGATTTCAATCAAGCGCTGCAAATTAATCCCGGTCGCGCTAACACTTATTTTAACAGAGGATTGGCCCTATTTCGGATCAATAACGATCGCTCTGCCTTAGCTGATTACACTCAAGCAATTCAACTCAATCCCAGTTATGCAAAGGCTTTTGCTAACCGAGGAATTACCTTGGTGAGAATGGGAGATACAAAAGGGGCGATCGCAGATTTGCAACAAGCGGCCCGTTTATTTAGGGCTCAAGGAATGACTGCTGATGCTCAAAAAGCATTAGATGCGATCGGTCAACTGCGAAGGTAGTAAAGTTTATGATATAATCGAAAATATGACCCTTCTAAAAACCATGTATCAAGCAACATTAACTGATGTTTCCTTAGACCCAATATTAGAGCAATTAACGCAACTTGCCCAACTAGAACCTGACTGGGATTCTTATGGTGCATTAGCAGTTTCGCCCGTTGCTTTTGTAAAAGCCTGTCAGTTGCTCATTCATGTCAAATGCTCTCTTGCGCCTTTAGTTGGCGATCGGATTTTACCCTATGATGCAGCACCAATTGCTAATGGTAGCCTACAACTGGAATGGCGAAGTCTACAGGGCAATCTCGAAGTAGAAATTAAATCTGATATGAGTTTCAGCTATCTACTAATTAAGGGAGAAGGAAGCCAGAGAAAATTTGAGGAAAAAAACGAGGTGTCATTATCTGAAGTCCTGAATGTGGTGTCTCAGCTATTAATTCAATAAGTCAGGATGAGATAGTGCTAGAAGAAATTGCAGATAACGATATCCTTTATCGTCGGATTCCTAACGTACATCTTTATGATGATGGTACTATAAAATCAGTTGCTTTTCAGGTTAGAGGAAAACCTGATAACAGTATCTCAGTTGAGTTGGCGAGGCTAACAACTCCCCAGGAAATTTTAGCTCGTGCAAGAAATCCTGACACTACAAAAGTGGGTGTTTTGGTAGCAGGATATGCCCGTTCTTTAGGCTTCATTATCCGACATGACCCATTGGAGGATAATCCAGCTCATTGTCTGATTGAGGGGGAAAACAATAAAGTCAAGTGTAAACTTTTGGCTGAGGCTACAACTATTTTAAATTTGGCTGAATAAAGGCGATCGCACAATATTTGAAACAAACAAACACGCAAAATAAACCCGCCCCAATCCCACGAATAGGGGAGGGCGGGTTTATCAATACCCTGGATGTGAATCAGAAATACTGGTGAACCCGCCCCTTGTATCTTAAAAGAGTGAGTTAGTCGATCGCCACGTCATTGATTTGATCGAGCCGACAATCGGCGATCGTACCGACAATCGGCGATCGTACCGACAATCAGGCGATCGTACCGATCATCAGGCGATCGTACCGATCATCAGGCGATCGTACCGATCATCAGGCGATCGTACCGATCATCAGGCGATCGTACCGACAATCAGGCGATCGTACCGATCATCAGGCGATCGTACCGATCATCAGGCGATCGTACCGACAATCAGGCGATCGTACCGACAATCAGTCGATCGAGCCGACAAGCAAAGCGAATCTAAAGAAACAAGGAAAGTTTTATGCAAATGGTTCTGTAACAGCAGAAAGTGTTCTTCAAGGACATCAGAAATCGGTGAAGTTGGCCCGCCCCTTAGACTAAACAAGTCTGTTGTGTAGATAAGCTCCCATTACTGATGACAGGCGCACATAAAACTGGACAGTATCTTAGGCTCTCGATATTATCGGGAAAGCCTGCATTCACAAGGTTAGTATTCAATTGCCTGTCGGTTCTTTCATTTAGAGGAGTAAATCAGGAGCAAACAATGACATCAACAGTCTTAGGCATAGACATCAGTAAAAGAGATTTTCATGTCTCATTACTGAAAGAAAGTCGTGCAACTAAACCCAAAAAGTTTACGAACAATATTCAAGGGTTTGAGAGTTTGCATAACTGGCTTAAACAACAAAGTGTAGTCGAACTCCATGCTTGCATGGAAGCTACTAGCATTTACGGAGAAGCCTTAGCTGAATTCCTGTATGAGGCTGGCTTTCAAGTCAGTATCGTCAATCCGGCTCGTATTAAAGGGTTTGCCAAAAGCGAACTTCTGAGAACTAAAACTGACTCCGTAGATGCAGCACTAATTGCCCGTTTTTGTGCGGCGATTAAACCACCATTATGGACACCGACCGCACCCGAAGTCAAGGAATTACAAGCCCTGTTACGACGGCTCGAATCTCTGACTGAAATGGCAACTCAAGAGCGGAATCGCTTGGAAACAGCTACACCAACTGTTGCTGAGCTTACTCTGGCACATTTGGAGTACCTAAAGGAGCAACAAAAACTGATCAAAAAATTGATTAGTGACCATTTTGACCAACATCCACATTTAAAGCAACAGCGTGATCTCTTGACCTCAATTCCCGGAATTGGTGAACAAACAGCCTCGGTATTTTTAGCTGAAATTCGTGATGTTTCCGATTACAACAATGCCCGTCAATTAGCTGCTTATGCTGGTTTAACACCCTGTGAGCGCAGTTCTGGGACTTCGGTTAAAGGCAAAACTCGTTTGTCTTGTACTGGCAATGTCCGACTGCGAAAAGCGTTGTATTTGCCTGCGGTAGTGGCGATGAGTCACAACCCCTTGCTGAAAGCTATGAGTGACCGATTATTGGGTCGCGGAAAGGTCAAAATGCAGGTGATTGGTGCTTTGATGCGGAAATTGGTGCATTTGGCTTTTGGTATTTTA
>JANMLZ010000162.1:0-37810 GCA_031372825.1 Cyanobacteria bacterium OTE_58_metabat_593 | reverse complement strand
TTTTTTTGGGTATTTTGTTATTTTGTTTTTGTTATGGGGTTTTGTTTTTGTTTAATTGTTTTTGTTTTATTGGTTTTGGGGTTTTGGTTTTTGGGAATTGGTTTTGGTTTATTGGTTTTGGGGAATTGTTTATGTGGTATTGGTTATGGGTTATTGTTTATGGGGATTTGGTTATGGGGTATTGGTTATGGGGAATTGGTTATGGGGAATTGGTTATGGGGAATTGGTTATGGGGAATTGGTTATGGGGAATTGGGAATGTATATGGTGTATCTCACCTGATTCTAAAAATATCTAAAAATTCTTTGACTCTCCCACTCTCCTCCTCTCCCACTCTCCCCTTCCCCCACTCTCACAGTCGGGGATTTTGGAGGGGAAAAGTCGGACATAAGCCGGGTTCTGTTCTCTCAACTGCAAGCAGTTTTCGAGGGCAGTTATCTATCTGGGACGCCTGTTACCAGACGCCTCAAGCGGTACCAAAAAACGGAACTGGTAAAAAACCAACCATAGTCCCTCCGACCTTGCTCCCAACTGGGGTTTACCGAGCCAGCACCTCTCGATGCTGCTGGTGCGCTCTTACCGCACCTTTGCACCCTTACCCCTACCAATTTTAGAGCTTCGATTCTCAATTTTCGATGCAATCTCAAATCTCAAATCTCATATCTACAATCGGGGGGCGGTATCTTTCTGTGGCACTATCCTCACGATCGCTCGCACTGGGCGTTACCCAGCAAGTTTGGTCTTTCGGGAGCCCGGACTTTCCTCAGACCAGCTTTCGCTAATCCGCAACCGCCTGCGCCTACTTTTTCCCCAGATTTATTGTACGCGATCGTTCGTTACTTTCCTTCCTTCCTCTTTAAGACTAGAAAAATTATCAAACCAGCCGCGCCGCCAAAAGAAGTAAACTAAACCCGAGGCGATCGCAGCCATCAATCCCAAACAAAGCGGATAGCCCAAATACCAGTTCAGTTCCGGCATATTCCAAGGCGATTTCTCTGTATTGAAATTCATCCCGTATACTCCCGCCACAAAAGTTAGAGGTATAAAAATGCTAGAAATCACTGTCAGCAGTTTCATGATTTCATTCATTTTATTGCCAACCGAGGACAAATAAACATCCATCAAACCAGAAGACAACTCTCGATAGGTTTCCACCATATCCATCACCTGCACCGTGTGATCGTAACAGTCGCGGAGGTAAATTCGCACCTCTGGACTAATCAAATCACTGCTATCGCGAATTAGCGAGTTAATTGCATCCCGCTGCGGCCAAATGGCGCGCCGAAGAGTCAGCAATTCTCTCCGGATTTTATAAATCTTTTCCAGAGTTTTTCGAGTGGGGTGCACCACCACTTCATCCTCCAGTTCTTCTATCCGCTCTCCGTACACTTCTAATACAGGGAAAAATCCATCTATAATCGAATCTAGGAGAGTATAAGCCAGATAATCGGCTCCGTGTTTGCGAATACTTCCTTGTCCTTTACGAATTCGATCGCGCACGGGAGCAAAGCAATCATAATCAGGTTCTTCCTGAACTGTTAACACGTAATGCTTACCCAAAATAAAACTTACTTGTTCTTTGTGAAAATTATCTGAATTTGGCTTAATCATCACCATCCAGGCAATGATTAAAAGGTGATCTTCGTAATCTACAACCTTAGGGCGTTGTGGTACATTCACCACATCTTCTTGAGTCATTTCGTGCAAATTAAACACTTCGCCCATTTGTCGCCAAGTTTCTTTGTTTCCCAATCCCAACATATCAACCCAAGAAACAGATGCTGTATCTAAATACGCAGCAGCTTCTTGAGGATTTGCCAAATTGGCGCGAGTAGCTGCTGTCTCGCAATAGTCAATTAGTACAATCTCTGGAGGCGGCGCATCGGGTTCTAAATCAAGAGTTCCCGGCGGCGCCCCCGGATCGTCATAAAAATAGTCAACGTAGGAATCATCATCATCTTTAATTGGTTTGGCAACTGCATTAGAAGTATGTATGCTTTTGTATATCATGCTAATATTTCTGAGTTCTAGAACATTTAATTAGATTATCATTTTTACAGTAATAACGACCAATTCCCAATGACAACAGTCAACTGTCAACTGTCAACAGTCAACTGTCAACTGTCAACTGTCAACTGTCAACAGTCAACTGTCAACTGTCAACTGACGGTTTACCTTTGCCGAATTGGAATCTCGATCGCAAATTCAGTACCTCCTCCCGGCGCATCCGTGCACCGCAGCGTGCCCCCGTGTCTTTCCACCACAATCTGATAAGAGATAGACAGTCCCAAACCAGTACCTTTTCCGACTGGTTTAGTCGTAAAAAACGGGTCAAATATCCGATATTTAACAGACTCTGCCATTCCCGGCCCGTTATCTGAAATTGCGATCGCCACCCGATTGTTTTCCAGAACCTCCGTGCGAATCCGAATCCAAGGTAATACGTCGCAAGCCAAAGGTAAACTCGGAAAATTTTGGCGTTGGGCATCCGCTGCACCCGCCAATTCCAACTTTCTATTTCTGACATCAGCCAAAGCATCAATAGCATTACTTACTATATTCATAAACACTTGATTCAACTGTCCGGCGTAGCACTGTATTAATGGCAGTTGTCCGAATTCTTTAACTATTTCAATCTGGCGATTTTTGCCATTTTCTTTAATTCTGTGTTGCAAGATTAATAAAGCGCTGTCAATTCCTTCGTGAATATCAACCCGCTTAATATCTGATTCTTCCAGGCGGGAAAAGTTCCGCAAAGACAAAACAATTTCGCGAATGCGATCGGCTCCGGTTTCAATAGAATTCAGCAAATGTGGGAAATCCTCTTTCATAAATTCCAATTCTATTTCATCAGCAAACTCAGCGATAACAGAAACAGGTTCCGGGTAATGTTCTTGGTACAAACTGCACAGTTGCAGCAAGTTTTGGGCATACTCGTTAGCGTGAATGATATTGCCGTAGATAAAACTGACGGGATTATTAATTTCGTGAGCAATTCCCGCGACTAGCTGTCCCAAACTAGACATTTTTTCCGCTTGAATTAGTTGAGCTTGAGTCCTGCCTAATTGTTTCAATGTTTGTTCTAGCTGGTGATTTTTTTGTTTTAATTGAGATTCGGCCTGTTTGCGTTTGGTAATATTGCGGGCGATAACAATCAATTGATTCGAGTTAAAAGGTAGCAATCTAGCTTCAAAAATTTCTTCTCCTGTCGGCAGTTCTAGGGCATATTCTATATTAACGGGAGTGCCACTTTCTGAAGTTTCAACGATTCCTAGCTCGAATTGGCTGGCGGCGGTTGCGGGCAATATATCGGTCATTCGTTTGCCCACAAAATACTCGGGACTCAAGTACAAATCCGATGAATTTCCCGACAAATAATCCAAAATAATGCCGTCATCATTGAGGCGGAAATATAAATCGGGCAATGCCAGAAAAACAGATTCCAACTCGGAAGTTTTTTGGCGCAATGCTTCTTCGGCGCAGTAGCGATCGCTAATATCAAAAATCGCCCCGTCCAAATAGCAAACGCTCCCATCTGCGTCGAATACTGGAGAACCTTTATCCCACACCCATTTAACCGTGCTGTCTGCTGCTAGCAAGCGGTATTCCAAGTTATAAGACTGTTTGTTTTCTATTCCTTGCCTAATTGTTGCTTCTACTTTTGCCAAATCTTCCGGGTAAATAATGCTAGCAAAAGTCCGCCCTCCCCTCTCCAAAGGTGAAGTAAAATCCGCAGCAAGGTAGCCAGCTAGCGAGTAAACGGCATCACTAATAAAACTTGTCGAAAAATCGCACCGCCAGCGATAAACTACTCCGGGAATATTAGCTACTAAAGAGCGAAATCTGGCTTCGCTCCTACGTAAAGCTGCTTCCGATTCATGGCGCTCTGTGATATCGTGAGCGAAGCCTAGGACTGCAAATACATTACCTTCAGCGTCGCGCAGGGGAAGTTTTTGGGTGTCAAAAATATGTACTGAACCGTCAGCCACAGTTGCCGGATCGCAAGGATTGTGGATGATTTCGCCCGTCAGTACAGCAGCGTCGTCTGCGCGGAATCCCGGCAGGTTTTTTGCGGAATTACCAAATATGATATCTTCAGAAAAACCTAATTCTAAATCAGATTTACCAAGTATTTCTGGGACTGTTTTGCCGATCGCCTGAGCGAAACTCTGGTTGGCTAAAATATAGCTAAAATTTTTGTCTTTGGCAAAAATCCAGTCGCTAGTTTTGTCGATTACCGTACGTAGTAGTTGTTCGGAACGTTCGGTTTGGGCCAAAGCCACCTGCAATTCTAGTTCCAGGCACTTGCGATGTGTAATATTTTCAAAAGCAACGCCGACGCAGTTGTTAGGTAATGGAAAGGCTTTAATCGAAAAAGCGCGAGTTATTTTGCCGCATTCATCGCAGTCAATATCTTCTACTTCTATAGCTTTTTGGCTTAGAATTACCGCAGCAAAGGCTTGGGGAATGTTTTTCGATCGCAAGTGCGGAAAAATCTCGTCGATTGTCATGCCCAAAACGTCGGCCATTTCTAATCCGGTAAACTCTGTAGCAGCGGGATTCGAGGCGATCGCCCTGAGAGTGCTGTCATCGTCTATATTTTCTAAATGGTAGACATACAAACCAATTTGCATATTCTCGACAATTTGGTCGTATAGGCGCACGCTTTCGTCTACCTGCCTGCGTTCGGTGATATCTTCGGTAATCCCCAAAACGTACTGAGGATGGCCTTGAGCGTCGAGAATTGGCACTTTGCGGGTGTGCAGTATTCTCATACCTTTGTGGCGAGTTTGGATCGGCTCTTCGGCTATGTCTTTAACAGTAGAGTGGTTGTGATGACCTGTCAATATTTCCCTGTCTTGAGCGGCGAAAACATCAGCTTGTTCTTTGGGATAAATATCATAGTCATTTTTGCCGATCGCCTCTTGAGAGGTAACACCTGCGATCGTTTCTCCCGCTTTGTTCCACAGCACAAATTTCAGCGAAGAAGCATCTTTAGCAAAGACTCCCACCGGCAGATTTTCTACTACCGAATTGAGGAACCCTCTCGCTGATTTTAATTCAGCTTCTGCACGCTTGCGTTCGATGCCTAAAGCGATGACATCGGCAACGGATGCTAAAGTTTCCTGAAATGGTTCTGTCAGCGGCTGGTGGCTGATAATTGCCATGACTCCCACTAGCCGTGCTTCGACTATTAAAGGGTAGCCGGCGAAGGTGAGAATTTGGTTGGGGATTTGGCCATTTTCGGGATTTTGACGGTTGTTGATAATTGCTATTTCGGAATTGTCTGCTGTTGCTGCTGCTGCTTGGGGTTCTTCCTCTGAAAGTCCAAAATCATTGAGTTCAACTCCGCAGTCAAATTGGGGTTTTTGCAGTTGGGCGATCGAGTTAACCTTATTTTCAATAAAGCTAGCCCGATCGCCTGTGCGACTGTATATTCCCGAGGTTGCTTGCAATTGGTAAACATTATGTTGAGAGTTAAAAGTCCAAATTTCAGCAGATGCGACATCTAGATTTCGCACCATTGCCTCGCAGCAGGGAAGCAGGATATCTTGAGGATGTTTGGTGAGGGCAATACCAACATCGGCTACCATTGATGTGAGGCGAGAAGCTTGGGCTTTTTCTGCTTCCAACCGTTTGCGATCGGTGATGTCTTCCACCAAAGAAAGCACGGTAAAAGTGTCGCCGCTGCCAATAATCGAGTTGAACCAGCGACACCAAATTACCTGTCCGCTTTTAGTATAGTTGCGGTTAATTGAAGTATTGCCTTTGCCAGTGGCCAGTTCGAGTTCGATCGCACTTATCACCTCTCTATCTTCCTCACAAACAAGAGCCAAATCGCCGAACTGCTTGCCCATCATCTCATCCGATGTCCAGCCAAACATTTCTTCAGCGCGTTTCGACCACTGAACGATCCGAAAATCTTCATCCCAGCCCACCATTGCCAGAGGACTGTTAGCTGCATTCAACCACAGTAAATGATTCGATCGGCGCAACTGTTGAGTTTTCTGCTGCTGCCAGCGATAATGCCTGGTGATATCTCTACCAACACCCAAAACCCGCATCTGATTGCTAGAAGCATCTACCGCTGGCGTGTAAGCTGTTTCGTAAATTTTAATCCCGCCGTCAGCCGCCGTTACCTCGTGAATTGCCAGCTTTTTTTCGCCTGTTATAAATACTTGTTGTAGACAGGAATCAATCTGCGAAATTATAGTTTTGAGAGCAGGATTATTGGGGTATAATTTCAATAATTCCTGATTAGTTCTGTTGACTATTTCAGTAGGTTCCAATCCCATCCAAGCCGCAGCAACAGGATTGATCGATCGATACTTTTGCTGTCGATCGCACTCTAGGAAAGCATCAACAGAGTTAGAGAAAAAAGACTGTAACGAGTTGATAACTTCCTGCATGGGTATTTTTTCATCACTTGCAAGTTAAGCTTTAAAATTTTCCTAAAGTTAGTTTAACCCATTCAAATCTTTTGGCGCACTTCACTGCGACGGTTCTCAGTGCAATTTTCGGCGCAGTTCCATATTATACAAACAATTTAAGAAAATAGTATTTTCATGAATATAACTTAATTAGAGCAGATGCTCTTTTTTTAAACAAGAGGCCTCGGATACAAAAGGGAGAGTGGGGAGGGCTGTTTCATTCTCTTGTAGGGGCAGCCCCCCGTGGCTGCCCCAATCTCTGAAACACCTACAAAATCCTGGATGGGGAGGGTAGGCACGGGGGCACTACCCCTACAAGATGGTCAGAAATAGCGTTAGGTGCGGACTGCACCACACCTGGAGGGCTAAAAACTACATCATGCCCATGCCGCCCATGCCGCCCATGCCGCCCATGCCGCCCATGCCGCCCATGCCGCCCATGCCGCCCATGCCGCCCATGCCGCCCATGTCACCCATGTCGCCGCCGCCTGCTTTTTTCTTCTCGGGTTTTTCGACAATCACAGCTTCAGTCGTCAACACCATACCAGCAATGGAACCGGCATTTTGCAAAGCCGATCGCACAACCTTAGCCGGGTCAATAATCCCGGCTGCAATCATATCTTCGTACACGTCGGTGAGAGCGTTGTAGCCAAAGTTTAACTTGTTGCTATCGCGCACTCGCTCGATCGCGATCGAACCTTCAACGCCCGCATTATCAGCGATTTGACGCAAAGGTGCTTCCAAAGCTTTAGCAACCAAGTCAGCGCCTACTTGCTCTTCAGCGTCTAAAGTATTTCTGATCGCATCTATCTTAGTAATCAGGTGAATCAGCGTCGTACCGCCTCCGGCGACGATACCTTCTTCCACAGCAGCTTTAGTAGCGTTGAGAGCATCTTCAATCCGCAATTTGCGGTCTTTGAGCTCGGTTTCGGTAGCTGCGCCGACTTTAATTACAGCGATACCGCCAGCGAGTTTGGCAATGCGTTCAGTCAATTTTTCCTTGTCGTAGTCGGAATCAGTCGCTTCTAGCTGCTTGCGAATTTGCTCGATCCGTGACAATACGTCTGCTTTGTGTTCGTCGCCAGAAACAATGATCGTGTTTTCTTTGTCGATCGTAATTTTGCGGGCGGTACCGAGCATTTCTAGCGTTGCGGTATCGATGCTGAGTCCGACTTCTTCGGAAATCAGTTGGCCGCCGGTCAGAACGGCGATATCTTGAAGCATAGCTTTGCGCCGCTCGCCAAATCCGGGAGATTTGGTGGCTGCGATGTTCAATACGCCACGGGCTTTGTTGATGACCAAAGTTGCCAAAGCTTCGCCTTCAATATCTTCGGCGATAATGATCAGCGCTTGACCGGTGCGAGCGACTTTTTCGAGAATTGGGATTAGTTCTTGAATGGAGCTAATTTTTTTGTCGGTAATCAGGAGGCGAGCGTTTTCGTACTCAACTTCCATGCGATCGGTGTTAGTGACGAAATAGGGAGAAAGATATCCGCGATCGTACTGCATCCCTTCGACAACTTCCAACTCTGTGGTCAGAGATTTCGACTCTTCTACAGTAATCACGCCGTCTTTGGTGACTTTTTCCATTGCTTGAAAAATCATTTGACCAACTTCTTCGTCGTTACCGGCGGAGATAGTGGCGACCTGAGCAATGGCAGAGCCTTCGACGGGTTTCGCCAATTTTTCGATTTCCAGCACCAAGTGGGCGATCGTTTTTTCAATACCCCGGCGCAGCGCGACTGGATTTGCGCCTGCTGCGACATTCTTCAAACCTTCGCGAATCAGGGATTGAGCGATCACCGTCGCGGTTGTAGTGCCGTCGCCTGCGATATCTTTAGTTTTGGAGGCGACTTCTTGAATTAAGCGAGCGCCAGCATTTTCCAGGGGGTCTTCGAGTTCGATTTCCCGAGCAACGGTGATACCGTCGTTAACGATTTGGGGAGCGCCGTATTTCTTTTCCAATAGGACGTTCCGGCCTTTGGGGCCCAAGGTGATGCGGACAGCATCGGCGAGTTGATTTACGCCGCGTTCCAGGGCCCGCCGAGATTTGTCACCAAATGCAACTATTTTGGTCATGTTTGTCTCCGATCGCTTACATTAGCAAATTTAGCACTCTCTGAGGCTGAGTGCTAAGTCGATCGATTTTTGATGGTAGCGCACCCCAACGGTGCTCTTGATTGCGGGGGCGGATTGGAGATTTGGGCGATCGTTGCTTTGTAGGTAAGGACACGGCACTGCGATACTATTTATACATGGTCGATAATCCGGCAAGCATCTAACAAGCATCTACACATTTTGGCGTTGCATATCATAGGGGCATCAACAAGCCTACATGACACGAGTCGAAGGTGAGATGCTAACACTACATACAACTCGTCTACCTCAACTGTGTCGATCGGTTGCATTGTCCGACCCTTTATTATTCCCAAATTCGAGGAAAAACGGAAAATTTATGAGTTTTGAGTTGTGAGTTTTCCGAAAATTAACTTTTCCGAATAAGCTGTTACGCATTTAAACCACTAACGAGGCCTGTAGGGTGCGTCAGCTCGATCGCTTCCACCGGCAAGGGAAACGCTGCGGGCTGACGCACCCTACAATACTCAAGAAGTTATCGAACAAGTTAAATCTCTATCTTTCCCAACTTACGGAAAGATTGAACCTTTTCGCTGGGGGGTGACGCGAGAGCAAGCATTGCAAGTATTAGATAATTTCATCGCACAGCGTCTGCCAACTTTTGGTCCTTATCAAGACGCGATGGTAACGGGGGAAGAAACAATGTGGCATTCCCTAATTTCTCCGTATCTAAATCTTGGCTTGCTGCATCCTTTAGAAGTTATTCAAGCCGCCGAAACAGCGTACCTCGACAATGACTTAGATTTAAATGGTGTCGAAGGTTTTATCCGCCAAATTCTCGGCTGGCGAGAATACATTCGCGGTGTGTATTTTTATGTGGATGCTGATTATTTTCAGAAGAATTGGTTCAACCACACTCAGCCGCTGCCGGAGTTTTTTTGGGATGCTAGCAAAACTGATATGAATTGTTTGCACCAAGTTTTAACTCAAGTCGAAGAGAGCGGTTGGGCGCACCACATCCAGCGGTTGATGATTTTGAGCAATTTTGGTCTAATTGCGGGAATCTCGCCCCAGGAGCTAGAAAACTGGTTCCACAGCGCGTTTGTTGATGCCTACCAGAAAATTGGGGTTAGAGCCTCCCCCTTCTAGGGGGACTTTCTCCATATTTTTAGAGGAAGTCAAGCATTCCTATGATAAATATGTTATCATAGGAACAGGAGGAAAAAAAGATGCTCGTTCTCGAATTCAAGGCTTACGCAAAACCAGACCAGTTTCAGGCAGTCGATGAAGCGATTAGAATTTGTCAATTCATTCGCAACAAATCGATCCGCATTTGGATGGACGGTGGTGTTAAATCTTGGTTCGAGCTTTCAAGATACTGTGCAATTTGGGCGAAAGAATTTGACTTTGCAAATAAGTTAGGTGCGATGGCTTTCGCAGGCTAGTGCAGAAAGAGCCTGGGCTAGTATTTCCCGCTTTTACGATAATATCAAAAAAGGCATCAAAGGTAAAAGAGTTGGGTTTCCTAAATTCCAGAAAGACTGTCGTTCTGTTGAGTACAAAACTAATTCTTGGAAGCTCTCAGAAGATAGAAAATCAATCACCTTTACCGATAAGTGTGGAATTGGGAAATTGAAGTTAAAAGGTACTCGTGACCTTAATTTCTATTCGCCAGATCAGATTAAACGGGTACGGTTAGTTAAACGAGCAGATGGATATTATGTCCAATTCTGCATTCAAGTAGACCGACTAGAAACCGCTCCAATGACAGGTAAAACAATTGGATTAGATGTCGGGCTAAAAGAGTTTTATACCGATTCAAATGGCGAAATAGCTCCTAATCCTAGATTTCTGCGTAGAGGTGAAGTGCGATTAAAACGTGCCCAACGTCTTGTAAGCCGGAAGGTAAAAGGTGGGTTAAATCGCCGCAAAGCTAGAGTGATTTTAGGTAAGCGACATCTCAAAATAAGTAGACAGCGTAAAGACCATGCTATCAAATTAGCAAGGTGCGTAATCACGTCAAACGACGTAGTAGTTTACGAAGATTTGAGAGTGTCTAACCTGGTTAAAAACCACTGTTTAGCAAAATCGATTAGCGATGCTTCTTGGTATCAATTCAGAGTGTTCTTAGAATATTTTGGGAAAGTGTTTGGTCGGATTACCATCGCGGTAAATCCTGCATACACCAGTCAAGAATGTAGTAATTGTGGGGAAGTCGTTAAAAAATCTTTATCCACTCGAACCCATGCTTGTCAGTGTGGGTGTGAGATGGACAGAGATCATAATGCCGCAATTAATATCCTTAATCGCGGGATAGGTACGACGGGGCACGTCGGAACCTCTGTACTAGATGCAGTAAACGCTTAGGGAGATTGGATCTCGCTCGTCAGGTGCAGCAATGTTCTTGATTTAAGTCCGATCGCTGAACTAAGAATCCTCACGCCTTTAGGCCCAGGAGTGTCAATGGGACTTTCTGGCGCGCCACCGGGATAAACTTCAGTCGATCGGTCGCATGAGCTTTATCCTAGCCAACCTCGACAAAATGCCGCCCGAAGAACTGGAAACCATCCGCCAAAAAGCCACAGAATGGCACTTAGTCAGTTGACAGTTGACAGTTGACAGTTGACAGTTGACTGTGGTGAGCAAACAGCAAACAGCGAACAGTCAACAGTCAACAGCCAACAGCGAACAGCGAACAGTCAACAGTCAACAGCCAACAGCGAACAGCGAACAGTCAACAGTCAACAGTCAACAATTCCCGATTCCCAATTCCCTTTGCAATTCTTATTTTTTCCCTGACTTTTCCTTAAACATTCCACAGCGTTTCCACAGGCAAGTCTGAGGTTCTCCACAGATTGGAGAAAGTTTTCCACAGAAATTAACGGCACGGTCGGATCTTGCTGCGTAATTGGGGATTTCGTTCACCTACTGCTCAATCCCTCATACAAATCCCAAAAATATAAAGTTATGTAACAAAAAATGGTCTTAAAAGCTGATTATTGCGTAAACCTTTTTTTTACATAAACGAGTTTGTAATCTTTCGCAACATTGACAAACCTACCCCCTGATAGCGCACAATGATGCGACCTACCTAAAAAAAGCGCTCTGATTTCGGCAGTGCCTACACCTGTATTCGGCCGAAAGGGGGTTCTGTTTTCAATTTATTAGCGAGACTAAAAAATGATGAACCCAACAGTCAGTATTTTTGCCGAAATTCCCGAAACGCTGCACGATTCTCTCAAAACTTACTTGGAAACTCATCCCGAATGGGATCTCGATCGAGTATTCTCCGCGTCCCTATCGCTGTTTTTGTTGCAGAATGCCGACAGCGGTACGCCGGAAGCCTCGCGCGGCTACCGCCAAGCTGCGAAAGTTTATCTCGAAACGCTGTTTCAGTACCCTCAAGACTTGCGAAGCAGCAATAATGTAACTCAGTAGTCCAATAATTTTGGATTTTGGATTCTCCCGCCGGATGAATCCAATTAGCAATTATTAATTAGCAATTACCAATGACGAATGTAGTAGATGCCTTGATTGTGGGTGCGGGGATTAGCGGTTTGAGTTTGGCGCACGCACTTCAAAAGGAAGCAAAGACAGGAACTCCCCTGAAAATTTTAGTCGCTGAGAGTCAGGGGCGTGTGGGCGGGAACATCACAACTGCGACAGCCGATGGGTTTCTCTGGGAGGAGGGCCCGAATAGTTTTTCGCCGACACCGGAGTTGATGAAGTTGGCTGTGGATGTGGGGTTGAAGCAGGAGTTGATTTTTGCTGATCGCAAATTGCCTCGTTTTGTTTATTGGCAAAATAAGCTGCAACCGGTGCCGATGACTCCGCAGGCGATGATTCAGTCTCGGTTGCTGAGTTTTCCGGGAAAACTGCGGGCGTTGTTTGGCGCTTTGGGGTTTGTCGCGCCGGCAATGGGCGATCTACTTTCGCAGCAGGGTGATGAGGAAACTGTTTCTCAATTTTTCCGCCGTCATCTGGGGACGGAAGTGATGCAGCGGTTGGTGGAACCTTTTGTTTCTGGGGTGTATGCGGGAGATCCGCAACAGCTTAGTGCGGCGGCGGCTTTTGGCCGGGTGACAAAGATGGCCGATCTGGGCGGGGGGCTGGTGGCGGGGGCGCTGCTTTCTGCTAGGAAAAGACCGAAGAAAATGCCTCCAGATCCGAATGTTCCTCAGACTAAGCCGGGGGAGTTGGGTTCGTTTGAAGGGGGGTTGAAGGCTCTGCCAGAGGCGATTGCTGCTCAATTGGCCGATCGGCTAAAACTTAATTGGCATCTGACTCGGCTCGATCGTACTGAACGCGAAACTTACATTGCTGTATTCTCAACGCCCGACGGACAGCAGGAAGTTGAGGCCCGCACCGTGGTTTTGACAACACCGGCTTATATTACAGCGGAGTTGTTGCAGCCTTTGCAACCGGAAGTTAGCAGCGTTTTACAAACTTTTACTTATCCTACGGTTGCCTGCGTTGTCTTAGCATATCCGGTCTCGGATGTCAAGGGTAAATTAGTGGGATTTGGAAATTTAATTCCGAGGGGGCAGGGAATTCGCACTCTGGGGACGATTTGGACATCGAGTTTATTTCCCAACCGCGCGCCTGCGGGCTGGCAAACTCTCAGCAGTTACATCGGCGGGGCTACTGATTCGGAAATTGCCAATCTTGATGCCGAACAAATCGTTCGGGAGGTGCACCGAGATTTGTCTCGAATTTTGCTGAAGCCCGGGGCGGCGCAGCCGAAGGTTTTGGCGGTGAATGTGTGGAAGCGGGCAATTCCTCAGTACAATTTGGGGTATTTCGATCGCCTGCAACAGATCGAGAACGGCTTAAAATCTTTGCCTGGACTGTATTTGTGCAGCAACTACGTTGGCGGCGTGGCTTTGGGAGATTGCGTGCGGAGGGGTTTTGAGCGGGCGCAAGAAGTAGGCGAGTATCTTATATAAAATCCGGTTGCACCGAAGCGTGATTGTTGACTGTTGACTGTTGACTGTTGACTGTTGACTCGGGGTCGAAAAACTGACGGGGTGGTTGAGTGTTGACTGCCGCGCGTCAACCCTCCCCGAATGCCGAATGCCTTTTGTTACTAGGTTGTTGGCTCAAACTTGTAACCCACTCCTCGGACGGTTTGAATCATCGAAATTTGAGTGGTATCTGGTTCAATTTTGCGGCGAATTTGACCGATATGGACATCCACCACGCGATCGGCTCCGACATACTCGTAGTCCCACACTTCATGCAGCAATTCCGATCGCCTCCACACGCGACCGGGTTTGCTGGCCAAACAGTACAGCAGGTCGAATTCTAAAGCAGTCAAAGCAACTATCTGACTGGCAAGAATCACCTCGCGGCGGACTGGATCTATGAGTAGCTGTCCAAAGGTAAGACTCTGTTGTTGGGCGGGAGTAACGATGCGCTTGCGCTTCAAAATTGCTGCAACGCGAGCTCCAATTTCTACAAGACTGAATGGTTTAGTAATGTAGTCGTCCGCACCTTCGGCAAACCCTTTCATTTTGTCAGCTTCATCGGTTCTACTCGTCAGCATCAACACAAACACGCCCGTGCGTCTTTGCATTTCTTGACACAGTTTGTAGCCAGTAGTATCCGGTAAATTTACATCTAGAACTACTAAGTCAGGATTGAGTTGCTCAAATAATTCCAGACCAGTCTGACCGTCCTCGCCAGACTCAACTTGATAACCTTGCTGGCTTAAAAAACGGTGAATTAAATTTCGGATTGCCGGGTCGTCATCAACCACAAGAATTTTTACAGGGGCCATGACCACAACTTTGCTTGAATAATTAGCCAAGAATATTTAGCCATAATAATAGAAAACTGGATACAAATCTCGAAAAAATTGAGCTTTTAATAGTTATAGCTATATTTATAACCTACGCAAGATTTCGGGTAGTAAATCTCCGGGAACTTTGGATAAGGCTAAATTTTGGCCTTGCAGCCCGCATTCGCTATAAAAAGCTCTAATCGTTTTAACAATATAGCTCAATGCTGTTTGCCGGGAATCAGCAGCTTGAGAATTGGCAGCCGTTGGTAGGTTGAGTTTATCTCCATATGTTAACCCTTTGTCCTGGAGATGTTGTCCCCAGGCGGCGCACACTTGCAACTGGTGGTGCAGTGCTGCTTCTAAATGGCCCGTCTGCGCGGCTTTGTTGAGGGCGAAATCTGGGTCTGTGGCTAGTTGATAGTGGGCTAGTCCGAGATTGTTGCGGGCGCCCGAGGTGTCAAAGGTGAGTTGGGTTCGATCGAGCTCGGTAGCAGCAATATCCAGGGCGACTTCGTAGGCCGTAATCGCCTGCTGCAATGATTCGGTGCGGGCGTGTTTCTGCTGAAACTGGTTTGCCAAATGCCAATAAGCAGTACCGAGATTGTTGTAGGTGGCTGCTGCTGCTGCGGGTACTAATTCTCGGGTGCGGTATTTCAAGGCTTCGCAGTAGGCCTCAATCGCCTTGACGGTGAGGAGTTCTGAGGGTTCGTGCTGGGCGAGGTTCCAATAGGTAGTACCGAGGTTGTTTTGGACTCCGGCATAGTTGAGAGGTTCTCGTTCGGGACTGTAGCAGGAGAGGGCTGTGGTGTAAGCTGCGATCGCGCTTTTGAGATATGCGATCGTCTCCGTTGGCGCAGCCCCCGTAGGGGCGGGCTTTCCTTCGGATCGCTTTCCTTCGGATCGCTTTGCTAACGCTAACGGCTCACCATCTTGGGCTAAATTCCAGTATGCTGTCGCCAGATTATTCTGAGCCGCAGCGTACTGCTGAGGTTCGGCTGCGGGGTCTAAGTCCAGCAGCGCTTGTTGGTAAGCTGCAACTGCTTGCTGCAAGTTCTCTGTCTTGTCTTGATACCGGGCTAAATCTGCCGCAGCGATTCCCAAATTTTTGTTTAATCTAACGCGGGTTTGGGGTGGACTCTGGTCATCTGTTCGATTCAAACCTTCAATGTAGAGGGCGATGCTGCGTTCGAGGCAGGATACCGGATCTGAGGTGTTATGCTGGGTACGATCGCGCGACAGCATCCAGTAGAAAGTACCGAGATCGTTGAGCAGATCGGAAATTGGCGGTAGACTATCGGACTCCTCGATGCCGTCAGTTAAATTTTGTGTCAATTGGGCAATCAGCCGCGCGCATTCGTCGGTTGGTGGTAGATTTTCCTGCGAGTTGGTGTCGAGTTCGAGGTATCCAATCACTTGCTCGATCGCGCGAATGGCGATTGTCAGGTTTTGAAAAGAAGCGTCTCCCCCCAGAATGCGATCGCGATAGCAATTTCCCAAATTGTAATAAGCCAAAGCCAAGGCTTCGGAACAGCACTGATGTTCTTGCAATAACTCTATGTATTGCAGAGTTTGCAGTGGCAGAAAATTGTCCTCCGATGCGGCATTATTTTCGGCTGACAACTCTTCAGAAGCCGCTGCTAGAACCAAATCTGCTAGTTCGACGGATTTAGAATCGGGAATTGGGGATTTAGAATCCGAAATTGGGGATGGGGAATCGGGAATTGGGGATGGGGAATCCGAAATTGGGGATTGTCCCGACAAAGAAGATATTAAAAATTTGTCGCCGGAGTTTCCGTTGTCCCGGAAGTTTCCCAAGTCTTGGGAGTGTCCGAAGTCCTCCGAATGTCCAAAGTCTCCCTTAGCTGGAGTTGGTTCGCCTTCAAACTCAAATACTCCGGTTCGCCATTGCCAAAATTCCGGTGCTGACTGCTCGATCGAACTTAGCCAGGGGCGCGACACCCACAGCAACAGAGTAGACTCACACATTTGCAGGTTGGCTTCGATGTCCCTCAAATAGCTCAGGAACGACCACTGCACGGCTGCTGAGTGCCTGCTCAGGTGTTCTGCCCCGAGAATTTGAAATCCCGGCAAACGGCTGTAGCTACCCCTGTTTTGGGGCGGTTGGTGTTGGGTCAGCCACGCGGCGATCGAGCCCCAAGGATTGGGATCGCTCAAGTCGAGTTCCAAACTGACAAATCGGGGGTAGTCGATCGGGGAGTTTTGGGCAGCTAATTCTGCCTGCAAGCGGGATGCGAGACAGTCTCGCAAGTACAAGTCATCGCAGGCGGCGATAAAAATTTGACGGCGTAAATTGAGGTCGATCGCCTGTTTCAAGCGTTGGTATATCTGTTTATTCGAGCTAGAAACTTTTTGGGAAGGAATAGACATCACGGTCAGCCGATTGTAGATTGTAGATTGTAGATTGTAGATTGTAGATTGTAGATTTTAGAGTTGAAATCTCGATCGCTCCGCAGAGGTAGGGACACGGCACTGCCGTGTCCCTTAGATTTTAGAGTTGAGAGTTAAAATCTCGATCGCTCCGCAGAGGCAGAGGTAGGGACACGGCACTGCCGTGTCCCTACTCGCGATCGAGGTGTACTTCATAAACTTAGAATCTGCTGTAACTTGCAACTCGACTTGAACGACCGTCAACCGCACCAGTGATGACTAAATGATTGTAGATTTTCAATCGGCAAATTTATGTTTGTGACGATCGCGTCTGAATTAATTGCCACCCAAGTCCCTGAACCCGAACGCAGAGATCGATCGACAAAATTTCTGCTTATCTTATTTTGTTTTTCAGCTCGCAACGCACGCTTCAGGAATGTCGCGACTACCTGCTTTTATTGAAACACAAAAACCATGTTTCCCTAGGTATAGAAAACATGGTTTGTCGAAGAATTATTTAAAGTTCTGATTTGAAGCAGCTTTGAGTGTCAGCCCAGTTTTTAGACTGAGGCCGCCACGTACACCAAACCGGCAACTAACATAGCCGCAGCAATACCCAAGAGGATATAGTTCCGCTGCTGATTTTTGTTAGGAGGTACGGCTTCATACACCTTCGGCTCTTTAGCAAAGTTGTTTAGGCGTCCATCGTCATCTTTGATGTAAGGCATCAGTCACAATCCTTAATATTTTTGATGTTTACAACTGTACCAAAAAAACGCGATCGAAGTCCCGTTGAAAATTCGGGAATTTATTTTGAGTTAACAGTACCTGTTTCGGGGGAAGAGGCGATCGCATAATCCTTGACGGGCATCCTACCTGCTAAGTACGCCAGCCGCCCCGCCTCTGCCGCCATTCCCATTGCTTTTGCCATCGCGGGGGAATTTTGAGCATTGGCGATCGCCGAATTAATCAACAGTGCATCGGCGCCCATTTCCATTGCTCGGGCCGCTTCGCTGGGCGTGCCGATCCCCGCATCCACCACCACAGGAATCTTCACCGTGTCAATAATTATTTGAATGTTGGCGGCATTGTTGATCCCTTGGCCGGAACCGATCGGCGAACCTAAAGGCATCACTGTCACACAACCGACTTCTTCTAGACGTTTGGCTAGCAGCGGATCGGCATTGATGTAAGGCAAAACGGCAAAACCTTCTTTGACTAATTGTGTTGCGGCTTCCAAAGTGCCGATCGGATCTGGCAACAAATATTTAGCATCAGGAATCACTTCCAACTTCACAAAATTATTATCTTCCTGCCCTAAAAGCTTCGCCATTTCCCGGCCCAAACGAGCTACTCTAATAGCTTCATCCGCAGTTTGACAACCAGCAGTATTTGGCAGCATCCAAATTTTAGTCCAATCCAGAGCCTCTGCCAACCCTTCATGTCCGGGAGCATTTGTCTGCACTCGTCGCACCGCTACAGTCACAATTTCGCACCTGCTAGCATTGACACTTTGCTGCATTTCTGCAATGCTGCGATATTTTCCCGTCCCCGTCATCAAGCGAGAATGAAAAGTTTTGCCGGCAATAATTAGAGGTTTGTCTAGAGGTGGCGTTGCTGTATCTACTGGATAGCCAAAAATACTGTATTCAAGTGCTTCTTCCCACTGTTTTCTACCACCCATCATCTTTTCAAGCAGCCAACCTTCTTCATTGGTCATCTCATCGCGCGTAACTGCATATAAAATTTGCCCAATTGTAATTAATTTAGCATCTCGCGTCATATTATTTTTCAAGCCGACTTGTATAACTTCTTCAAATTCATTAAAAACGTCTTCCATTTTCCCATTCCTCCCTAGTAATTTGTTGTACTTCTTCGCTGTTGAATACTAATATAAGAGTCTGAATCAGTTGTTTTTCGTCCCAATAAAAAGCTTTTCTGATGCCGTCATTTATCTTCCAAAACTCGTAGGACTCTCGGTTGATATGAATAACAACGGCTGTTGCACCTTGATTTTTTGCCCTACTAATGCCTTCTTGAACTCGATACCTGATGTTCCTCGTAGATTCTGTTAACTCCTTAAATTCACAAATTTCACCGTCTATCTCAGCATCGGGCGTTCTCACACTTTCTGGTGCTTTTTCGCTCAACATTCTAACTCTCTTCCCTATTTTAGCCAAAACTTCAGCCAGAAAGATTTCCGAATTATTAAGATTGTGTTGTTGGTGAATTAGGACAAATCCACCAGCTACCTCATCAAAATAATAGCGCCGATATTCGGGCTCTGCATTTTCGTAGATGGCTCTGCTTGTCTCGATATATTCTGAATTCACCGTTATTGTACTCTGATTAGACTTAGATATAGTAGAGTTAACTGCATGAAAGCAACTGTCGAGCAACTGGCTCAACTTGGGATATTTGCCAGCTTAAACCGAACTGAATTAGAGCGATTGCAAGAACATACAGCAATTAGGACTTACCAACAGGGAGAAGTTGTGATGTATGAGGGCGATCGCATCCCCGAAAAATTATACACTCTATTGAGCGGTTCTCTGCGGGTTACAAAAACAGCGCCCTCGGGCAAAGAAACAATTCTCCGCACTTTATTTTCAGGAGATATGTTTGCCGCACCTGCTTTGCTGGGTAATCCCATAGCCCCCGCCACGGTGACAGCAGAAACTGACGTGCAGGTTCTTACCACAGAACGGGAAGTTTTGCTAGCAGCTATTGCGGAAAATCCCGAAATTGCTTTGCGAATATTGGCGGTTTTTAACCAGCGGTTGCAGCAATTGCACGAGACAGTACACGGTTTGGTGTCGGAAAGGGCGATCGTCCGGCTGGCCCGATTTCTTCATTACTTTGGCGTCGAGCAAGGTACAAAAATTACAGAGAATAGTGTATATTTAGAAAAACGTTTTCCCTACTATCAAATTGCTCGCAGTATTGGCATCACCTACGAAGAATGCGTGCGGTTGTTTAAGAAACTTAAGCCGTTTGTATCCTACAGTCGAGGCGGTAAAATTACTGTGTTGGATTGGAAACAACTGGAGGCGATCGCCTCTGGGGATGAAATATAGCAGTTGACAGTTGACAGTTGACAGTTAACTATAAATACCGTAGGGTGCGTCGCTATCAACAATCTACAACTAAGCTCGAAAATCCCGCAGCGACGCACCCTACAAATACTGGTAGATACCGTAGGGTGCGTCGCCACCAACAATCTACTTCCCTTCGCGCAAAAATCTCGGAGCGACGCACCCTACAAATACTGAAGTAGGGTGCGTCGCCACCAACAATCTACTGCCAAAGCTCGAAAATCTCGGAGCGACGCACCCTACAAATGCTCGCCCCTACAGCAATATTTCTGGCATTAATGAGGCTCAGAAAGTGTCAAGACAAATGCCAAATTCGACTCAGATTTCAAAGCGTGCAGAGCGCGAGCAGGCAGAAAAACAAACACCCCCGATTCCAAGACAATATCTTTGCCTTCCAATGTCAAAATTCCCTTTCCTTCGATGACATTAACTGTAGCATTGCGCGGCGAAAAGTGTTCGGCAACCTCGCTACCAGCGGCCAGACAAAGTAAATTGTACTGACAATTATTGTCTTTGATTAAAACTTTGCTCGACACTCCGGTGGCGGGATATTCAATTGCTTCTCGGAGTTGGATTGTTGAAGATTGCAGCGGTAAAAGAGTAGTAGTCATAAATTTTGGTGACCTTAAAATTGTTTTTGGGCACAGATGACGATGTAACCTAAATCCTGTTGGTAATGCTGGAAAACTCGACGCATTGCTAACACCCGATCGCGAATTTGCGATTTACTTAAAACATTCCACAAAATCCGCACTGTATCCACAAAACCTTCGTCTTCAACCATTCGTGGCAAGTTGAGGAGTCCCATCGCCCCAGTTTGACACTTTTCTACTTGCAAACCCGCGTTTTGGCAAACAGCAATCCAGCCCAACTCAGACAAAGGCGTTGAATTAGCCCGAGTCACTTCTGATAAAGCTTTGTGAATTTCCGATTCTCGGTTTCGGGCTAAAAGTTCGTGAGAAAGAAACTTGCCGCCCGGTTTTAGCCGATCGCCAATTCCCGATAAAATTTTAGCTTTCCCCGACGGCGACTGCATCGTCAGGATGGCTTCAGCCAACACCCAATCAAACTGTACAGAAATCCGATCCAAGTGAAAAATATCTCCTTCCACAATTTCCACTCGATCGCTCAAACCCGCTGCTGCAACGTTAGCACGGGCGCGCGCCACACTGTCGGGATTTTTCTCAACTCCCACTACTTTTACGCCAAAACGTTCAGCAAGGGCGATCGAGCTATATCCAAAACTAGCAGCCAACTCCAAAACAGTTTCGCCCGCTTGAAAATCCGCCCATTCAAACAACATTTCCGTAGCAACTTTCCCCCCCGGCCTCAGCATTTTCTTACCAGCCGCCGCCAGCACTTCATGGCCCGGTGCAGTCTTAAAATTAAGAGCAATATTGGTCATAAAATTGACCTCCTATTTAACCTTACTCTCAGTTTGCCAAAGTTTCCCAAATCTTTCTATGATCTAGCTCATATTCAACTTATCGTAGAGTGCATCAGTGTCCGGCCCGGGGAGTAGGACACGGCAATGCCGTGTCCCTACTGGAGATTCATTGTACTCGGAGCTCTAACTTGCTACAATCTAGTCGCACGCCACTAAAAGAGATTATGACCGAACTATTAGATGAGACGCTTTCTATTGAAATCGCCGCTCGCATCAAAAGCAACCGTAAAAACTGCTTTGACAACGCTTATAAAGCAGCATTAGCAACAGAGGGCGCAATCTACGTCCAAGGCTTTTTGGCAGCACCGGGAGCACCTTACAAACCCATCGAGTATAGCTGGATTGAACTCGAAGAGCGGATTATTGACCCAACCTTTCCCCATCTCGGCTTCACGGCTCAAGACATTCATTACTATCCCGCACAACGCTTCACCGTCAAGAAACTCAAAGCAATTCTAGACGAGTCAAAAGAAGATTATCCAGAAGACGATCCGCTGCCAGTTTATGGCAATCAACCTTATGAATATTACGGCGATGTGATGTTAGGCGGAAGTGATTACCAAAATGCTTACGATTTGGCGGTTATTAAATGTAGGGAATTAAACCAACCCAAAAAACCGGAATTGAACTAATTCAGAACGAAGATTTATGAGTTTTTAAGCTTGGTTCAAACTGAACTGAGATAGGCATCATTATCAGCAACAGGCTCTTCGGCCTGTTCCACAAGAAAATTCACTTTTTGTGGAACAGGCCGAAGAGCCTGTTCATAAAGGTTATTGAAAATAGTACAATATCTCAGCTCAAATAGCAGTAAGGTGCGCGCACTGCGTACCCTACGTATAGAGGTTCAACTAAGTCGAGAAGATGCAAATCTCGAATAATCAAAAGCAGCTAATAACGGATCTAATTTCTGATGCCAAATCAAATCAGCCAATAATTTAGCCGTCACCGGAGCCAACAAAATGCCATTGCGATAATGCCCCGTAGCCAATGTCAAATTCTCCCAAGCACTAGCACCCAAAATCGGCAACTCATCGGTCGTAGCTGGCCGAAATCCCCACCAAAACTCTAGAATCGGATAATTTTGTAATTCTGGATATAGCTGCATAGCTCCTGCTAGTAAACTTTGGATTCCCGCAGGTGTATTTCCAGGAGTGAAATCGACATTTTCGCTAGTTGCACCAATAATAATTCTGCCATCTTGACGCGGCACAATATAAATACCAGTCCCGAATAAAACCGTTTGTAGTGGCTGCATAACTCCACAATCTTCTGGTACGCATACTGACAGCATTTGCCCTTTTCTCGGGAAAACAGGAATATTCAATAACCGATCGCACCAAGCACCAGCAGCCAAAACATAACGGTCGGCTTGCAATTTTCCTGATGTTGTTTCCACGCCAAAAACTCGGTTTCCCTGCCGAATAATTTCCTCTGCATTGCCTTGAATAATTTCAATCTGCAATTCTTTAGTTGCGGCTTGAAGCGTCCGAAATAAAGCGCGGTTGTCAACTTGAGCGTCGTCTGGATACCACCAACCACCAATTACTTCTTCACCCAATCCAAACTGGTGTTGGCGAATAGCATCTCCGTCCAACCATTGAGAGTTAAGGTTGGACAAAAACGGCTTTTCGTGAGACTCGTTTTGACACACAGGTGCGAGAATGCCCGATCGCCAATATCCCGTTTTCAATCCAGTAATATCTTCTAGTCGTTCCACCCAGGCTGCATACAGTGCGCGACTTTGCAAGCACAAATCCAGCATCGGACTAGGTGGAATTCGTTCGGCTTGCGGCGCCAGCATTCCGGCAGCCGCCCGGGCCGTCGGTTGTTTAGAATCGGCAGTGAGAACGGCAACAGAAGCCCCTCGCAACTTCAGTTCAACTGCTAGCGAAAGGCCGATTATTCCGCCGCCAATAATCAAAATATCTTGAGATGAATTCATTGACTTTTATCTGGACTTTTAATTCTTGTGGAACAGGCATCTTACCTGTTCAAAACTCGCTTTTCTGGAGATGTATATTCTTTTAAATTCCCGACTTCTTGAAAAAGCCGGGATCTGGTATTTTGTTCTTTCAGTCAGCTTAATTATCTGACTTTATTCACAAAAAATCTCCGCCTAGGGTTTCCAGACAGTTTCAGAGCCTTGACCCCAGAAACCATCATATTTTGTCACTTTAACATCGCCTAAAACCTTGGTTTGGCAGGACAAACGGCGGTTGGATGTCGGAGAATGGGGAGGAATCGAAAGTCGGGCTTTTTCGCGCCACTGCATTTCGGAAACTTCACCCTCGACGCTGACGGCGCAGGTGCCGCAAGTGCCGAGCCCGTGGCAGTTAATGACTTTGGCGTTACCATTGTAGAGATCGATGCCGTTTTTCAGCAATACTTCACGAAGATTGGCTCCGCGATCGCACTCAAATGTTTTTCCTTGCGCTTGTACCTTGACCACAGCAATTTACCCCAATTAGATTTATGTAAATTTTCCTATATATTATCGCATTTATTTCAAATAAATTCATCTAATATAGTAAGTCATATACTACCAATTTCTCGATCGCAATTCCCCATGACAAATCAGCTCTGGATCTACGATACCACGCTGCGAGACGGCGCTCAGTGCGAGGGACTCTGCTTATCTCTCGAAGACAAACTGCGAATTGCTCGGCAGTTAGACAGTTTAGGAATTCCCTTTATTGAAGGCGGCTGGCCCGGGGCGAATCCTAAAGATGTGCAGTTTTTTTGGCAGCTCAAAGAACAGCCACTAACTCAAGCAGAAGTTGTCGCCTTTTGTTCGACTCGGCGGCCGGGAACCACAGCAGCAAATGATGAAATGTTGCAGGCTATTTTGTCCGCAGGTACTCGCTGGGTAACTCTGTTTGGCAAGTCGTGGGATTTGCACGTTATTGAAAGTTTGAAGACGACGCTAGAAGAAAATCTGGCGATGATTCGAGATACAATAGAATATTTGCGGAGTCAGGGAAGGCGCGTTATTTATGATGCCGAACACTGGTTTGATGGCTACAAACACAATCCAGATTATGCGATTAAAACTTTAGAAGCGGCGGCGGATGCTGGTGCAGAATGGCTGGTACTTTGCGATACTAACGGCGGTACCTTACCTCACGAAGTCAGTCAGGTTGTTCGCGATGTGGCAGGAATAATAGAAAATTGGGATATTTCTGAATCGGAAATTCACCCCCCCCAACCCCCCCTTATTAAGGGGGGGAGCAAGTCTAAAATTCAACTAGGAATTCACACTCACAACGACTCGGGAGTTGCTGTTGCGAATGCTTTGGCTGCGGTGCAGGAAGGAGTGAAAATGGTACAGGGAACTATTAACGGTTACGGCGAACGCTGTGGTAATGCTAATCTATGTTCTTTGATTCCTAATTTTCAGCTTAAATTGGGTTATGATTGCATTCAAGATGAGCAATTAGTTAAACTAACTCAGGTTAGCCGATCGATCAGCGAAATTGTCAATCTGGCTCCCGATGACCACGCTCCTTTTGTCGGCCTTTCGGCTTTTGCTCACAAAGGCGGAATTCACGTATCGGCGGTTGAGAAAAATCCGCTGACTTACGAACACTTGGAACCGGAAAAAATCGGCAACATCCGGCGAATTGTGATTTCAGATCAATCTGGTTTGAGTAATGTTTTAGCAAAGGCGCGGACTTTTGGCATTGAGCTCGATCGCAAAAACCCTGCTTGCCGCCAAATTCTCGAAAAATTGAAAGATTTGGAAAGTCAGGGATATCAATTTGAGGGTGCTGAGGCATCTTTTGAACTGTTGATGCGGGAGGCTTTGGGAAAGCGCCAACCTTGGTTTGAAATTAAGGGATTTCAAGTCCACTGCGATAAGATTGGCGAAGATTGTACGGCTTTGGCTACGGTGAAATTGTCAGTCAACGGAACAAATATTTTGGAATGTGCGGAAGGAAACGGCCCGGTTTCCGCTTTGGATGCAGCTTTGCGGAAAGCTTTGGTGAATTTTTATCCGGCGATCGCACATTTTTACCTAACAGATTACAAGGTACGAATTCTGGACTCTGGTGCGGGAACTTGTGCGAAAACTCGCGTGTTGGTTGAGTTTAGCAACGGTCAAGATCGTTGGACGACTGTGGGGGTTTCTACTAATATTTTGGATGCTTCTTGTCAGGCCGTTGTTGAAGGTTTGGAGTACGGCTTGGTGCTGGAAAATCAAGAGGCGATCGCCCTAGTTTGCAGAGTGCATTAACGATATTTTGTAGGGTGCGTCGCTACCAGATTTTTCATTTTATTGACAGATTGTTGATAGCGACGCACCCTACGACAATCGCTGCGGTGTCCCTACAATTAATCGGGGTAGGGAAACGGCACTGCCGTGTCCTCTTAAGGATGCAAAAACTCTAAATGATCTCCGGGAATCGATCGCAGTTTTGCAGCCGATCCTTGCACTTTCAACCTGCCGCGCTCTAACATGATAATCCAATCGGCGCGATCGATCACTCGCGGCCTGTGACTGATAAAAATCGTCGTTTTCCCCTGCCGGTACATCAACAACTGCTCTAAAACCTCCGCTTCGCTTGCGGGGTCAAGCCCTGCGGTAGATTCGTCTAAAATCAATACGGGCGGGTTGTTGATAATTGCGCGGGCGATCGCCAATCTCTGTCTTTGTCCCCCAGAAATATTCGCTCCAAACTCCCCTAAAACAGTTTGATACTTATCCGGCAATTGGCTGATAAACTCATCAGCACCCGCAATTTTGCACGCTTTGACAATCTGTTCAAAGCTAATATCTGGGTTCCCCAAATGGAAATTATCAAGAATCGATCGGCTCCAAAAATGTGCTTCTTGAGGAACCAGAACCACCTGCTGTCTCAGACTATCCAGAGACAAATCCTGTAAGTTATAATCACCAATTCTAATATTACCAGATTGTAGCGGATACAAACCAGCAATTACTTTAGCTAACGTACTTTTGCCGCAACCAGAATAACCGATCAAAGCAATAGCTTGACCGCCAGGAAAGGTGACAGAAAAGTTTTCCAGCAAGTCAAGTCTTCCCGGATAGTGAAAACTAGCACTCTTGCAAAAAATATCATCCCGGCTTTGAATAGTCACAAAAGGTTTATTAATATCATTTTTGGTTTCCGGTTCAGCATCTATCACTTCCGATAGTCGCTGGGCTGCTGTCTGGACGCGAGTCATTTCGTCAGTAAATCCTACTAAAGAATTCACCCAAGTAGTGACATTTTGATTCATACTGATAAACGCTAGCAATTGACCGATACTCAATACCTTCTCAATTACTAAACCGCTACCAAGCCACAGCAGGGTAATGCTACCCGCCGAGGCAACAAAACCAGAAAATATATTGTTGAGAATGCCAATTTGTGTAGTCCGAAAAGTGATATTTGCTAAACGACCAAAGCGGGTTTGGAATTCTTCCCAAAGTTGCTGGGTACTGCTAGTAGTTTTGACAGTCAGCGCGCCTTTAAAAGTTTCTACTAAAACGCCTTGAGTCTCAGATTCTAGGACAAGTAAGTTTCGCGTCTTCTTCTGCAACGCGGGCAAAAAGACTATCGTAGAAGCAGTCATTAATAAAGCCAGAATGGTAGCTGCAAGTGTTAGTTGTCTGCTATAAAACAACATGAAGCAAAAAGAAACTACAGCTATAAAAAATTGACTTGGCAAGCTGATGGCGACTTGAGAAACTAATTGATTTATTTCTTGGATATCTCTTAATCTGCTAATGACTTCGCCGCTGCGTCTGGTTTCGTAAAAACTCAGAGGTAAGTGCAGGAGTTTGCGGCCGAATTCCATCACAAATCCCAATTCTAAACGCTGGGAAAACTGAGCAATCAAGTTCGACTGTACCAGTCCTAAACTGCTGCTAAAAAGATTCATGACTATAACTGCGATCGCCACGCTGGCCAAAAGTTGCGTATCGCCCCGCACCAAGATATCATCGGTGAGGATTTGAACGAGAAAAGGCGAAGAAATCGACAGCAAACCCAAGACCATATTTAGCAGAAATGCTTCCATTAAAATCTTGCGGTAAATACCAATTCGCCGCATCCATCTCTGTAGGGAACTTGCAGATGCTCGATCGTCATCTTGAGCAAAAAACCGCTCTGGATCGGGTTCCACGAGCAAGCACAGCCAATCTGTCCAAGCTTCGGCTAATTCCTCTTTAGAAACATAGCGGATACCGACACCAGTATCGGCAATTATATATTTTGACCCCTGTTTTCCATACAAAACGACCCAGTGATAACCCTTCCAGTGAATAATCATCGGTAAAGGCGCTTCATCCAGCTTGTCTAAAATAGCCGCCGCTGCTCGCACCGATCGCGCATTTAGCCCGATCGCCTCAGCACCTTGTTTCAAACCCAGTAAAGTCGTCCCTTGTTGCCCCGTACCAACAAATTCTCGCACGCGACTAATGGTCAAATTCTGACCGTGAAATTTAGCAATTGTTGCCAGACAAGCCGCCCCGCAATCTTCTTCACTTTGCTGGAGCACCACCGGATAGTTCTTAGAATTATTTAGTTTTCCGTAGAATGATATTCCTGGGAAAAAAGGGATGTTTTTTAGCATTTTTTCAAATGAGTAGAGCCTAAAAGACAATACCCATAGCTGGCTAACCAATCAGCAAAAAACAGCCATAAATCACCACCCAAATAAATAAAGCACCCCAAACCTAGAGGCGCTTTATTTATTTAGAGCAATCGCTCCAATTTCACAGCACTAAACTTTACCAGTAGCGGTACACTGTTCTGAAGGAACCATCGCAATTCCGGCGGTATACGACGTGACGGCGAACAGGACGGCGGTAACAGTTCTCGGAATAATAGTAGTGTCCGCCATTGACTGTGGCAGATTCTTCGGCGGTGATTTCAGTAAACAATGAGGTGTCTGTAGTTTCTTTCATGATTGACTCCGTTTGGGTTGATGAAATTGATTGAATATAAACTAGAAAGTATTGCTCCAGTTTCACAGCACTAAACTTTACCAGTAGCGGTAAACTGTTCTGAAGGAACCGTCGCAATTCCGGCGGTATACGACGTGACGGCGAACAGGACGACGGTAACAGTTGTTGGAATAATAGTAGTGACCACCATTGACGGTGGCAGACTCTTCGGCGGTGATTTCAGTAAACAATGAGGTGTCTGTAGTTTCTTTCATGATTGACTCCTTTGGGTTGATGAAATTGCTTGAATATAAACTAGAAACTTGAGAAACTTTCTAGTATCGTTTAACCACTAATGTATGTTTCTCAAATTCCGATCGTTCTCCGGAATATTACGGATACATTTTTAAGATTTACCCGATCGCACAACCAGACACATATCTCTAAACCACAAAAGTTTTGTAGGGGCGCTGGCGAATCGGATCGTACATATAAAGTTGACCGGGCTGCGGTACAAAAAACAGCATATTGAGATCCTGGCTACTGCCGTTAATGTTGCGATCGCTGCTGATATCGCCATTGCTACCGCTGATACCGTTAATAACAGCGCCGCCGTTGACAGTAGCAGACTCTGCATCAGTTAATTCTGTAAACAGTGACTTTTGGTAATTTTTCGTCATGACGAACTCCTTTAGAATCTAATTTAGATATTCAATACTTACGTGTGACGATAATAGAACCCGGTTTTTTGAGCCATATCAATATCCGAGGCAAGTTTGTCGGCTAATCCTGGAGATTTGTACGGATTCTTAGCCGTACCCTGTGAATTTTGATTGAAACTTCTTAACAAATCCCTGTTATCCGGAAAACTCAGAATAAAATCACATCCACTTCTTCCTAACATCCGTTACATAATCAGTTGCCAAACTCCCCGTTATCCCCTTGTTACCATGCCCCACATTCCCGAACCCGCACCTGCTGAAACCTTTCAGAACGACCAATTTTTGCCCCCTGTGAGCCGCTGGACGACTTTGGGGGGGATTTTGATGGTGGCAACGTTTGGGGGTGCGATCGCCCTCGCTAGCGTCACCAAATACAGCGCTACAGTCAAAGCAGATGCGATCGTCCGTCCCGCCGGAGAAGTGCGCGTCGTGCAAGCAGCAACCGAAGGCACCGTCGAAAGCATTGCTGTCAGCGAAAATCAGACAGTAAAAGCTGGAGATGCGATCGCAGTTGTGGACGCTTCCAGCTTGGGAAATCAAAAAAAGCAGTTGCAAGAAATAGTCTCTGGATCTCAAACAGCAGCAGCACAAATCAATCAGCAACTGCGCGACTTGGAAAATCAAATTTTAGCCAGCGCCCAATTCCAGACTACTCAAGGTGAAAGTTCCGCCCAACAGCAATTAGTCGAATCGGCTTTGGTAAAATTAGCAGCATCCCTGCCCGATGTAGCCGAGAAACTGGGTAGAAGCCGACGGATTTTGCTCGTGAAGCGATCGTCTATTCAACAACAATTGATTCAAGCTAAAAAAGAACTAAATAAGATTGAGTCAAAACTCGAAAATAGCGTGATCCGTGCAACCGCTGATGGTACAATTTTCAGATTAGAAGTACGCAATACTGGTCAAACGGTAGAAGCCGGAAGTGCGATCGCCCAAATCGTCCCCAGCGACGTACCCCTCGTAGTCAAAGCCAAAGTCACATCCCAAGACATCGCCCGCATCCAAATCGGCCAACCCGTGCAGATGAGGATTTCCGCTTTACCTTTCCCCGACTACGGCACATTGAAAGGCACTGTCAGCGAAATCGCCCCAGATGCGATCGCCCCTCAAAACCCTGCTAATAATTTAGGTGGATCGTATTACGAAGTTTCGATTAAGCCAGACCAAAATTATTTAACAAAACTCGAATCTGCTAGTGGTAACTTTTTCGGAGGTTCCCAAGCAAATGAGCCGCGTCAGTATTCGATTCAATCGGGAATGGATGGTAGGGCTGATATTATTACTGGTCAAGAAACAGTGCTAACATTTGTGTTGCGGAAGGCAAGATTAATGACAGATATGTAATCAGTCAGTTGTTATTTTGAGACGGCGGTTGAAACCGTACACTCTTCAACCCGCTCTCGTCGGGTTTTGTTTGTGTAGACGCGGTTTCAACCGCCGAGTCCAATCATGTCTTTGTTCATGTAGACGCGGTTTCAACCGCCGAGTCTAATCTTATGTAGACCCGGTTTTAACCATCGAGTCTAATTACGTCTATAATCAATACATAGATTGACAAGCATTCCGAATCGCAAGTCGGCGCAAAAACTATGCTAAATGAATCTTCGCGCCTTGTTTACGGCGATGAATTAATCACCGCAACCGAATTGAACCAACAACCGGGGCGAGTTCTCGATTTGGCGATGGAACACCCTGTTACCATCACTCGCAACGAGCAACATTTTGCTTTGCTGCGGCGCGAGGAGATGGCGCTGTGGGTAAAAGCTGCAACTGTTTCTTTGACAGTATTTGAAGTGATGGCGGCTGCTTACCGCCTGCGTTTGGGAGAAGCAATTAGTTCGGACAATCCTTATGGGTGGCTGAAAGTATTTGACTCGGATGAACTGTGCGAATTGATGGCGGAATTAGAAACAGCTTACCGACTGGCGGAGTCGGAACCTGGCGCGTGGAGTGCGATCGAAATTATAATTCACGAATGGCACGAAAGCGCGATCGCACTTTCTAGCCCGGAACTTGCAGCAGCTTTCAGCGATGAAATTGACGAAGTATTGTTGACGCCACCTCAAATAGAAAGCACTACTGAATCGACTCAGGTATGACGCACACTCCACCCACTCCAGATGATTTAGAAAGCGCGGTTTCCCCTGAAGAACTTCCCGCACCTGTGCCCGTGCTTTCTGAGTTAGTAATCCCCCCTGAAGAATCACTTACAGCACCTCCTACACCCCCATCTGCCAAAGAAAATGCAGCCGAAATTACCGCGCAATTACCTGAATCGCCCTGGCTAGTAGTAGCGAAAAACCGAAGGGTTAACCGGGATTGGGAAGCTTTATTGTTACGCGCCCCTGAGAATACTCGTCGCTGCTATCGGGACTTATGCAATAGCCCGATGGTGAGAAAGCCGAAGAGAGTTTTTCCGTTAAAAGGCAAAATTTATAAAGGTGCGTGGGAATATGAAGTCACAAGTTCCGATCGAGTATTTTATGTACCCGATGAAGACCAACGCAAAGTGCTTGTTTACTACGCCGGAAAACATCCTAAATCAGCGCCAACTCCTCCGTAAAAAAACAGGGGCTTTCAACCACCAGATATTATTTATGAAAATCAACGATAAACTCAAGACCATTTTAACTGAATTACGATCGCACTTCGAGCTCCTGTATGGCGATCGTCTCACCCAAATGGTACTCTACGGTTCCCAAGCGCGGGGCGACGCACATCCCGACTCAGATATTGATGTTTTGGTAGTTCTCAAAGGGGAAGTCAATCCCGGCGAAGAAATCAAAAGAATCAGCCATATTCGGGCAGACTTGTCTCTCCAAAATGATGAAGTGATTAGCTGTTTATTTATGGACGAAAATCGGTTCGCGCACTACAACGGGCCTTTATTGAGGAACATTCGTAAAGAGGGAATAGCTTTATTAACCGCCCAACCTTAATTTGCTCGTGATTTTCTCCTTGTTTTCCACTGGCATAAAATGTAAAATACTAAAAACATGGGTTGTCAGCAATGAACGAAGCGCGCCACCAAGCTTATCAAAATCTGATTAATTCTCTCTTCACCTGTCCCAGCGAAGAAGAAATCCCCATCCTGCAAGCTAACCTAGAATTAATAGATGATAATTTTGCCCAGTTTTTGCGAGAGTGGGCAACACAAACTCTGACAACCTTAGATGCAGAACCAGCCTACAATGTTGCGAATATTTTACACGGCTTGAGTAAGAGCTTTTATAACCTGCGACAAGGCAGTCGGGCAAATAGTTTAGAGGCAGCGATTGCTTGTCTGGAGAGTGGATTAACTATTGTTAGTCGCAAAGCTTACTCAGAAAAGTGGGCGAGATTTCAAAATAGTCTAGGCGTTGCCTACTTATACAGAATCAGAGGAGAAAAAGCTGAAAATCTGGAACGGGCGATCGCAGCTTTTCTGGCGTCATTAGAAATTTACACCCGCGAGGTATTTCCCTTTGAATGGGCAAGGAGTCAAAATAATTTGGGGGCTGCCTACTTATACAGAATCAGAGGGGAAAAAGCTGAGAATCTAGAACAGGCGATCGCTGCTTTTGTGGCATCATTAGAAATTCGCACCCGCGAAGCATTTCCTGAAGATTGGGCAAGGACTCAAAATAATTTGGGCCTTGCCTACAGCGACAGAATCAGAGGGGAAAAAGCAGAGAATCTGGAACGGGCGATCGCTGCTTGTCTGGCATCATTAGAAATTTACACCTGCGAGGCATTTCCCTTTGAATGGGCAAGGAGTCAAAATAATTTGGGGAATGCCTACTGCAACAGAATCAGAGGGAAAAAAGCGGAGAATATCGAACGGGCGATCGCTGCTTATCAAGCATCATTAGAAATTACCACCCGCGAGGCATTTCCCTTTGAATGGGCAACGACTCAAAATAATTTGAGTTTTGTCTACAGCGACAGAATCAGAGGGGAAAAAGCGGAGAATTTGGAACGGGCGATCGCTGCTTTTCTGGCATCATTAGAAATTTGCACCCGCGAGGCATTTCCGATCGACCATACTCGAAGCTTATATAATCTCGGAGTTGCCTACCGGGATAATTCCCAACTCCCAGAAGCTTACAATACCTTTAACTCTGCCATTGAAACAGTCGAATCAATGCGGAGGGACATCATTATTGGCGGCGAAGCCGACAAACATAAATTAGCTGAAGAATACAATATGATTTATCAGGAAATGGTAGAAGTTTGCCTCGAAATGGGAAACAATACTGCCGCCCTAGAATACGTCGAACGCAGCAAAACCCGCAACCTAGTAGAATTATTTCACAAATCCCGCAGCAGCCCGGAAAATTTACAGCCACAACCTATTAGTTTTGCCAAAATTCGCACTTTATTAGCTGAAAATGAAGCAATTTTAGAATGGTACATTACCCGAAACCATTTTAAAGTTTTCATTATCGCCCGCGACTCCATCCAACCCGATATCTGGCAATCTTCTTATAAAGACTTGAAAGCATTAGAAAAGTTTAAGCAGGAATATATCGACGGATACACCGAAGAAACTGACAACTGGAGAAACCAGCTAGAAACCCGCCTAGAAAAATTAGCTCAAATTCTCCACATCGACGAAATAATTGCCCGCCTCCCCGAAAACTGCCAAAAACTAATCTTAGTTCCCTTCCGGTACCTGCATTTATTTCCCCTACACGCCCTCCCCAGCCACAGGAAACAACCAGAAAGCCAAACAGCAGCAACAAAATGCCTTCTCGAAATGTTCCCAGGCGGCATCAGATACACCCCCAGTTGCCAGCTATTGCAATTATCTCAGCGAGTAAATTCCAGCCCCGAAAGCGCATCACCTAGCAGATTTTTTGCCATCCAAAACCCCACCCAAGACTTAGACTTCACCGACATCGAAGTCGAAGCAATTGCCAAATCCTTCAATCCCGCCGAAGTATTAATCCGCGAAAAAGCCAGCAAAACAGAATTGCAACAACAACTTACCACCTTGCAAACAGCCGACATCGCGCACTTTTCCTGTCACGGCTTTTTCGACTTTCTCAATCCCGAAAAATCCGCATTAATCCTAGCTGGCGCAAAAATTTCCAGCAATAAAGTTAACTCGGAAAACAAAAGTTATATTCGTTCCCCCCGAGGCGAAAGCTTCGACATTGCGGAATGCCTGACGCTGATAGAAATCTTCGATTTGCAGTTAAGTAAGTGCCGTTTAGTTGCGCTTTCCGCCTGCGAAACTGGGTTAACAGATATTAGAGATACCACTGATGAGTATATCGGATTGCCTAGCGGTTTTTTGTACGCCGGAACCACGAATGTGATTAGCACTTTGTGGGCTGTCAATGATGTATCTACCGCGATTTTGATGATTAAGTTTTACGAACTTTTGCTGTCTGAAACTCGCCCGCCTGTGGCCATTGCTTTGCGGGAGTCTCAGTTGTGGCTGCGGAGTGTGACTGTTAAAGGTTTGCTAGAATGGGTGGAAGCGTCGAAGTTGCTGAGTCGCGAACATAAAACCACGATTCAAGATAGCTTCGCCTACGGTTACGACGACGATTATCAGCCTTACGAAGCCCCTCACTTTTGGGCAGCTTTTTGTGCAGTGGGACAATAACAGGAGTAAATAACAATGACAAATGAAGAAGTGGTAATGACAAAAGACGAAAAATTCATTAACGGATTCCTCCAAGTCTTTGAAAATAAACCCGAATTATTTGAACTGTGGAACGCGGTTGAGGCTTTAGACGATCTTGATAAGGCGATATCCAAGATGGCGGATAAATCCGATCGGGAAGTAGCGGTGGTTATTAGCGATTGGTGTAAAAAATATCCTAAGATCACGGATGAGATCAGAAACTTGCTTAAAGATAGAAAACCAGAACCGCAACCCACCAAAAAAGAAGAGCAAGAACCAAAACTATCAAACCGTTATCCAGAGTTACCGGAAAACCTCAAAAAACGCCTTCCCAATTCATAGCCAACGCCCCAATAACATGAGCGACAAAATTTCTGCCCCCAATGTCTATTTATACGCTTTCCAACTGCAAAATGACAGTAAGGGCAGCAATAATCCTCTGTGGAAACACTGCGAGAATATCCTCGCCAACTTCACCAATCAAAAGCTAACACCCAAGCTAGTTTTCCCGCCAAAATCTCACAGCTACCGCGAGGATTTACTGCCAAATGTCGCACTAAGATTTAACAGCAATCCACCCATAGAAGGTTTTGCCCAACCGCTACAAATTCACGACAGCTATGCTTTCTGGTTAAATATAGGTTGCCCGGAAGACGGCACTGCTGATAATTTAGATGTCGATTTCATCCAGCAATTCAATCCAAATCGAGCCTTACTCATCAACGGCGACGATCGTTTTTTAGGTCAAACTCTCCTAGTTACCGGATGGCTTCCCGAAAACTCTTCAGATAATTTAGATTCCCTCAAACCCCTCGCCGATAAATGTCGCGATGCTTTATTCCAAGGCGACTCGCCACCTGTTTTTTATCGTTCAGGTAAATTATTTGGCAGTCCGATTTTTGAATACGGTGCAATTAGCAATACCGCCAATTACCGCCACCTGCTTGTCTGGCTGCTTTCCGACAAACAAACCGACAAGGATTTTAACACTTGTCAGGCAGAAATACTCGACCTGCTATTTCACCGCAACAAAATTATCAAAGCTTTTCAAGACAGCCGCCTGATTTACCGCGAACTCGATCGCGAATACCGCATTATTGAGAAAAATATGGAGATATTGCAGGATCAATTTTCCAGAGGAACCGTCTTAACTGCCACCCAATTGCAGGAATTTCAGGAACAGTTGAAGCAACTCTTCAGCAAAGCTGTAACTTATACTAGCCTGCTGCGGAAACTCGAAGATTATGACAATACAATCGTCCTAAATCTTAACAATTACATTGACATTTTGTCGAAAATTTGTGATATACTAGGAATCGATAAGGAAGAACTATCTATATTAAATAACTTCAGTAGAAAAACGGCTCCTTACGTGCGATCGCAAATAGCAGGCGACTTAGGATATTTCCGCCACGGCACAAACTTAATCGAACAGGCGATCGCCTCAATTCGCGGCATAGTAGAAATAGAACAAGCCAGGAGCGATCGCACCAACCAACTCGCACTCCGCAACAGCGAGGACAAAGAGAAAAATCGGGACGATCGCCTGCAAAGCACAGTACAGGCGATCGGCGTAGGTTTAGCAGCCGGAGGCATCGCAGCATCCAGCGGCACAGACAAAGTATTCCAGACAGTCCAAAACTATAAAATTCCTCTTTTAATGCAGTTGCATCCCTTCGTATTCTCATTTTTATTAAGTTGCGCGATCGCCCTTTTCGCAGCCGGCATCACTTGGTGGCGCACTAAACCGAAAAACAGTTGACAGTTGACACTTGACAGCGAGCTTTTTAAGGCTGGGATTTAAACGTAATTCCAAAAACAATCCGCCTTAAATACCCAATTAATTCTTCAGTCCGCGAAGGCGGACTTCGTTTGTGTAGACGCGGTTTCAACCGCCGAGTGAATTTCAACAAAAAGTATCTGAAATCAAAATAACGTGTCAATATAGAGAATGTGACTTCAATTCCCTTCTTTCCTCATGAGCAAACAGCGCGTTCTTTCAGGAGTTCAGCCAACAGGCAACCTACACCTCGGCAATTATCTCGGTGCCATTCGCAACTGGGTAGAAGGTCAAAGTGAGTACGAAAACTACTTTTGCGTAGTCGATTTGCACGCAATTACCGCGCCCCACAATCCCGCCACCCTAGCCTCAGACACCTACACCATCGCCGCTCTTTATCTAGCTTGTGGCATCGACTTAGAATATTCTACTATTTTTGTACAATCCCACGTCTCGGCTCATACAGAACTAGCATGGCTACTCAACTGTATTACGCCGATTAACTGGCTCGAAGATATGATTCAGTTTAAAGAAAAAGCAGTTAAACAAGGCGAAAATGTCAATGCTGGATTACTAAATTATCCAGTATTAATGGCAGCAGATATTTTGCTTTACGATGCCGACAAAGTGCCAGTGGGAGAAGACCAAAAACAGCATTTGGAACTCACCCGCGACTTGGTAAATAGATTGAATCACCAATTTGGCACGCCCGAAAATCCAGTCTTAAAACTTCCAGAACCTTTGATTCGGACTGACGGCGCGAGAGTGATGAGTTTGACAGATGGCACTCGCAAGATGTCCAAATCTGACCCTTCCGAGCTGAGTCGAATTAATTTATTGGATTCACCAGATACAATTAGCAAAAAAATCAAGCGCTGCAAAACCGATGCCGTGCGCGGCTTGACTTTCGACGATCGCGATCGCCCCGAAGCTCGAAATTTGCTAACACTTTATCTCCTGCTTTCCGGCAAATCCAAGGAAGAAGTAGCAGCAGAGTGTGAAAACATGGGTTGGGGTGACTTTAAACCCTTGCTGACAGAGACGACAATTAATGCCCTGAAACCGATTCAGGATAAATACAAGGATATCATGGGCGATCGGGGATATTTAGAATCTGTACTGCGTCGAGGAAAAGAACAAGCAGAAACTATTGCCAACCAAACTCTAACTAAGGTTAAGACAGCTTTCGGTTATTCTTTACCTGTTTAGTTATTAGTCATTAGTTATTAGTCAGCAACAAAACAACTGTCAACTCTCAACTGTCAACTGTCAACTGTCAACTGTCAACTAATTATGAATCGTTTTCGCACCGCTTGTACCACCCCCGGAGAATTTATAATTACCGCCGAAGTTGCCCCGCCAAAAGGCGGCGATATGACTCATACTCTGGTAATGGCCGAACTGCTCAAAAACCGAGTTCACGCCATTAATATTACCGATGGCAGTCGCGCAGTGCTGCGAATGTGTCCGCTAGCAGTTTCGGTGATTTTATTGCAGCACGGAATAGAGCCGATTTGTCAAGTTGCTTGTCGCGATCGCAATCAAATCGGCCTCCAAGCAGATCTCATGGGAGCACAC
>JANMLZ010000133.1:0-11537 GCA_031372825.1 Cyanobacteria bacterium OTE_58_metabat_593 | reverse complement strand
TTTGCCTAATTTAGTCCACGCCTGTGCCTTGCCCAAAAAATATTTTGGGTTGGGACCCGGCACTGCCGTCTCCTCTATATTCCGGTGCAACCGGAATTAATATTTAACTGGTTTCCAGGCAGAGCCTGGGAACGAGTATATCCTACTGATTAAGAGGCTCAGAAATTGATTTTTGCAACTCCACCAGCGACAACATTAACTGTTTGTTGAATCTGACTACCATCAACCTTTAACTGATAGGTTCCAGGAGAAAGCTCGATCGCGCCAAACCACCCTTTACCATCCGCCCGCAGTTGACGCACCTTGCCCGAGTCACCGATCGCCTGTAATGTCAAATTCGCACCGTCACAAGTTCTATCGCACTTTTGCAACATTCCGGCGATCGCACCCAAAGTCGGCCGCGACTTCCAAGGCATATCAGGAATCCCCACCGGAGTCGCCCACACAGGCTGAGTTTCAACAGTTTTACCCGTCGCGCCATCAACGTATTGACTAGGCTGCGACAGCGCCGTATAAAACCAATCATTGCTCTGCAACAGGAATTTCCAAGGCTGGCGAGGCAAATTACCGCTGCCGCCCGATCGCAATTCAACGTTACTGTAAATATTGGTACTAGCGTAGGAATAAAGCACCGTACCAGCAACGCGATTTCCTTTCGCAGAAGGCGCTTCAGCCCGACGAATCTGCCCTAGAGTGTCTTCGATATAGTTGAGATAGTTACCAGGCCCGATCGCAATTTGGCGGTTGTACTGATGGTCTTTAGCGTACTCGATCCAGTGGTCAAAACCCAGCTTCTGCTGCGGCTTGTACTCTCGCTGGTACGTCATCGGCATCGCCATGTCGATAATTCCTTCTTCCAACCAAGCCCGCCAATCCTGCAATACTTCTCTGTAGGGTTGCGTTTTATACCAAGCTTCATCATTTTTCGGGCCGTCACCCCAGGCGATAGTCGCCGCCGTCACTTTGACTCGCGGCTTAATTGCCAGGGCTTCTACATAAAGCTTCCGCACTAATTCCGTCACGCGATCGCGCCGCCACTGCATCCACGCGGGATCTGCGGGGGCGGGTTTGCCAGTGCGCCCGGTTTGCTGGTTGAAACGCGCGATCGAAGTAGGATTGTAGCCCCAATCCGGCCCGCCGTAGCGCACGTAATCCAACTGTACGCCGTCCACATCGTAGCGCTTCAGCAAGTCCAAATAGACGGAAACGGTATAATCTAAAGCATCTGGATGGCCGGGATCGAGGAAACCTTTAGCTTCCCCACTCGAAGTCAGCATCGCCCAATTGTCCCTTCCTGGGGCATTAGGGCCGTGTTGTTGCCAAACGTGGCCGGCGGGGAGTTTGCCGCCCGAAGTCACTGGTAGCGTTACCATCCAAGCGTGTACTTCCATACCTGCGGCGTGGGCTTTGTCAATCAAATCTTGGAGGGGATCGAAACCGGCGGGAACATTGGAATCGATCGTGCGTGGTTCGATCGCACTGGTGTAAAAAGCATCACCTCGACGACGGACTTGGGCGACGATCGCGTTTGCGTTGGCCAGTTTGGCGTCTGCGATCAATTTTGTCACTTCTTGGGGTGTTTTGAAGCCGGGATTAAATGCGTCCACCCAGAAGGCGCGAAATTCTGAGGTTTGGCTTGGCGGGGGCATAGTTGCAATCGTGCGTGAAGGAAACCAGCCCGGAGTCAGGAGAAAACTGATTGTTAAGGCGATCGAGAACAGACTTGACAAAAAGAATGTTTTGGGTTTACGCATCAGAAATGTGTGAGGGAGCGTTTAACTGTCATTTACGGACTATTGGTTTGAGAGTCCGGTTGACATTTTCGCACAATGGTATATTAAGTGGCCAAATAAGTAAAATCGGTATTGCAAAATACGCGCGATGGAGGACTATGCGATCGTACCTCTTCGCAGTTGTTAAAGCTAATTAAGACTTACGCATGGGGCCCAGAAACCGGGTTTTTTACGACAATACTTCGTTGTTACCGACAGATTAGGTAAAAAACCCGGTTTCTTTGTCGAAGTGCATAAGTTCTGCTAATTAAACATCAAATGCTATTTTCTGGATACTTTCTTGAAATGTCAAGGATACGGAATCGGCTTTTTCTCAACTAATCATAAACTTATCGATAAGCAACTACTGAACATAATAAAAATTATAGACAATAACTCAATGATCACAAATAATCACTCGCAATGTCATATACTTGTCATGCCAGCGGTTGAGGTTTCCCGGAAAATTCCGATCGCACTCAGTAAACCAAATAAGTAACTAGCCAAAATATCTTTGCAATGGAAAAAAAGCATAACGCTGGATTGTGGGTATCCGTATTATACTTCGCTCAAGGTCTCCCTTACACCGTCGTTAATTTAATGTCGGTGATTTTTTTGAAAGGTATGGGAACCAGCAACGAATTGATCGGATTGACAAGTCTGTTGTCATTTCCTTGGGTTTTAAAAGGTTTGTGGGGCCCCGTAGTTGATATGTATTCAACTAAACGCAAGTGGATTTTAAACACCGAAATCATTTGCGCTTTTCTGTTTGCTGCCCTAGCCTTTGGTGTATTAATGCCCCAGGCTATCATTATATCTGTGGTCATCCTGACTGCGATCGCCTTTGTGTCCGCAACTCACGACATCGCCATTGATGGATTCTATTTAAACACGCTGAATAAAGACCAACAAGCCTTGTTTGTAGGTGTTCGCAACACCGCTTATAGAGGTGCTGTCATTCTCGGTAGCGGTATATTAGTTTTCTTCGCCGGTAAGCTAGCAGAAAAACATTTAGTCACTGGAACCGGAGGCGATACCAAAGTATATCAGGACATTTCCCTGTCATTTTTAGGTTCATCATTCAAGGTGTCAGCGCTTCAGTATGGATGGGCGACAGCCTTTGGCATTTGCGCGATTATATTTGTGCTGATTTATTTGTTTCAGCGCTGGTATCTGCCCTATCCTAAAAGTCATGATATCGAAGTCGGTACACCGAGAAAAACCATCAGCTTCATTGAGTCATTTAGAACGTATTTTCAGCAAGAAAAAATTGGTTGGATTGTCGCTTATGTCTTAATTTTTAGATTGGGTGATGCCTTAACTTTTAAAATGGCTCCTCCATTTTTAATGGATAAAGTCGAGAAAGGAGGATTAGCAGTTTCTACCTCAGATATGGGCTTATTATCCGGTACTTTAGGGGTGATGTTTCTGTTAGTTGGTGGTTTGTTAGGTGGCTATTTGATTGCCAAACAAGGACTAAAAAAATGGATGTGGCCGACGGCTATTCTGCAAAATTCTACTAACGTGCTGTATTGGCTGTTGGCAATGAATCAACCGGGGATTGAGTGGGCCTATGCCGTAAACTCGATCGAGCAATTTACCTATGGACTTGGCGTAGCAGCCTATACAGTGTTTTTGATGCGGACTGTTCGCCCAGAATATGAAGCCTCCCATTATGCGATTACCACCGCATTCATGGCCGCAGGAGTGCTGATTCCGGGGGTTTTTAGCGGCTATTTGCAGGCGAATCTTGGCTATCAAAATTATTTCTTGATGAGCGCACTGGCTGTGATCCCGGGTATGTTGACAATCTTCTTTTTGCCGCTAGAAGATGAGCCAAAATTAGCATCTATGCCGAGGCCGGGATTGGATGATTCAGATTAATATCAACTCCGGCTGCGCCGGAATGACAAGCGAGGACACGGCAGTGCCGTTTCCCTACCGTGATTTATTGTAGGGAAATGGCACTGCCGTGTCCTAATTTCGGTTGATATTAATTCCGATGCAGGAAACGATATAAGGTGCGCCACAAGCACCCTACAGATAGAGTCGGCGCGGAAGTCTTGCTAATATGAACTTTTACCCAAAAAGGACACAACATTGTTGTGTCCTTAACGAATATCTGTATTGCCGCTAACTAAATCGTAATAAAATCGCTAGCTGTTAGCGGACTCCTGCGGAGACCAGGAATATTAGCAAGAATTTGACCGTTACTGGCAATTTCAATGGTTGTTGAAACCTCGCCTTGATTAACTTTCACTTGGTTAAAGGTCAAACCTCTGCTTAAACCGATTAAATCTTGACCCGGTTGAAAGTCTATAATTGTGGCTGGACTGGCACCTGCTCGCAACACCAATACGTCGCGTCCAGCACCGCTAATTAAGAGATCCGCACCCAATCCACCAATCAAGGTATCGTCTCCTTCTCCACCGCTCAAATTGTCATCTCCTTTGCCTCCGAATAGCAAGTCGTTGCCGAGGCCACCGCTGATAATATCGTTGCCACCGTTACCACTGAGAGTGTCGTTTCCGCCATTGCCAATGATAATATCTTCGCCTCCTAAACCAAAGGCTGTATTGTTAGCATCGTCGCCTACTAATTCGTTAGGTTTTGATGGATCAAGAGCAGCTTTTAGTGCCACAACGTTTCCGATAAAGGAGTTTCCCGGAGCGGTTCTTAATTGCTCTAAACTGCTGCGCGACTGTAGCGATGTTCTTAATGGTGGTAGTGCAAATTCTACACCAGCTAATAGCTCTAAATAATCTGAATCTGTGAAAGTAAAATCAGGGCGATTTAACTGGTCTACAGATATTTGTGTCTGAGTCAAACCGGGAGGAGGAGTAGTTAACAAACCGTTTTGGGTGTGCTTGTCCAAAACCAATAGCGGGTTAATAATCGGATTGGTATATGTTTGAAGAACTACTTTTCCGGGAATAAAAGCTTCTCCTCCCAAACTTACAAAGTCACCACTAACTATGTAATGGGTGACATTTTTGCTGGCGCCAGCTTTTTGCTTAAATGTATTGACTGTACTTTGAGCAATTCCGGGAGAATTGAAGGTGACAATATCTCCGATCGCAGATGTGAATTCAGTTGCGGCTAGCTGTGTCAAAGCGCCGCCCAAGCTGTGTCCCAGCAGGTCTGGGGGCAAGCGACTGGGGTTTTTTGTTATGTCTTGACTGATTTGTGTCAGCCAAGTTCCTAGGGCTTGTTTGTTAGCTTCAAATTGGTTGAAACCGGCGCCGCGTCTGTCTGCGTTGGCAATATCGTCTACGAGGGAGTCGCTGCTGCGAAATACTAAAACTGGTGGTTTGTCTGGGGTGGTGGAAATTAAGCCGATCGCGTGAAATCCAGTTCCGGGATCGTCAAAGGTGCGATCGATCTGGTAGCCAGCAGCCGTCAAACCAGCCTGAACTAAAGTTTGAAGCTGAGGGTTGTTATCTATATAAACAAGTTGCTTCGCTATATTTTCGTAAGCGGCGGGAGAGGATGGCATATTTTTAGGATTTCCTGTTGTTAGATTGGTAATTGCTTTTTAAGCTATTAACTTATTTTACACTAAGCGGCGTTTATTAACAATATTATTTTCTAATCTAGCATTTTATTTCTAGTTGCGGGTTTAGCAACAAATCCGTTTTGACGAACAATTTTGGTACAAAACCCGTCTTGTTTTAGCGCTGACCAAACTATAAGCTTTTTTCGGACTAAAGCTGCACAAAATCTGGGCGTGTAATGTCGCTCGCCACCACGCCTGTGAGAGTAGCAAGAATTTCGCCAGTAATTGGGATAGTAATTAGAGTTCCGTCAATACCTTGGCTGACTCTAATCTGAGCAAAAGTTAAACCCCGCGACAGTGCAATTAAATCTTCACTATCTTTAAAATCGGCGATTACATCCGCTCCGCCGCCGGATTCTAATACAAAGCGGTCGCGCCCTGCGCCGCCAATTAAAAAATCGTTGCCAAATTCGCCGGAAATCAAATCGTTTCCGTCGCCACCATCTAAATAATCGTTGTCTCTCCCACCATACAAGAAGTCGTCGCCATCGCCGCCGCTAATGCTGTCATTACCCCGATTTCCTCTAAGAGTATCGTTGCCGCCGTTGCCGATTATTGTATCTTCTCCAGCGCCGCCGGTCGCCGTATTGTTGCGATTGTCCCCTGATAAATAATTTGGTTGCAAGGGAGCTAAACCGAATTGCATTTGTCTGATTAATTGCACAAAAGAAAATTCTGGCGCTGTTCTCAAACTCTCTGCACCTGCTCTGGTTCTGATTGCGACTGACACATTTGGAAGGGGGAAATTTATCGCTTGGATAAACTCGTTAAAATCTGAGTCGCTGTTGTTATAAGCAAAGTCTGGGCTGTTTAATTGTTCGATGGAAATTTGCCTCTGGAAGAAATCTGCTGGGGGAGTCGTTAACAAATTTTCGGTTCGATGTTTTGCTAAAACAGTCGAGGGATTAATACTCGGGTCTGTAAAACTTTGGATAAATACTTTCCCTGGTATAAATGCTTCGCCAAACAAGCTGACAAAATCTCCGCTGACAATGTAGTGATTGACATTTTTGTTGCCGGCTCTACTGACGTTTCTCCGAAAAGTATTGAATGTACTCGTTGATACTCCCGGAGAGTTGAAAGTAAAAATGTCGCCGGTGATTGATGTGTATTCGCTGGCTACAATTTGAGCAACTGCTCCGCCCCAACTGTGACCGATGACATCTGGCAATAATTTGCTGGGGTTTTTAGCAGTATCTTGACCGATTTGTGTCAGCCAGTTTTTGATGTTATCTCTGTTGTTTTCAAATTCGGGTAAGCCAATGTCGCTGGAGTCGGAAAATATAGCGTCGCCGTCGATGAAATCTGTACCTCTAAATACGAGGGCTGGCGGTGTTTTGGGGTCGGAGGAACCGAAGCCGATCGCATAAAAGCCTGTTTCTCGGTCGTCGAATATGCGATCGATGTAGTAGCGGTTTGTATCGAGGAAACGCGAAACTTGATTTTGCGCGTTGGGCTTTTGATTCAAAAAAACAATTGACTTAGCTAGAGCTTCATAAACAGCAGGTGAGGCACTCATATTATATTTTGTGTTTGTTGGTATTTGCGATCGTTCAACATCATAGCTAATTGTCCAGTGCCAGTCATTATAACTGACAAGATTTGTATGGTACACTTGAGAAGATCAACTCAAAAATATTTCTTTTGCGGTTATGGCTATCATTCGTCAATACATTGCTCCACTTATAGCGGTATTAGTATTTTTTGCGGCTCTGGTAGCAGTCAGCGCTCGCATCTTTTTGCCGGCTGACATGGCGGCCCCGGCACCGATTGAGGAATCGATCCCGCAAAAGCAAGCGGCCTCGGTAAATCCCATTTTTTTGGGGCTAAGTTATTCCCCTTTCCGTGTCCGCTGAGCGGATGTCGGCTGAGCTGATACCGGGCTACTGGCTACGATCGGGCTCTCTCCTCGATCGGGCAAAACTGCTAAAGTTCCTGCACCGGACTTACGGAGAGCTTTATCCCGATCGGGAATTGGGACATTTGGCTCAAACTGTCGAGCAGTATTTTTCTAAACAGACGCCGGTTTGGTGGGTAGAGTGCCAAAAAAACGGCTCGGAAGGGGAAGAAATTTTCCCCGCGCTTCCCTCGCAGTATCTCAATCCCAAATCTCCCGCCCAAAATCTTAACTCGGTGGTGGGATGTTTGTGGTTGGGAAATGCGATCGACCAAGCTACTGGAGCGCGCCACTCTCACATTTTTCTGCTGTACATAGCACCGGAACACCGCAGAAAGGGGCTCGGTGCAGCTTTAGTTATTCATGCTGAAAATTGGGCGCGGCTTCGAGGCGATCGGCAAATTGGTTTGCAAGTTTTTCTGAGCAATCAACCGGCGATGAATCTTTATCAAAAATTAGGCTATCAAAGCCATTCTGTTTGGATGATTAAATCTCTGTAATCAGTTATTAGTTATTGGCCACTCACAAATAACAACAGTTAACAGTTAACTGTTAACTGTTAACAGTCAACTAACACCAAACTGAGTTGCTGAGGAGCAGCCTCAGTGCGGTAAAGTTTTTTTATGAACAATAACGACTATCCCAACGCCCTTGATACTGACACGGAACTGGAAAGCCCTTTGGATCAATTCGATGAATCCGAACCCCCGCTGCCAGATCCAGAGGAAATGCTGCCTTTGCTGGAATCCCCGGAACCTCAGCACCGGATGATTGCGGCCAGGGCTTTTTGCGAACTGCAAGACGATCGAGCAATTTCGCATTTAATTAATTTGTTGACAGACGGTTGTCCCTTGGTGCGGGTGAGCGCGGCTTATGCTTTGGGGCGAAATCCGAGTCCCGATGCTGTGGAACCGCTGATTCTTCAGCTCAATCGCGATTGGAACGGTTACGTTCGCAAAGGGGTAGTTTGGGCCCTAGGAAATTGTCGCGATTACCGCGCTTTGCCATCTTTAATTGATGCTTTGAGAACTGATATTTCGGCGGTGCGTTTGTGGGCGGCGAGTTCTCTGGGTCAAATGGCAAAAGCTGGTTACTATGTCGTAATCGCAGCGATTCCGCCGTTGATTCAATCGCTGCGGGGAGATGCTGTATCTGCTGTGCGAAGTAACTCTGCTTGGGCGATCGGGCAACTGGCCCGCGAGTTGCCGAATAATGTAGTGTACGCTGGGGCGATCGACGCTTTGATTGAATCTTTAGAAGAAGACCAAGATATGGGCGTACGGGAAGATGCTAAATCTTCACTTTTGCGAGTCGGCGATCCGCGCGGTTTGCAGATAATTGAGGACTTAGAAATGGAAGGAATTTTGTGATATAATTACTATCATTAAACACCCTTACTAATTAGAAATTATGTCTTTCATCAGCGCTAAAACAGATTTTGGATTCAAAAAAATTTTTGGTTCTCCTCAGAGCAAAGAAATTTTGATTAGCTTCCTCAACGCTATGCTCTACAACGCAGAGCCAACCATTGAAGACTTAGAAATTATTGACCCTTACACTGCACCGAGCGTTACTGGGTTAAAAGACAGTTACCTGGATGTTAAAGCAAAAATCACAGGTAACACAACTGTGATTATTGAAATGCAGGTACTCAATGTAGAAGCTTTTACTAAGCGAGTAGTGTACAATGCCGCCAAAACTTACGCAACTCAACTTAGACCGAGGGAAGGATACTCCAAATTAAATCCTCTGATTGCTTTGACAATTACTGATTTTATTCTGTTTGAAAATACTGAAAAAGTTGTTTCCCATTTTGTTTTCAAAGAACTCGAAGAAAACTTCGAGTATTATAACAGGGAAATAGAGTTAGTATTTGTAGAACTGCCAAAGTTCAACAAAGAACTGGAACAAGTGGAAAACCTTATTCAAAGCTGGATCTATTTTATCAAAAATGCTCCTCAATTCGAGGAAATGCCGGAAAAATTTGCATCAGTGGCCGCAATTCAAACCGCTTTTTCGCTCGCTAACAGAGCTAATTTGACCCTTAAGGAGCTGCAAGAATTGGAAAACCGAGAAATGTTCTTTGAAGACCAGCGCGGTGCTATTATTAAAGGCTTCCAAGAAGGCCGCCAAGAAGGCCGTCAAGAAGGCCGTCAAGAAGGCCGTCAAGAAGGCCGTCAAGAAGGCCGTCAGGAAGGCCGTCAAGAAGGCCGTCAAGAAGGTTTAATTCAAGGTCAAATAGGATTGATATTGCGTCAAATCGCGCGGCGCACAGGCGAAATCCTACCTGAAATTCAAACTCGCATCCAGCAGTTATCACCTGAACAATTAGATGATTTAGGAGAAATTTTGCTAGATTTTACCAGTCAAAATGATTTGATAGCTTGGTTGGAATCGGCGTCAGCGCAGCAGCAGTAGGGACACGGCACAGCGCCGTGTCCCTACAGATATCATGTGCTAATCTAATAAGTCCGGTTCCCGGCGCACCATCATGTCATAAAGTGGTTGAAAGCTAAACCATCCCATGCGATGCGATCCAACTTGCTGCTGTGTCAAACGCGCACATTCCGGTTTTATCGGAATCGGTTTTCCCGCTGCTTGCGCCATCAACTGCGCTTGACAAGAACGTTCCATCGCAATAAACCACCAAGCTGCTTCATCTACTGTTTCACCGACTGTTAGCAGTCCGTGGTTTTGTAAAATAATTGCTTTTTTGTCACCTAAAGTTTTGGCAATTCGTTTAGCTTCTTCGATTTCCAAAACAACTCCAGTGTAATCGTCAAATAAAGCATGATCTTCGTAAAAAGAACAAGCATCTTGTGTCAGCGGATCGAGAAGCTGACCCAAACTCGACCAACTTTTGCCGTAGGGAGAATGGGCATGGGCTGCTGCGATTACATCGGGGCGGGCGCTGTGCACTTGGGAATGAATGGCGAAAGCTGCTTCGTTTACGGGTTTATTTCCTTCCACAACTTCGCCTTTGTGGTTGACTAAAATTAAGTCACTGACTCGAATTAGACTGAAGTGCATTCCAAATGAATTAACCCAGAAATGATCGAGGTATTCGGGATCGCGGACTGTAATGTGTCCGGCGATTCCTTCGCTGAAACCAAACTTTCCGAATAATCTTAAAGCGGCCGCTAAACGTTGTTTCCGGTGGCGACGTTCTGCTTCTATTGAGTTGAATGTCGGCGGTTGAATAATGACTTTGGGAACTTTTATAGCCGTCATAATTTGTAATCAGTAATTTGCAAAAATTAAATTATGCTTCTTCCTACTATCCGTTAAATCCGTTACAAAATCCGTTGCCAATCTTTCTTACATCCGTTAAATCCGTTACAAAATCCGCTGCCAATCTTCCTTCTTGCTTCATAATATCATTTGCCGATCGCAATTCCGGCCAACCACGCCGTAGTCCACGCACTTTGGAAGTTGAAACCGCCCGTTACGCCGTCGATATCCAAGATTTCCCCCGCAAAGAAAAGTCCGGGACAACGGCGGCTTTCCATTGTCTTGAAATCGACTTCTTTGAGGTTGACACCGCCGCAGGTGACGAATTCTTCCTTAAATGCGCCCTTTCCAGCAATCTGATATTCGCCTTGAACGAGTTCTAGCAGGAGTTTATCGATCGCCTTATTGGATAAGTCAGCCCAGCGTTTTTGGTCATCAATGCCGATCGAACTTGTCAAACGTTCCCAGAGGCGGCGCGGCATCGGAAACGGACAGCTAGACACGATTAACCGGTGCGACAACTGCGATTTGACAGCTACCAGTTGCTGCCGCAAAACCTCCGCATTGTACTGAGGGAGCCAATTAATCAGGACATTCGTCTTATAATGGCGATCGTGTAAAAATCTCGCGCCCCAAGCCGAAAGTTTGAGTACACCAGGCCCGCTCAAACCCCAGTGAGTAATTAGCAAAGGCCCGCTTTGTTCTAATTTAGCTCCTGGCAATTTTACCTTAGCATTAGGTACAGAAATTCCGGCTAAATCTTTGATTCTGCTATCAGCAATATTAAAAGTAAATAGAGAAGGAACGGGCAATTCTACAGTATTACCTAACTCCTTTGCCCATTTAAAACCAGAGGGATTGCTACCTGTAGCGAGTAAAAGGCGATCGCACTTAAAACTCTCCCCCGACTTCAACTCAACTTCAAACGTAGGGGCGGTGCCCCCCTGCCCCCCCACCCCACAGCCAAAATAATCGCCAATACCCAATAAAAAATTTAAAAAAAACAAAGCAAAGCCCCAGCGCAATAAAACACCAGCAAACCCAACACCCCCGGAAAAAAACTTAAAAAAATTCGCCCAAA
>JANMLZ010000118.1:0-25135 GCA_031372825.1 Cyanobacteria bacterium OTE_58_metabat_593 | reverse complement strand
CTCCCCCCGGCACTCGCATCGGCGTTGAAGGTTACACAGCGCCTGAACAAGACCGGGGGCAGCCTCTTCCTCAATCGGATTTATATGCTATTGGGCCTACTTTGATTTTTTTGGTGACGGCAAGCAGCCCTCAGAAGTATTACGGTAAGATAGCTGGAGGTTATGGTTTTAAGCTCGAAAATATTCCCACCCTCACACCAAAATTACGAGATATCATCTTGAAAACGACGGCTGCTAAGCCTGGGGATCGATTTCAAACCGCTAAACAATTAGCTCAGTCTTTATCAGCTTGCCTTTGATAGATGTTGAAGGAAGAAGAAAGGAAGAAGGAAGAAGGAAAAAGGAATAAGGAAGAAGGAAGAAGGAAGAAGGAATAAGGAAGAAGGAATAAGTTATTTTTTCTCAATACTCAATTCCTGACTATTCTGGTTGTCCTAATTTTCCTGCTTTTGCTTGTCGTCTTATTCCTCGTCCCAACCTTCTACAGCTAACAACTCGCCCACGGGGTCTTGCATGGAAAAGTCAAACTCTAGGAGTTGCTGTTTCCAGTACGGCCATTCGTCGCCGTATAGCAGAGCAATCTTCCAAATGCTGTCTGTCGGTTTGATAATGTCAGACGTAACGAGAGATTGCACCTGACGTTGGAACTTAACCATCGGCTGTATAACCTGCTGGCCCATAATACCTCTTGAATTGTTTAAATCTTGTGTAATTACCACTTCCCAGCTCACACTTTTTACCGCAGTTTCGCCAAGAACAGTCTCGCCAAGATACGTGTAGATTTTTGTCGGGAAGCTACATATTCAACTTGTATCTTAACACAGTTCGTTTTGACAAGGGGTTATAAGCAAGACTGAAGAGTCTAGAGCGACTTCAAAGAATTAATGATCTTTAAAACGTCTCGTTATGTGCTGTCGATCGGCGGTGGGAAGTTTGCCGCCTCGATTCTTTCAACATAGTAGCAGATGCAAGGGCTAGGTTCGGCTTGTTTTTGACAAAGCTGACTTTGCGAGAAACTGCAATTACTGCCATGTGGCTGCTACAGCTTAATTTCGGGTTTCGGGCGAGTAAACCAGACCTGTTTGAGTTTCGACGCTGGCGAAAGCTTTGATAATGGGGTCTGAACTACCTGAACAAATTATAACTCTACCAGCGACAAAGGTGGTCAAAAATTGTTGGATACTGTTGATTGGAATCCCCCTGATGGTCGATCGAACATTCTAGGCGGCCGGACGCGAGTCCGCCTCCGGCAAGTTCCAAACCCATCATAAAAAAATCTCGGTAAGTGGGAAACTCAGAGCGCCCAACGGAAGCGGGGCTTTAGCCCGCTCGTGGTAAACGACTCGCGGGACTTCAGTCCCCGTATTCTTTCTTTGTTGTGGTACTCTTACAAAATAGCTGCTATAATGTGAGTATGACACAACGCGCTTTCAAGTACCGATTCTATCCAACGCCTGAGCAGGAAACTTTGCTGAGACGAACGATTGGCTGTACCCGGCTTGTCTATAACCGTGCCCTCACCGCAAGGACTGAGGCTTGGTATGAACGGCAAGAACGAGTAGGGTACGTTGAAAGTTCGGCTTTACTGACGACCTGGAAGAAAGAGGACGACCTCAGTTTTCTTTCGGAAGTTAGCTGTGTGCCACTCCAACAGGGATTGCGACACCTCCAAAAAGCCTTTGGTAATTTCTGGGCGGGACGGGCCAAATACCCAACCTTCAAGAAAAAACGCAATGGCGGTAGTGCGGAATTCACGAAGTCGGCATTTAAGTTCAAGGACGGGCAAGTATTTGTGGCCAAGTCCAGCGAACCCTTGCCCATTGTGTGGAGTCGTAACCTGCCCGAAGGTGCGAAACCCTCCACTATTACGGTGAAGCTCTCGCCCTCCGGCAGATGGACTGTATCTTTGTTGGTGGATGTCGAGATTGAACCATTGCCAGAGTCTCCTAACCAAATTGGGATTGACTTGGGTATTACGAGTTTGGTCGCGCTGAGTACAGGTGAAAAGGTTGCCAATCCGAAGGGCTTTAAGGCGAAACGTCGCAAACTGAGAAAAGCTCAGAAGGCTTTGAGCCGTAAAGTGAAAGGGTCGAACAACCGCTATAAAGCCCGTCTTAAAGTCGCTAAAGTCCATGCAGAAATTAGTGATGCACGGCAAGATTTTCTCCATAAGCTGACGACTCGATTGGTGCGTGAAAACCAAACCATCGCCGTCGAAGACTTGGCTGTGAAGAATATGGTCAAGAATCAGAAACTGTCTCAGGCGATTAGTGATGCTAGCTGGGGCGAATTGGTCAGGCAACTTGAATATAAGTGCGACTGGTATGGCCGCAACTTCGTCAAGATTGATCGTTGGTTTCCCAGTTCTAAACGATGTGGGCATTGTGGTCACGTTGTTGAAAAACTGCCGTTGAATATCCGGTCTTGGACTTGTCCTGAATGTGGGACAGAGCATGATCGTGATGTAAACGCTGCAAAAAATATTCTGGCTGCTGGTCTAGCAGTGTCAGTCTGTGGAGCGAACGTAAGACCGGATAAGCAATAGCTTTGATGGCGGTTGCTATGAAGCAGAAACCCTTAGAAGTGATTCTAAGAATCTCAGTCTATGAAAGAGCTGAGAGTAGTCAACCATCCTAATTCAGCAAATCTCAAATCTAAAATCTAAAATTGTATGACTTGGACAAGGCGACACATTCTTACTCTGGCTGATTTTACCTCCGACGAATACGACACGGTGCTGCAAACTGCCGCCAGTTTTCGGGAGGTGCTCGGCCGCCGCACCAAGAAAGTGCCAGCTTTGCAGGGTCAAGTGGTCGCGAATTTGTTTTTTGAACCCTCTACCCGGACTCGCAACAGTTTTGAGTTGGCGGCGAAGCGGCTGTCGGCGGATACGCTGAATTTTACCCCCGGCAGTTCTTCTCTGACCAAGGGGGAGACTATTCTGGATACGGCTAAGACTTATCTGGCGATGGGAACGGATTTGATGGTGATTCGCCACGAACAAGCCGGAGTTCCCAGCACGATTGCTTCGGAAATGGATCGTTTGGGTTCTAGAGTCAGCGTTCTCAATGCTGGAGACGGTCAGCACGAACACCCATCCCAAGGTTTGCTAGATTTATTTACTATCTGTTCTCTGTTAGATGCCGAAAGTCCGAGACTCAAACTTTTAGCGGGCAAAAAAATTGCTGTGGTGGGAGATATCTTGCATTCGCGGGTGGCTAGGTCTAATATCTGGAGTTTAACGGCAACGGGTGCGGAAGTTCACCTTGCCGGGCCGCCGACTTTGTTGCCGCTGTTGTTTGCCGAGTGTGGCGACGGTAGGGAAGGCAAGTTATTTTTGCATTGGCAGCTTGAACCTGCTTTGGCTGATGCTGATTTTGTGATGACTTTGCGGCTGCAAAAGGAACGGATGAGCGAGAATTTACTGCCGAGTTTACGAGAGTACCATTCTTTGTACGGGATTACGCGCGATCGGCTAAAACTCTGCAAGCCGGATGTGAAGGTGTTGCACCCTGGCCCAGTTAACCGCGGCGTGGAAATTAGTTCGGATTTGATGGACGATCCGCAGTTTAGCCTGATTTCTCAGCAAGTTACGAGCGGAGTCGCCGTGCGGATGGCCTTGCTTTACCTGATTGGTGGCGGTAAAGTGTAGGTTGTTAGTTGTTAGTGATTTATTTCGGATCTTCGATTATTTTCCGGCTCGATTATCGCCCCTTTAAAATAATCGTTACCCGGTCTGGCCGAATAACGATTAACACTCTTTCTAGAAATGTAAGTTTCTCTAGTTAAGAATTAGGAGAGCCACGACGCAGATATCCAGCCGCCGCCTTTGAGTTGGGCCCAGCCGTTTTTGTAACGACCAGTCAATTTCACATTGTCTCCATTGTATAACTTGCCGATCACATGAGAACAGCCGTTGGGCCGGTGGCGGATATTCAGGCGACCGCCGTTGGTTGCAACTTCGGCGTAGCTGTGATGGCTTTTATGGCCGCAGCGGGAGTAGTGGCAACTTGCTTGCGCTTCGCCAGCGACACCCATCACAGATAGAGCTACTGCCATACCTGCAACGCCTACCAATGCAGAAGTAGGAATTTTCAAGCCCAGCTCGTCTAACGACTTGAGTTGGAGTTCTGACTCTGGAGATTCATAAGCCACAAAAGAGTGGCTCAATGCTAGTGCTTCCATAGTTTCCTCGTGATGATTATCAATGTTTGCTGGTGCAGACTTAGGTCAAAACCTCAATTAATAGCCAAAACCATTAACTTATGTGTCAGAAAAGGCACAAGAGGGCGTTACGGTCTTGCTTTTACTGAGTATTCGCCAAATTGCCTGAACCCTGCACAGGTATATCATGCCATTAATGTAGCTTTCCTGAACAAAAAAATAAATAAAGTTTACATTTGCTGCTAAAAATTTGAGCACTGCGGATAAATAGGAGGGCAGAATTAAACTTAAACTGTGTCATTAAAAAGGGAACGAAGTAATCGCTTAGGGTTGGAGATTGCTTGCAGCGACTTCGGAATGAGACGACTCATTTTGGTGTCCTTACCTATTGAGTTGCTACAGCCCGATCGGCATTTATGCGATCGAACAAGTCTCCTGCTCATCTTTAAAATCTTAATTTTCTTCGGGTGAGTTATATTTTACCCGATCGCACTGGTGCAGAAGTTCGGGGCGATCGAGATTAGCCTCCTGTGTGTCCCCAACAAAGATGCAAGATCGATCGATCGCACTTGCTTGGTGTCAATGTGCCAATATAAGTAAGGTTAATTCCCCAGCACTATTTTGACCCAATGAATTCTGGCGCAGCTCTGGCGATCAACAATATTCCTCAACACAATGCTAAAGATAGTTTTGCCATTACCATCGCTCCCTTATCTGTAGGGGAAATCTACACTTTGGCAGACGACGCCAGTAACGGAGCCGTGGTAATGATGAGCGGTACAGTCCGCAATCAAACTGACGGTCAAGCTGTGGTTTCCCTAGAATATCAAGCCTACGAACCGATGGCCGTGCGAGTGTTCCAGCAAATCGCTACAGAAATCCGTCGCCAATGGCCCGATGTCAATCGAGTCGCCATTCACCACCGCGTCGGAGACTTGCAGGTGGGAGAAATCAGCGTACTGGTGGCTGTTGGCTGTCCTCACCGGGGTGAGGCCTTTGCAGCTTGCCAGTACGCCATAGATACGCTCAAACACAATGTACCGATTTGGAAAAAGGAACATTGGGCCGATGGTTCGAGTAGTTGGGTTAGTATTGGAGCGTGCGAGGTGGTCGAGCATTAGTTCAGTAGTCAATGACTGTCTAATGATGTGAGTGCCGATCGAACTTCCTGAGTACGGGAACCGATCGCGTCCGCCCAGCGTCAAAAAAAGTGGAATGTTCGATGAGCTAATTCCACAAATGAGCGACTTTATTTCTGTGTCCTGGTCTGCGGTTGTGGCGACCGTTCAAAGAGTGCAATTGCCAGCCGAAAAACTCTCTAACTATGACTTGGTGTTGCGGTGTCAGGAAGGAAATCGACCTGAGACCACTGTTTTTTCAGAACTTTTGAAACGGTATCAGTCCCACGTAGACAGGGTTCTCTATCACTTGGCCCCTGACTGGCAAGACCGAGCAGACTTGGCTCAGGAAGTCTGGATTCGAGTCTACCGCAATGTTAACCGCTTGCAAGAGCCTGTTAAATTCCGAGGCTGGCTGAGCCGCATCGCCACTAATTTGTTTTACGATGAGTTGCGGAAGCGCAAGCGGGTGCGAACTCCGCTGTCTCTGGACGTACCTCGTGCTCTGGAAGATGGGGAGATTGATTGGGAAATTCCGGCTGACAGTCCGGGGCCTGATGAAGATTTGACCACTAGAGAATTTTACGATGAGTTGCGGGTGGCGATCGCCGATTTGCCGGAAGTATTCCGCACGACAATTGTTTTGAGAGAAATCGAAGGTTTAGCCTATGAGGAAATAGCAGAAATGACCGGAGTTTCTTTGGGAACTGTCAAGTCGAGAATTGCTAGAGCTCGCCAAAGGTTGCAGTTGCAATTGCAAAAATATCTCGACGGTAATTAGCAAGGGTGATTTTCGAGGCGAATCGAGAAGATTTGATGATGTTTGCTGTGACATCAAAACTTCTATTTTAAAATATAAATAAGCAGTAAATCATCCTAATAGTAAGCCTGTGCTTCCCCCAATTTGAGCAAGTGATGTGAAATATGAATTCTAACTTTGAATCCGATAAAAAGCAGAATCAGCAAGGTCTTGGGGATTCACTCGCTGAAACTAAAACTAACAACAACTATCCCCAGGGAAATGTAACTACTATGATGCGCGATCGCTTTGAATTGCTGAGTGCCTACATCGACGGCGAAGTGACGGCGGCAGAACGCCGACAAGTTGAGGACTGGCTGACAAATGACCCTGTGACGAAGGGTTTGTACTCGCGACTGATGATGATGCAGCAGGGTTTTCAGGCAATGCCGGTGCCTGCTGCGGAACAATCTGCACAGGAGTTGGCGGCGAAGGTTTTGCAGCAGGTGGAACAACGTAAGACGAAACGGACTTGGCTTTTTGGTGGAGGTGCGATCGCAGCTTTGTTGATTGCGGTGGTGTCTGGTGTCGCCCCCGGCCGCCAAATGTTTGCCCCCGAGTTTGCTCGATCGCCCGTTCCTGCTGAATCTGACGGTTTGGTGGTGGCTTTGAACGAGCCTTTAGTCGAGATTGTTAATCCTAACGATTTGATGCTTGGGGTGAATGCACCGATAATGGATATTCCCAAAGCTGCTATAGCAAGCCCTCAAAAATCATTGCCAAAAGCGCAGTAGGATTTCTGTTTTGAGCAATCACCGAAGTTGCTAAGCTCCCTAAAAAAAGGGGCTTTTTGCGGTTTTTCAAGGTGGATAGATCCTGGGAACACATCCCGGCTTTGAATGGCGAATTGTAGGGCGATCGCATCTTAATAGCGGAGTTGGTTGCTAGTAGAATTAGAAGGCGCGATCCTCTTGGTTGGCGTAGCCCCCGTAGGGGCGGGCTTTCATCTTTGATCGCTTTCATCTTTGATCGCTTTGCTAACGCTAACGCATTTGTTGCCTATTTTTTGGATATTTGCGATGTCTCTTCAATTTCCTGCCACGGGGCAATGGCAATTTACCAATCTAATCGGCATTAACGATTTTATCAGGTGAAAAACCGATTTTCCCACCTGCCGTGGGGCAGCCAGATGCCTCCCAGGGAACGAACGCGATCGGGTAACATGAAGTAAGCCCAAGCCGTCCCTAAAGGTTTGATGTGTCGATCGAAGATTTCAATTTCCTGCCGCTGATATTCATTTTCTGTCGGTTCCCGCAGCGGATGATAGTCCTCAAGTCGGTCTAAATCGTCCAAAATAGCCGAATTTGGGAAACAGAGGAGAAAACCGGAGACAGTCCCATCTCCGGCCACCATCGCAGGATAGCCGATCGGCAGTGCAAAAAGTTCACCCCGGGCGATCGCGGGGCAAGCATCCACAACCTTTCCCTCGCAGTAGCGGAGGTAGTTGCACTCACCTGGTTTGAGGGTGCCGTAGACAAAGACTTTCATCAGGTAGGGCCTAACCGCTAGTTTTTGCTAACATAGATGCCAAGCTAATAGTTTAAGTCTCGCGGGCGATCGCGACTGCAATCTTCATAAATTTCGTTGTTTACCCTTTCTTATAATTCATGACTCTAGTCGTTAGTTTTATTGCTTTTGGACTTGGGCCTTTGTACTTGAGCTCTTTCTTACCCTCCCTGCCCCTGGACAGCCTATTTTCGACTCAAGGCATTATGGTGATGCTGCTGGCCGCCTATGCGGGGGCAATGTGGATGTTTCTCACCAGTGCTCCGAAGGTACACACGGTGATGGTATCGGATCTCGGGCAAGCCAGAGAGTTCTATGAAGGTATGCTAAGCCTGCCCGTAGCAGAAGTGCCGCTGCACTACTACTACAATTACGAGCAAACCTTGGGGACGACTGGTATCGATCCGCTGTATTTGTCCCCGAATGTCGGGAGATCGACGAGCTCTCAAACCCTCGGGAGTCCCGAGGGTTTGTGGTATCAGTTGATGAAAAATACCCAACTGCACATCATTAGCGGGGCTGGCGCAGGCGAAAAAAATCGCGAACGTCATGTTTGTTTCGATCGCGATTGTTTGGATCAGCTATTGATGAGGGTACAAACTCGCGGCATTAGTTATAAAATTCGCCGGGAAAAGCCGCTGAATTTTTTGGTCAAGGATTATGACGGCCACGTGATTGAAATGGCTGAGGTTAGCAATTAGTTATATCAATTCCGGTAACACTCCTGATGATAGAAACGGAGGACACGGCAGTGCCGTGTCCCTACCCCAATTAATTGTAGGGAAACGGCACTGCCGTGTCCTGATTGCGGGTAATAGTAATTCCGGTGGTGATGATAGAAACGGAGGACACGGCACTGCCGTGTCCCTACCCCAATTAATTGTAGGGAAACGGCACTGCCGTGTCCTGATTGCGGGTAATATTAATTCCGGTGCTACCCGATTTAAAATTAACTAATCTTCGCACTAACACTGGATTTTTCCGGTGTCATAGCTGCTTGGCTTTCTGAAATCGCTTTCCTGCTGAAAAGTTGGAAATAGAGAGAAACAAAGAATTCTTTAACTGGAAAAACGATAAAAGTCAAAGGATTAATTGTCACGATGATATTGCGAGCATCGGCTTTAGCTTGCTTGACAATTTGCTGGGCTACCCAATCTGGCGACATAATACCGATCGGGTTTAAGTTACTTTTAAACGGCCCTAAAATCAGTTTGCGAACGATGCAGGGCGCGTCAAGCCGCCGCAGGGTGACTAAATCTCCCAAGGCGCGTTTGCTGAGTTCGTACAGAGGACTGACAGCGGGAATTACTTCTGCTTCTGAAGTGTTGATCCAGACTTCTTTACAAGCGATGTTTTCGTTAGTGCGGACTGTTAAGAAAAATAGTTCCATCAGCCGCCATGCCGAAAAAGTGTTAATTTCGTAGGAATTGGCGATCGCCTCTCCGGTTCTCGATCCCTGTACATTAATCCCGTGATTGATGACCAGAATATCAATTTTTTCTAACAATAGGGCTAAGTCTGCCTCTTGGCCAGCTTGCCAAGTTACCGTTTTTACAGGCAAATTTACGCCGTCTACATTCAAACTAATTTCCTCATTTCCAGAGGATAGGGCGATAACTTTTGCACCCACTTTGTGTAGGTGTTTGAGAAGCAAACGTCCTAAAGTTCCCGATGCACCGGTGACGGCTACAGTTTTGCCTTTGAGAGAAAGTGCTGTACCCATAAGTTGATCTATTAAGGTGAAAGTACCGCAATAGTAAGCATTTTGATTATCGAAATGATGCTTCCAGTGGTAAGGTTTATTCACAAACCATTTGCCAGGGATAGTTTGGAAGTCTCCCGGTTGGTGGGTGATGTCGGTTAATTCGTCTGCGCCTTTGATGCCGATCGCCCGGGCGATCGCGCTCAACAAAAAGCCTAAAGTATAAATACAACCGGCTGCTGCACCCCAGTGATATTCCGGTAGCCCAAAATAGGCTAAAACCCACAGCAACAAGCCCAAAATTATCATCGCCGCAGCTTCGGGCACATCGTGACGCCAGTGTGCTTGCTTATAAATTTCCTCACTTACAGCAGTCAAATTGGGGCGAAAAACCCGGTGATGCCAAGTGTGCAGCTTTTGCAGGGGCGACCAATAATGAGACGCGACGTGATAAAAGTCTCGGATGATTTCTGCCCAACAGACAGAAGCTATTGCTAAAGTTCCGACTATCCAGTAATTTACCATAATCGCACCAGTTTGAAATTTGAGATATTAGATATTGTCTGTTTTGAAAGATAACTTAAAATGGTTTTTTTAGCTAGTCGGGAAGTTGACTCAGACGTTTTAAAATCTGCAAAACATGGATGAAATGCAGAACAAGTTAATTTTGTTGAGATGTCGGTTGATTGAGATTTACGATGGAAAATTTTCTGTAAATCATTCTATTTTAGGGCCGATATACCCAATGATTATCTTTCTCGGCCCTAATTCCGTGCAGAAATGGAGTCGCCAAGCTCCCGGTGTCATGCGGATGTGCAAACTGAAAATACGCTTTTTGCCGTCAAGACACTGAATATTGAGTTGCTCTCTAAACTGCTTAAGCCTTGACTCACTCTCTGGAGATGCCTTACTAGGAAGATTATCTAAATTTAGTGCTCCGTCTGTCCAGCTTTTAGATAATTCATCAAGCTCAAATAACTTTCTGACAACTTGTCGTAACATTTTGGGATCGATAAGGCTTTGTATTTGTTCGCTAGCACGATCGCAAAATTCTAGACTGGAGAATAACTCAACTCGACGTTTCCAAAGCTCTAAACCATCAACCACCGCTGTTTGCTGACGTTTCTGAATCCAATCAGCGTGTTCAAGAACATGATTGTCATGACTAGCATGAAGAACCTCCACACTTTCTTCTATCAGCTCTCCCTGTTCATCAATTTGGATCAATTCTAACTTGATGCGACTGCTATTCCACAGCGATTCTGACTTCAGACTAATTGTCAATGTTTCAAGGTAGTAAGCAACTTTAAAACCTTCTGCTTGTCTACCCTCTAAACTCAACTCACAATCGGGATTTTCAGCTTTTATTTTAATCTCTAGATTGGGAATATCAACGGACAAAGGAGCTTTAGTTGCCAGAGTTCTCAGAAAAGTCCGCTCTTCTCTATTAACTTCATGATCATTACGCCAACGAGAAAGAGGATAGTTTTCTGCAAGTACCATAGCATGAAAATCTGCTTGAGTGCGGATACCCTTCAGTCCACACCGTTTAGCTGCAACCATCGTACTAATCAATTCTGACATCCATTGTTGTGCTGTAGAAATATCAGGAGCAAGATTTCGCACGGATAGTTCATTAAATACTATCTCCAAATCCATCGTTTACTCTCCTTCCACCGCAGGTTCCAACAAAATCTCCAAACTGTTGTCCCACTCATCAAAAAAACCATCCGGCCAGCGATCAATTCGTCCGTTGCGATCTATTTTAGGAGATACTACATCAGTGACAGCTTGTCCTTCCTGATTTTGACGCTCGAAGTAATGCAACTGAACGTCCTTCGGGTCAAGTTTACCCCCGTGAACCGCAAGACGAATCCCATTTAAGACATGATCGCTGTGAGTTTCTATCACAACTTGAACGCCGCCGCTAGCTGCCAAAGCTAATAATTGACCCATTTTAACTTGTCCTTTGGGATGGAGATGCGCTTCTGGATTTTCAATTAAAATAATTGTACCAGGTGTTGATGCAAGTGCCGCTACAATAATTGGTAAAGTGTAGCTAATTCCAAATCCCACATTAGTTGCACGGTAAGGATTACTATCTCCATAGGAATATTGAAAACTCATCAAATCAACATCAGATTTGGCATCAATTTTGAGGCGCGTACCCGGACTAATTTCTCCCATCCATGCCTCAACTTGGTCAATTAAATCCATTGATTTTGCCGAAGATAGGTCTCTTTGAGTCTTTAATTTTACCTCTGGATGGCTGAGACCACTATTTGGAATAGCTTTCTGTCCATTAATGGCAAGAAAATGAGCAGCATATTCACCTTTGATACCGAGTTGACCAAGCTGTCGTACTTGGTAATCTGACATTTCATTAAATGGGCGTGGCCCGATCCGTTCTGCCTGAAGATAATGAAATTTATTGCCAAAAAGATTCGATTCATACACTTCCGAGCTAACTGGTTTCGAGTCAATGCTCAATACATCTACCTCTCTGTCATATTTGAAACGCCATACCGCTTTGCTGTTGTTTTCCCAAACAATCCCAAAACCAATTAAGTCCTCTTTTGCTCCCTCAAAAAGTGCGTCCTGAGCAGTACCAATATTCACGAAATCGCCATTAAGCGCCAACCCTTTTTCTGGCAACAAACCCTGTTGATAAGATTGTCGCAGCAGTAGGAGCGATTGCATAACAGAAGATTTACCAGTGCTGTTTAAACCAGAAAACAAAGTGAGTTTTTTGAATTCTAATAACTGATTTGCAAAAGGTTTAAAGTTGAGCAAGTGTAGCGAAGTAATCATGCCAGAACCTCCTGAATTATTTGTTCAATTATCATAAATCTGTACTCTATTTTTTCCGCTGCTTGAGAGATAGAAGTCGAAAAATCTCGATCGCTATCTACATAATTTTTAAATTTTTCAATCAAATTCTCCTTTCGTTGCTTCAAAATCTCAATTTGATCATCGCTAAGCAAACTAAGATTAACAGACCAAACTTCAAATAGTGCTTTATTAATTGGAAACTTTTTTGTTTGATGTTGGGATATTTTACGGAAGGCATTTATTCCGAAAATTTCCCATGCTGCAACCATAGCTTTTTTGAAATCATTTTCAATTACTTCTAATTCTAGTTCAGGCATATTATTTACTTTAGATAATGCCTTACTCAAAAACAAATTTCTTTTCTCGGATTGATCGTTTTTATAAGATGTAAGTGTAAAGGCTAAAAAACCAAGTATAAATTCCCGATCGTCCATCCGCATTTTACGCAACTTACTGAGATTAGTCACTTGCTCAAATTCATTAGATGTAGCAAGTTGAGCTAAAAATTTTGTTGCCTTCCCGGGGTTAAGAGCATGGCGAAGTTCTTGGGGGGTCATGGGTAATCCCCCTGTATTAATGCGTTTAAAAATGTTATATTTAACTTCAGGAGGCGTACCTTTTTCAATCAAATAAACTGTCACCTGAGTTTCTTGAATGCGACGCTGGTATCGGCGTTCTATTTCATCATAAGTTTTGCCATCAAAATTGGTTAAATATTCTAGTCCGCATAACCTAAGTGTTTTATCGCTCATAAATTGCTTCAGAGCAGATAGGCGCTGCAATCCATCTACAACCAGCCATTTATCTTCATCAGTTGCATCAATATAAAAAGCTGGTAATGGAATCCGAATCAGGATCGACTCAATTAGTCTACTTTTAGCGTCATCTTTCCAGATGTTTGCATGACGCTGAAAGTCTGGTGCTAAGTCAAGAGCTGCCTCATCGATTCTTCTTAGGAGTTGCTCAATAGTTGGTTCTTTGGTAAAAATATTAATTTTTTCAGGGTCATATATCAATCTGTCTGTTTCATAAGGTTCATCACCGTTATCTTCTTCTTGACTCAAATTTAAGTCATCAATCGAATCTTGGTTGGATACTTGTTGATATGGTTGTGGCTGACTTACCATAGGAAATACTCCTTTGTGTTGAATTTTATTACAATCCCATATTGTCCTAATAAAACTTGGATGACGATCGGCTCCTAACAGAAAAGAACATTTTCAAATATTATCGCACAAAGTGCCTCTTGTAGAGATGCTACAAATCGCATCTCTACAACTAATTACCCTACAACCGACAAGTTTGCCGCGCCCTTTCATCCTCCGGTTCTTGCCACCCAAAAGAAAAATGACTCACCGCATTAATTTGCGGTGTTGCAGACCGAATTGCCTGCATTTGTATTTCCAAAGACGGTCGATTTTTCAGAGGTTTCCCCCAATCTCCGGCGATCGCCGGAATGATTTTTGCTCCTGGAGGTGCTAAACTCAAAGTCCGCTGCACCTGCGGTACAATACAGCTTACATCTCCGCAATTTCCGTAAGACATCGCGTGGAATTCTACGGAAGCCGGAAACCTGTCCCAAGGCTGCAATCTTGAATCAAATCCCCCTTGATTGATCTTTTGATTTCCATTTGGAAAAAACACTGCTCCTACAGGAATTCCCATCCTTTGAGCAGGTTGAGTTGCCATTCCGAAAAAATCTAAAATTCCTTGGACTGCGTGACCAATACTCAGTTGCCAGAGGTCTTTTTGTAGAATACCAGTATCGGGAAGTGGTCGCGTGGGTGTTGGAGTTGGTGTTGGAGTATTTGGCTTGTTAGTAGCGGGAGTTTTTGAAGCTGCTCTTGATGTGGGATTCTCTTTTCGAGAAACTGGAGTTGCTATCGGAATCGGGCGGGGAACTCGTCCTTGCCAAAGAGGTTCTAGCTCGGTAGGATATTGTTTTACTACTGCTTGAACGTCATTAGTATTGATAAATCCTTTGGTCAAATATCGCTGAATTAAATCTCGACCTTGTTGATTGCTAGCTCGCTGCAAAAGCACTTGCTGCGATGCTGAACCGTAAATCCATAAGTCTTGAACTTTGGTAGCAACGGAAGCCGCTCCAACTCCTCTCACATAGCGAATGTAGTCGAATAACATTCCTTGTGGTTTACGCTTAACTATTTGATTTACTAACAAGGAATAGTCTTGCTTTACTTGCGGATTGTAGGGGTCAACAAAGGCGTGTGTGGCGTGACCTTCTCCGGTTTGGTCGTCTAAACCTGCGTCTTGAATTACTGTCAAACTTGTCTGATTTTTACCGTTGCGGGCGAGGGTTTGTGCTCTGTCTGAACGTTGAGAATAGGTATAGCCAAAGTTCATGGTAAATAACCAGGCGTATACTTTTAAACCTCGCTGTTTGCCTTTGGCGATCGCCTTTTCCAACAAGTCGTATTTTTCGTAGCCGCGATTTCTCAAAACTGAAGGCCAAGCAGTTGGATTGTCGGCTGCTGGAAGCAGCACTTGACCGTCATAAAATACTTCGACATAGACTTGATTGTAGCCTTTGTTGATAACTTTGTCTAATACTCGATCGATTTCTCCGGGTCTGACATCGCAGGGATACAAACGCAGCCAAACTGCTTGGGTTTCTGGCCAAGTTTTTTGGCGGCATTCTGCTATTTCTCGTGCGTGTTTGTTCAAAACGGCAAAGTATGCTTGTTGAGATTCTGGCTTTCCTGAGAGTGCGGCGCGGCGTAAGTCTTCTTTTTGATTTACCTGCTGTTTGGATAATTGGCAATAGGCTGATGTTTCGGCAAATGCTGGTTGATTTTCGATAAACGGCAAAACAAGCTGGCTGATGAAGCTACTGGTTAAAACAGCAGTTACCGCACTTAAAAAGCGTCGCTGGTATGGCAATTTCGCGATGCGAGTTGGTGCAATTTTCATGGGAGGATTAAATGGGGTATTCTGGTTTAAATTGGGTGGCGATCGCCGCTCAACCGATCGCGCTTAACAAGCAGCTACAAATTTTCTACTTTTTTTGGTTGACCTAGTTATGGCACAAGTCGATCGCACAATGCAAATTTTGTCTGGCGGCTATTTATGTCATTTCTAAGTATTCGTAGGGTGCGTCGCCATTAAAAATCTCTAAATTCAAGCGAAAATCTCATCGCGACGCACCTTATAGCATTTTTTTAAAGTTATGACAGACTTTTGCAAACTAAGGAAAGGAGATAATTACAGCCTCTTGGCGTCCTTTATCTCTATCAGATATTTACAAAAATGGTATTACACGTGGGGATCGTGGAAACAAACCCCAAACTTGTTTTTTAACACAAATTTTATAAATGGTATTAGTTGAACCCTGTAACTACAGGTGCGTCGCTCGCTCGATTGTCGATTTTTATTTGTGGATTTTCGATGGCGACGCACCCTACAGCAAAATCATGCAAAAAAGCGCCGACAAAGTGGGCGCTAAAAACCTTTGATATTCCTACTAAAAATTATTAACTCTCAAATATTAAGGATGAAAGATTAATTATTAAAATTGATCTTTTATCCCTAAACTTTGAGACTTAAGACCCTCTGTTCAGAGCATTTTCTACCTGCTGAAATTCTGACTCAAGACGCTTTTTCAACTTTTCAGGAACGGGACGATTTGGATAGGAACTGTAATGTCCAGCCAAAGAGTTTAATGCCGTCCGCATTGTCGTGAAAGATGCGAGCTTGGTAAGAGCGGGATCGCGGCGGTATGCAGCAAAAAAATCGTTGATACTTGAGCGCGCAGCGGATTGAGCGGCTGCTTTTTCGGGCGCGCCCTCTGGCAAAGTGAGCGCTGTTCTCAAGCTTTTCACTAATGCTAATGTGTCTTGGCCATAATCTCCACTCAGAGTGGCCGGAACATTGGTACAGCCCGCTACGCCGATCACAACAACTAATACGAGGGCTAACAGACGGGAAATGTAATGCTTCATAAGGGTTAAAAAAATGGAAGCGAAAGCTGCAATCAAAATTAACCTTTATAGTATCTCGAATTGAGCTAATTATGTTAATTATTCAAACTTTTTGCATCTTTACCATGAAATAGAAAATTTGTCAATCTAAAACCTAAAATCCCAAATCTACAATCGATTGATTTGTCCGCTAACGACGGAGAGAATTTGGGTTTGTCGCAGCCACTGACTGTCAAAAGCGCCTAGGTGAGTTGTTGTAATTAGAGTTTGAAATCGTTCTTGAATTGTTTCTAAAAGTTGATTTTGACGGCTGAGATCGAGTTCTGCAAGTACGTCGTCGAGCAAGAGTAAAGGTGCTTCGCCGACGACTTCTTCGATCAGCTGCAATTCTGCTAATTTTAATGCTAGTACGAGAGTTCGCTGCTGGCCTTGGGAGGCGTATTGACGAGCTGGAGTATTATTAATTGTAAATATAATGTCGTCGCGGTGGGGGCCGACTAAAGTGGTTCCTTGAAACTGTTCGGCGATCGCCCTTTGTTGAATTTTATCTAAAAATGCTTGCCGCACTCCTTCGAGATTGTCTTTAGCGATTAATTCCGGGCCTACTTCAATATTAGCATCGTATTTCACATCTAAAACTTCTGCTGAACCGCTAATTGAACCGTGCCAATTTCGAGCTAAGGGCATCAAGCGCTCCAAAATTCGATCGCGCCTGCGAATCACGCGAGCCCCCGCTGTCGCCAACTGCGCGTCCCACAAAGCTAATTCTGAACTCTTAATTGGGGAATGGGAATGGGGAATGGGGAATTGGGAATTGGGAATTGGGAAGTCTTCTGTATTTTCCGATTCGGGACTTTCGGGTGCCAGAAATGGAATTTTGTCAAAACTTTGGGAAAATTCTGCTTTCCTAATTTCTCTCGATTGTTTTAACAGAGCGTTTCGCTGGCGCAAAATTTGGTTGTACTGCTGCAAAATGTGGGCGTAAATCGGTTCTAACTGGATGACTAGCCGATCGATCCAATTGCGCCTTCCTTCCGGCCCACCGCGCACTAAGTCCAAATCCAAACAAGAAAATTGGACGACATTTAAGACGCTCAAAAAGTCTAAATGACGGCGTAGTGGTTCGCCGTTGAGCTTGCAGGTGCGGCGCGACTGGGAGCGCAGAGTTAAGGATAAGTCGATCGCTCCCGTGAAGCGATCGAGCGTAGCATCAATTTGCCCGATCGGCTTTGAGTCCAGTATTAAATCGCGATCTCGCCCTACCCTGTGGCTTTTTAATGTCGAAAGCAACTCCACTGCTTCTAATAAATTAGATTTTCCTTGAGCGTTATTTCCTACTAAAATAGTTTTGGGAGCGTCAAACGCTACCTTTTGATCTAAATAGTTCCGAAACTGCCGTAGGTGCAGTGTTTTCAAATACATAATATTGGGAATTGGGAATCGGGAATTGGGAATTGCGAATTGGGAATTGGGAATTGGGAATTGGGAATTGGGAATTGGGAATTGGGAATCTTCGGTACACCTTAGCGATTGGGAATTGGCAATTGGTAATATAGTCATTTTACGACGGTGCGCCGAAGCGCACCTTATTCAAGGGCGAATCGGTGGAATTGCAGTTTTTGCGGATCGTTGTGCTTGCTATGACTTGATGGTGTTGAAAATCTTGCCAAATGTCAGCGGTCTAACGAATAATAAAATATCGCTCATTATCCGTCAGCCGCTAACACTACTTTCTACCTTTGTACAAGCGCACGAACAGTTTTTCTAATTCAATCCAGACAAACATCAGGGCGCTGAAACCGAAGCAAACCAGCAATTCAAAGGGGGACAAATAGTGAGTCCCGAAAAATGCTCTCAGTGGCGCAACATAAATCAGCATCAATTGCAAACCAGTAGTAACAATCACTGCTCCCCAAACAAAAATATTAGTGAAGGGATTTAACTCGATAGTTAGCTGAGTGTTAGACCGAATGGCGATCGCGTGACCCATTTGTGCCAAACAAAGAGTGGTAAATACCATCGTTTTCCAAGTATCTCGATTGCCCTGATAATTGGCAGCGTGAGTGTATCCGTAAGCCCAGGACATCATCGCGATCGTCAAAATCGCAAAAATTATCCCGATCCTCACCATGTAAGAACCCAAACCCCGGGCAAAAATACTTTCGCGCGGACTGAAAGGAGGCTTTCTCATCACGTTTGGTTCGGCAGGTTCCACCGCCAAGGCCAAAGCGGGAACGCCGTCTGTGACTAAGTTCATCCACAAAATTTGCAGCGGAGTTAGCGGTACTCCTCCCAAACCCATTAAAGGTGCGGCCGCAATTGTCAAAACTTCGCCGATATTACTGCCTAGAATGTACTTAATAAAACGGCGAATGTTGGTATAAACGACTCGCCCTTCTTCAGCGGCGGCGACAATAGTTGCGAAGTTGTCGTCGAGGAGCACCATATCGCTAGCTTCTTTGCTGACATCGGTGCCCGTAATCCCCATGGCGATGCCGATATCGGCTTGTTTCAAGGCGGGGGCGTCGTTAACGCCGTCGCCGGTCATGGCTACAAATTCGCCTAAACTTTGCAAAGCTTGGACGATGCGTAATTTGTGTTCGGGGGAAACGCGGGCGTAAACGCTAACCTGTTTGACTTGCAGTTTGAGTTCTTCTTGGCTGAGCTTTTCTAATTCTTGACCGGTGAGAACTCGATCGCCCTCTGTGGCAATACCTAAATCATAGGCGATCGCTTTTGCAGTCAATTGGTGATCTCCGGTAATCATCACCACCCGAATGCCTGCTTCGCGACATTTCACCACTGCTTCTCGCACTTCCGGGCGCGGGGCGTCCAGCATACTAACGAGTCCCAGCCAAACCATGTCTTGTTCGCTGGTTTCCTCAGAACCGGATGGCGGCACGTTTTCCCAGAGTTTGTAGCCAAATCCGAGGACTCGTAAACCGCCACTTGCCATGTTGTTGTTTTCGGCGAGGATGTGATCGCGCATTTCCTGAGTTAAAGGTTCAACTCGATCGCCGACTATAATGCTTTTGCAACGCTCCAAAGTCAACTCTGGAGAACCTTTGGTCAGCATCAAATAATTGGACTCCTGTCCTTTTTCTGCGGGAAATCCCGAATGGCCTGATCGACCAGGAACTTCGCAAATCACGCTCATCCGCTTGCGTTCGGAAGAAAAAGGAAATTCCGCAGTCCGTTGCAGCAATTGAGACTGTTTTTCCTTATAAATGCCTGCTTTTCCGGCTAAAGACAGCAAAGCTCCTTCGGTGGGGTCGCCCAAAATCTTCCATTCTTGCTGTTCTTGCTGCAACACTGCGTCGTTGCAAACTGCACAAGCAATTAATAAGGATTCGAGTTCTGGATATTCTTCTAAGTTATTGATTTGGGCTGAGGTATGCCGATCGGTAAAATCTCCGATCGGGGCATAGCCTTCGCCTCCAATGCCGATCGTGCAGTCGCCTGTAGATAGTAGTTGAACCACCATTTTATTTTGAGTCAGAGTACCTGTTTTGTCGGAACAAATAGTAGTAACTGAACCCAAAGTTTCGACAGCCGGAAGTTTACGAATTAGGGCATTTCGCTTCACCATCCGCCTAGTTCCGAGTGCCAAAGTGACTGTCACGACTGCTGCGAGTCCTTCGGGAACCACAGCCACAGCCATGCTGAGAGAAACTTCTAACAGTTCTTCAAACCTGCTGGTATCGAAACCGATGCCGCCGTTTTTGAAGGTAATCATACCGCCGACGACGACAACTGCGACCAAGCTTAGGGCACCAGAGACTAGAACATTTCCTAACTGGCCCATCCGCTGTTGGAGGGGAGTCGGTTCGCTTTCTACTGACTGAAGCATGGCGGCAATTTTGCCCAGTTCAGTTTGCATTGCGGTGTTAGTGACGATCGCCTTAGCCCGTCCCTGAACAACTTCTGTACCCTGAAAAATCAGGTTGAGTCGATCGCCCAAGGAAGCATCTTCTGGAAGTTCGAGATTCGCTTGCTTGGTAACTGGTAGAGCTTCTCCTGTCAAAGCAGATTCTCTAACTTGCAAGTTGGAAGCTTCGAGCAAGCGTCCGTCTGCTGCTATTTTTACCCCAGCCTCTAATAGCATCACGTCTCCGGGTACGAGTTCCTTGGCTGCTATTTCCAAAGTTTTGCCGTCCCGCAGGACTCTGACTAGGGGGGAAGCGAGGTTTTTGAGGGCTGCGAGGGCTTTTTCAGCGCTTTGCTCTTGGAAATAGCCGAGAATGCCGTTGAGTACCACGATCGCAAAAATGGCGATCGCATCTTTGGGAAAAGTGTTGGACTTGAGATCCAAGAAACCGGAAATCACAGCTACACCCATCAGCATCAACAACATGATGTTGGTGAACTGATCGACAAAAATCGACCAAGGGCTACGCCCTGCTATTTCTTCTAGTTCGTTGGGGCCGTATTGCTGCAAGCGTTCTGACACCTGTTGGCTGCTCAAGCCAGCGTCTTTGTTGCTGCTTAGCTGCTGGAGGGTTTTGTCAATTGCTACGGTGTGCCAAGAAGAGGGAGAAGTTGAAGACATAAATTACGATCGAGCATAAGGGCATAAAGGTGGTTGCGGCCCGACAGCTACAGCCAGTAGATGCAGCGAGCGGGTATTGGCAAGAGGTAAGAAGCAAGAAGCTAGACACTTCTGTATCTTTGGCTCTCTCGATCTATTTATAGATTTACCGCTGATAGCACTAATCCACCTTAACTAAAAATTACCAATTTCTTCGGCTTTTACCGAAAGGCGAGAGGAAAGCCCCCGACAACCGTCGTGGGGATGAACTCGACTGCGACACTTCGACTACGCTCAGCGCGACGCTTGAGTCGCCTACAATCTTCAGATTGCCCTTGTCGATTGATTATTTTTGCGCTATAGTAGTTAGCGTAAGACTAAATAAATCAATGCTAGTTTTTGAGTTCAAAACCTACGGAAACTTAAAGCAGTTCGCAGCTATTGACGAGGCAATTCGTACTATGCAGTTTATTCGGAATAAGTGCATTCGTTTGTGGATGGACGATCCGAAAACAGGAAAGTACGATTTGAGCAAACAAAGTGCGGTATTGGCTCACGAGTTTTCGTTTGCGGACAAACTCAATTCAACTGCCCGTCAAGCAGCGACAGAGCGTGCTTGGTCGGCAATCTCCCGTTTTTATGACAACTGCAAAGCTAAGGTTTCTGGGAAGAAAGGATACCCAAAGTTTCAGAAAGATAATCGCTCGGTTGAATATAAAGCATCGGGATGGAAACTAGCTAACGATCGTAAATCGATAACATTCACAGATAAAAATGGGATTGGTCGATTAAAAATGAAAGGCACTCGTGACCTGAATTTTTATCAACCAGACCAGATTAAACGGGTGAGATTAGTTAAACGAGCAGATGGCTACTACGTTCAATTCTGCATCCAAGTAGATCGAGAAGAAAAGATCGAACCAACTCATAAAACTATCGGTCTAGATATTGGGCTAGAGTCTTTTTATACCGATTCGTTGGGCAACAAGGTTGAAAACCCTCGGTTTTGCCGAACAGGCGAACAAAAGATGAAACGGTTGCAAAGACTTGTTTCTCGCAAAATCAAAGGCTCTAGCAATAGGCGTAAAGCTAGAGTCAAATTAGCTAGAATTCACCTCAAAATAAGTAGACAGCGTAAAGACCATGCTATCAAATTGGCGCGGTGCGTAATCACATCTAACGATGTAGTGGTCTACGAAGATTTGCGGATTAAGAATCTGGTTAAAAATCATTGTCTGGCTAAGTCAATTAATGACGCTGGATGGTATCAATTTCGAGTTTGGCTAGAGTATTTTGGTAAGGCATTTAAACGAATAACCATTGCGGTGAATCCTGCCTACACGTCCCAAGAATGCTCTAGCTGTGGCTCCATTGTGAAAAAGTCATTGTCTACTCGCACCCATGTTTGTCAATGTGGCTGTAAGTTAGACCGCGACCACAACGCTGCTATTAATATCCTTAACTCAGGATTGGGTACGGTAGGGCATACCGGAACTTTTGCACTAGACACTTCGGCTCTGCTCAGTGCAAGTGCAAGCAACGCTTCTGGAGATGTAACCTCTACCTTGGTTGGAGCGATCCAGTCAGGGCAAGTTGTATCGTTGAAGGAAGAATCTCAGTGTCTTTAGACCTGAGAGTGTCAATAGTCCTTGGGAGTTGGAAAATACCTTAGATTGCTAAGATATACAGAGGAAATAATAAGCAGGAGAGATTGGATTGCATCAAGCAACGCTGCATCAACTTAAGGTATTTGAAGCTGTTGCTCGCCATAACAGCTTTACTAGGGCGGCAGAAGAGTTATTTTTGACTCAGCCCACGGTTTCTATGCAAGTCAAGCAATTGACTAGGGCAGTGGGTTTACCCCTGTTTGATCAGGTAGGCAAACGGCTTTATCTTACAGAAGCTGGGCAGCATTTATTATTAGCTAGTCGGGAAATTTTTGATAAGTTAGACCAGATAGAAATGACCGTGGCGGATCTCAAGGGCTTAAAACAGGGGAAGCTCCGTTTAGCGGTAATTACCACGGCTAAATATTTTGTCCCACGACTCCTGGGACCTTTTTGCCAGAGGTATCCGGGAATTGATATTGCCCTGCAAGTAACTAATCATCGGGGAATTACAGAACGGCTGGGGGAAAACTTAGATGATTTGTATATTGTCAGTCAATTACCAGAGGGCTTAAGTCTTAGTTCTCATCCAGTATTGGACAATCCTTTAGTTGTCTTGGCGGCCACCAAACATCCGTTGGTAGGTCAGCAGCAAATTCCCATCGAGCTTTTGACGGGTGAACCATTTATTATGCGGGAACCGGGTTCGGGAACTCGGAAATCAGTTCAGGAGTTGTTCGATCGCCACGGGGTATCTGTCAAGGTGCGACTAGAATTGGGGAGTAATGAGGCTATCAAGCAAGCGATCGCTGGGGGTTTGGGAATTTCTGTCCTCTCTCGCCATACCTTGGCTTTGGAAGGGGCAACGGAGCAGTTGGCAATTCTTGATGTCCAGGAATTTCCGATCCAGAATCAATGGTATGTAATATATCCCCAAGGAAAACAACTATCGATCGTAGCCCAGACTTTCTTTGAATACCTCCTTCAAGAGGCCAAGGAAATTGCCGAGCAGATCAATGCGCCCCTATTTCAAGAACGTTCGGTATCAAAGCCATGAATCATGGGGAAACACCCTGTTTGAGTTTAGCGATCGCTCGTCTGACTAAGGCGGGGACGGAAAATTTTGCCACTTGGGTACTCAAATCTCCCTATCCGGGGGGCTATGTTCACCACGACTCCCTCTGGACTCCTGATATGAGCCAACTTTGGCTAGAATGGCAGGAGATTTTTTCTGTCAATGGTTCTTCCCTAACTCCAGTGATCCATCCAGAATCTAGGCAAGACCCGCCCCAAAAGTTGACCCCAGAGCAGGACTTAGGCAGCTTAGGAACTGGCAGTACAACAAATCGCCTGATGCAAGATTTGGGGGTGAAGTTATGGCAATGGTTATTTGCCGGAGCAATTCAAAATAGTTTTGCCCAAAGTCAGGGCATCGCTATGGGGCAGAATAAATCTCTACGGTTGCGGCTAGAAATTCGGGATCCAAACTTTATTTCTCTGCCCTGGGAAATTATGCAATCTCAATCAGGGCAGCAGGCAATTTCTCTCAAGGAACAGATTCTGTTTAGTCGCACTACCAGTGATGTAGACCCGCTCCTGCCCCAGCGCTTAGACCTAACCCTAAGAATTTTAGTGGTGCTGGGTTCTATGGAGAGTCAAGGCAAAAAAAATCTAGACCTAGGGGCAGAATCCGCCGCTTTGAGCCAGATTTGGCAAGGAGCCACCACCCAAGCGATCGCTAATCGCCTCATTCCTTCTGTCCCCGCCCAGGTGGATACCCTCACTCAACCCACGCCGGGGGAATTGATTAAGGCGATCGAAACTGGAGATTATAATATTTTCTTCTATGCGGGTCATGGGGTACCGGCGGCGGATGGGGGATTGCTATTTTTGCGGCAGGATGCGGCTCTCAATGGAACGGAGTTGGCTCAGTTATTGGTGCGAAATCAAGTCACCTTGGCGGTGTTTAATGCCTGTTGGTTGGCATTTCCGGCGCAGATTGGCAATCAGGTGATGCCCCGCAGTAGTTTGGCAGAGGTTTTAATTCATCATGGAGTTCCGGCGGTGTTGGGGATGCGGGATGCGATCGCCGACCATGAAGCCATTAGCTTTATCCAAAATTTTGCCCAAGCTCTGGCCGCCCGCAGACCGATCGATCAGGCAGTGGCGGTGGCTAGGCAACACCTTTTAACCCTCTATAGATTTAATCAGCCGGCTTGGACTCTGCCCATCCTCTATATGCACCCCGAATTTAATGGGGAATTAATTAAGCCGATCGAAGAAGGAATTACTGAGCTACCGGGGTTTGCGGCCAACTGGGGAGACAATGCCCAATCCAATGCCTATCTCCGGGATCTAGGGGGAACTAATCAGGTTTGGTATATCCAAGGTGGGATGATGCGGGTGGGGCGGAGATCAGAAAATGATCTAATTATCCAAGAGCGCTGGGTGAGTCAACAGCACGCCGAAATTATCTGTCGCGGGGATCTGTCCCAAAAAACTACCTATCTGCTCAAGGATTTTTCTCGCTACGGAACTCTGATTTATCATACTAAGGGCTGGCAGAAGGTGCATAATCAGGAAATAGAGTTGCGATCGGGGATGCAGCTTAAGTTTGGTAGTAGTCATGGGCAGGCGCTGGAGTTTGTAATCGATTAGGATTGTTATTTATCTAAAGCCTGAAATGTCAAGCTAGTCTTCTTTCAGCAGCCTTTCTAGTAAACTAGGCTCAACCCAAAAGCCAGCTTTTCTAAGTTTTACAAAAACTATTTCTAAATCTATGAGATTAGATTGAGCAGCATCCTTCAAAATGCCTAGAAGCCCCATAAATCTTAAGCCCCTTTTTGCAGCTACTCTTCTTGCTGCTTTGTCATCCAGAATTACTAGATCAGCATTTTGTTGTTCGGCGAGAAAAATTGCTTCTCGTTCACCCCGATCGAGT
>JANMLZ010000088.1:0-10206 GCA_031372825.1 Cyanobacteria bacterium OTE_58_metabat_593 | reverse complement strand
TTCTTCCCAACTATAAAACCTGCCATTGAGCATTCCCAGCAAAAATATTAATCCGCCACCCAACAGCAATCCCACAAATCCTCCCACCGCCAACATCACCGGTAAACCTCTCTTACTCGACTCAACATCATCAGTTTTTGGCAGTTGGGCGATGGTCAAACTTCCGGTTGTTTCTGCTACCGCCGCTTCAGCATCTACCAACGCCGACTGCATTTTATCGTAGAGAGCTCTTTTTAACCCGACTTGTTGTGCTAATCGCGCTTGTTCTAATTGTTTGTTAGGAATTGTTGCGTGTTGGCGACGCAATTCTAGTTCGGTTTTTTCTACTCCTTTAATTTGCTGCTGTACCACTTCCTTTTGTGTTTGCAAAGCAATCAAATTTTGAGCTAACTGTTGTCTGGATGGATCTAATGAAGAATCTATCCGAATGCGATCGGCACTTTGCAGCGGAGCAGCAACCCCATTACCGCCGAGTACCTCAGATTGTCGCTGCTGCAACTGTTGATCAAAAGCTTGTTTTTGTTTGAGCAATTCTACAATTTTTGGGTGTTCTTCCTGCAAGTCACTGCGGAGAACTTTGAGCTGAGATTCGAGGGAAAAAATTTGCACTCGCAGTTGTCCAATAATCGGATCGGCGGAGAGTGCTTGAGCGACGTAAGCTTGCTCTACATTCAATCCCAAGCGATTCTGCAAGCTTTTCAATTGAGCTTCAATTCCGGCTAATTGGACTCGTAGTTGCCGCTGTTGCTGTTCGCTACCCGTGATTGCTTGGGGTAAAAGACCGCTTTGAGCTGCTAAAATAGAGGTTTGTTCTCGTTTTTCGTAAGTTTCCAGTTTTCTTTCTGCTTCTCTGAGTTCCTGTGTTACTTTTGGCAAACGTTGGTTAATTTGGGTAATAGTCTCACGCAGTCTGGAAGTATTAATGGTTTGGCTGCGAGCCACCATTTCTTTCATCAATGCCTCTGCTACTATTTCGGCTTTTTTGCGATCGGCATTTTTGTACAATACTTGAATCAAAGCACTGGGGTCATTACTCTTACCAGGCATCTTGACTTTTACATCATCTTTCAGTTTTTTAGCAGACATTTTTACTTGTGTCGCTGCTGCTTCAATGACTTTTTGATCCAGCAACATATCTTTAGTTATTTCTTGTCCTTCCTGTTGAATTTTAGTTGTAGTCGATGAAAAAATCACCGTCGGGCGGCGGTAGGCTAGCATACCTGATGCCACGTAAATCGGCCGTGGAGTTGGCTGCACAGCCACTACTCCCGATACGCCCACAGTCACAACCAGAGTAGCCAATCCCACCCATTTGTATTGATCGAAAGCAATTAAATAACGTTTGACAACTGATAAAGTCATAAAGATTTTGGATTTTAGATTTTAGATTTTAGATTATTGACTGTTAACTGTTGACTGTTAACTGTTGACTGTTGACTGCGCCGCCCTGAGCGTAGTCGAAGGGTTGACTGTTGACTGTTGACTGTTGACTGTTAACTTTAAACTACATCATAACCAATGCCCAATGCCCAATGCCCAATGCCCAATGCCCAATGCCCAATGCCCAATGCCCAATGCCCAATTCCCAATAACTACTTATTAGAATCATTAGGCACGAACAGATTATTTACCCCATTTCTCAACTGCTCGAAGAACAAAATAAAGCCCAAAATATCGCGAAATGGTCGAGTAAAACTATTGATGGCAAAACCAACTCGCTCTACCAGATTTCGACCAATCACAATCACATCATTATCTTGCAACGTCGGATTCTGAGACAGATTGCCCTCCAAAGCAGCTTTAGCATCTATCGAACGATTGATAGCTCTACCTTCCTTTTGGTCAAACCGAATTAGGGCAATGTGCCGCAAGTTAGCCAGATTTACAGGCAAGTTGTTGAGAGCGTCCAAAAAGGTACTGCCATTTTCTATGTAGAAAGAGGTCAGAACACCACTAGCGTAACTCAAAACTCGAACGTAGATCCGGGGTTTGATTAAGGTAGAGCGCGCAACCAAAGTCGTGTCGTAGTCGAGGTTTTTGCTAGCATCCAATTCTGGAACAATAATCGCATCTCCAGAAGCTAGGGGAAAATCAAACAAGTCCCTAGCCCTTGCTAAGGGAGTGTAGAGGTCGATGGGTTCCTCGACAGACCTACCGTTTGACAGTGTCCGTCGCACTCGCACCGACCGCAAATCAGCTTTTCCCGTGACTCCTCCCGCAGCCACCAAAGCCGCAGAAATTCGCCCAGTACCGACCGGAAGCGTGTAAAAACCAGGTTTGCTGACTTCTCCGGTGACGGTGACTTGGACGGGTGTTGTGGCTGCTGCGAGGCTGTATTTGGATGCTAAATCTTGATCGGATTTGCGATCGGGCGTAGCTTGTTGATAGGGTACAACGATCGCATCTCCATCTTCTAAACGCAAATCTGGTGGAGAAATCCCAGTTTGCAACGGTGTCAAAATGTCAACTATTTGCTCAGCAACAGCGCCAGATGGCAGTGTTCGCCGCACCCGTATCGCCCGCAGTTCAGCAGTAGGAGTTGTACCGCTGGCGGCCGCGAGGGCCGTGGGAAGTTGCGGAGTTTGCAGGGGATAAAAACCCGGTCTAGCAACTTCTCCTGTCACCGTCACGACTACAGGCCGCTGAACTAGCAGGGAGGCGAAGACTTGAGGATTTTTGATAAATTGGGTGAAGCGTTCGCGGAGACGTTCCTGTGCTTCTTCTACGGTGAGTCCGCGCACATTTACAGTGCCGATCAGTGGCAGTACAATTATCCCTTCAGGGCTGATAGCGCCCGTAAAATTTAGTTCTGGGAAGCGCTGAACTTGAATCGCAATCTGGTCTCCAGCGCCTAATCGGTAGGGACGATTGCGAAATGCTGGGTTGATGTCCCGGTTGGTTCTAACTGGCCTTGGCAGTGGTACGGGTTCTGGGAGGCGATCGAGCAATTCGGAACTGGGAATAACAGGTTGTGCTAAACTCTTTTGAGGAAAAACCTTGTCATTGAAACCGCAAAATAAAACTGTAAAAGATAGAGTCCAAGCAGTTGAGTAAAGACCTGCCAGGGAAAAAGCAACATAATTTTTATTCATTTTAAAATCTCGATAATTCATCCTAAATTAAATCATTTTCGATCAACTGCATTTCCCCAATGCCCCATGCCCAATTCCCCATTCCCAATTCCCAATTCCCCATTCCCAAAAAGTCCTATGTTTGTTTCTGGTTTAGAGCTTTGGCAGTGGGTGAATCAAGCTAAGGTTCTGGCGATCGCCTCTGATATTCCCAATTTAGAACTCGACTGGCTGCTGCAAGAGCTAGCAGGTTTGGATAAGTTGGCTATCCGTTTGGAATCGTTTAAAGATTTGCCAAAAATTGAATTAAAGTTGCCTTTATCGGAACTTGCTCAATTGTGGGAGCGACGCTTGCAGGAACGGGTGCCGGTGCAGTATTTAACGGGAGTTGCACATTGGCGGAATTTTTCGCTCAAAGTAACGCCGGCGGTGCTGATCCCTCGTCCTGAAACGGAATTGCTGATCGATTTGGCTGTGGAAGCTGTTAAAAGCCATTTACAAGCAGAAAATAGCAATCCAAAATTTACCCCCCCCAACCCCCCCTTGGTAAGGGGAGGAGAAGATTTTAAATCAGATTGGGTGGATTTGGGGACGGGCAGCGGGGCGATCGCGATCGGCTTAGCTTCGGAGTTGACAAATGCGACGATTCATGCTGTAGATTGCAGTGCGGCAGCTTTGGCGGTTGCTCGACAGAATGCTGAGAATTTGGGTTTCGGATCGCGAATTAATTTTTATCAAGGTTTGTGGTGGGAACCGCTAGAATTTTTGAAAGGCCGCGTTAGCGGAATGGTCTCTAACCCACCTTATATTCCCAGCAGCACGGTGCTGACTCTGCAACCGGAAGTTTTGAAGCATGAACCTCATCTGGCCTTAGACGGCGGTTTTGACGGGTTAGATTGCATCCGGCATTTGGTAGAAACGGCTCCCGATTATTTAGAATCCGGGGGAGTTTGGTTGGTGGAGATGATGGCGGGACAAGCAACGGCGGTAGCTGATATGCTGCAAGGTCATGGGAGTTATGGCGATGTTCAGATATTTTCTGATTTAGCAGGAATCGATCGCTTTGCCTTAGCCTATCGTCTTTAGAAGTCAAGAATATGCCGCAAATCTCAAATCTCAAATCTCAAATGGCATGACACAAGTTTCGATAAATACCTTAGTTGAAGGGGCAATTTCTGGCAATTATATCGTCAGTTTTCCTACGGATACTGTACCAGCTTTGGCTGCGAAGCCCGATCGCGCGGAGTTGATTTTTGCAGCCAAACGGCGCAGTCAAGACAAACCGCTGATTTTGATGGCAGCATCGGCGGAGGCTTTGTGGCCTTACGTGGAGGGGAGTCCAGCAGAGTTAAAATTGTGGCAGCAAGTGGCTAAATCCTATTGGCCGGGGGCGTTAACTTTGGTGCTGCCGGCTTCGGAAAAAGTCCCAGCAGCCATGAATTCGATCGATCGAACTACGATCGGAGTACGAGTGCCTAACTTTCCGCTAGCTCTCAAGATTCTAGAGCAGACAGGCCCTTTGGCTACTACCAGTGCTAATTTATCTGGCCAGCCGCCTCGGTTGTCGGTGGCAGAAATTGAGGCTTTGTTTCCCGAAGTCTTGACATTAGTCCCTTCTGAATTGCCAACAGCGATAACAGCTTCCAGTTTGCCTTCCACTGTGGCGAAATGGACTGGCAGTAATTGGGAAATATTGCGGCAAGGCGCGATCGAGTTAGAATGCTAAAATCTAAACTCCAAGGCAAATCAATATGGCGCCGATCGGCTGGAGCGAATTTATATATTTAGGTATGGGACTGGGACTGGGTTTGGGAAGCAGTTTGATTTGGCGGCCGCAGCAAAAAAGCTCGCAACAGCCAGAACCTGCGCCCAATGTGCCGCCAACTCCTCAAGAGAATTACTTAGAGGAGTTTGATGCCCTTTCCGAGCAACTTAAGCAAACTCAATTGGCTTATCAGATGGCATCCCAGATGAGTCAATTTAAGGGGGGTTTTTTGGCTCGAACTTCTCATGAGTTGCGATCGCCCCTGAGCACAATGATTGGTACGCTGCAATTAATTCTGTCGGATTTGTGCGACGATCCTGCTGAGGAACGAGAGTTTGTCGAGCAAGCTCACGTCGCGGCACTCAAGCTAGTGAAATTGATAGATGAAATTATCTCTGTTGCTAAAACTGAACACGGCAGTGACAGGATGGATATTGAGCCGATTCAGTTAGCTAAGGTTTTTGAGGAAGTTGACGATTTAACTTACTTGCAAGCTGCTAATCGCAGCATTCGTTTGGAGATATTGCCGCCAGAGCCCGGGATTTATGTATTGGCAGATTTGCCCAGATTTAGGCAAGTTTTAGTCAATTTGGTAGATACTGCTGTTGCTCAGATGGAGGAGGGAAGTATTTCTGTTTCTGCACATTCTTCGCCAGAATCTGGATACGTTCACATCTGGGTGGACGATCAGCGTTCAGTGAGTGCTTGGAGCGAGTCTTGGGATTTGCTGAAGCACGATTTGGAGTGCGATCCTACTAAGAGCAGCGATAATTCTAAGGTATCTTCTGGAATGAGGTTATTGATGAATCAGACTTTGTTAACTTTGATGAACGGAAAGTTGGAGGTTCTGGCAGTGCCTTCTGAGTCTGAAGAGTGCAATTTTAACCGCACTCAGTGTTCTATTCCTTTGGCAACTTTGTGATTAAGGAAGAAGGAAGAAGGAAGAAGGAAGAAGGAAGAAGGGAGAGAACATTGTAGGGACACGGCACTGCCGTGTCCGACCTTTAGATCGTTCCGATCCTAACGGATTTAATATAACTATCGCTCGATTAATTGTAGGGAAACGGCACTGCCGTGTCCTGATTGTGGGTAATTGCAGGGAAACGGCACTGCCGTGTCCTGATTGTGGGTAATTGATAGATAGTAAGGTGCGCAATGCGCACCCTACATAAGCTGTTCGACATCTAAATTACATTTTTTGTGCGGGCGAGACGCCCACCCCACAAGAACTTTATCAAGTTTTGACTGTGCAGTTTAAATGCAGAACAGCTTATTATAGATTTTGGTGCAATTTTTGTGGTTATTTAACAATTAGCCGTTAGCAATTCTCCCTTGCTAATTTCTAATTCGACATTTTCTTCTAAGAGCTGATTTTCAAGTACCATTGTGGTGCTAGCATTGTGCTGAAAACCGATGCGCTCGTAGAAGCTTTGTTTGTAAGTTGTCATCAGATAAACTCGCTCTACTCGGCACATCCGAGGGTGACTCAAGGCGGTTTGCACTAATTTGCGGCCGAGTCCTGCACCTTGGTAATCTGGGTGAATGGCGACATCCCAGATGGTGGCTCGATAGATGCCGTCTGATGTGGCTCTGGCAAAGCCGATCGCCCGTGAGCCGTCCCAAACAGTCACAACTGGTTCGCTGTTGGCGATCGCAATTTCCCAATCTTCTCTCTTTCGTTCCCTCGCCCAAAATGCGGCTGCTTTAAATAATTCTTGGATCTGCGCGATGTCTGCGCGATCGCTCCCGATGCAAAATTGAATGTGACTGGAATCTCTAGTCGTTGATGTCATTCTTTATATGCCTTGAGCTTGTGTCTAAAGAGTGTTATTTTTACTGTCTTAGCTGGTGCTAGTTTGCCGATCGCTGGCATAATTACCTATGGCAATGCCAGCTCGCAAAACTACTTTTATTGATACATATTATTTAACTAATTTCAGTAATTATTAATACTTTTTGCACTCTATTTTGACCCAAAGTGGATAGGGAGGGCGGGCACGGGGGCACCGCCCCTACAAAACAATGATTTACTTAAGAATGAAATAGCCCTGGATACCGCCGGGGCTTCCACAAAGTACAGAAAAACCAGAGCCCCGACTGCTTCAAGAAGTCGGGGTTCTAAGAGCGATTTGCATCCAGGAGGGTCAGTTTTGTAGCCAGCGGGCGGCGTCTTTGGCGTGATAAGTCAAAATCAAATCACAACCAGCACGCTTGAATCCTGTCAAAGTTTCCATCACTACTCTTTCTTCATCTATCCAACCGTTGAGGGCGGCGGCTTTCACCATCGCATATTCCCCAGAAACGTTGTAAGCAGCGACTGGCAGGTTAGTTGCTTCCTTGACGCGCCAGATGATGTCCATGTAAGCTAAAGCGGGTTTAACCATCAGCATATCCGCGCCTTCGGCAATGTCGAGAGCAATTTCTTTGAGAGCTTCGCGGCCGTTTCCCGGGTCCATTTGATAGGTGCGCCGATCGCCAAATTGCGGAGCCGAATCGGCCGCATCGCGGAACGGGCCATAATAAGCTGAGGCGTATTTTGCCGCGTAAGACATGATCGGAATATCTTGAAATCCAGCCGAGTCCAATCCTTCGCGAATTGCTCCGACAAAACCGTCCATCATCCCCGAAGGTGCGATAATATCTGCACCGGCTCTAGCTTGAGCAACCGCAGTTTTTTTCAGTAATTCTAGTGTCGGATCGTTCAACACGCGACCGCTTAAATCTCCGACTTCCAAATAGCCGCAGTGCCCGTGACTGGTATATTCGCACAGACAAGTATCGACCATGACGATTAAATCCGGTACGGCTGCTTTAACTGCTGCTGTCGCTTTTTGGACGATGCCGCAATCGTGCCAAGCACCTGTCGCGTCTGTATCTTTGTCTGCGGGAATGCCGAATAAAATAATAGCAGGAATGCCGAGATCGTAAACTTCTTTTGCTTCTTCTACTATTTTGTCGATCGACAACTGGTAAACTCCGGGCATCGATTTAACTTCTTTGGCAAAAGCTTCCCCCGGTACGGCAAATAGAGGGTAAATTAAATCGCTGGTTGTCAAGATATTTTCGCGTACCATCCGGCGGAGTTGGGGGTGGTTGCGGAGGCGGCGGGGGCGATGAGTTGGAAACATAATGTTTTTTTTACGGTAGATCGAGTCCTGCTTTTTAGGACTGGCGGCGTTTATTTAAAAGTCTAGAGCTTATTGTTGGTCGATCGCCCCTGAGTTACGTAAACTTCTGTAAAAGCTTTGATGCTGGGAAAGCAGACTGAGGTCTCTTGGATGCCGAGAGCGGTTGGTACGGATATCTCGCTGGCTTTACACCTGCAACCGGGCTGCCCATCCGCGAAGATAGACTGTAAATTATAAATGTATCGAATAGTAACGGTCTTATGTACAAGCAACTAATTTCAAAGATCAAACCGCTTTTGAAATCACTATTTGCGATCGGTCTGGTACTGACGCTAGCCTTCAGTAACGCTGACGGAGCCTTGGCGGCTCGCAGCGGAGGACGGATGGGAGGTGGCTCTTTTAGAGCTCCAGCGCGCAGTTACTCGTCTCCTACTCGCACCTACGCACCCTCGGGAGGCGGTTATTATCCAAACCGCGGCTATGGTGGTGGATTTGGTGGCGGCTTCGGTTTCCCATTCTTGCTGCCGTTTTTCGGTTTTGGAGGCGGGTTTGGCGGACTTTTCTCGATTTTGATCTTTATTTCGATCGCGAATTTCCTCGTGCGAAGCTTCCGCAGCGCCGGGGGCACAACTGACGAACTCGGCAACAGCGTCCCTACTACTACCGTATCTGTCGCCCGCTTGCAAGTTGGTTTGCTAGCAGAGGCCCGCGGTTTGCAAGGCGAACTCGACGCCCTAGCGCGCAAAGCGGATACCGATACAGCGGCCGGTCGCGCTCAAGTGCTGCAAGAATCGACTTTGGCGATGCTGCGGCATCCAGAATACTGGGTTTACGCGGGCGCTGAATCTACGCAAACTCGCTTGGAAGCAGCAGAAGCTAAATTTAACCAATTTTCTCTGGCAGAACGCAGTAAGTTTACTGAAGAAACGCTCTCGAATTATAACAACCAGCTCCGGCAATCAGGGAGCAGCAATATCCTGCCTGGTTTGCAGGAAAATGGCGCTCTGGTTGGTTCCGATCTGAATTCAGAGCCCGGGGAATTTATTGTGGTGACGGTGATTGTCGGTACTCAAGGCAAACTGCAATTGCCAGCCGTCAAAAACTCTGAAGATTTGCGCCAAGCTTTGCGCCAGATTGGGGGAGTATCCAGCGAGCAGTTGCTGGCGGTTGAGGTGCTGTGGACTCCTCAAGCTAACGGCGATACTCTGACGGCTGATGATATGTTGGCTGGTTATCCCGATTTGCGATCGATTTAGTGGGTAGGGCTGGGCGCGGAGGATTGTCTTCCGCGCCCCATCCCGTAGTCAAGCTGTGTGGGTGAAACCGGATTGGTTTTGAGATGGGTATTTCTCAGGATGTTGTGGATGCCGATCGACTTAAAAAAGATTGTTAAACAAATGCTATTATTGAGAGATTATGATTCAGTGTGATTCATCTCCTATTGATAAAGCCTGCCCCATAAACGTTTTGCGAAGAACTTAAACAGCATAAAAAAACTGTTTTGAGCGAGAAACTGCTTCGGAAAAAGTTGTGGCCGCGCCTTATGAAAATTATATAAAAAAGAGATAGGGAGCTAAAGTTATGCCCGACAGCAGAAAAAAAGCACTTTTCATTTTGAGCCAGTTAAATAACGATGATATCGACTGGATTGTCCAAAAAGGCAAAAAGGAAGTTCTCGATCCGGGCGCTATTTTGATCTATGAAGGGAGACAGATAGATGCCCTATACATTGTTTTGAAGGGAAGTTTGAGCGTTTTGCTCGACTCCGATCAGACTAAAGAACTCGCGAAAATAGCCAGCGGAGAACTGGTTGGAGAGGTTTCTTTTATTGATGCTCGCCCTCCTTTGGCAACGGTAAAGGCGATCGAAGAAACTCACTTGCTGGCAATTCCCAGGCGACAGTTAGTAATCAAACTCCAACACGATATGGGATTTGCTTCCCGCTTTTATTATGGAATTTCGCTGTGTTTGGCAGACAGGATGCGCGGTACGATCAGACATATAGAATACGGTCGCAATATAGAATTGGAGCAACCGGAATTAGACCGGGAGGATATTAATCCGAACGTCTTGGAAAATTTGGCGCTTGCTCAGGCAAAGTTTAATTGGCTGAGGGAAAATGTTAGGGCTTAATTAATTTTAAGATATAGAGGACACGGCAGTGGCGTTTAACAACGCCAGGTTAATTGTAGGGTAACGGCACGTCCGTGGCCAAATTTAGGGTTAAATTAATTTAGATTAA
>JANMLZ010000068.1:0-59396 GCA_031372825.1 Cyanobacteria bacterium OTE_58_metabat_593 | reverse complement strand
GGTGTACGGTTTCAAGGGTACGTTCAGTGCTGGCATTGCTACCTGAAACAAACAACCTGAGCACGTAGCCTTGAGTTTCTGTCTGTTCGTTAAGTGCAGTTTTCCTAACCTGAATTTGCTCTGACTTTGGGAACCGGGAAGGAGGTATAATCCCGGCAGTGCGGGGTTCCGATCGCGATTCTGCGATCGCCCAATGTACAACTAAGTCGTGATTCTCCCAAAGTTCGGGGAATTGTTTGTGATAAGTGGCGATCGCCATTGGTTCGCACATCTCTTCAACACGGGCGCGCCAAACCAAATCGCCAGTCTCAAAAACCGCATTTAATAGGGCTTGATGTCGCATCACAGGGGGGTATGCTTCGGCGGCAATTCGCAACTGTCGATCGCGCGGATCGAGCCAACAATCAACGGTTGCCGTGTAACAAGGCACTAGAAAATGTGGTGGTTCCGACAAACCGAGTATTTCCTGTAGTGCTACACACAATTGCAAGTGCCACTGAGTTTGCTTGCGTGAGTCTATGCAGTAGATTAAATCTCCCCCAGGTGTAAACAGTGCAATGCCTTTGAAAAATTTGGGCAAGGTTGGGCGATCGGCTTTCAATGAAATATACCAATAGGGCATTGGGCATTGGGCATCGGGCATCGGGCATTGGGCATCGGGCGTACCTCACTTTTTAGATAACAGTTAACAGATAACTGTTAACTGTTATCTGTTAATACTTGATTTTTAGACTCGACCCCGAAGCATTTGGGCCATTTCGTTTGGAGAAGGCGACTGTTCGATACAGATTTCTTCGGTGATACGACCTTCTTGATATAGCCCATAAAGAGACTTATTCATTGTCGTCATACCCTCATAAGTATCCTTGATCATAATTTGGTTAATTTCCTCATTCTGTCCCTTGAGAATGTATTCTTTAACCACGTCGGTATTGATCAGAACGTCGTGAAAGGCAGCCCGCTTGCCATCTGTGGTTTTGCACAGCAGTTGAGCGATGATGGCCACTAGAGCTTCAGCTATGGAAACCCGTAGAGCCGGTTGCTCTTCTGAACCGAACATATCCAGAATCCGGTTCAGGGTTTTGACAGCGCTGTTGGTGTGCAGCGTCCCCGCTACCAAGTGACCCGTTTGGGCAGCTTTCAGGGCGATTTCCACTGTTTCTCGATCGCGAATTTCCCCTACTAGCATCATGTCTGGGTCTTGTCGCAGAGCCCCTTTCAGGGCGTTGACAAACTTGAGGGTGTGTCGGCCCACTTCCCGGTGCTTGATCAAAGATTTTTTACTGGTGTGTACAAATTCTACAGGGTCTTCGATCGTGATGATATGGTGAGAATTATTCTTGTTGATGTAGTCAATCATGGCCGCCATTGTGGTGGACTTACCAGAACCAGTCGGCCCTGTCACCAAAATTAGACCTTTATGATAGCCACATATTTTCCGAAACACCTCTGGTAGCTTCAATTGCTCCATTGTCAAAATTTCGGCAGGGATGAGCCGCAATACCATAGCTGGGCCGGCTAAACAGTCAAAGGCACTGATCCGAATGCGGACGAAACCAAAGTCGAATGCGCCGTCAAAGTCTAGGTTTTTCTGGAAGTGAGCAATTTCATCATCCGTCATGCACTCCCGCAGCCAACCCATAAAGATATCTAAATCTGTCATGGGATAACCCGCATCGACAATTTCGCCGCGCTTGCGGAAGCGGGGGAGTTCATTGACTCCCAAGTGCAAGTCAGAAATGCTTTCTTCTTTGGCTCGCATCACGAGCTGTCTCAAAGTCGGGTTTTGATTGTTTTCTGAGCTTGATTCTTTGGACGCGCCAAAGGATTGGGAGGCTGATGCGGGGGGAGCCGCAGCAGGAGCCGCAGCAGGAGCAGGTGGTGGTGCTGGTGGCAATCCTGATGGCAATCCTGCTGCTCTGGGAATGCCTGGAGCTGGAGGGCGCGGCGGCATACCAGGGGGAGGTGGAGCACCGGGTGCGGGAGGACGGGGTGCTGGCGGACGCTGTTGTGTCATATATGCTACCTTCAGATTGGCGAAAAGGCTTAGTCGATCGAATAATTGGTCGAAGTCTGGAAATACTGATCGCGATTGTGCGTGTCTTGCACAAAAGCTTAAATGTTGAGATTAGTCTATCTCAACAGGGGGTCAAAGTGGAACACCAGAACGGGAATATTCTTTTGTTTACGGGATGCGATCGCGATCGGTATTAGGATACACAATAGATTTTCTAAGTCTCTGGATAATTTTTTTTTAGGTGCAGAGTTGTCACTGCTCAAAAAGTATAAATTATTACTGATGTTTTTACCTTAAGGATTTGATTCAAATGAATTCTGTTGATTTGGCTTTTACTCCAGCCCTGGAATTGGCAAAGTTGATTCGCGATCGCGAGATGTCGCCGATCGAACTTGTGGATCTATACTTAGAACGGATCGATCGCCTAAACCCCAAACTAGGCAGTTACTTTACAGTCACAGCCGATCGCGCTCAAGCCCTAGCCAAAGCTCAAACGGAACAACTAGCTGGCTTCAACAAATCACAAGAATTGCCACCTTTCTTCGGAGTGCCGATCGCGATCAAAGACTTAACACCAGTCACCGGCATTCCCTGTACCTATGGCACCCAGGCTCTTGTCGATAATATCTCAGCCTACGACGAATCAGTAGTCTGGCGCATCAAAGCAGCCGGATTTAACATTCTCGGCAAAACAGCAACCTCTCAAATTGGCTCATTACCTTACACCGAACCCCCAGGTTTCCGCCCAGCGCGCAATCCCTGGAACCGAGACTACACGCCAGGAGGTTCCAGTGGTGGCTCAGCGGCGGCCGTAGCAGCAGGTTTATGCGCGATCGCCCAAGGTTCAGACGGCGGCGGTTCAGTTCGAGGCCCCGCTTCCTGCTGCGGTTTAGTAGGCATTAAACCCTCGCGCGGGCGAGTTTCCTGGGCACCAGTCGGAGATTATCTCAGCGGCATTTCTGCCAATGGCCCTCTAGCCCGCACTGTAGCTGACGCGGCGGCACTTTTGGACGTGATGTCAGGCTACACAACAGGCGATCCCTACTTTCTACCAGACCCAAATCCGACTTTTTTAGAGTCTTCCTACCAAAAGTTGGGCAAGCTGCGAATTGCTTTTTCTACGAATATTGCCCCTGTGGGTGAGGCTTCAGAGATTTGTCAGCAAGCCGTACTCGAAACCGTGAAATTACTCACAGATTTGGGTCACGATATCGAACCTGGATGCCCTGATTTTACGGGTTTGATCGAACCGTTTACCGCAATTTGGCAGTCTGGGGCGGCTGCAAGCGGCATTCCAGGCGCTGCTTTGGAACCGATGAATCGCTGGTTGTTGGAAAGAACTATTTCGGCTGGGGAATATTTGCGCGCGGTGAATCAAATGCAGGTTATTTCGCGGCGGATTGTGGGATTCTTTGAAAATTTTGATGTGTTAGTTTTGCCGACTTATATGCACTCGCCAATCCGAATTGGGGAGTGGGCGGATTTGAGTTGTGAAGAAACTTTGGAACGGATTATTAATTGGATTGCTCCTTGTCCGCCGTTTAATGCTAGCGGTTTGCCTGCGATCGCACTTCCAGCAATCTTAGATGATAACGGTTTGCCCGTGGGAATTCAAATTATCGGCAGGCCGGCGGCGGAAGCAACTTTAATTGCTTTAGCGGCGCAGATGGAAGCGGCGAAACCTTTCCCGGTTTTAGATTTTCAATAGACAGTAATAGGATATATCAATTCCGGTTACATCGGAATTAATATTACCCGAAATCAGGACACGGCAGTGCCGTCTCCCTACGATTAATCTGGCGTAGGGACACGGCACTGCCGTCTCCTCGCTTGTCATTTCGGCGCAGCCGGAATTGATATCAATAAAGTAAGAAATGCTGTATGTATTTTATAGACATCTAGTTAAATATGCCTAAATTTCTTGCCGATCGCACTCCCGCCAATTAATTTCTCGGTATTCTGTAGAATTTTGAGAAGATAGTGAGTATCCATCTAGATTGAAAAAAGATGAGCATTAGACCAAATTTCAGATGGTTTTCCTCAATGGCGAGTGTTTGTAGTGCGATCGCGATCGGCACTTTCAGCGGCGTGACATCCCCTGCAAAAGCTGCGGAAATCATTGTTGTCCGCAAAGGTATTTTAGAATCATCAATATCCGTTGTAGACTTGCGCGAACTCGCAAAAACTGGTAAAGTCCCCGAAAAACTCCAAGCTTACTCCAATTTGCTATCCTCCGAACAGCGCGGTCAAATTTTGGGAGCACTTAACGCGAAAATTCCCCTAAATGTAGTCGGCTTGAGCAATTTGCTAAATACTCGGATCGGTACTGCGATTCTGACGGATTTGACTACCGTCATCACCAGAGGCGACGGTGCGGGTGTGGAAGCGCTGCGAGCAGCTTTGGTGCTGGGGGCGAACGCGCCGGAAGGCTTATCGGTATTGAGTTTCATTGAATCTTATCCCAGCACGCGGGTAGTCGTGGATCTCGATCGAGCTTTCTCGGTTTTGGGAAATTTGAATGCGGGTTTTTGGCAAACTCAGCGGTTTATGGCAGCGATCGCACCTCAGTTAGCATCGACTAAACCTGCCCTGAACCTGCCTTTCGACGCGAGCCAGCCCGGCCCTAATGCGGTACAGGTACTAAAGCTAGATTTGAACGATAGCGCCCGCAATCGGCGCATTCCGGTGGATGTCTACTGGTCGAAAGCTGCGACGGCCGATAAACCGACGATCGTCTTTTCTCACGGTTTGGGTTCTGTCCGCACGGATTTGCGCTATTTAGCCGAGCATTTGGCGTCTCACGGCTATGTCGTAGCAGCTTTGGAACATCCAGGAAGCAACGAGACGAACACCAATGCTGCGATCGCGGGTAAATCTCGATTGTTAGCTCCTCAAGAGTTTCTAAACCGTCCCAAAGACATCAGTTTTGTGCTCGACGAACTGGCAAAATTGAACCAAACTGATGATAATTTGCAGGGGAAAATCGCGATCGACCGATCGATGATTGTTGGCTATTCCTTCGGCGGCGCCACAGCCTTGTCTGTAGCCGGAGCTGAACTGCAATTGAGCGGGCTAAAACAGCGGTGTCAGGGCGATTTGATTGGATTTAGCTTGGGCGAAGGGATTCAGTGCGCGGCGGCTGGATTGCCCGAAGAACGGTATCAATTGCGGGATGTCAGGATTAAAAGGGCGATCGTCATGAATCCCACAACATCATTACTATTTGGAGAAACTGGTTTAAGTAAAATTAAGATTCCCACATTAATAGTAGCTGGTTCTGCCGACAAAACCACACCCGCCTTAGTCGAACAAATTGCCGGCTTCCCGCAAATTCCATCCCCCAAATGGCTAGTCGGTTTTGTAGGAGGAACCCACTTAAGCGTCAAAGATCCGAGTACAACTTTAGACCAAGTTCGCAGACCGAGGACAGTAATTACTGGCGATGAACTTGTCGGCGACCAAGCTGCAAGCATACGCAATTATATTAAAGCTATAAGTCTAGCAACGGCTGCTCAACTAACGGCAGAAGCTGACAAATATGCCATCTTTCTAACGCCAGAATACGCGCAGTTTGCTTCGACAAATGCAATCCCAGTGCGCCTGGTAACAGAAATTTCTCCTGAAACTAATGCAGTCGTCCAGACTTTTATTCAAGGGAATAAGTAGTCATTAGTCATTAGTCATTAGTCATATCAAATCCGTTTGCATCGGAATAATATAAACGGAGGAAACGGAGGAGACGGAGGAGACGGCAGTGCCCATAGGTGTCAACTTAACGCCAAACCCCTTCAGAGACTACTGTTTGACGATTAAAGCCAGATCCCCCCTAGCCCCCCTGGTTGTAGGGGGGGACAAGAGTCTTCTCAAAGTCCCCCTACAACCAGGGGGATGCGAGGGGGATCTAGACTTAGGTAAAAACGAGATTTATCAAGACTTTCAGGCTTAAGTTGACACTAATGGGCTTGGCCTTTGTCCCTACAATTGATCGCGGTAGGGACAAAGGCACTCGCGGTCTCCTCTATCATTCCGGCACAGCCGGAATTGATATTATTTGCTTTGCCCTGCTGAGGTCTATTTTTCTTGAGCTGTGGCTGATATTTTTTGTCCATGCAAGGGCAAAATATAACTAAGCGCCTTCACCAACTCAACTCCCAAACTGTGATGTTTAAAAAGAATGTTATCCCACTATTGCTGCTGTTTGTAGCGCTGTTTACCCTTTACGGTGACAGTTTAGCTTTTCTACCCAAACCAATTAGAGATACTAGCTTAGCAAGTAGACAGTTCTTCGTCGGGTTGTGGCCGACATGGGTGAAGCCGAAAGATTCAAACAAGCAACGGGATAAGGAGATTGAGAACTTGGACAAAAACCCTAGTCCTAGTCGATAGTTTTGATTTGCCAGCGAGAAACCGGGTTTCTTTAATAATACCTAGCCATTTTCTTGTAGGTTCGGTTAATGCGTAATATCAAATCCGGTAGCATCGGACTTAATATTACCAGAAATCAGGACACGGCAGTGCCGTTTCCCTACAATAAATCACGGCGCAAGAAACGGCACTGCCCTGTCCTCTATATAATTCCGGTGTAACCGGAATTGATATTAGGTGCGTACTGCACACCCTACATCTAAAATCAACTACGCGTGCTTTTTCAACCAGCTAAACATAGCTCGCAAATCTTTGCCCACTTCTTCAATAGGATGCTCTGCTTCCTGACGGCGCATGGCAATAAAGCCCGGTTTGCCGGCTTGATTTTCCAGAACGAATTCGCGAGCAAATTGACCGGACTGAATTTCGCTGAGAATTTTACGCATTTCGGCGCGGGTTTCATCGGTGACGATGCGGGGGCCGCGAGTTAAATCGCCGTATTCTGCGGTATTGGAGATGCTGTCGCGCATTTTGGCGAGGCCTCCTTCTACTATTAAGTCAACGATAAGTTTAACTTCGTGCATACATTCAAAATAAGCTAATTCCGGTTGGTATCCGGCGTCAACTAAGGTTTCAAATCCAGCTTTAATTAAGGCAGTTAAACCGCCGCACAAAACTACTTGTTCGCCAAAAAGATCGGTTTCTGTTTCTTCGCGGAAAGTGGTTTCGAGGATGCCGGCTCTGGTGCCGCCGATACCTTTAGCATAGGCCATTGCCCGATCGCGCGCTTGACCGGAAGCATCTTGATATACTGCAAACAAACTCGGAACGCCTTCCCCTTGTTCGTAAGTCCGTCGCACCAAGTGTCCGGGGCCTTTGGGGGCTACCATTACTACATCTACATTGGCTGGGGGAACAACTTGGCCGAAGTGAATGTTAAAACCATGAGCAAATGCTAAAACATTTCCTTCGGAAAGATTCGGTTCGATTTGTTCTTTGTAAATAGTTTTTTGAACTTCATCGGGTAATAAAATCATGATGAAGTCAGCGGCGGCGGCTGCTTTGTCTACCGGGTGAACTGTTAAACCCGCGTCGGTTGCTTTGGCGGCAGATTTGCTACCGGGATACAAACCAACAACGACATTCATGCCGCTGTCTTTGAGGTTGAGGGCGTGGGCGTGTCCTTGGGAACCGTAGCCGATAATCGCGATCGTTTTCTTGGCTAAGAGGTCTAGGTTGGCGTCGGTGTCGTAATACATACGGGCCATAATGCTTGTCTCCTGAGATGCAAATTGAGTGATTGACTGCAAAACTCTCATTTTATCAAAGTAGGTGCTTTTTTTTGCAGAAATTTACCGGCTAAGATTTTGGTGACGGGAAATAAAGGTCGATCGCCCTGAATTTGGCAGGGTTTGTCGCGGAGTCTGCGATCGTCAAATATAATTGTCACTAACGTGCTGTGCTTTTGAAAAAACCTCACATCTTGTATCATTCTGAAGAACAGGCTTTCCGGCCTGTTCCACAAGAAAATTCACTTTTTGTGGAACAGGCCGGAAAGCCTGTTCATAAAAAGCTGATTGAGAATAGTATAACATCTCACAAAACCCAACTAACTTTTTTAAGATGAAAATAAAAGCAATACATCATGTAGCGATTATTTGTGCCGATTATGCAGCATCCAAGAAATTTTATGTAGAAGTATTGGGATGTTCCATTATCAAAGAAACTTTCCGCAGCGAGAGGAACTCTTACAAGCTAGATTTGCAATTTGAGAACGGTGATGCGATCGAGCTTTTTTCATTTCCCGATCCTCCTCAAAGAGTTAACAATCCTGAAGCTTGCGGTTTGAGACATTTAGCTTTTGCCGTTGAGGACATAGAAGCAGCAGTTGCTTACTTAAAATCCCAACAAATCGAAGTAGAAGAAATTCGGATTGACGAAATTACAGAAAGACGGTTTACATTTTTTCGAGATCCAGACAATTTACCCTTAGAAATCTATGAAATTTAGATTAAAACCAAAATCTGAAAAAGCTTGGCAAACAGGATAAATCATGGACTATCTCATCAGAAACATAATCACGCTCGGATTGCCTGCTTTCATGCTATTTATCGGCATAGCAGCTACAGGTAAAACAGGTGATGCAGCTACTTTTTCGGGTTTGAGGAAAGTAGGAGGTTCCTTTGGGATGCTCAGCGGTTTAGGTGTGTTGGTATTTGCAGGATTGGTTGCCAATTATTTTAGTTATTTTGTGGTAGATACCTTGCTGGTGAGGTTTTATCAAAAGCGACGAGTGTTGGAACAGTCAGAACAAGTGGTAATAGAAATTGATAAATTGCCGATTACCAACAACCTCAAAATCAAGCTCAAATGGGCGGTGCTGCACAGCGAAAAAAACAAAGTTATTAGCTTGAAACACGTAATTTTAAAATGGTTTGTTCTCGCAGCAATTGTAGATGCAGTCTTGTCAATTGCGGGTTATTTGGGACAAATTAACCTATTTTTTGAATTAAGTTCTCATTTTAAACTACAATATCTACTGGTTGGTTTATCTACTTTTATATTCTTCGCTCTCGTGCGCTCAAAAAAATTATGGTTGCTGGTGAGCGGATTTTGCATTGTGATTAATTTGGCGGAAATTGTTCCTTGGTATTTTCCAGCGCCAGCATTTGCAGGAGCAACTCCCGGACAACACCTGCGGATTTTGCATTCAAATGTTTTAATGAGTAATCAGCGATATTCTGATGTGATATCGCTGGTTAAAAAAGAACAACCTGATATCGCGGTTTTTGTAGAAGTCACCACATCTTGGGCAAAAGAGTTATCGACTTTAAGCGAGATGTTTCCCTACTCTTTTCAGCAAGAATCTGATAATTTCGGCAGTGCCATATATAGCAAATTGCCTTTAGAAAATGCTTCTCTTAAAGCCTTCTCAAGCCAAAGAAAGAGTCTGTTAGCGGATGTTCAATTTCAAGGTAAAGTCATTTCTATGATGCTTGTTCATCCGTCCGTGCCGATCAAACAGGAGAGTTTTATCGATCGCAATCAACAGCTAGCAGCCATCGGCGAGTATGCAGCCCAAGTCAAAAATCCGCTGATTGTGGTTGGGGATTTCAATACCACAATGTGGTCGCCGTTCTACAAAAATATGGTAAAAACAGGAAAACTGCGAAATGCCCGATCGGGCTTTGGACTTTTACCGACTTGGCCGACTTTTATGCCGCTGGTTTATATTCCGATCGATCATTTCCTAGTCAGCAAAGAAATCGGTGTTTTGAAGATTCGTACTGGCCGCAATGTCGGTTCGGATCATTTGCCGTTAATTACAGATTTGGTGCTTTGAACGCTGGATTCGATGTTTTCTAACAAATTATCGATTAACTGTATCTGGTACTGCTGCATATTTGTCTGTAGTGGCTGTTTACTGTCTTGAAAACAGATAACTTTTTCGGCAATTTCCTTGTAATGTTGCAGCATGGAAAAAGTATCGATGCTGAAGCGGGCGAGATAGTTCTTAGCAGCCTCATTGCAAATTTCTGTAACTTGATTTAGATAAGCTGCTGACGATTCAGGCGGCTTTTCATAGCCAGTTCTTTTGTTCAAAATATAGCTAGCGCCACCGACTACTGCGGCTCCCACAGCCCCGCCCAACAGCCAACCTAAGCCCGTGGCGATCGCCACTGGAGTCACTTCGCCCTCGATCGACCTTTGAGCTGGGGCTGGCGGCGGTTCCGGTAACACGATTTGCGGGGCTGGTGGAAACGAGATCAAAAGCGCGATCGGCTGTTCTTTCTCGAAAAATTCGCAAGCTTTATTTATCCATTCTGCGATCGTTTGCTGCTCCTTCAAGACCTCTCGCTCAAATTTTATCTTCCACGCATCAAAAAGCCCTTCCTGAAGCGAAAAAGCCATTTCCGATTGATATCGCTGCAAAAGTGTGGGCTGATAAAGCCAAATCTCGAAGTCGGAAACGCTGGATTGAAAACCTTTTGCGATCAGTTTTTCAGCTTTTTGTTTAATTTCAATTTTACCTTGATGCTTTTGTTGAGCTGCGGCGATTTCGGCGGCGACAGTTTCCGATTTCGATCGCAGAGATTGACAGATTTTAGCAGCTATGGCTTCAATCCTGGGCAACTTAACTGCTAGTTGTTCCTGTTGAGCTGCTACAATACTTTGCAAAGCCGATTCAAACATTGCAATTCCCGTAGTTTGGGCAGCCGCCACATCTCCTTTCAGCCTCGCCCTCAAAGCCGGCAAAGCATCGACGCGGTAGATATTGCTGATATTATTCGGCAAGTTGGAGCGAAAACTTTCGGCAACAAACAACAATCGATTGTATACTTGTTTTTGGTCGTCTGGTTCGAGTAGATTGAGAAAATTGGCAACAAAGACGACAGTGTTAATTTGCCGATCGCTCAACCAGTCTCTCAAATTCTCCCGTTCGCCTAAAGTCATCAACTTGCGAGCATCTAAAACCTGCACAACTAAATCAGCCGTGAGCAATTTATCCCTAACTAAATTATCCTGTTCTTCCCGGTCATTTGTTCCCGGCAAATCCAGCAATTCCACACCCGTTTTTAGGAATGGATGGGGACAGTACACATTCACAGTTGCTACATCATCCCGCATCTGTCGGTTGTCATCCAGGATGGCGTAGCGTTTCAGCACATTAGTCCCCGCTTCGCTAACTTCCGTACCGTCTTTGAGGGTAATTTTGGCGTGCAATTCCTCGCCGTAGTTGACATATATGGCAGCACCTGTAGTGGGCACAAGGTCGATCGGCAAAGCGCGATTTCCAAGCAAAGCATTCAGCAAAGTTGACTTGCCGTAATTAAACGGGCCAAAGACAGCGATTTGAAAAGTTGGTTTGGCGAGATAGTCGCAAATTGAAGTTGTATCTCGGTAAAGTTGGGAGTTTTTATCTAGTTCGAGAATACCGAGTGCTGATTTGAGATTGTCGGTTAGATTTTGATAAGTTTCGGGTTGTTGCATATTGTTGTTTTATTTAAATTGTTTGATAGTTTGTAGGTGTGCAGTGCGCTACATTAATTAAGTTTTGCGTCGAGGATTGATATCGTTTCCGGTTGCATTGAAATTAATATTACCCGAAATCAGGACACGGCAGTGCCGTGTCCCTACAATTCATCTGGCGTAGGGACACGGCACTGCCGTGTCCTCTATAGCAATCCTAAATCATTCATGCAGATATGTAGGGGCGGTGCCCCCGTGCCCGCCCTCCGAAAAATGGGGCAACCACGGGGGGATTGCCCCTACAATAATTATGCAAATGATTTAGGATCGCTCTATATTTGCTCATTTAGCCGATGCTAAGAAACTTTGATAAACCGATTCTATACTCTCTGATTGGGCAGAAACATCAGCATCCAATTTTTCCAACCGCTCAGATTCAGCCTGACAGTTAATCTCCCGAGATTGCTTTTGTTCCAGCAAATTATCTAACTCAGCTTTCCGAGAATTGATATCATCATTCATGCGATCGCCCACTTCGCGCCCGTAAACATCAAAACACTCTTTCACAGCATCGTGAATCGGCTGCCACTGCTCCTGAGCCACCTGCGGCAGATATTTCACTAACTCTTTTTTCGCCGCTTTCACCAACTGTTTGTGAGCTCCATCTGCTTGCAAAACTCCAACGCCCATTCCCAACAAAGCCAAGTACAGCGGCCCCAAAACAATCCCCGTAAAACTGGCCAAAATCGTACTGACGCTCAACACAGTAATTAAATTGAGCAAGATATTTTTCCAGTCAAAACCCGCTCCAGCCATTTCTACACCCGCCAGGTTTCCACTCGTTAATGAAAACAATCCCATCGCCCATTTTGCCCAAGCTGGCGAGTTATCTTCCTTGGAGTTGTTGGCTGCTGTCGGTATCTTTTTTCCAGTCAGTTTTTCGGTGATTTTTTCAGTCACTTTTGTGTAGGATGCTCCGTAATTTGCCGCACTTTGCGATAGCTGCGAAAATGCTGAGTTCATCTCTTGTTCTGCGGTGAGAGTCCATGCTGCTAGTTTGTCGTAGATGTACTGCTCGAATGCTCGTCTGAGCGATGCTTCAAAGGCTTCTCGCTTGTCTTGGCTGAAAAAATCCAGAAATCTTAGCTCTGGTTGATAGCGCAAGAAATCTGTTTCAAAGGTATTTTCTAAGTTGAGAACGTAGAAGCGGAAAGAATCGGCGATCCCCCGCGATTTACTATCTCTAACTCCGATATTTTCTTGTTTAAATTCATCACGAATCTGAGTCAATTTCTTGAATTCTGGCTCAACTGAATTAATCTTTTCCTTCAACTCATTGACATCGCGATCGAGCAATGGTAAACGCCGCCCAACAGCTTCGCGGACGCGAGCCGAAATTTGACGCGCCAAAGTCCTCGCCGGACGCAATTCCGAAATCGCTCTTTCTTGCGTCAAAAATGTATTCAGTGCCGCCATAAACTCGGGAAAACCAGTTCCTGCCAAATCCGCATCCGCGTTTTCGATCCGCAACCTGAGCGCCTTAATTGAAGTTATTGCAAACACTCGTTCGTCGTAAATATCGTGTCCTTCTGTTAAACAATATTCAGCTAAATTAACTTTAAAAACCCGCCGCAGTTTCCCTTCTGCTTCTGCCAATTCTTCAGTATCGTCTGGGTCAATCAAACTTTCCTGCACCTGATCCCAAGCATTAATCAGGAATAAAATGCTCAATCCGCGACCTTTGATGTAATTTTCTAGATAGCGTCTTTCACCCATCGTGCAAGGCTGAGTTGCCCTGAGTACGAACAAAATAGCGTGTCAGTTGTTGATGTAACCGAGAGATAATTCGTTGCGGGCTTCTGTATCGTTCAGTCCGGGACTGTCTACTATTTATATGCCTTTTTCTAGCAATGGCAAGGGATATTCTACTACGGCGCAGTCGATGTCTGGAAATGCTGGTTTCTTTTCTGATTCTAGGCGTTTTGCTTCAGCGGGGTCAATTGTATATTCTTGTTTAAAACTTTTAAAATCGAGCAGTCTGGGGCTTTTACCGTCATTGAAATAAACGGTGACTTTTTTTTCGGAACCGTAGCGCAAGATTGTTAGCAAAGCGGTACAGGGATTGACATCGCTGGGTAGTAAGTTTTCGCCGATTAAGGCATTGAGAAACGTGCTTTTGCCGCGTTTCATGTCGCCTAAAACTAGCAGGCGAAAGACTCCTTGACGCAGGTTTTTGCTGGCGAGACTGATGTCGGCGTTTTCCGTTTCTAATCCGAGTTTTCCTGATGCTGCGGTTCCGGCTAATTCGGATTGCTCGATCGCTGTGGCAATGTTGCTGAGGCGATCGGCAATTTCTCGGCGGACGGCGGCTACTCGCTCTAAATCGTTGAGAAGATTGCTGGTTTCTACTTTAAGGTTCATAGCTTTTTTTGATGTTTTTTTGATTGTCTTGTGCGAGAATAAGTAGTTTGGTCAGAATTTACGCAAAAAGTAATTTGATATTAAATCTGGTGGCATCGGAATTCGTATTACCCACAGTTAGGACACGGTGTCCATTAGTGTCAACTTAAGCTCCAACCCATTCACAGATGGCTGTTTGACCATTAAACTTAGATCCCCCCTAGCCCCCCTTAATAAGGGGGGGATAAGAGTCCGATCAAAGTCCCCCTTCTTAAGGGGGATTTAGGGGGATCTAGACTTGGCATAAAACCCAGATTTATCAAAGCTTTCAGGCGATTGTTGACACCTATGGGCAGTGCTATTTCCCTACAATTAATTGGGCGATAGTTACATCTGTTTTGAGCACTGATGATTATTTTGGAGTAGGGAAACGGCATTGCCGTGTCCTCCGTTACTAAAAGTTTCTGGGTGATTTTCTACTCTTCTTCAAAAAGTGTTTTGTGAGCGATCGAAGCAATTCCTCCAATTACCAGCGCTGTTGCTAGCCAAGATGCAATACGAACTACAAAAATCACAGCAATGACAAGGCCGATAAATTGAGCATTTGCTAGGATTTTTCGACGCCACCGTTGTTTGAGTTTGCTGTTAGCTTGGGTGTCTGGTTCGTCGTACTTGATGGTTAGATAGGCTGGTACTGAGCTGTCGATTGCTGATTCTAGTTCCCGGAGCAAAATTTCTTGTTCGTGTTTCCGCAATTCTTGTTCTTTGTGCCGCAGTTCTCTTGATTTTTTGTCGGTAGAGTTCATTAATTTGCCCGTGTTTCGCAGTTGAGAAATGTGTTGCTTTTTGTAAAAATTACCAGAAATAATTGGATTAAACCCTCTCCCTTGTAGGGAGAAATCAAAAGCAGATTATTTATTACTCCAATCCTTTTTCTTCCAGATAGAGGTCGTTGTTAACTGTCAACTGTCAACTGTCAACTGTCAACTGAATGAAGGAGCGATAGGTTTTCCACAAATGTAACTCACGTTTTTCGCGGTGTCGAGAGGGGTTCATAAATTTTCAAAAGACCGATTCCCTACGGGATAGCTACGCACGCGCGTCCTTTTGGGCCGATCGACCTTTGCATCATCGATATCCTTCGGGGCCGATGGTAGTGCGATCGCAATCAGCATCCGATAAATCGACCAAACGCGATCGAAATAAGTTACAGCCCGCTAATTGAGCATTAGTTAACTTTGCTTTTTCCAAATTAGCTCGGCTCAAATCGGCATATCTCAAATCGGCATTGCTCAAATCTGCATTGTACAAATCCGCACCTTGCAGATTAGCTTTCTGCAAGTTAGCACCTTGCAAATTAGCGTGGCGCAAATTTGCTCTTGATAAATTTGCTCCTGACAAATTAGCTTCCGACAAATTGGCTTGATAAAGTTGAATATCGCCCAATTCAGCATCGGGCAGCTCTGCTTTATAAAGATTAGCTTGACTGAGATTCCCGTAGGGCAAATAAGCTCGCCTTAAAATGCTACCAGAAAGGTTTATTTCTGCCAAATCTGCTTGAAACAAGTTATCTCCACTTAAGTCAACTGCGTCAAAGTTTCGCTTGCCCTCAGAATACTGAGCGAGTAATTCCTCAGTGCTTAGCTTTTGCATTTTCATCTCTTTATGAGGACAGCTATTGCAGCCAATCCATAACGATAATTGATGGTTATTATTTTGCGTATTTATACTTAGGCATCTTCTTATGTTAAGCTTGTGTAACAACGATCGCATTTTTTCTAAGATTTTTTTTATATTTGTAAATTGCTGCCTTGCTCGATCGCACTTGCGGTCGGTAATGTCAAGATCGATCGAGAAACCACAGCTAATCCTCTACTGAAATATGCCTGAACTTCCCCTTTCCATTGCCGAGCACTACCACGAACAGACGAAATACGATCCCGAAACGATTGCTGCCAAAAGCAGACAGCTAGATTGGAGCGAGCAACCTGTGCCGTTCAAAGAATACAAAATTGGAGCGTATTTTGACCTCAAGCCGTATCTAAAAGACCCCTCAGACGATCCAAATGCCGCTCCCGATGCCGGTTGGTGGCATCGATTGTCTAGCTTGTTGCTGTGCAGCTACGGGTTGACAGCGAAGGTGCACACGGTAGACGAGAGCTACCTGTATTTGCGTTCCGCACCGTCGGCGGGCGGACTCTACCCAGCAGAGGTTTATTTAATATCTCGCGGGACGCCGCATTTGCCGGCCGGACTTTACAATTATCAGTGCAGAACTCATTCACTTGTTCATTTTTGGGACAGCCAAGTTTGGCCGGCCCTGCAATCCGCTTGTTTTGGGTCGCCGGTGCTAGAAAATACTCAATTGGCGATCGGCATTACCACTGTTTTTTTCCGTTCTTCTTGGCGTTACGAAGACCGAGCTTACCGCAGAATTTTCTTAGACACCGGTCATTTGTTGAGCAATATCGAGTTAGCTTGCGCCATCAACGATTACCGACCTCACCTGATTGGAGGATTCGCCGACGAAGCTATCAATCAATTACTGTACATCGACTCGGAACAAGAAGGAGCGATCTGTTTAATTGGTTTAGCTGACTTGCTGGATATCGACCAAAACTTGCCAAAATTTAAAACAGCTTTGCCCGGAAATACCACAACAGATTACCCGCAAATCTCCGAAGGTCAACTTTTAAGATTTCTCCACAAAGCGACACAGATAGAGTCAGATCCAACCGGAGTTGATGGCTGGAAATTTGATGAAACTGAAGGGGAATTAGAGGATAAATACAATTTTCCATTTTGTACTAAAGTTTCGACCGTCACTCCTTCGATTCCTTGGGGAGTGCATCTAGAAACTTTAGAAAGCACTATGCTCAAAAGGCGTTCTACCCGTGCCTATACAGGTGCTTCTTTGAGTTTGGGCGAACTGCTAGCTATGCTCGATTTTACTTACCAGCCGCAGCACTATATCGACCAAGGATTAGACAGTTGTCCCGATTATTTCGATTTGAGTTTGATCGAGACTTTTATTGCAGTTTCGGGGGTGAATGGGTTAGAAGAAGGTTGTTATTATTACGCTCCAAAAGCCCAAGAGTTACGGCAAATTCGGTTTAAAAATTTCCGCAGGGAGTTACATTTCTTGTGCTTGGGGCAAGATTTAGGTAGAGATGCAGCGGTGCTGTTGTTTCATACGGCGGATTTGAAGAGGGCGGTAGCAAAATACGGCGATCGAGCTTACCGATATTTGCACATGGACGCCGGTCATTTGGGCCAGCGGTTGAATTTAGCAGCTATTGAACTGCGTTTGGGTGTCAGCGGTATCGCGGGCTTTTTTGACGATCGGGTGAATGACGTTCTCGGTATTCCTGCGGGGGAGGCTGTGCTTTATATTACAACTCTGGGAAGACCTCGATCGTAAGAATGAGTGCGATCGTTCTAGCAGACATCATATGAGTTAAATGAAATTTACCCAGATCAGGCGAGAAACCGAGAAACCGGGTTTCTACGAAATTTTATGTTGAGTAACGAGAAATTTGGAAAGAAACCCGGTTTCTGAAGTCTCTATTTCCCAATGCAAAACTTGCTAAATATTCTGTCTAACACTGATTCTGTTACCTCTTCCCCCGTAACTTCTCCCAATGCTTGAATTGCACCGCGCAAATCTATTGTCCAAAAATCAAAAGGCAATTTGTTGCTAATAGTTTCTGCACATTGTTCCAGAGAAATTTTGCCTCTGGTTAGGGCTGCTGCTTGCCGCTGGTTGATTGCTAAGTCAGAATTTGCTGCTTGCAAATTTCCGCCGCTGACAGCATCTAAGATTGCTGTTTCTAAGTCTTCTATGCCTCGATCGAGGGCGGCGGCGGCGCTAACTATTGGATGAATTGCCGAGGAAAAAGGTAATTCGGGGATAGTTTTTACTAGGTCGATTTTGTTGATAACTATAATTAGCGGGCGGTGTTTTACTTGTTCGTAAATCTCCGCGTCGCCCTCTGTCCAACCCGATTCTGCATCAATTGTCAATAGGACTAAATCGGCTTGTTTTGCGGCGGCGCGCGATCGCTCTACGCCGATTTTTTCTACCTTGTCTGCGGTTTCTCGAATCCCCGCAGTATCGAGCACCTGCACCGGAATGCCGCCCACAACAAGCTGCGATTCTACCACATCCCGCGTCGTACCGGGCAAATCTGTGACGATCGCCCGATCGCTCTTACTCCACGCATTCAGCAAACTCGACTTTCCCACATTCGGGCGCCCGACAATCGCTACTTTCAAACCACTTCTCAACAATTCTCCGCGATCTGCCGTTGCCAAGATTGTTGACAATTCGTCTAAAATGTGGTTTATTTCCAAACAAGTTTTAGCTTCATCTAAAGGTGGCAAATCTTCCTCAAAATCAATTCTCGCTTCAATTTCTGCCAGTACATCCAAACAAGTTGCTCTCAATTTTCGGATCGGTGTGGCTAATTTTCCCTGCAAAAGGGCCAAAGCACTTTGTGCAGCCGCCGGCGATTTTGCTCCCACCAAATCTGCAATGCTTTCAGCTTGAGTTAAATCGAGCCTCCCGTTCAAAAAAGCCCTGAGCGAAAACTCTCCCGGTTGCGCCAATCTCGCCCCATTTTCCAAACACAACTGCAAGACTTGTTGCACGGCCATAATGCCGCCGTGACAGTGAAATTCCACCACATCTTCGCGAGTAAAAGAACGTGGCGCTTTCATAATTAACAGCAAAGCTTCATCGACTAATTCTTGAGTTTTGGGGCGGCGGATGTGGCCGTAAAGAATGCGGTGAGACTCCCAAATTTGCCGTCCTGGGGCGCGAAACAGAGTTTCGGCAATTTTTAAGGCTGCGGAACCGGAAAGTCGCACAATGCCGACGCTGCCTTGTTGGGGAACGATCGCAGTGGCGATCGCGGCGATCGTCCCTCCTTTTGTTAGTGATTCAGCCATTTTTATTGTTTACAGATTCCCAAGTTATACAGATATGATTGACAGGATAAACAATTTCAGTGATTTTTTCCAATATAGTATTAGAAGAGAGTCGCCACCGCACTTGAAACTCGATCGCCTGTTTGGCCAGTCACGGCCCGATCGAATTAAAAAAATTAGTCAGCCACATGTTTTGGCTATCCAGATTTCATGCGATAATCGAACATTAACAGGGCAGAGGGCAAAGCATGATTGGTCAACTTCTAGACAGACGTTACCGCATCATTAAAGTCACAGACTCAAGTGAAGTGGGAAAAACTTATGTAGCAGCAGATACTCACCGTCCCGGGTATCCGCAATGCACGGTTAGAGAAATGCGGCTTCCCGGTACAAGTTCGCAAACTCCAGAATTAGTCAAAATTATATTTCAAAGAAATGCCGAAATAATTGAAAAATTGGGAAAACATGACAAAATCCCGGAATTATTGGCGTATTTTGAGGAAAATCAAAGTTTATACTTAATTGAAGAATTTATTGCCGGCTCGCCTTTAAGTGAAGAACTGATCCCGGGCGAACCTTGGGGACAAGACGAAGTAATTAATCTGCTATCAGAAGTATTAGAAGTTTTGGTGTTCATACACGAGAACGGCTTCATTCACCGCAGAATTCAACCCGACAGAACGATTCGGCGCGAGTCAGACGGCTTCTTTGTGTTGATAGACTTTAGCTTAGACAAAGAAATTAACCCGGAACTCGCTAATTGTCATTTGTTGGCGCAAACCTCGCCCAACTCTGTTAAAAGGCATGAGGCAAAAAAACAGGAGTTGGCGACCCAGGAGTTATACGTGCCGATCGAACAATCGATCGGCAACCCCCGCTACAATAGCGACATTTACGCTCTAGGTACGATCGCCCAGCTTGCGGTGACGGGACTCTCGCCCAAGGAACTGAGTGCCTTAAAAAACAACAAAGGCGCAATTTCCTGGCGAAACTCAGCTACTTGTTCGGCAGCCCTAGCAGATATTATCGATCGAATGGTGCGATCGGACTGCGAAGAACGCTATCAGACATCGGCCGAAGTTTTGGCAGATATCAAGCAAATCCCCGTTAAATCGGATTTCCGGCTACCGCCAGCCACCATCATCGCCGAGGCGACGAGTCAACCGCCGAGACAGCGCCAAACCAGACTGTTGCTGTTGGCTGCAATACCGGGCGCTTTGATCTTGACAGCAGCCATGATTTACTTCTGGCAAAGTCAAATACCGGCGAGAGCAAAAGAATTGTTGACCCGGGGCGTTGCAAAGGCCGAGCAAGGCGATAAAACAGGCGCGATCGCCGATTATACCAGCGCGATCGCCCTGAATGCCAGCGATGCCGAAACTTTCTACAAGCGGGCCAACGCTCGCTACGATCTCGGAGCCACGGCTCAAGCAATTGCCGATTACACGGAAGCAATAAAAGTCAATCCCAGCCACACCAAAGCCATCTACAATCGAGCTCTGGCGCGCCGCGACACCGGCGATGGGCGGGGGGCGGTGGCAGATTTTACCGAAGTAGTGCGGCTCAATCCTAGCGACGATCGCGCCTACTACGAGAGAGGTTTAGCCTACTACGATCTGTCCGACTACCCTGCGGCAATTGCTGACTACACTCAAGCAATTCGGCTCAATCCAAACGATGCTACAGCTTACAGCAATCGGGGTTTAGCTCGATCGGCTGCGGGCGACAAAATCGGAGCAATGGCAGATTTTACCCAAGCGATTCAAATGAGCCCGAAACAAGCTGGCGTTTACTACAGTCGCGGTAGATCGAGATTTAATCTGGCAGATTATCAGGGAGCGATGGAAGATTACAGTAAGGCGATCGAACTGGCACCAGAGCAAGCTGATGCTTATACGAATCGGTGCAGCGCTTATTTGAATTTAGCAACCTACGACAAGGCGATCGAAGATTGCACCCGAGCCATTACCATCGATCCCAAAGATGAAGCAGCTTACAACAACCGCTGCATAGCTTATCTAAATTTAAAACAATTTCAAAAAGCCAGTGAAGATTGCAGTTTGACGATCGGACTCAACGGCAACAATTCCAAAGCATACAGCAACCGAGGATTAGCTCGCGAGGCTTCGGGAGACAAACTTGGGGCTGTGGAAGATTTTACGCAAGCAATTCGGCTCAATCCAAGCGATGCCGTAGCTTACAGCAATCGCGGTACTATTTACTCAGCACTCAAAAATTACCCCTTAGCGGTTGAAGATTTCGCTCATTCGCTACGGCTCAACCCCAACAATGCTAGCGCTTTTTACAGCCGAGGCCTCGTCCGTCGCCAACTCAAAGACCGTACAGGGGCGATCGAGGATTTTCAGAAAGCTGCAAGCCTCTTTCTCGAACAGGGAAGAGCCGATGGTTTCAAAAACGCACAAGCACAGCTCAACGACTCTAAATAAACTATTAGTTAGTAGTTATTGGTTATGGGTTATTGGTTGGTTATAATAACCACTTCCCAATTTTCTATCCCCAGTTCTCAATTATCTGAAAGCAGGAAAAATAATAAATAACTAATAACAAATAACCCATCCCCTATGCCCTATGCCCAATTCCCAATTCCCAACTCCTAATTCCCAATTTCCAATTCCCAATTACAAACTACCAATTCCCAATTCTCAATTACCAACTCCCCGTTACCAATTCCCAATTATCGATATGAACATGGTTGGTCAACTTTTAGATAGGCGTTATCGCGTAGTACAAATTCTCAGCTCTGGAGCTTTTGGACAAACTTATTTAGCTGTCGATACTCGTCGCCCGGGCCACCCTCAATGTGTAGTCAAACAACTTCGTCCTCCCAGCAACACATCCACAGTTCTCAAAACAGCTTACCGCTTATTTAAACAAGAAGCAGAAATATTAGAAAAATTGGGAAAACACGATCAAATTCCCTTTTTACTCGCTTATTTTGAAGAAGGGAATCAATTCTACCTCGTTGAAGAATTTGTACCCGGACACGCTCTAAATCGGGAAATTACGGCCGGTCAACCTTGGCGGGAAGAACGAGTGCTGTTGCTTTTGGAAGAAGTGTTGCAACTTCTCGCCTTTGTCCACTCTCAAGGAGTGATTCACCGCGATGTTAATCCCTCCAACTTAATCCGCCGCAAAACAGACAGCAAATTAGTTTTAATTGACTTCGGCTCCGTTAAAGAAGTTGCGAATCACATTAGCGAGTACGATACAGAATTTCCGCGCACCATTGCGACGGGAACTCCGGCCTATATGCCGATCGAGCAATTTCAAGGCAACCCGCAATTTAGCAGCGACCTTTATGCAGTAGGAATGATGGCCATCCAAGCTATCACAGGTTTACCTGGTACAGATTTACCAAAATTGCAAGATCCGAGTCCTTCTCACACGGGAGAAATTGTTTGGCGGAACCGAGTTCAATGTTCTCCGGTACTGGCAAATATAATTGACAAAATGGTGTGTCACCAATTTGGCAAACGCTATCAATCTGCTGGGGAAGTTTTGCAAGCTCTCAGCAAGCTGAGACACCGCCAAGAGAAGAATACCGCTCAAAAGAAAAATATTTCTCCGAGCTTACTGTCTTCTGATAGTTTTTTGTCACGTTTGGGAACTCGGTTTTGGTGGCTGATTTTGGCTGGTTCTGGGGCGGCGATCGCTCTGATATTTCTGTTGAGTTATTGGAGTCGCCCGAATCCGATTAAAGCTAAGGAATATTACGAACAGGGAGTAGAAAAGTCTCGCAAGCAAGATCCGGGTGCAGCTTTGCAGGCTTTTAATAAGTCAATTCAATTAAATCCTAATAATGCTGAGAGTTTTTATCAGCGGGGTAATGCTAATTATGATTTAAAAAACTATCAAGAAGCAATAGCTGATTATTCTCAGACGATCGCCCTCAATCCTAAATATTTTCAGGCTTATTTTAACCGAGGCCTAGCCCGTCACGATTTTAACGACACGCGCGGGGCGATTGAGGATTACACTCAGGTTTTGAGTCTCCAGCCCAACGATCCTGATACATATTATGAAAGAGGAGTTGCTTATTTAGAACTGCAAGATTATAAGGCAGCTATTAAGGATTTTGACTCAGTAATTCGGTTACAACCGAACCTTGTTAAAGCTTATCATTCGCGGGGGTTGGCTCGTGCTGCAAGCGCAGATTTGCAAGGGGCGATCGGGGATTATACTGAAGCAATTAAGCTCGATGCTCAAGATACTAAAGCTTTCTACAGTCGGGGGAGAGCTCGCTTTCACTTAGGAGATTATCAGGGAGCTTTGGCGGATTATTCTCAAGTTATTGCGATCGATCCCAAGAATGGAGATGCTTACGCTAATCGGTGCAGCACGCAGTTGAATTTGGGAGCGCATCAAGCAGCAATTGACGATTGCACTCAAGCAATGGAGCTAAGCAATGACGATGGGGTTCCTTACAACAATCGCTGCATTGCTTATTTAAATTTGAAGGATTATCCGAAAGCAGTTGCCGATTGCACTCAAGCCGTGACACTAAATTCCAAGGATTATAACGCTTTGAGCAACCGTGGTTTGGCTCGCAGCGGAGGTGGGGATGCACAGGGGGCGATCGGCGATTTTACAGCAGCAATTGGCCTCAATCCCAACGATGCCGAAGCTTACGCCAATCGAGCTAAGGTTTACCAGCAGTTAAATAATTATAACAGTGCGATCGCAGATTACGTCCAAGCAATTAGAATCAATCCCAACTATGCCGCCGCTTACTACGGTAGAGGTGCTGTTCGCCGCTCGTTGGGAGACAAAGCAGGAGCAATTAGCGATTATGAAAAAGCGGGAAAACTGTTCCTAGATCAAGGACTTACCGGCGGCTACAAAGACTCACAATTTGAGATAGAAAAACTCAAGTAACTGTTAACTGTTAACAGTCAACAGTTAACAGTCAACAGTTAACAGTCAACAGTTAACAGTCAACAGTTAACAGTCAACAATCCTCTTTACGAGTCTTGAAGTCTCTTCACCAACTCATAAAAAGGTTGCCAATTATCCTCAATAGCTATCTGCTCCCAAACAGCCTCAATCGTCGGCCTCAACAGCGATTGTTCAGGATTAGACTGGCGTAACCTATCCGCCATTTTATCCAGATCATCCGCCGACAAAGTTTGCAAAACGTGACAATAAAACTGTCGCCAAGGTGCTATCAACTCCGTCGCTTGGGCCTCACTAAAAATTTGACTAGCATCATCTCGCCAACTGTGATTGAACTGTTTTCGCAACTCAAAAAAGAAACCTTGATAATCGATTTGAGACTCCGCCAGCATCTTAATTGTCAGTTCCAACAACTCATCACCATCAGCCTCTGGCAAATCCTCAAATCCCAATCTATTCAGCATCAACCGCCGATAAGCTGCATTGTAATACTCGCCAAACTTTGCCAAAGCAGCATCCAGATCAGCTTGAGGAATCGCCGCTGCTAGCGGTTGCTGGAGCTTCTCCAAATTCCCCCTACAAACAAACGGTTGATTACCGTAACAATAAAGACCATAATGGTCAAAATAAGCTGCTGTAAACTTAGGATCGTAAGTTGGGATAAAAGCAAAAGGCCCGTAATCAAAACTTTCCCCAGTAATCGACATATTATCAGTATTCAGCACAGCGTGACAAAATCCCGCCGCCATCCACTGAGCCACTAATTCCGCCACTTTCTTAACTAAATCAGCATAAAATAATACATATTTTTCAGGTTGAGAAATATCAGTATTACTTGCTTTTAAATGCAATTCAGGATAGTAATATTCAATCACAAAATCTAAAAGTTTTGTAATCAAATCCGGGCGGCGTAAGTAATTCAATCTTTCAAAAGTACCGAATCGGATGTGAGAATGGCTAAAACGCACCATTACAGACGATCGCGTTGGAGAGGGTTCGTCCCCGCGCCACAAAGCATCCCCCGTTTCCACTAAGCTAAAACAGCGAGATGTGCGAACACCCAATCGGTGCAAAGCTTCAGCCGCCAAAACTTCACGAACTCCACCTTTGAGAGTGAGTCTACCATCAGCAGAACGCGAATAGGGAGTGCGGCCAGAACCTTTAGTACCAAAGTCATAAAGTCTGCCATCAGTACCGCGAACTTGACCGTACAAAAAGCCTCTACCGTCGCCTAAATTGGGGTTATATTCATTGAATTGATAGCCGTGGTAGCGGAGTGCGAGGAAGGGACGGACGCAGTGAAATTCGCCGAATGCTTGCGTAAAATGTTCGTCGGTTACTTGTGCTGGATCTAAGCCCAATGTTGGCAATAATTTGTCGTTACGAAACCGGAGGATGTGCTGGGGAAAATCGGCCGCCGGGACTTCATCAAAATAGTCGCCGCCGAGGGATTCGAGGGCGGGTTCGTAGTTGAGGGAAAGTAAGGGATTTGACATTTTTGTATTCTATGCTGAAAATGTTGAAATTGGCAATAATTGTAGTGATTGTAGGGTGCGTCAGGACTGAATGTTTTTACAACAGGCAGATAATCTTCGGCTGACGCACCCTACAGTTATTGATTGTAGTGATTGTAGGGTGCGTCAGTTGTAAAAATTTGGAACTAGAGAGAGAATCTTAGCCTGACGCACCCTACAGACTCACTACTCGTGACCGATATCTGCCGGAATATCTGGGATGTCATTTGCTCCCCAATCTTCAGGATAAATGCTTTCGGCAACAAATCGATGGAAGCTAGAATATTGCCAATCTTTGGGGGACTGGCATAAACCATGTCTGACTGGATTGTAATGAATATAATTGCAATGATTAGCATAGTCTGTTTCATCTCTAATTAAATGTTCCCAAAATCTTCGCTGCCAAAGATTTCTTTCTTTCCGTTTTTGTCTAGATTCGCTAATTTCGGCTTGTATTCCTAATTTGTCAGCGCATTCATGTGTGACAAAACTTTTAATAAATCGCCAACGAGTTGCATAATTATTATCACCCTCTGGTAGTGTCCAAATACAATGTATATGATTTGGCAATAAAACAATTGCCTCAATTGAAAAAGGGTAAAGTTGCTGGACTCGGAGTAGGGATTTTCGTAAAGATTGCCGAGCAATACTGCTGCACAGCCAAGGAATTCTTTGATAAGTGACTTGGGTAAAAAAGTAGGTTGCTCCGGGTATGGTGGCTCTCCGGTAGTTTGACATAATATTGAGTTAGTCGTCGTTAGTTATGGTCGGGTACGTCAGTTATTGATTGTAGGGTGCGTCAGGACTGAATGTTTTGACGACAGACAGATAATCTTCGGCTGACGCACCCTACGGTTAGTTATGGTCGGGTGCGTCAGGACTGAATGTTTTTACAACAGGCAGATAATCTTCGGCTGACGCACCCTACGGTTAGTTATGGTCGGGTGCGTCAGGACTGAATGTTTTGACGACAGACAGATAATCTTTGCCTGACGCACCCTACAGTTATTGATTGTAGGGTGCGTCAGGACTGAATATTTTGACGACAGACAGATAATCTTTGCCTGACGCACCCTACGGTTAGTTATTGTAGGGTGCGTCAGGACTGAATGTTTTTACAACAGGCAGATAATCTTCGGCTGACGCACCCTACATTTGCTCTACCTTGTATTTAAACTGCAACGAGATTAGGTTCCAAAGTTGAGACTAATTTGAGATTATACTCATCTTCAAAAGGCGGCTTTTTATAATCCAAACTCCACAGCTCTAGAGCACAATCATCACCGGGATGAAGCGGTTGCAGCCGCAAGTGAAATTCTCTAACTTCCGGGCGGTGTTCGCATTTGAAATCAGAAACTGCGCCAATTTGCCGTCTATCCAAAGCCACAGCCAGCCTGAGTAATGGATGCAGTTTACTAACGATTTCTCGGTACTTCTTCGGAAGAATCATGAAGTTTTCATGCTTTTTCTTGGGAGAATTTTTTCGATGATAGCGAGATAAATTAGCAATTACTTCAATCTCGGTTTCAGTATATCCCAATAACTCACCATTCCGAATTAAATAGTAAGAATGCTTGTGGTGCGCCGAATGACTGACGTACAAACCGCAGTTGTGCAGAATCGCAGCCGCCCACAACAACTCCCGTTCTTCGGTTCCCCAATTGTGCAGAATTCCTTGAGTTTGGTCGAAAAAATTGAGCGCAAATGTTGCAGTTCTTTCGCTTTGTTCTAAATTGACTTGATATTTTTCAGCCATGTGTAGAACACTACGCTGGCGGATTGAACCTTGATAGCGCAAACGGTTTTCAATCAAACCATGTGCCAGCATCCAATCAACTATTACGCCTTCTCTCAAAGATCGATCGCACACAGTGAGAAATTCCATCCCTAATAGCGTCATCGCTTCCTGCAAAATCAAAGCGCCCGCCAGAATAATTTCTGCCCGCTTGTCCGACATTCCCGGAATTGCCAACCTTTCGGCATAGGAAAGTTTGCGGAAACGATTGACTAAATCGCGCAAATCCTTTAAACTTAATTGATAGCCCGCCAAAGGACTTGGTACGGTTCCCAACTTTTCGCGTGCGTTAATTGCAGCTAAAGTTTCGATGGTGCCAGCAGTACCAATTAAACGGAGAGTTTCGCCGGCATTGAATTGGGCACGCAATTCGTCGATCGGTCTTTCCAACGCAATCCGAATATAAGCTTGCAAATAGGCAAACTCCTCCTTGCTAATCGGGTCAGTTTTGACGAATTCTCCAGTCAGGCGAACCGCACCAATTTTGGTACTGGTGAGACAGAGAGGTTCAGAACTGTTTCCTAAAATTAATTCCGTAGAACCGCCCCCAATGTCAATGATTACCTGGGATTGATTGTTGAATTCCATACCCGAAAGTACGCCAAGATAAATTCTCCGCGCTTCTTCCTGACCGGAAATTAAGCTAACATTCAGGTCTAATTCATCAGCAACTTGTTTGAGAAAATCCCGGCCATTAGGGGCTTCTCGAACAGCGCTGGTAGCCACAGCAATCACTTGTTCAGCATTGAAGGTTTTAGCAATACCTTGAAAACGGCGCAAAGTTGCGATCGCCCTTTCCATCACCTCTGACTTCAAGCGCCCTGTCTTCGCCTCGCAATCGCCCAATCGAACCGTATCTTTTTCTCTAGCAATAATCGTAAACGCGGGCAATTTCGGATCGATCCGCGCTACCACCATATGAAACGAGTTAGTACCCATATCAATCGCAGCAATAATACGATTTGACTCCGTAGAAGCAAGTGAATTAACCATAGGAGTTTATCGGGGTTGACAGATATTTTTAATTATTCCATGAATTTACTGAGTCATCGGCTTAAAATATTAAGAATCTCCAATCTAAAATTGAAATGCTTACCGAGCCCGATCGCCAATCTGAATCTACACTACTTACTATCATCCGGCTTTTGAGATGGGACAAGCCCGCAGGAAGGCTAATTTTAATGATTCCCGCCCTCTGGGCCGTTTTTTTGGCCACTCACGGCACGCCACCCGCAGCATTGGTGGGTGTGATCGTGTTGGGTACCTTAGCCACGAGTGCGGCGGGATGCGTGATCAACGACTTGTGGGATCGCGATATTGACCCGGAAGTAGAAAGAACGCGATCGCGCCCCCTAGCATCCCGCGCCCTAACAGTGCAAACTGGAATAGGAGTTGCCTTAATCTCCTTTGCTTGCGCCGCGATTCTCGCATTTTATCTCAATCCTTTAAGCTTCTGGCTGTGCGTTGGCGCCGTACCAGTAATTATTTGCTACCCGCTAGCAAAAAGATTTTTCCCAGTGCCGCAATTAGTGTTATCAATTGCCTGGGGATTTGCAGTTTTAATTAGTTGGAGTGCCGCCGTTAATAAATTAGAATTAGCAACTTGGTTGTTGTGGGGCGCGGTAGTGTTGTGGACGATGGGATTTGATACAGTTTACGCAATGAGCGACAAAGAAGATGACTTGCGTGTGGGCGTCAATTCCAGCGCTATCTTTTTCGGGGATAACGTAACTAATGCTGTGGGTTTTTTCTTTGTTGGTACTGTAGGTTTATTAGCAGCAATGGGAATCAATCTGCACTTGCACGTCGGTTTTTGGATAGCAATTTGTGCGGCGGCAATTTTGTGGTTTTTGCAGTACAGTCAACTGCGAAAAGCCGATATTCCCAAGCCTGTTTATGGTGAAATCTTTCGCCAAAATGTTTGGGTGGGATTTGTCATATTGGCGGGAATGATTGTTGGGGAGATTTTTTAGTTGATTGTTGGGCTTGTTCCGCAGGTAATTGATGTGAAACTCGAATGATTGAAGCTTGACAGAAGAGATTCACATCGATTTAAGCCATGAGGGCGGGCACGCACCATCCACCGCCCCTACAAAACGATGATTTACCTGAGAATGAAACAGCCCTGCGTACATCCCGGGGGAACGAGCGATCGCTTCTTCCTCCTTTTTTACGCTTCAACTACGTAAATATACTTACCTAATAAGCCAATTGGCCTAGACTCTTTAGACATATTGCTGATGTGGTGGCTTCTAATAACGAATATTATTCTTGTGAAGTAAGCAAAACTTAACTACATACATGAGTATGAAAAACTACGCCAATGTGCGGTGGTTCTAGAAAATTGAGCGGTATGAATTTTATATTTACAAAATAAAATTCTCACAGTGTCATGTTCTACGGGCGATCGCACACCCTGTGTAAAGTTTTGCAACTAAATGTCAAGACTCCGGGGCAGTGCTCATAGATACATAGCGACCGAAAGTGAAGCGAGTTTAACGACTTTCTAAACTTTGGCTCGTTCAGTTGAATTTGCGTGCATTTGTAAACGCGAGACAAAAGCAAACACCACCCAGAAAAAAAGGAAAAAATACGATACCATGGCTACAAATTTTAACTCCAATCGTGTAATAGTCAAACTGAAGCCCACCGTAAATTCAAGTCAAATTACCAGCTTGCAGGCAGAAATCGGAGTCACAAAAGTCACCAAAGCGTCAAAACTTGGCATTGACATTTGGCAGATTCCTTCAGGAAAGGTTGAACAAACAATATCCGCTTATAAGAACGATCCCCGCATTGAATACATAGAGCCGGATTATATTATCACCCTTGAAGATATCCAAAAAACGAGTCCTGCTCAAGAAAAATTAGCAACAATTACACCCCAAGCCACAACTCCCAATGACCCAGACTATTCCCAATTATGGGGACTCAACAACACAGGTCAAAATGGGGGAACAGCCGATGCAGACATCGACGCCCCGGAAGCCTGGGATATTCAAAAGGGAAACCCCAACTTAGTTATCGGTGTTATTGATACGGGGGTTGATTACAACCACCCCGACTTAGTGGGCAATATCTGGACAAATCCAGGGGAAATCGCTGGAGATGGCATCGATAACGACAATAACGGATATATAGATGACACTCGCGGCTGGGACTTTGCCAATAATGACAATGACCCGATGGATGTGAACGGACATGGTACCCATGTTTCGGGAACCATTGCGGGAAAAGGCAATAACGGAGTTGGAGTGACAGGGGTTGCTTGGAATGCCAAGATTATGCCACTTAAGATGTTCAGTGATAGTGGTTCGGGCGATACATCCAATGCGATTTTGGCGATTAACTATGCAACGGCGAAGGGAGTAAAACTTACTAACAACTCTTGGGGTGGCGGATCCTACAGTCAAGCCCTATCCGATGCCATCAATAGCGCCGGACAACAGGGAGCTTTATTTATTGCTTCGGCGGGTAATGATGGACAGGACACCGACACAACGCCTGCTTATCCTGCCAGCTACAACCTATCTAATATTATCTCTGTTGCCTCAACCACCCGCACCGATGGACTTTCCTCTTTCTCCAACTATGGAGCCACCACTGTAGATTTAGGAGCGCCCGGATCTGATATCTATAGCGCCTGGCCTAACTCTACCTACAATACTATCTCTGGGACATCAATGGCATCTCCCCATGTCACCGGGGCGGCGGCTTTGCTGTGGTCTCAAAATCCCACTTGGACAGCACAGCAAGTTAAAGACAAGCTGCTGCAAACAACTGATCCTATTTCCGCTTTGAGTGGTAAGACTGTTTCAGGAGGTAGGCTGAACATTAACAATGCTTTGTCACCATCGAATGATAATTTGGCTAACCGGATTCTGCTAAGTGGCGCACTTGTGAGTACCACAGGCTCAAATATTGGAGCCACCTCAGAAGTAGGTGAACCCAGCCAAAGTGGGACAACTAACTCGGTATGGTGGTCTTGGACTGCACCCAGTAGCGGAACTTTTGCTGTTGACACAAAGGGCAGTAATTTTGATACTTACTTGTCCATTTTCACGGGGTCGGCAGTTAACAACCTAAGTCTGATTGCCTCTAATGATGATGGAGGGGGGAATAACACTAGCCTGATTAACCTGAATGCGACAGCCGGGACAACCTATCAAATTGCTGTTGATGGTTATAGCAGTAATACCGGTTCGATTCAACTTAATATCGCTACAACTGGCGATACAACCCCACCCACAGCCAGCAGTTTCACTCCCGTCGATAATGCCACAGGAGTTGCCGTTGGTGCTAACTTAGTTGTCAATTTCAGCGAAGCCATCCAAAAAGGCACTGGCAATCTGGTCATCAAGAAACTGTCTGATAATTCTGTGGTAGAAACCATCGCGGCAACTGCTGCTAATGTCACAGTTAGTGGCACTCAACTCACGATTAATCCAACGGCAGATTTAGGGCAAGGCACTGATTACTACGTGGAAATTGCCAACGGTGCAATTAAAGATATTACTGGCAATAATTATGTTGGTATTACCGGAAATAGCACTTGGAATTTCAAAACTCAGGGAACCGCCGCCATTAATGGCACTGCTGGCGCTGATAACTTAACCGGAACTGCCAATGCAGATATCATCAATGGATTAGCCGGCAACGACACCCTCAACGGGGGTGCAGGAAACGACACCCTGGATGGTGGCAATGATAACGATCTTTTAGATGGAGGACTCGGAAACGACCAACTTAAAGGCGGATTGGGGAACGATATTTATGTTGTCGATAGCGTCGGAGATGTCGTCACTGAACTTGCAGCTCAAGGAACCGACTTGGTGCAATCTTCCGTCACCTACACCTTACCGGCAGAAGTGGAAAACCTGACCTTAACTGGCACTACGGCGATTAACGGTACGGGCAACGGCTTAGGCAACAGTATTGCAGGCAACGCTGCGAATAATACGCTCAACGGGGGGGCTGGTCAAGATACTCTAACGGGTGGTACGGGTGCGGATACCTTCCTCTTCCAGTTTGGACAATCCCCTGTATCCGCGAGCGATCGCATTACCGATTTGGCGATCGGCAGTGATAAAATCGACTTGTTGACCCAAGGTGGAGCCGCTATGGGTGCGCCTAGTAGCTTTAGCCGTGCTGCTAATAGCGCTGCTACCACCTTAGAAAATGTGATAACTCAAGTGTTTACTGATGCTGATGGAGCATTAGCCGGAAACCAAGCTCTAGGAATTAATAGCGCTGCTTTAGTTGTAGTCACAACGGCCTCGATCGCCGGTACTTACCTTGTGATTAATGATGGTACTGCTGGTTTTCAGGCGAGTAACGATTTAGTTATCAACTTAACCGGATATACCGGGACGTTACCTCCTCTGGGCAATATTACTGTTAGCAGTTTCTTTATCTAACAATAACCTCAAGGATTGGCGCTGCATTATATAAGGATGATCTGTCAATCCAAATTGGAAAAAGTAGCGAACAAACCGAGTTTTGATAAAGTCCGACAGGGAATTAATTCCCTGTCGGACTTTGTTTGTATAGTCATTGTGACTGTTGAGGGTGCGGAATTTGGGTGAGAAAGGCGATCGCCCTTTCTAATAATTCAGAAGGGCGATCGCTCGTTTTATAATCCAGAAGGGCGATCGCTACAACCCCTAAACGCATCAGGAAAACCCGGAAGTCGTGGAGACACCCACTTTATTCTGCTCCCTTAACCCCATTTATTCGTCAGATTATGAACTTTCAAGAAATTTGGCAACAATACGATTTTACCGAATCAGAATTGCTATCGATGGGGTGGCAATTTCCCTACGATTATGTCCTCAATCTCAACTACTATTGGCAACTAAATCCAAATAATTCTACTTCTGAAGTTGCTACAAACGATCAGTTTTTAAACATTATTCTCAAAACCTGCATTCGACTTGACGTACAACTCAACCCAAATCCTGATGAGTTAGATCGAAAGCCTGCAAACCTCGGCACAATCGTCGGTTGGGGTCAAGTTACTCCCTCTCCTTGGTTAGAAACTCTCTCCCTTTCTCCTAATGAGTGGCTGCATCTGTTTTTGGACATTGGTGGAAATAACAAAATAGAAGCTGTTTGTCGATCGCTAGTTGTCGAACAATTGGTCAAACAACCCTTAGCACTCAGTTCATAAAAGGACTTATTTATTGATAAAATAGCATATACTTGATATTTCGTCAATATTGCGATGTTGCAAAACCGATCGCCCAAACTGGTAAAATTCTAGCAAATCTTAGATAAAATCCAAAATGAGACTCAGCAAACTTAACTTATTTGCGATCGGCATTATCCTCACTTGCGGGATTTGCATCGCCGCCAAAGCCAATGGCAAAATTGTACAGTTCAGCCTCAGCGACAAATCCACTCAAAATTTAGCACAAACTCTCCCACCTCCTCCTTCTGCTTCGCCTCCGACTTTCCCATCACCTGTGATGGAAAAAGAAGGGCCAGCCCTCACTACCGAATCAGGCCCGGATCAAATAGCTTTAGCAGCCCATTTGCAGACAATCAAAGCTAAAATGTACGGTGCTTACTGGTGTCCTCACTGTCACACGCAACAAGAACTTTTTGGCAAACAAGCATTTACCGCAGTGACTTATATTGAGTGCGATCCCAGAGGTAAAGATGCTCAACCGGATTTGTGCAAAGCCGCAAAGATTCAAGCTTATCCAAGTTGGGAAATTCGGGGCAAATATTATACAGGTCGGCAATCTTTGGAAAAACTTGCTATTTTATCGGGGTATAAAGGAAGTCGCAATTTTTAGCAGCCAGTTCCGCTTCCTTAAAATATCTAAATGTTCTGTTAAGACTGGCATTTTAGGACTTATTACAGGAGAGTAATTTGCAGCTTATTTTTTCGGAAATCTCCTTCCCCCGGACGCCGTTATCCACGCAATTACAGCAGTGGTGGTGGAAACAACAGCAGTAATAATCGCGACTACAGTAGCAGTAGCGACTTTGGTGGCGGTGGGAATTGGTAATTTGGGAGACTCGTGAGTTATTTTCAGAACTCTAGAGGCGAATCTCAATTACTGATTCTCACAAACCCCGTCAGCAGCTCAAAGTAATAACTCAATGGTCAATTGAATGGATCGGGCTGCATTGTCTGCGATCGCATCGTACAGCATCACAAAACTTTGCGATCGACTTATTGCCAATTTAAATTATTCGGCATAAACTTTAGTATGCTGTATTGAAAAAAAAATGTGCAAGTGACCCCACGGAATTAGGGAACTTATCCGGCATGGCTCCGTAGTGTAAATTTTTAAATTATTCAATCTCAATTTTTAAATATATTGACTAAGTTGTGCTAGGTATAAAATACTCAAAAAATCGATTTATGAGAACCTCGATCGCCTTTAATAATGTAGGACTTTTAAGATGAAACAGAATTTAGTTATCCTAGCTTTAAGTGCGATCGCCCTCCTAGGGCTGCCCGGTTGCACGACGAGCATTAGTAGCCCCACGCCAACAGCGCCCAAAACTGTGGCAACAGCAACTCAAACCTCGATCAAAATTGGGGCATCAAGCAGCACTTTGGGTCTGACAAAAGTGTTGCAAGCCAATTACGAAGCTACGGCAAAAAATGCCAAAATCACGCAGCTAGAACCGGGGCAGTCTGAAAATATAATTGATGGGATTAAACAGAGAGTAGTCGATTTAGGTGCAATCTCGAAAACATTAAAGCCAGAAGAAAATGATGGTAGCTTAGAGTCTCGTGAGGTTGTCCATGATGCTCTTTTGGTTGCTACTCATCCCAGCGTTACAGGGGTAAAAAATCTGACGAGTGAAGATATCAAAGACATTTATAGTGGTACCATTACCAACTGGAAGCAAGTCGGAGGCAACGATGCTAAAATTGTGCTGCTCGATCGCCCAGAAGATGAATCTGCCAAGCGACTCCTACGCAAACATTACCTAGGAAACGATTTGAAGAGCTCACCAGAAGCAGTGGTACTTAGGAAAGAAGGGGAATTGATCCAGGCAATTCAAAGCACTCCTTATAGCATCGGTGCTTTTTCGCTTGCTCACGCCATTTCCCATAAACTATCTGTAAACCGCCTCAGTCTCAACGGGGTTGAACCAACACGAGAAAATGTTAAAACGGGCAAGTATCGGATGGTACGGACAATTTCAATTGTCTGGCACAAAAATCCGACCGAGGCTACCCAAGCGCTAATTCAATACATATCTAGTCCGCCAGGAATCAACGCGATGGAGAAGTCTGGCTTTATTTCTGTCACCCCATCCGCCAAGAATTAAGGTTATGGCAATTCAATCCAGATACGCGCGATTACCTGTTGCGGTCAAGTTGTTATCGCCTCTGTTGCTGGCATTTCTGAGTCTGTGGACTGCCGGAACTTTGGGTTTTGGTTATTTTGCCAGAAACAACTTAGAACAGATGGCGCGACAGGAAGTGGCGGATCTGGCTAGTTTGCTGCGAGAATCTTTAAAGCAAAGGCAAGAATCACTCAATTTAAAAACCCGTTCGGTGGCTGAGGATAACAATGTGATTAGGGCTGTAGCTGCGGCCGATCGCGCTTTATTACTACGGACTATATTACCAATTCAAGCTGGCTTAAAACTAGATTTGGTCAGAATTATTGACGCTGATGGTCAACTTTTAGTGTCTTCGCAGTTGGGAGCAATCGGGCAGGCGAAATTGCAGGATGCATCTGCCAACCGTGCCGCTAGAACGGGATTAGAGTTATCAGGAATTCTGCTAGCAGAAAACGCTGCTCCATCTTTGATGATTGGGTTGATCTCGATCAAATCATCTCAAAAGATGCTCGCTGGCTTGGTTGTGGGAGTATCGATTGATGACAAAATGCTGGAGTCAATTCGTGGCGATACATCGATACATTTGGTGGCTTTTGAGGGCGAGCGGGTGACGGCGGCTACTTTGCCACTTAACCGCTATAAGTCTTGGCAATTTCCCCAGCCAGATCAGTTGCCCACTAAGATTAGGATTGCTAATCAAGAATACCTAATTAAAACAATTGAGTTACAAGGTTTCGATCGCGCAACCCTCAAAATTGCTGTTCTCAAATCTGCTCAGGAAATAGAACAAGCAGAACGGCATTTATGGTTTGTGGTGGGTGGCTTTGGTCTATTGGGAAGTGTTCTGATCGCAGTTGTGATGATCGGAGGTTTCCGCATGACTCAAGCTCTGGGCCGTCGCATTCAAGGATTGACTGAGGCAACCCAGGAATTAGCCACAGGCAATTTAGCCTTTTGTATTCGGGTTGATAGTCGGGATGAAGTGGGACTTTTAGCCCAGGGATTTAACAGTATGGCAGAACAAATTACGGTTCGCGATCGGCAACTGAGCCAACAGGTGCAACAACTAGAGAATACCCTGAAAGAATTACACCGCACCCAAAGTCAAATGGTGCAGAGCGAAAAAATGTCGGCACTAGGGCAAATGGTGGCTGGAATAGCGCATGAAATCAACAACCCGGTCAACTTTGTCCACGGCAATTTGTCTCATATCAATCAATATACCGAAGACTTATTGCGATTACTGGATGCCTATCAAAAGAACTATCCTAACCCGCCTCAATCACTTCAAGATGACCTAGATGATGTGGATCTAAACTTTCTAAATGAGGATCTGACTAAGATTTTGAAGTCGATGAAAATGGGCACCGATCGCATTCGGGATATTGTGGTTTCCTTGCGTAATTTTTCTCGTCTGGATCAAGCGGATTTCAAGCCTGTAGATTTGCATCAGGGTATTGATAATACCGTGATGATTTTGCAACATCGCCTCAAAGCTAACGCACAACGCCCAGCCATTGAGGTAGTGAGGGAATATGGGGATATACCATTGGTAGAATGCTATGCAGGTCAAATGAATCAGGTTTTTATGAATTTGCTATCAAATGCGATCGATGCTTTGGAAGAGGGCAATACAGGACGTAGTTTTAGCGATATTACTAACAAACCGAATCAGATTTGGATTAAAACTACCAAAACTGAACAAGACTGGGTGCAAATTGCGATCGCCGATAATGGTACTGGTATTCCAGAGAAATCGCGATCGCACTTATTCGATCCTTTCTTCACTACAAAACCCGTAGGTAAGGGGACGGGATTAGGCTTATCTATTAGCTATCAGGTGGTGACGGAAAAGCATGGGGGCAAACTTTGGTGCGATTCTACCCTGGGCGAAGGTACGAAATTTGCGATCGAGATTCCGATACATCAGCCGTTAATGCCTACTTGAGAATTAAGTTGACTGTTGACTGTCAGTACAGTTTCTGTAGGGTGCGTCGCGATCGACTAATTCAACGCACAGCAACAAACTGACAAAGCGACGCACCTGACAATCACGGCGGTGCGTCGCTTTGTCAGATTGTCAGAGATTACCGAAAAATTTGCCAGCGACGCACCCTACTTTCTACTGACTGATATCTTGCACCATTCTCAATTGACCTTTTATGAACAGGCAAGATGCCTGTTCCACAATAAAATACAGTCTTTGTGGAACAGGCATCTTGCCTGTTGCTGACAATGGTGGAATATCTCCTGTTCCACAATAAAATAGAGTCTTTGTGGAACAGGCATCTTGCCTGTTGCTGACAATGGTGCAATATCTCAGTTTTAACTAAAATACTCTTCAACAATCTTCAAAATCCGTGCCGCCGCCAAACCGTCACCAAAGGGATTGATTGCCATTGCCATTGCGTTATAAGCATCAGAATTACTCAGCAAATCTGCCGCTGCTGTCGCAATTATATCATAATCAGTGCCGACAAGTTTAGCAGTTCCTCCAGAAATTGCTTCTGGTCTTTCTGTGGTTTCTCGTAATACCAAAACTGGCTTACCTAAACTAGGTGCTTCTTCCTGCAAACCACCCGAATCTGTAAGAATCAAATGACATCTTTGAATCGCTCCTACCAATTCTGTATAATCCAAAGGTTCAGTTAAAAAGACTCTGGGATGGTTGCCCAAAAGAGCTTGTAAAGGTTCTCGGACAGTGGGATTTTTGTGCAGTGGTAATAGTAAGGCTGTATCAGGAAATTGCTCTAAAATTTGGAGAAAGGCATGACCAATTCCTTGTAATGGTTCTCCCCAATTTTCGCGGCGGTGCACTGTTGCTAAGATGGTGCGATATTTGCTCCAATCTAAATTGGGAATTTTGCATTCAGGTTCACCTTTTGCCACAGATAGCAAAGCATCAATTACTGTGTTGCCTGTGCGGTGAATTTCTCCCAAAACGCCCGATCGCACTAAATTCTCCGCAGCCAGCTCTGTCGGGGCAAAATGCAGCCGTGTGATCTGAGATATCAACCGCCTGTTAGCCTCTTCTGGGTAAGGATTGAACACGTCATCCGTCCGCAAACCGGCTTCTACGTGACCGACGGGTATTTTCTGGTAAAATGCAGCTAAAGCAGCGGCAAAGGCTGTGGTTGTATCACCCTGAACTAGGACAATTTTTGGCTGTAACTCTTTGAACAAATCTTCTAAGCCTTGCAAACTCCGACAAGTAATGTCTGTCAAGGTTTGTTGGTGCTGCATAATGGCTAAATCGCGATCGGCTTTCAGGTCGAACATTCGCATCACTTGCTCGACCATTTCTCGATGTTGGCCTGTTAATATTACTTGGGTGTCAAAGGATGGCGATTTTTTGAACTGTTGAATTACTGGGGCTAGTTTAATTGCTTCGGGGCGTGTTCCTAGGACGATGCAAATGCGGTGTGTGGTTTCGGGCATGGTAAAGTTAGGTGTAAGTTTATTCATATCTTAAGAACGGGCTCTCCGGCCCGTTCCACAAAGAGTAAATTTTTACCATTCTTAAGAACGGGCTCTCCGGCCCGTTCCACAAAGAGTAAATTGTATTGTGGAACGGGCCGGAGAGCCCGTTGCTAAATAAGTAATTCACATTGATACAAGATATCAGTTGATGCCAATTTAGTTAACATTAAAATTAAACAGTACATTTTTATTTGTTAATTGATTATGCCTTATCGTTACATTCTATTTTACAAACCTTACGATGTTTTAACTCAATTCACTGACAACTCAGGGGAAGTTAAACGTAGAACTCTCAAAGATTATATTCCGATTCCTGATGTTTATGCAGTCGGTAGGCTCGATCGCGATAGTGAAGGTTTGTTGCTGTTAACTGATGATGGGCCAATGCAGCATCGCCTCAGTGACCCGAAATTCGCTCATCCCCGTACTTACTGGGTGCAAGTGGAAGGGATTCCTGATGCAGGTGCGATCGCCCGTTTAGAAACAGGTGTCACAATTCAAGATTATCGGACTCGATCGGCAAAAGTGCAATTATTATCAACAGAACCACTTTTGCCGCCCCGCGAACCGCCGATTCGATTTCGCAAACACATACCGACAGCATGGCTGGAAATGACGCTGACAGAAGGCCGCAACCGTCAAGTCCGCAGAATGACAGCAGCAGTGGGGTTTCCGACATTGCGCTTGGTCAGATGTGCGATCGGGCATTTGACTCTCGAAGGCCTCAAACCCGGTGAGTGGCGAGAACTCAGTCAAGCTGATTTTAGATTTTAGATTGCGGATTTTCGATTGAAGAATTGGGGAATTGCTGATTTTAGATTTTAGATTTTGGATTTTCGATTGAAGAATTGGGGAATTACAGTCAACAGTCAACTGTCAACCGTTAACAGTCAACAATCAACCGTTAACAGTCAACAATCAACTACTTTCGAGTCGGCAAAATAAAACTCTCATTTCCATCCCGATCCTTTCGCACCACAGCTCCCAACTTTACCAAAGCTTGTCTCGCCCTCATACGCACAAATTTGTCATTTGTTTGATAATAAACCGTGCTCCAAGCAGCAAACCGTACCGGGACACTATCGGGATCTCGGCGCAAAAAATCAGCAGTTGCTCGAAACATCGGCGCTAATTTCGGCCCTGACGGGGTTTTTTCCACCCAATCAGCAGCCATTTCGTGCGATCGAGCTGACTGCTGAGTGTCACCAAGCAGCAGCAACTCGTCCAGGCCTTTATTTCGCCACACTCTCCACGCTTGCGGGTCAATTTGTGGCGAAAGAACGCTAGTACCGCGCTCCATCAACTTTACGGCAATTTCCGGTTTTGCTTGGTAAAACGAAACAGCAACGGACAGAAACGGGTAAATTTCCACCCACCTCGGGTCATGCCGCGTCACTATGTCAAAATAATCGGCGCTCAGATTATAGCCCGTCACCTTTCGCGCTTCGTCGTCGCCAAAATACTGCAAAAATTTCAGAAATGTCCAATCTGCTATTAAATTATCAAACCCAAAACTAGGGAGAGTTTTGAGCATTTTCAGCCGCAGGGCTTCTTGCTGCGTTTCTTGCTGTGCGACTTGCTTGAAATTGGCAGCAGCAATTGCAGAGAGTGGCTTTTGTACGTCTTGAACAACGGTCGGCATTCCGCCCAACTGCGCGCTCGACTGCATGATAACGACACCCGCCAGCGCTGTTAGACCGATAACTGTATGAGCGAGCAGGCTCAACCACTTACGCGAAAATTGTTCTATTTTAGCTTCCACGGCACTTTTAAATCCAAGTTTAAAATTAAGTTTATTAAAATACACTAATGATTGGTTGGCGATCGACGATGAATCTAGTTAAACTGTCCAAAGGGATGGTGGAGTCTCCACAACATAGTTTAAGTAATAATTTGAGATTTTTTGAGCAATCTCAAATCAAAAATCAAAAATCTACAATCGAATTGAGCAAAATTCAATGAATCAAGCCCGCAGACGCTTTTCTAAGTTACAGTTAGCCCTGTTCACTGGGGCGATGGCAACAACCGCTTCGATATCTTTACTCGTTCCGGGCCTGAGTCAATCAGTCCGCGCCGAGCTTCAAGATAGCCCCAAAGCTGTCCTAGACGAAGCTTGGCAAATTGTGAACCGAGAGTATGTCGATGGCAGCTTTAACAAGACAGACTGGCAAGTTGCCCGCCAAGAGTTGCTCAGCAAAGATTATACCTCTCGCGAAGCTGCCTATACCGCCCTCCGCAAAGCCCTAGAGAAATTACAAGACCCCTACACGCGCTTCATGGACCCGAAGCAGTACGAAGCGCTGACGAGTCAAACCTCCGGGGAACTGACAGGGGTGGGGATGCGGCTGGAACAAGACGAGAAAACGAAAGCGATTACGGTAGTCGAGCCGATGGAAAATTCTCCGGCCCTGAAGGCCGGGATTCAAGCGGGCGATACGATTTTGGTGATTGATGGCAAAGCTACCAAAGGCATGACTGTCTCCGATGCTGCTGGGGTAATTCGGGGCGCTGAAGGTACCAAAGTCACGCTGCGGATTGGTCGTAGTGGCAAAAGCGAGTTTGATATCACCCTGACTAGGGCGAGAATTGAGGTAGCAGCGGTTCGCTACAGCCTCAAGGATGAAGCGGGTAAGAAAGTTGGTTACATCCGTTTGCAAGAGTTTAGCTCCCACGCGGGCGAACAAATGCAGGCGGCGATTAAAAAGCTCTCGGATCAGAAAGCTGATGCTTTTGTGTTGGATTTGCGCGGCAATCCCGGTGGGCTGCTGCGAGTCAGCATTGATATCGCGCGGATGTGGATGAATACAGGTGCGATCGTCCGCACAGTCGATCGGGCTGGCGATTCTCAGGAAATGCGGGCAAATCGCACTGCGATTACTGACAAGCCTGTGGTGGTGCTTGTAGACGACAATTCCGCCAGCGCTAGCGAGATTTTGGCCGGTGCTCTGAAGGACAACAAGCGCGCAACTGTGATGGGCGGCCAAACTTTTGGCAAGGCTTTGGTGCAGTCGGTGCATTCTTTGTCCGACGGTTCGGGTTTGGCAGTGACGATCGCACACTACTATACTCCCAACGGTACTGATATCAGCCACAAGGGCGTTACTCCCGATGTCAAAGTCGTAGTAACGGACGAACAAAAGCTGAAATTAGCCAACAAACCGACGTTGGTTGCAACTAAGGACGATCCTTGCTACGCGCAGGCGATTTTACTTTTGAAAACTAGCGCTGCGTCAACTGGTCCTACTGGTAATGAGGCTCTTGTTCCTAAAAAGTAGATGAAATTGGCAGTTATTAACAATTAGCTTTAAGATGAAACCCGCACCGGCGGGTTTTATTTTTGTAGTTTGAATTCAACTTATATCATGTCCGATTGATTGACCATAATTATTGTAGGGGCGGGCGATGCCCTGAGCGTAGTCGAAGGGTTCACCAACCAGAATTGCCAAAAACCGACAATCTCAAAAACCCGCCCCGGCCTATGTATTATGCGCGATCGATCGGATATGATATCAATTCCGGCTGCGCCGGAATGACAAGCGAGGACACGGCAGTGCCGTTTCCCTACCGTCATTAATTGTAGGGATACGGCACTGCCGTATCCTAATTTCGGCTAATAATAATTCAGATGCTACCGGATTTGATATTACCAATTTCTAGAAAATAGTTTGTAATAGCAGCCACCCATTTAATCCTACTATAATACTAGCCACTAACCAAGCTAAGGCTTTCAGCCAAAATGGATTCACAAACTCTCCCATTAAGTTGCGGTTTGAGGTAAACATGACCAAGGGAATTACTGCAAAGGGTAATTGCAAACTGAGAATCACTTGACTAAAAACCAGTAAATTAGTTGTACTACCTTCCCCAAACCAGATAATTACGACCAAAGCCGGTACAATTGCAATCAGTCGAGTCAGCAATCGCCGCAACCAAGGCCGCATCCGAAAATTCAAAAACCCTTCCATCACAATCTGTCCTGCTAGAGTTGCAGTCAAGGTTGAATTCTGCCCCGAAGCCAATAAAGCAAAGGCAAAAATTGCACTCGCAGAACCCACACCCAGCATCGGTGAAAGCAGTTTATAAGCATCTTGAATTTCAGCAACTTCTTGATAGCCGGAAAAGTGAAATGTGGCAGCAGACAAAATCAGAATTGCTGAATTAATAAACAAAGCTATTGACAGCGCTACTGTCGAATCAATCGTGCCAAATTTAATTGCTTCCCATTTTTTATCAGAAGTTTCTTGCCAAGCCCGAGTTTGCACGATCGACGAATGCAAATAAAGATTGTGGGGCATCACAGTTGCCCCCAAAATACCAACTGCAATATAAAGCATTCCCTGATTTTGCAAAATCTCTAGGCTGGGAACATAACCGAGTAAAACTCCTCCAGCATCCGGTTTTGCAAAGATTATTTCGGCGATAAAACAAGCGCCAATAATTGCAATAATCGTAATTACCAAAGCTTCGATATAACGAAAGCCTTTACCTTGTAAAAATAACACCATCATCACATCTAGTGCAGTAATGCACACTCCCAAAACTAAGGGAATGCCAAATAGCAATTGCAGTCCGATCGCACTTCCAACCAGTTCAGCTAAATCGCAAGCAGAAATCGCAATTTCACAAAGTATCCACAGCACAAAACTGACTCGCGGACTGAAATAATCTCGACAAGCTTGTGCCAAATCTCGTCCCGTTGCTACTCCCAAACGCACGCACAATGATTGCAACAAAATAGCCATCAAATTAGATAGCAAAATCACACTTAATAGCGCATAGCCAAACTTTGCTCCCCCGGCTAAGTCAGTCGCCCAGTTTCCGGGGTCCATGTAACCAACTGAAACCAAATATCCAGGCCCTGCGTAGGCCAGCATTTTACGCCAGAAACCTTTGCTGTTGGGAATCGGGATGCTGCGGTGAACCTCAGGAAGGCTGGGTCTGTTTTCCGAGTGAGTCATCTGTTTTATGGTTCAACAATTTTCATATTGTTTTCATATTCTCACAAATTTCGCTAAATTTCATCAGTCGTATGGCTCAAAATCCGGCGGAGTCACCGTATATATTAAGTTGTGTATCTTTTTTGAGGTTGAACGGAGGTGCGGGCGATCGACTATGATGAGGTCGATCGGCAAAAATCACTATTGTCAACGTTCCTGACTTGAGATATTCTTAAATTCGCGAGTTCCCTGATAGCCAGATAAATCAGCTAACTCCTGCAAAGATTTTTGCCCTTCGTAAAACTTACCGTTAATTTCCCAAGCGGGAGTACCCTGAATCTTTGCAGCTTGACAAAGATCAGGCCTCGCATTTTTCCCTTGAGGATTGCACTCGATATAATTGAAAATGCGAGCCGCCTCTTTGCCAAAACTTTCCTTCTGCGCTTGACAGTGAGAGCAAGTAAAAGAGCCGTACATTTTAGCTCCCACTCTTTTTAAATGCTGCGCTAAGGCAATTTCCGAAGTACCGGAAGATGTTGTAGTTTTCATGCTAGTCTCCCTAGCAGTACCGAGATTATTGACATCGGCATAAAGAGCAAAAGAAGAAATCAGCACTAACATGGATACCAGAATTCCAATCAAAAATAGTTGCCCAATATCATCCCACTCGCGACCGATTAATGATAGGACAAACAAGCTAGTTGCAAACAAAGCAGACGCAAAACAGTAAATACAAGCTGCTTTGATATCAACAGCCAGTACATACATCAGATAGCCGCTAAAAATCGTCATCGCTGTGCCACCAGCAAACAGAAATAGTCCCGTCCAAGACTCTAAAGTAGAGCGGAGACTCTTCTGTTCTGAAGGATTGACAAATAGGGGAGCTACTGCAAAAACAATCATGCTTAAATAGCCCAAAAACCCAAATAGAGAAAGAGGCAAACCAAAGACATAGGCATAGGGACTCGAAAGCACGATATCGCAGCCAGCTATGGGACAAGTTACCGCTCCTTGGGATAACTTGACAACCGTTAGATAGGCAGTGATCGCAGCCCCTATACTTGCAATTCCTGCCATAATCGGACGGGAATAACGGTAAATCCAGGGCAGAGAACGTTGACGACGCATAATATTTTAACCTCAGAATGTATGTCTCAATTGTGGGGGAAGGTGAGTATTTCTCACCCTACAACAACTCTACTTTAAAACTCTTGTGGCATTGAAAATCGCAGCGAGAGCTACGCCAACATCAGCAAAAACTGCTTCCCACATTGTGGCTAAACCAAAAGCACCCAAAGCAATAAATATGCCTTTGACTGACATAGCAAAAATGATATTTTGCCAAACAATATTGTGAGTTTTTCGGGCAATTTGGATAGCTTCAGCCACCTTGGACGGTGCATCTGACATAATTACAACATCGGCAGTTTCGATCGCCGCATCGGAACCCAAACCCCCCATCGCTATGCCCACATCAGCTCTAGCAAGCACGGGTGCATCATTGATTCCGTCCCCGACAAAGACTATTTTATCGCCTTTTTTCGATTCGCCGATCAGTTTTTCGATCGCCTCTACTTTTCCTTCGGGCAATAATTCGGCTAAGTAGGAATCTAAACCGAGCTTTTTCGCGACACTATCGGCTACAGCTTGATTATCTCCTGTGAGCATCACGATTCGCTCAACACCGAGTTTCTTGAGGTCGCGAATAGCCTGTACTGCGTCTTCCTTAAGCTCGTCAGCAATCAAAATATAGCCAGCGTAGCGGTTGTCTACTGCTAAATGTACGATCGTACCGCCCGCATTGCAGACATCGTGAGCAATGTTTTCTCGGTGCAGCAAACGGTCATTTCCTGCTAGGACAATTTGATTATTTACTTTGGCTCGAATGCCGTGTCCGGCTATTTCTTCATAATCTATCACATCCGATGAATCTATCTTACCGCCGTAAGCTTCCAGAATTGATTTTGCGACTGGGTGATTTGATTGAGATTCTACTTTAGCAGCTATTGCCATTAACTCAGATTGGGAAAAACCATTCTGAGGCACAATTTGTGCTACTTTAAAAACTCCTTTGGTCAGAGTTCCTGTTTTGTCCAGAACAACTGTCTTGACTGCTGTCATCGTATCCAGAAAAGTCGAGCCTTTCACCAAAATACCGCGCTTAGCTGCACCGCCAATTCCCCCAAAGTATCCCAGAGGAATGCTAATCACTAATCCGCAAGGGCAGGAAATAACTAACAAGACTAGGGCGCGGTAAACCCATAAAAATCTGTCTGCATTAGTTGCATCTGAGATGAACAAAGGCGGAATTAAAGCCACTGCTAGGGATGCAAATACTACAAACGGCGTGTAGTAACTGGCAAATTTGCTGATCATCTTCTCAGTTTCAGCTTTTTTGCTTCTAGCATTTTCTACTAATTCCAGAATTCGGGAGATTGAAGATTCACCAAATACTTTGGTAACTTTGACTGTGAGAACTCCTGTCTGGTTAATGGTTCCTGCTAAAACTGTTTCTCCAACTTTCACGGTTCGAGGTACTGATTCTCCAGTAAGTGCAGATGTGTCAATTTGAGAATTGCCGTCGATTATTTCACCATCTAAGGGAATCTTTTCTCCCGGTTTGACAAGGATGATATCGCCGACGGCTACTGTTTCTGGTGCAACTTTTTTGATGTCGCCATTTTGCTTGAGGTTGGCGCTGTCTGGGCGAATCTCTAAGAGCGATCGGATCGATTTACGCGATCGCCCGATCGCAAATTCTTGAAAAAGTTCTCCGATTTTGAAGAACAACATCACCCCGACGGCTTCGGGCAATTTATGAATGGCTACAGCCCCCAGTGTTGCGATCGTCATTAAGAAGTTTTCATCAAATACTCTACCTCGCAGAATGTTGCGGCCGGCAATAGTTAAAACATTCCATCCACTCAAAAGATAGGCTGGGATGAAAACCAGATACTCACCTATAGAATAGGGTGTGTTGTGCAGTTGTTCTTCAAAAATTAAACCGCCGACAAACAGGACAACAACCAATATCACAGGAATCAATTCTTGCTTCAGGTTAAAATCTCCATTACCGTGGTCATGGTCATGGTCACGATCGTGGTCATGGTCATGGTTATGATTCTCATGGCTGTCTCCGTGGTCGTCGTCGTCATGACTGCAACTAGAGCAGCCGGAATCCCTTGATTTAGCTTTTTTCATGGTTTTTCCTAGGTCGAGCCAACGCCTGATTGTATGAATAGACATTCATATTATAGTAAAAAATAAAATATACTAGATTTTGAGTTAAAAATCTAGCTATTTTAGTCCTGGACGCATAAATACCAAAGAAACCGGGTTTTTACTTTAGTTAAAGGCAGGAATGCAGTATTTCCGTAAAAAACCCGGTTTCTGACCACCCGTGCGATCGCGAACTAAGAGAGAATGATTATCCATAGTCGTTAGTCATTAACTAATTAATCCGCCGGATCAACTCTAAAGGCAAGCCATCAGTATCGGCAATAAATGCTACTTCGTAAACACGATCGCCGATCGCCTGCTGAGTCGGTTCTAATAAAGATCGCATTTTACGTTTAATTAGGTTGACGTACTTAACAATTTGGAGTTAGTCTTAAATCAATCTTAAATTCATATTAAATTTCAATAATCATGTCTTCTCAACTTCAGTGGCAACCTCAACCAATTCACAACGACGTATCGAGTCGAGTTGCGGTTTTGCCGTCATCGCTAACCTGGCATCAGACCACCTTTACTGCAATCTGGTTTGGTTGCTTTGAGTCCGACGATAACGTTCAAGATCATCCCGTCACCATGCTGACTCGCTTCGATGCGGGTGGCTTTTTCCCGCTACACGGACACCCCGGTGGAGAAGAAATTTTGGTACTCCAGGGCAACTTCGCTGATGAAACCGGTGTGTATCCTCCAGGATCTTATATGCTCAATCCTGAAGGGTTTACGCATCGTCCTTATAGCGATGAAGGTTGCCTGACATTTGTTAAATTACGGCAACATGGTGGAACCACTCGCCAGCGGGTGAAAACGAATATTTACGAGTTGTCCTGGCAGCCCGGTACTATTCCCCAAATTGAGGTCAAGCCCCTTTACGATCAAGAGGGTTTTCCTGAAAAAGTTTGGGTGGAACGCTGGCAACCAGGCACTGCCTTGTCGAACGTAGTTGAATCTGAGGTGAAAGAAATCTTTGTCATCGAAGGCACTTGGAGTGATGAGTTAGGAGATTACCCAACGGGCAGTTGGCTGCGGTATTCACCCAATTCTCCGTATAGTCCGTCGTCGGCAACCGGTTGTCTGGTTTATGTTAAGACTTATCCTCTAGATTCAACGCGATTTATTGTTGAAAAAGACTTCCGACACCCTTTTGATACAACTGAGTCTTCTAGCTAAGGATTCGGGGTCTGAATAGTTAGACAAAACTTCCCCCCTGCGGAGGCATGACTATTGTATTTTACCCTGCAACGGTCAAAAATAAAAGCGATCGCTTGTCTGACAAAATCTTTAGTGACTGCTTAATAATGACTATAGGACTAAGGCCAACTGTCACACTTCTATTAACTTCAGTCCTGGACGCACACACTCGCTTATGTAGGGTGCTTAGGTTGCACCTTACCGCTATAAGTAGCAGCGTGTCAAACCACTTTTTGCGTCCAGGACTGAACTTGTAAGGTGCGTCAGCCTTAAGGTTTGTACGAAAAATTAGGGTGTGACTTTCCTGACGCACCCTACTAATTGTGCCAGTTGGCCTTAGTCCTGGACTACTGACTACTGACTTGATTAGTCATTCATCCGCCGGATAAACTCTAAAGGCAAACCATCAGTATCGGCAATAAATGCTACTTCGTAAACACGATCGCCGATCGCCTGTTGAGTCGGTTCTAATAGAACTTTCAGCGAGTGAAACTGGTTTGGTTCCTGTTTCGCTGTTTGCTCAAACCGTTCTTTGAGAGAATGTAACCAAGTGGGCAAGTCAGTTGTCGTCTCAGTTAAATCAAAGGATAGATGATAGTATCCAACATAATGCTCGTCTCCGAAGGCATCAGGTGCGGGTTTCGGTTCGGGGATTTGGATTAATTCGATGCGTCCGTTGAGGCCTTCCATCCAACAGGCTAGAGTGTAACCTGTGGTAAAGCGATCGCTCACAGTAAATCCCAACTGTTCGTAAAAGGCGATCGCCCGGTGGATATTAGCAGTGCGAATCGAGGCGTGGTGCATTTGGCAGTTGACAGTTGACAGTTGACAGTTGACAGTTGACAGTTGGCAGTTGACAGTTGGCAGTTGATAGTTGATAGTTGTTACCTACTACTAATAAACTAATAACCAATAACTAATAACCACTAACAACTAACTAATAACTATTCAAACAACCGAAAATAGGGATATCGAATCGGAACTCCCGGCTCTTTTTCTAAATCAAAATTAATCACTTCCCAGCAAGGTTTCTCTTGAGGATCGGGGCTAAAATCGACAGGTAAACCATAAAGCTTTGGCTGTGGCGATTCCGATTGACCCCGCCGATCCGAGCTCCGTTCCAAATAAGCGCTGATTAAGTCGCGATAGCGCTGGGCAACGATCACGCGAGTTGCTCGGTAGCCTTGAGTATAGAGTCGATCGAGCGCTTCGTGAATTTCAAACCGAATTCCATCGGGATGAGTATGCTGGCGATACCACTCATCCTCCCAGCGGCGCCAATGTCGCCCAGACTGAAGGTGAACTAAATCCCCCGTTTTTGGATCTGCCTCAAATGCCCCGTGACGCGGACACAAATAGGCATCCGTGAGGGTTAGAGCCGGAATCGTTTGGCGACAGTGGGGACACGGAATTTCCGGGCCAAACATCGGGTATTGCAAGGCAACTTCAATCATTTATTTGCGTCCCAACATATTTTCTCTGCAAAAGTGCCAAATGCTTTTATTATATCTTGTATTCACAATTAGTTAATTTGTTAAAAGTAGTTCGATCGACCAACAAATGAGCAATCTCAACGAATATTTGACTAAACTCCCTTCCTATTGGCCGATTCCAAATGTCTCCCAAGCTGCTTTTGTGGCCCAAAACGCTGTTGTCATCGGTAGGGTAGAAGTGGGTGCGGGGGCGAGTATTTGGTACGGGGCGGTGGTGCGGGGGGACGTGGAGTGCATTGCGATCGGCTGTAGCACTAATATCCAAGATGGAGCTATTTTACACGGCGATCCGGGGAAACCGACGGTTTTGGAAGATTTTGTGACGATCGGACACCGAGCCGTGATTCACTCAGCTTACATTGAACGGGGTTGTTTGATCGGGATTGGGGCGATCGTCCTAGATGGCGTTAGGGTAGGAACAGGCTGTATCGTCGGTGCGGGTGCTGTGGTAACTAAGGACGTTCCCCCTCACACCCTAGTTGCGGGAGTACCTGCGAAGCGATTGCGGGATGTTTCCGAGGAGGAGGCGGCGGAATTAATCGAGCACGCTAAGCGTTACGAAAAATTGGCTTTGGTGCACGCTGGGAAAGGAACTGATTTGGGATTTGGTGAGGTGATAGAATAAGTCGTAGGGTGTGTCGCCATTAAAAATCTCTGCCCAAAAATCCACAATCTTATAGCGACGCACCTGCACCGTTCAAGAAGTCTTATAAACAAACCAAAAAAATATTGCTACAATATTTTTGATAACTTGTATTAATTGATAGAATAAAATTTTTATCAAAAAAACTATTAGTTTGCTATGACTTACACTACAGAAAAACTCCTAAGTTTTGAAACATTCCTCGATCGATATTGTGACAACTTCCGCTACGAGCTCGCTGACGGAGAATTAGTTGAGATGGAACCCACAGGCCCCCACGAAACCGTCGGCGGTAAACTAGCAACTCAAATCGGCATCATTCTCGCCGCCGAAAGACTACCTTGGTTCATTCCCCGTACTTGTTTGATCCGTCCATTTTCCGGTGCAGCTACGGCGCGTCGTCCTGATATTGTCGTGTTAGATGAAACTGCCCTCGTCAGCGAACCCCTCTGGGAAAGAGAACCTGTGATTACCTTGGGGCGATCAATTAAATTGGTGGTAGAAGTCGTCAGCACTAATTGGGAAACAGATTACGCCAGAAAAGTTGAAGAATATGCTCTTTTAGGAATTCCTGAATATTGGATTGTTGATTATCGCGGATTGGGAGGCGTGGCTTTTATCGGTAAACCTAAGCAACCTACTATCACAGTTTGTCAACTGATTGACCAAGATTATATTCAGCAACAGTTTCGACTCGGTGAACCAGTTATTTGTCCTCTGCTAAAAAGCTTGGAACTTCGTTTAGATGATATTCTGCCCCGATAAAGTGGGGTGTCAAAATCTTTAGGAATACGATTGGCAGTGTATTTTCCCAGGAGGCGAAGATGAAAACTAAAGGTACAATTGTTTGGGATTATAAACAGGGTTGGACTTCTCCAGAACTAGAAGTTCCAGCAACAGGTAAAATTGCTATTTTTGTCGATTACCCAGATGACGACTTAAGTATGCCAATCATCGAACCCGAAGTAGAGGAACTTTTGTCAAGTTTAGGCTATGTTGGTGAGGGTCGCTACATTGGAGAAAACGATCGCCTCAAACCCTGCGACACAAAAACTGTTACTTATGTAGAAACATTCTCCATTGAAGAGTTGAGCCATCATCTCAGAATACTGAATCAAACCATCATTCCGAGGGAATGGTTTTATATCTTAAATTCAGAGGGAAATGTTATTGATCTTCAAAAGGCGATCGTTCCAGCATAAGCGCTCCGCTTGGGAATTACGCACGGGTAGTCAGAAACCGGGTTTTTTTGAGAAAAATTCGTCACAACACGCAGAAACGCATAAAAACCCGGTTTCTTTGGTATGAGTGCGTAAGCTCTGAGAATAGATATGTCTTTTGGAATATGATAGACTTGAAAACATCCGGCTGAGGCTGTCGGAGAAGTGAAGGCGAAAAAGATTAATTATACTAACTCGCTAAGGAGAATCGAATGACACTGACTCGCAACCAGCGCAGACAAGTAAAAGAAGCTTTTAATGATGCTTTCCGTACTAAAGCAAAACTTCAGCAGTTTGTAAAAGATGAACTAGACAAGAATCTAGATTCAATCGCGCTAGGGGATGACTTAGAAGAACTTATCTCCAAATTAATTGAAAATGCAGACTCTCGTGGATGGGAGACTCAACTAATTTTCGCCGCTCGTGAGTCAAACCCAAATAATCAGAAGTTATCTGCTTTTGTCCGAGTATATGAGACTGAATATTGGCAAAAACTAGCACAAAAAGCAAACTATTACGAACCCGAAGAAGTTGATGCGAGGAATGTCATAATCGAGGTTGAGGCGCAAGTTGTACGAGTAATTGAAAGCCAACCTAATAATGATGAGTTGATGCGCTTGTTGGTAGAAATACGAGATAATTTGCAAGAACCGGGAACACCTGCGTCAGCCAAGCTGAAGGCCGCTCTGCCTCTTATCCCTGGGATTCTTTCCTATGAGTTTGAAGTGGATACAGAAAATTCATTACGAACGGTATTACAGCCCATCAGACGGCTGTTTCAAAAGGCATTTGACGAGGTAAAGTAGGTGGCCCCGATATCCCTTGCCCGTATCGGGGCTTGTCAACATTTACAGAAAAAGATGAACACCTATTTTTTGGACGGGAGAAGTTTGTAAATCAGTTAGTAGAGGCTGTGAAAAAACATTCTTTAGTACCTGTAATTGGTGCGTCTGGAAGTGGCAAGTCTTCTGTTGTGCTGGCTGGACTAATTCCCCGGTTGCGGGCAGAGGGAACTTGGCTGATTGAATCTTTTCGTCCGCAGAGTCAGCCGTTTTATGGGCTGGCTTCTGCTTTGGTGCGCCTACTGAAGCCAGAATTGGATGAAATTGAGCAACCTGGACGTGCAGCGAAACTGGCGAATGAAATGAACCAGGGTAGGTTGATGATATCGCAGGTTGTGGCAAGTATTTTGGAGCGTAATTCAGGCAAACGAATCTTGTTAGTAATTGACCAATTTGAGGAATTGTACTCGCTGTGTCGGGATGAGAAGGAACGTCAGCGCTTTTTAGATCAATTATTAAGCGCAGTTGAGGTAACATCGGCTCAACGGACACCTAATTTTACCTTTGTTTTCACTCTGCGGGCTGATTTTTACGGATATGTGCTGTCTTACCGTGGGTTAGTGGATGTTATCGGAAAGTCTACCCTGCCACCGTTGGGACCAATGAGTCCTCAAGAGTTACAAGCGACGATAGAAAAGCCTGTGGAGAATTTGGTGGAATTGGAGTCGGGGTTAACTGAGCGCATTCTGGAGGATGTGGCGGCGGAACCGGGAAATTTACCGTTATTGGAGTTTGCTTTAACTCGATTATGGCAGACACGGCAACAGGGAAAATTGACTCATGCAGCATATCTGGAGATGGGAGGTGTTAAGCAAGCTTTGGCTAAACAGGCTAATACGATTTATAACGAACTTAGTCCGGTGGAACAGCAACAGGCACAACGTATTTTTGTGCAATTGGTTTTTGTGCAATTGGTACGTCCGGGGGAAGGTACAGAGGATACCCGCCGTTTAGCTACTCGTGCTGAGATAGGAGAGGATAATTGGAATTTGGTGCAGGAGTTGGCGGGGGAGTCGGCGCGTCTGGTGGTGACTGGAATGAATGAGGCGACGGGGGAAGAAACGGTTGAGGTTGTCCATGAGGCGTTGATTCGAGAATGGGGAACGTTGCAGGAATGGATAGATAATGACCGCGTTTTTCTCGCTTGGCGACATCAACTGCGGATAAATATAGCGCAGTGGAAGTCTGCTAGTAAAGATCAAGGTGGATTGTTGCGGGGTCAATCTCTGCGTATTGCTAAAGATTGGTTACAAAAGCGCGAAGCAGACTTGAAAACTGAGCGAGAATATATTAAGCAAAGTTTAGCACTACGAAATAAGGAGAAAAAGGAGCGCGATCGCCGAATCCAAAAAGAGCAAGAACAGGAAATAAAAGTGCGAAAAGCTGCTCAGACGAGGACTGGAATTACGATCGTCTCTACAGTTCTAGTGAGTTTAGCAATTGTTCTTGTACTCATCAAACAACAAGAGGTTCAAAAGCAACAACAAGAGGTTCAAAAGCAACACGACAATACCACACTCAAAGCTTTGAGTATAAATTCAACAGCAAGTCTTTCTTCAGGTCTAGAACTTGAGGCGTTAATCAACAATATATACGCAGGAAAGCAACTGAAAAAACTGGAACAGTCAGGGAGAGCAGAAGCTGATACCAAAATTCTGGTTGTGGCAAACTTGCGTGAAGTGGTCTACAAAATAAGAGAACAAAATCGGCTAGAGGCGGAGTCGTTTAATAGCATCAGTTTCAGTCCCGATAGGCAAATGATTGCTTCTGGTAATTTGAGCGGAACTGTAAAATTATGGAAGCGAGATGGCAGTTTAATTAAAACTCTCACCGAGCATAGTGCTAACGTTGAAAGCGTTAGTTTCAGTCCAGATGGGCAGATAATTGCCTCTGCTAGTCGGGACAAAACCGTAAAATTATGGAATCGAAATGGCCGCTTGATTACCACCCTCCCACATAGTGCCGAGGTTAGTAGCGTCAGTTTTAGCCCAGATGGGAAAACGATCGCCTCTGCTAGTTGGGACGGAACTATAAAATTATGGACGCGATATGGCAGCTTAATTAAAACTTTCACTGCTCATAGTGCTGGCGTGAATAGCATCAGCTTCAGTCCTGATGGGCAAATGATTGCCTCTGCTAGTGGGGACAAAACTGTAAAACTCTGGAAGCGAGATGATGGCAGCTTAATTAGAACTCTTACAGGTCATAGCGATGGGGTTAATAGCGTCAGATTCAGTCCTGATGGGCAAATGATTGCCTCTGCTAGTTCAGATGGAAGTATAAAACTGTGGAATCGATATGATGGCAACTTAATTAAAACTCTCCCTGGTTCTAGTGTGGTCGCAGACGTTATTTTCAGCCCAGATGGGCAAATGATTGCCTCTGGTAGTTGGGATGGAGGCATAAAACTCTGGACGCAACAAGATGGCAAGTTCATTACTACCCTCACTAGCAATAATACTTCCGTTCATAGTGTTAGTTTCAGCCCAGATAGTCAGATCATTGCTGGGGACAACAAATTGTGGAAGCGAGATGGCAACTTAATTAAAATCCTAACTGCTCATACCAGTGGGGTTGAAGATATTCGTTTCAGCCCAGATGGTAAGACACTTGCTTCTGCAAGTCAGGACAAAACCGTAAAACTCTGGAAGCCAGATGGTAGCTTGATTAAGACCCTCATTGCTCCTAGTAATGATGTCCCAGGTAATAAGTCACTAAGCAATAATTGCTCAGGTGATGAGCCACCCGATAACTCAGTTGATGATGGTAGTAGTAATACGGTTAGTGGTGTTAGTTTCAGTCCAGATGGGAAGATTATTGCCTCTGCTCATGAGGACGGAACTGTAAAACTCTGGAAGCAAGATGGCAACTTCATTAAAACTTTGACTGGGCATAGTTGTTGGGTTGCAGATGTCAGATTCAGCCCAGATGGACAAATGATTGCTTCCGCTAGTCGGGATGGAAGCATAAAACTGTGGAATCGAGATGGTAGCTTGATTACTACTCTCGTAGGTCATAGCCGTGCGGTTGAAGGTGTCAGCTTCAGTCCAGATGGACAGATGATTGCTTCTGCCAGTCGGGAGGACGGAACCATAAAACTGTGGAGACAAAATGGCAGATTGATTACCACTCTTCAAGATCAGAGTTCTGGCATTAGTTTCAGCCCCGATGGGCAGATGATCGCCTCTGCTAGTTCAGATGGAAGCATAAAACTGTGGAAGCCAGATGGCAGCTTGATTAATACTCTTAAAGGTCATAGCGATCAGGTGACAAACGTCAGTTTCAGCCCCGATGGGCAGATAATTGCTTCTGCTAGTCTAGACGGAAGCATAAAACTGTGGAAGCCATATGGCAGCTTGATTACTACCCTCACGGGTCATAAATATGTGGCGACAAGCCTCAGTTTCAGTCCAGATGGTAAGACGCTTGCTTCTGCTAGTCGAGACAAAACCGTGATTCTATGGAATTTGAATCTGGATGATTTGCTAGTGCGCGGTTGTAATTGGCTGCATGACTATTTAAAAAACCCCAATAATGGTATGAGTGACAATGACCCAAATCGCCATGTTTGTGATGACATTGGGACTTCGCGCTCATAGCTGGGAGTAGTTGGTAGAAATGATAGTCAGGAGTCCTGTATAATTGATCTAGCTTATCGATATAGTGCTAGCTTTTCACCATCCAGACGATCGCCATTTGACAGATTTTGCTGTTGCCTAAAAACGTCCTTACCTAGCTAACTCTAATTTGGGCTCCCGCTTATTTAAATGGTAACTAGCGCTTTCTTCGAGTAATTGACGAACAAAATTAGGTTCTTGAGAGTTTAATGAATGTAAAATATCTCGATACAAACCACAAGCATAATCATCATTCAAAATGCGGCTGTGGAGGATTCTCGTCCATTCCGAAGCAACGAGCATTAATTGTGGTACAACTGTAACAAACGCTTGAATCTGGGCTGACACATCAAAAGATTCTAAAAAATGAATCAAACCAAACATGACTTCTGGTTGTTCGCAGCGATCGTCTAAAATTAGATGTAAATCTGGTAAATCTTCATTTTGAGGATGATTTGCAAGTGAGGCTAAAGCATTTTCAAAAGCTGTAACTTCATCAGGCGATCGCATGAATTTATTTGTTTCTAAAATGCTAATCCAGATATTTCCCTTCATCAGCTATTACCTTCCTTGTCAAAAAATCTCGACCAAGCTAACTTATTTAACCGGATAACTTCCTGTAAGCTGCCCATTCTGATTCATGGCTAACTGTTATATACTATTAAGGCTCTGCCGGAATTTCACCGATCGCCCTTGCCACCAAAATCAAATCATGAACGATCGCACATCCAATCCAAACATCCCCCCACACACCTGGAAACGCGCCATTGGCCTCGGTTGGGACAACCCCTACACAGTCCGCTACGCCAGCAATCTCGACGACGGCCCTTGGCACGGAATGCCCTTGGGTGGCTTCGGTGCTGGGTGCATTGGGCGATCGTCCCGTGGAGACTTCAACCTCTGGCATATTGATGGCGGCGAACACATTTTTAATAGTTTGCCCGCTTGTCAATTCAGCGTTTTTGAAGAATCTGGTGGTAAGAAACAAGCTTTTGCACTGTGTACTGAACCGCCTACAGATGGCAGTTTATCTACTTGGAAATGGTATCCAAAAGAAGCCACCCCCCCCCTGCCCCCCCCAAGGGGGGAAAATAAGGCAACCCCCCCCTACCCCCCCCAAGGGGGGAATGAAGAAGAATCGCAATCTTCGGGGAGTTATCATGCTTTGTATCCGCGTAGTTGGTTTGTTTATGAAAATGTATTTCAGGCAGAATTAAGCTGCGAACAATTCTCGCCAATTTTGCCTCACAACTATCAAGAAAGTAGTTACCCAGTAGCCATGTTTGAGTGGGTGGCGCACAATCCTACAGATGCGCCAATTACTCTCAGCATCATGTTAACTTGGGAGAATATAGTCGGCTGGTTTACTAATGCTAATAAATCCCCAGAAATCAAAGTGCGCGATGATGGTAGTCCAGCCTATGACTATCAGCCCCGGTGGGGAGAAAGCGGCGGAAATATGAATTTGTTGGTGGAAGATTTTCACCGGATTGGCTGCGTAATGACGCGCTTAAATGCTGATGATGAGCCAAAAGAAGGGGATGGACAATGGGCGATCGCAACTATTACCAATCCAGCCGTAGAAGTATTCTATCAAACTCGCTGGAACCCTGTGGGGAAAGGCGATGACATCTGGCAGAACTTTTCTGGTGACGGTTGTTTGTTGGATGACAGAGACGAGACAGCCTGCGATCCTGGAGAACGATCGGCTTGTGCGATCGCAGTTCGGTTTACTATTAGACCAGGGAAAACTCGCAAGATTCCCTTTATTCTATCATGGGATTTGCCCATTACTGAATTTGCACCGGGAGTTGAGTATTACCGCCGCTATACAGATTTCTTTGGGCGCAATGGCAAAAATGCTTGGCCGATTATCCGCACAGCAATGAAGCATTCTGATACTTGGCGCGAAAGTATTGAAGCTTGGCAAAAACCGATTTTGTCACGGGAAGATTTGACTGATAGTTTCAAAATGGCTTTGTTTAATGAACTGTATATTCTAACTGATGGTGGTACACTTTGGAGTGCGGCTAATGAACGCGATCCGAAGGGTCAATTTGGAGTTTTGGAGTGCATTGATTACCGTTGGTACGAAAGTTTAGATGTGCGTCTTTACGGTTCTTTTGCTTTGTTGATGCTGTGGCCGGAATTAGAAAAATCGGTAATTATCGCTTTTGCGCGGGCAATTTCTGCGGGCGATGATACGCCGAGAATTGTGGGCTGGAATCAAGCATCGGCGATTAGAAAAGCTGTCGGCGCAACTCCCCACGATTTGGGTGCTCCGAACGAACATCCTTGGGAGAAAACGAATTATACTAGCTATCAAGATTGCAATTTGTGGAAGGATTTGCCTTGCGATTTTGTGTTGCAAGTTTATCGGGATTTCCTGTTGACTGGTAGCACAGATTATGAGTTTTTGCAAGATTGTTGGCCGGCAATTGTTGAGGCTTTGGCTTATCTGAAAACTTTTGATGAGGATGGAGATGGGATTCCTGAGAATTCGGGGGCACCGGATCAGACGTTTGATGATTGGCAAATGCGGGGGATTAGTGCCTATTGCGGTGGGTTGTGGTTGGCTGCGTTGGAAAGTGCGATCGCGATCGGTGAAATCTTAGAAGATGCCGTACCGCAGATAACTCCCAACCCTCAAGCAAAGATTGCATTATATCATAGTTGGTTGGAACAAGCCAAACCAACTTATCAAGAAAAACTCTGGAACGGTCAATATTACCGTTTGGATAGCGAGAGTAATTCCGAAGTGGTGATGGCGGATCAATTATGCGGTCAGTTTTATGCAAAACTTTTAGGCTTGCCGGATATTGTACCGCCAGAATGTGCTGTTAGTGCCTTAGAAACTGTGTACGAATCTTGTTTTTTGAAGTTCAAAGATGGTGAGTTTGGGGCGGCGAATGGGGTGATGCTTAACGGTACGCCGGAAAATCCGAATGCGACTCATCCTTTGGAAGTTTGGACGGGGATTAATTTTGGGTTGGCGGCTTTTTTGGTGCAGATGGGGATGGAGGAAAAGGGGTTTAAGTTGACGGATGCCGTGGTGAAGCAGATTTATGAGAATGGGTTGCAGTTTCGGACGCCGGAAGCAATTACAGCGGTGGGGACTTTTCGGGCGAGTCATTATTTGCGGCCGATGGCTATTTGGGCGATTTATTATGCGATATCATTTCCGGTTGCACCGGAATGATGTTGACTGTTGACTGTTGACGGTTAACTGTTAACTGTTCACTCGAATTTACTATTCCGATACTAATGGAATTGATATGACTCGGATTTTGAGTGGAAAACTCAGATTTGGGCCGAGGAATCATATCAATTCCGGCTGCGCCGGAATGATAGAGGACACGACAGTGCCGTGTCCCTACCCCGATTAATTGTAGGGACAAAGGCCAAGCCGTCTCCTCATTTTGGCTGCTAATAATTCCGATGCAGCCGGAAACGATATCATATCAATTCCGGCTATGCCGGAATAATATAGAGGAGAGGGGGTGTGCTTTTTTACTAAACCA
>JANMLZ010000060.1:0-1896 GCA_031372825.1 Cyanobacteria bacterium OTE_58_metabat_593 | reverse complement strand
ACAGCAGGGCGATCGCATTTCTGCCCTTAAACAGGTCATTAGCCGTCACTCCCGATCGCACTAACACCTTTCCGAACTGCATTCCCCAGACCAACAGCGCCGAACCCAGCACAAGTGTGACAATTATTTCCATTTTTCTCAAAATTGGATTGCTTAACTAGGTTTTAACACCTATATCGCTTAAATAGGTTTTAACACCTATGGCGATCGCGTTGCACCCAAAAATCAAGAGTGGGAGAGTCTTCAACGCGAGAAGGCGAGAGAATTTAAAGAATTCCCAAAATCTATTGCAGCAGACGGACATATCCCTTGTAATATTGATCTGAGTCACAGCCCGTTACAGCAATCAACAAAACATTAGGTCGCTCAATATATTCACGCTCCAACTAGCGCTGATTTTTATTAAGCCTGCCTATTAAGGAGCTATAAAAGCTCACTTCTATGCCCAGCAAAAATTTAGGAATAACTATGCCAGCAACAGCCAACGATGTAGACGTAGCAGAGCAATCTTGGCACTACTTAGAAAGATCAAAGATTGCATCTACATTAGAAACAAACCTCGAAAGCGGTTTAGAACCGACAGAAGCTGCTAGTCGCCAACAGCAATTCGGCCCCAATGAACTAACAGTTAAAGCAGGGAAACCTGCCTGGTTAAAATTTATACTGCAATTTAACCAACCACTGCTAATTATCTTGCTGAGTGCAGGTTTAATCAAAGCAGTGATCGGACAATGGCTCAACGCCAGCGTAATTTGGGGCGTCACAACTACCAACGCCATTATCAGTTTTGTTCAAGAAGCTGGGGCTGAGAAAAAAATTGATGCCCTAGCCAAGGCTGTCACCACAGAAGCTACAGTCATTCGGGGTGGTAAAAAATTAAGAGTTCCCTCAAAAGAACTCGTTGTCGGCGACTTAGTAACCTTGACTTCTGGCGACAAAGTACCGGCAGATTTGCGCTTAATTAAAGTGCGCGACTTGCAAATCGACGAATCTGGACTTACAGGGGAATCTGTTGCTGTCGAAAAAGAATTAGGACAATCTGGAGACTTGGTTCTACCCGAAGAAACGCCACTAGCAGATCGGGACAACATGGCTTTTGCCGGAAGTTTTGTTACTTTTGGGCTAGGTAGTGGGATTGTTATTGCGATCGCCAATAAAACCGAAACCGGCAAAATCTCCCAACTATTAGACAGACACATCGACCTCACCACGCCCTTAACTCGCAAGTTTAACGAATTCAGTCAAAACTGGCTGTTATTCGTGTTGGGAATGGCAACCTTGACCTTCGCAGTCAGATTGGGAAGACCAGTTCCAGCCGGAGTTTCAGCCTTCAAAGAAGCAGTCGAACCCGCAGTCGCCCTGATTGTCGGCGCAATTCCCGAAGGCTTACCCGCCGTCATCACCGTTACCCTAGCGGTGGGCGTTTCTCGGATGGCAACTCGCCATGCGATCGTCCGCAAATTGCCCGCAGTAGAGACATTAGGCGGCGCTACAGTCGTCTGTTCCGACAAAACCGGAACTTTGACGGAAAACCAGATGACGGTGCAAGAAATCTATTCTGGTGGCGAATCCTACTCGGTTACGGGTACGGGCTACAGCCCCGAAGGTGAAATTCAGCTCAATCAATTGCCAATTAGTGTCAGTCAATCTCCAACTTTGCAAGAATGTTTGCAAGCTGGACTGATTTGCAACGATACTCACCTGGAATTCAAAGACAATAATTGGGTTGTGATCGGAGATCCGACAGAAGGAGCATTAATTGCTGCGGCCAAAAAAGCTGAATTGAGTCAGCAAGTTTTGGAAAAATCCATGCCGCGACTGGATTCAATTCCCTTTGAATCGCAGTTTCAATACATGGCAACTTTGCACCAAACTCCGACTGGCAGAGTTTTGTAC
>JANMLZ010000048.1:0-61460 GCA_031372825.1 Cyanobacteria bacterium OTE_58_metabat_593 | reverse complement strand
ATTCTCAAAGAAACTAGAGAATCATATTGGGGCAATTTGGAACTTCATCCACGAATACAACCAACAAATCAGAAAAAAAATGGGGATTGGATAATCAGAGAGATTGTTTTCCTCTGTCCTTTACAAAAAAACACTACCATTGTGTTTATTGTGCTATAATAGCTAGCAAAGAGCGATCGTCAATCCTATGAACATTCGCCAAAAACTTCTAACTATAATTGAGCAACTTCCTGATGAGAAGTTAGCAACACTTCTGAACCTCGCGCTTTTCTTGAAAAGTGGGCAAGAATCTATTCAACCGATGCTTGTATCCCAAGCTTATCAAGATTGGCTGAGTGCGGAAAATGACATTTATGACAAACTCTTTTCATAAGTATAGAATTTATCTACAAAATATTGATAATAGATAGACATGGAAGAAAAATTTAAGACGTTAGCAACTGAAGAAATCCTTGGTTTTAAGCAGGGCGATATTAGTGAATTAGCACCGGAAAGCAACAATTTAGGTTGGCTCAATTTACTGACATTCCAATTAATATTATTACTGAAGCGAAAATTAAATCTATCAGCCTCTGTGCAAGATTTAATGTTCAACAAAGGAATGCCATGTGAAGCTCTAACATTTGGTGCTAAAGGATGGCAAAAAGGAAAAGTTAGAGTTAAAATAACTGTAGAGTTTTGCCCCGACGAACCAGAAGTCGAACAAACATCAGAAAACAACGAGTCAGAAACTAGCCCGCCAGAATCCCCCCTTGATGATTTGCGCCGCCAACTACTAAACCATGAAAATCAACCGAACAATTCATGACTAAAACCCCCAGAATCCAGATTCCCCCAGAAGTCAGAAAATACGTCTTCACCCGCAACAAATACCAATGCCAAAGTTGCGGCCAAACCAAACAAGAAACCCAACTGTCGATCGACCATATCATCCCCCTAGCCCGCGGCGGCAGCAACGACATCAGCAACCTGCAAACCCTCTGCCTCCCCTGCAACCAACGGAAAACCGACAAACTAGACCCCCGCTTCCGGCGACATTTTGACCTGTGATATTTAACAACTATGTCAACAACAGGCAAGATGCCTGTTCCACAAGAAAATTCATCTCTTGTGGAACAGGCATCTTGCCTGTTCCTAAACAAGTAATTGAGAATGGTGCAACATCTCAGTTACATCCGCTACATCCGCTACAAAATCCGCTGCCGAACTTCCTACCATCTATAATACCGATAAGGATCGTCCCCATTCTCAAAATCAGTCTTATAATCCGAGTGATAAAACTCCTGACTCGAACCGTTAAACACAACCCCATCAGCCTTAAAACTCGCCCCCAAATTAGCCAATATCTGAGCATTTGCCCGAGTTTGCCGCCAGCGAGTAAAGCGCAAATAAGTCTTAGCATCAGCATTCAAACTATCCGGGTCAATCTGAGAAAAAATCGCCACGCCCTTACCAACTTGTACCCGACTTAACAAACCGCCAGCGCCGATTTCTCCCCCAGACTTAATCAACCAAGTATCATAAAAAGAGCGCGATCGCAAATCTGAACCGCTAACCCCCTTCACCTCGTCCCAAGCCGGGACTGACAGCGAACCGCCGAAATCCTTAGCTTGCTGCAAACCCACGCCCAAACCCGCAGCAGGCACTTGTCGCGGCAGGAAAAACGCCTTCCCGCCACCATTCAAATAACCGCGCAAATCAGCATCTTTCAGATTCGCTTGAGCCCCCACAATTGCCAAACCAACATTCTGGGAAAGTGCATTAGCCCGCTGATAAATTACCCCCAAACTGTCCAACTTCTTCGCATCCCCATCTCCCCCAATTAAAACGACCTTATCTGGCTTTCCAATCACCGGAGAATTCATCCCGTAACTCATAAGTTGTTGGACTAATTGCGCCGCCCCAGCATCCGCAGCAAAATGATCTTCCAAATCCAACTCATTTAAAATCAACCGCCCTTTTCCGTAATCCAATTCCATCAGCGGCGAATAAGCTAAATCAAACTCAGATTCCAAAATTGGCCGCCAAGAAGTGCGGTGCGGCTTCTCAATTGAAGCGCTGCTGACACCGCCACGATTCCCCCAATGCCAGCCATACCAAGGCGAATTTGCCGGACTCAATCTTGCCCCGGTTTGAATCGTATCGGGATACGCTTCAAGCAGCGTGCTTTCCCCTGTCCAATCGCGCAAATCTGCCTCGTCTAAACCAGTAGCTGCTGGATGGTTGCTGTCGATTGGATACGCGCGGCGGCTGACGTGTTCGGCAACTCGTAAACCCATATTTGTTAGCCATTCACGGCGTTGAGGAAACACAATTGCTTTGCCGCCGTTACGCACGAAAGTTTCTAAATTTCCGGGCAAGTTTTGCCCGCTAGAAAATGCTTCCCTACCGATAATTAATAGCGATGAAACTTGCGAACCGTTCCACGGCACAAGCTGATGACCTAACTGTTTTAACATTGCTGATGTTTTGCCAACTGGATCGAAGATTGTCACCGCATCCTTGACTTTGGATGGAGTGGAAAATACCCGAAAAGCGAATGTATCAGAATGCGGGCGATCGCCCACTCGCGCAGTCAAGCGAATTTCGCCGTCTGTCTTGCTGGAAATTGTATTTGGTAATTTCAGGTCAATTGGGAAAAACAGCGTGCCTGCTGTCTCAATACTTCCCTTCTTCTCCCCAGTTTCCACTTCTTCTCCCCCCACCAGGACTCGCCAATTAAACGCAAAATCTTGTTTTGCCCGTGTATCGTTAATTAATACTATTTGCTTCGCCAATTTTCCGCCTGCAAAAAAGCTGTGATCTTTGGCAGTAAAAGCCTGATTAGCACCAGCAATCCAAGCCAAAGTCGGGCCATTATTATTCATAATTGCCTCGCCGCCCGGATACATTTTGTAAGCTTCTGGCTGCAAATAATTCAAGAGATTATTCGATACTTGCTTCAAGTAAACGCCCCGGCGACCAGGTTGAAATGCCCCAATATCCACCCTAGTTCTGCCAGCATCCGAAATTTCCCAACCGTGTCCGTCTTGCCAAGGAATCATCCCTCCAGACATTCCAAAAGTCCGCCAACTCCGCCAAGTATTCGTACTGAATAACTGCTGCAAATTTTGAAAAGCAGGTGCAAAATCTAACTCCTTGTTCATATGCCAGCTTTTATACTCCTGATTCTTGATAAATTGCTCGCGAATTTTACCTTTATAAGCGGGAGTTTCTAACTCGTAAGCCTGTTTGCCGAGATAAATTGCTGCAAATTCAGTCATCCAAGGTTCGCTGACAATTACCTTATCAAAGCCTTGGCGGTTTCGCATCATTGTGGCGTGCAGAGGTGTACCAAATTCTACCACCATGTAGGGCATTTCTCCGGTTTTGCTCCACTCAGAAATCCACTCTTCTCTCTCTTGCAACGGCATCACATTTAAATAAGAATTGAGGGAATAAACGTCTCCGAAGGTGCCGCCTTGATGTACCATTACAGGTCTGGTTGGGTCGGCTGATTTCATAGTAGCAAAAGCCTCATTTCCCAGGGGAGTTTTGGCGCGCAAACGCTTGTCCTCTATGGAACCGATGGTTCCTTCTACTTTTTTTCTGCCGATGCGGCGGGGATTTTGGTCGTCACCGTTGCCGAAATAATTGGGACTTGTCGCCCACATTAATACTGAGGGATGATTGCGGTAGCGGCGCATTTCTGCGGCCATTCGTGCTTTCCAGCGATCGATCACTTGGCGGTTATTCCACTGTTCACTCCAAGCGATGGGAGTAATGTCTAAGGCTGGCGCCATAATTGGAAAGCCTTTGAGATCGGCGCGTTCGGAAAATAGTTCTCTAAAGTGCCATCTGCCGCGTTCGTCGTGATTCCAAGGCCAGATTTCTGTGATGTTGAATCCGGCTTTCACATAGCCGTCAATTAGTTTGTCAGATACTTCGACTGTCCCGCCTTCCCAAGTATCGGAATGTAAGTTTGGGCGCAGGCGAAATTCGGTGCCGTTTAAGAAAAATTTGCGCCCTTCTACCCAAAATTCGCGGAAGCCGAAAGGTTGGTTGTATTGCGTGTCAATGCCACTTCCTTTGACTGCTAATTTCAGGGTATAAAGGTTTGGTTTGCCGATATCCCAGAGTCGGGGGTTTTGCCAGTCCCATTGGATTTGGACTGTTTGAATTTGTTTGGCTTGAACGTTGGCACTTCCTGTGAAATTTTGTTCGACTTTGCCTTTTTCGTCGAGCATTTGGGCGATTAGTTGAACTTGACCGTTTTGGGCAACGTCTTTGAGTTCTATATCTAATTTAACTTGCTTGTTTCTGGTGGAAGTTTGGACGAATACGTCGCTAATTAGCGCGCCTGGGGGAACGCTTAACAGCCGCACTTCGCCGATGATTCCCCGCGATTGCAGATTGGATTTTGTGGTGTAAATTTCTGTGGGACTCATAATCACGGCTTTGTCTTTTTCGTCAGATACTGCCGCGACTAAAATTGATATAGTATTTTGACCTGGTTTTGCGACTTTGGTAATCTCAACATTGCCGTAGGGCCATTCGATTTGACCGCAGTTGATGCCGTTGACGAAGATGATCGCATCGGTACTGACTCTGGCTAAGTCGATGAAAATTCGGCGGTTTTTCCAGTCGCCGGAAATTTCTATATTTCTCTGATACCAGGCTTTTGATAGTTGTTTGCTATTGAATTTTTCCCAGTCTTTTCCGGTGCCGCGAGTGATGATTCCGGGGATGAATTCGCTTTTTTCTTCTTGCCAGTCTCCGGGTACTTGGATGGATCCCCAACTGGGGGATGCGGGGGGACTTTGGGGATTGCCAATGGCGGGGACAAATTGCCAGGTACCGTTGAGATAGATTTGGTCGCGCTGGTTGTCGATCGCACTTGCGGCCACTGAGGTAAGATTGGGAAAGCCGATCGACGATATGACTGAGTTGCTGGCAGAGTTGGGATTTTGTAGCGCGTAACCGATGAATCCAAAGACGATGGCGGCTGCGAAAAATAATCCGATAATTTTGGCTAGCTTGTGATTCACTCGCTTGTTCCTCCCAAAAATCCGCTGATCCAATTTGTCCCTTCATCTATAATAGTAGTTTATCCAGCACCAGTCCGAAGTGCAAATCTGTCTCTCGGAAGATGGCACGGGCTGGGCAACTGTGGTTTTGTATAGAAAAAACAGATAATTAGTTTTAGCAATATTGTTTTATCGGCACAACAAGCGCGATCGCGCCATCGCTACAGGTCACCAAAAATGAGTCGGTTCCAGGTCTTGCCCTTACCCATTAAATCTTACAGCATTGCTACACTTAGCGCCGCGGCGGCATTATTGCTGATTACTCTGTTACTGTTTGCACTCAAGGCAACTCCTGCAATCTTACTTTTAGCCGCTGCAATGGTTAGCGCTTGGTATGCCGGCTTAAAGTCCGCAGAACAAGAACTAGAAATAGAACGCCAGATTATTTCAAAAGTTATTGACACGGCGGCTTGCTTGATTGTAGTTCTTGACAGCCAAGGACGGATTGTGCGCTTCAACCAAGCTTGCGAAAAAACAACAGGTTACTCGTTAGCAGAAGTTGTAAATAAATATGTTTGGGATTTGTTCTTGATTTCCGAAGAAATAGAGCCAGTTCAAACATTTTTTAGTCAACCAAATGTCGAAGTCTTTTACAGCGAGTATCAAAACTATTGGCGCACTAAAAACGGATCGAAGCGCTTCATTTCTTGGTCAAATACTGTGACGGTCGATGGCGATGGTTTGGTAGAATATGTAATAGCCAGTGGGATCGATATTACCGATCGCAAAGAAGCAGAAATCGCCCTAGCTTTATCCTACGCTCAGCTCGAAAGCCGAGTCAAACAGCGAACGGTCGAACTGAGAACGCTGCTAGAAAATACGCCGGATGTGATTATCCGCATTGACAAAGAACTGCGTTATATTTACGTCAATCAAGCGGTTGTAAGAAGCCAAGGAAAACCTGTTTCATTCTTTCTCGGCAAAACCAGTCAAGAAATGGGAACGCCGCCGGAACTGTGTCAGATATGGGATGAAACTTTGCTCAAAGTATTTGAAATTGGTCGAGAACAAATTATCGAATTTCAGTCCCCGTCAACCAACGGTATCAGAAGTTATCAATCTCGCGTCGTTCCAGAATTTGACAAGGATGGCATACCAGAATCGGCTCTAATTGTCGCCCGCGATATCACAGAACTTAAACTTGCAGAAACTCAAAGATTGCAGTTGACAATCGAGCAAACAGCGAGGGAAAAAGCGGAAATAGAACAACAGCGATCGGCATTTTTAGCAGAAGTTAGCAAAATGCTGGCTGCTTCGTTTGACGGGGAAACGGTGCTGCAAAATGTCGCAGAATTAGCGGTAAATTCGATCGCAGACGGGTGCTCAATTCATTTGATAGAAACCGACTCAAAAGTGCGCCAAGTGGCTGTGGCTCACGCAGAACCTTCTATGGTTGATATTCTGAATAACTTAAAAATTCGTAGCCCGATCGACTCTACTGCTGTCAACGGCTATCCGCTGGTAATTCGCACTGGAAAATCGGAACTAATTGCCGAAGTGGGTGAGGAGATTCTAACAGCAGGAGTGGAAAATGCAGCAGAAATCGAAATATGGCGTGAAGCGAAGCTATCCCGTAGGGAATCGCTCGATATCGGTTCTCACGCTTGCGTACCGCTAAAAGCTCGCGGGCGCGTCATGGGTGCGATAACTTGCTTTACCTCAAAGGTTGGTCGCCGCTACAGTGGAGAAGACATGGCAATGCTAGAAGATTTAGCATACCGCGTGGCGATCGCCCTCGACAACGCCAGACTTTACGCAGAAGCCCAACAAGCACTATCCCAAAAATCGGAATCCTTCGCCTTAATTGACTCGCTGCTAGAAGCATCTCCCCTAGGGATTTGCTTTCTCGATCGCGAAATGCGCTTCATCCGCATCAATCAAGTATTAGCAGAACTCAACGGTTTACCCGCCGAACAGCATCTCGGTGAAGACTTCCGCGAATTGTTTCCCGAATCCGCAGTGGAGTTTGCACCGATAATTAAGCAAGTTTTAGAAACCGGTCAGCCAGTTTTGAACGTAGAAATTAGCGGCGAATCTAAGGGAAAACCGGGCTATTTCGGCTACTGGCTAGCCAACTACTACCCGGTGAAAAATCCCACGGGAGAAATCATCGGCGCCGGGGTAATTATCGCAGAAATTACCGCAGCTAAACAAACAGAATTAGCTTTGACAGAAAGCGAAGTGCGCTTCCGCAGCGTGGTAGAATCCAACATGATCGGTATCGGTTTCTGGGATGCGGGCGGTGCAATTACTGAAGCTAACGACGCCTTGCTGGAAATGATTGGATATACAAGGGAAGAATTAGTTTCAGGACAGATTCGCTGGATCGAGATCACGCCGCCGGAATACGGAGAAATCGATCGCGCCGCCATCGCTAAAATCGCAGAAGATGGAAGTTGCGCGCCTTTTGAAAAAGAATACATCCGCAAAGACGGGACGCGCTTCCCAGTTTTGGTCGGCGCCGGAAACTTGCAAGGATGCACAGACAAAGGCTCGTTCTTCGTACTCGATATCACCGATCGCAAACAAGCCCAAAACCAGAACCGAGAAAACGAAATACGCATCCGCCGCCAACTAGCGGAACTCGACTTAGTTTACAACACTACACCAGTCGGACTATCCTTTGTCGATACCAATTTGCGCTACATCCGTATTAACAAATGCCTCGCCGAGATCAACGGTCGATCGATCGCCGATCACATCGGGCGCACCGTCAGAGAAGCGATTCCCGAAATCGCCGACATAGTAGAGCCGATTTACCGCCAAGTGCTGGCGACACAAACCCCCGTACTCGACTTGGAAATTAAGGCCGAAACCCTGCAACAGCCGGGATTTGTACGGGATTGGCAAGTCAGCTTTTATCCCGTAAGCGATGAATCGGGAACGTTGTTGGGAGTCAGCAGCGTGGTTGCCGAAATCACCGATCGCAACCAAGCAAAACGGGTAATCCAGCAAAGTGAAGCCATATTCCGGCGGCTGTTGGAATCAAATATTTTCGGAGTCGCGATCGGCGATTTTAGCGGCCGCATCGCCTACGCCAACGACTCCTTGCTCAAAATGGTCGGCTACACCCGCTCAGAGCAGCTCTCGGGTCAAATGCGCTGGGACAGGATGACCCCCCCCGAATACCTGCACCTCGACGCCAAGGCGGCGCAAGAAATTCGGGATAAGGGAGTCGCAACTCCTTTCAAAAAAGAGTACATTCGCAAGGATGGTAGCCGTGTCCCAATTCTGATGGGTGGGACGATTCTGTGCCCGGACGATCGCGCACCAGAGACGATCGTCGCATTCTACATCGACTTGACCGAAATATCGCGGGTGGAAGCAGAACTCAAAAACAATCAAAAACGGCTGCAAATCGCCCAGCAAGCAGGCAAAATCGGAAGTTTTGAATGGAACGTCCAAACCGGCGAAGTCGCGTGTACGCCGGAGTTAGAGGCTTTGTACGGGCTGCCGATCGGCAGTTTGGACAGCTATCAAACTTGGCTGGAAATGGTGCATCCAGACGATCGCGCTGTTACCGAACAGCAGGTGCTAGCTGCGGCCGCCTCTGGGGAGGAATTAAACATTGAGTTCCGCATCTGTCGCCCGGACAAAACCGTGGGCTGGATGGCTTGCAGGGCGACTGTGTTTCAGGACGATCGCGGTTTGGCTTGGCGGATGATCGGCGTCAACGTTGATATCAGCGATCGCAAACAAGCAGAAGAGGCGCGATCGCAAATCAATCAAACCTTGGAAGCGTTGATCCGCGCTTGTCCCCTCGCAATTACCGTTTTCGGCGCCGACGACGGCATTGTCAAAATGTGGAACCCAGCCGCCGAGAGGATTTTTGGCTGGTCAGAATCAGAAGCCGTAGGTCAATTTGTGCCCAGCATTCCCGCAGACAAGCGGGAGGAATTCATGGCGAATTTGGCAGGAATTCGCGCCGGAAACGCGATCGCGGGCATGGAAACTCAGCGCCAAAGGAAAGACGGCAGTTCGATCGACATCGGTTTGTGGGCGACTCCAGTCCGCGACGGCGAGGGCAATATTAACTGTATGTCGATCGTCGCCGACATCAGCGATCGCAAGCAAGCCGAGGCAGAACTCGCTCAGTTGCTCGATCGCGAACAAGCCGCCAGAGCCCAAGCAGAAGCCATCAACCGCCTCAAAGACGAATTTTTAGCAACTCTTTCCCACGAACTCCGCACGCCTTTAAATGCGATTCTGGGCTGGGCGCAGATACTTCGCAGAGGCAAGTACACAGAAGCTTCTTTAGCTACCGGTTTGGAGGCGATCGAACGTCAGTCGAGAGTGCAGGTGCAGCTAGTCGAAGATTTGCTCGATGTTTCCCGGATTATTCAAGGCAAACTGGCTCTAAAACCCGGCTGGTTCGATATGGTAAAGACGATCGAAGTTGCTCTGAATTCAGTTCGTTTCGCCGCTGATGCCAAGCCTGTCACTGTTTCCTCAGAATTTGACCCCGCAGTCAGCTTGATGTGGGGCGACACCCAGAGGTTGCAGCAGGTAGTCTCGAATTTGCTGACTAACGCCGTCAAGTTTACGCCTGCGGGGGGAACTGTCCGACTGCGCTTGTCTGCGGTAGCTATTAACGATTCCCCAATTGCCAATTACCTGCAAATTACTGTCAGCGACACCGGAAAAGGCATTTCTGCGGAGTTTTTGCCCTACGTGTTCGATCGCTTCCGACAAGCAGACGGCTCGATTACCAGGGCTGACAGCGGTTTGGGGCTGGGATTGGCGATCGTCCGACACTTGGTGGAACTCCACGGCGGCACTGTGCACGCCGAAAGTCCGGGTGAAGGTAAAGGCGCGACATTCACGGTAATGCTCCCGCTCAAACAGCGTCGGAGTCAGCAGTCGCAGTTGAGAGGGGAAAGGAAAATCCCTCAAATGTGTCCGGCTATTTTGGCTGGTGTCAAGGTGTTGGTAGTTGACGACGAACCCGACAACCGCGAGTTTTTGGTGGCTGCGATCGAACAGTTGGGCGCGACTGCGGCGGCGGCTGCTTCGGCTGCGGAGGCGATCGCCATTTTACAGCAATCACCGCCAGATATTTTAGTCAGCGATATCGGTATGCCCGTTGAGGACGGCTACTCGCTGATCCGCAAAGTGCGATCGTCCGAATGGGGCACAGCCAAGCGCTTGCCGGCCGTGGCCCTGACAGCTTATGCTAGCGAACAAGACCGCGATCGGGCGATCGCCGCTGGTTACGACGAACACTTAGCAAAGCCGATCGATCCAGCTCTTTTCGCCGCCGTTTTAGCCCGGTTAACAAATTCGCATTAGGGCGATTCAGATTTGTATGATGTTAAATCTTGTAGGGGCTCCCCTCACCAACAATAATTGCCCATCATCTACAATCTCATAAACCCGCTAGGGCCCAACCAACAATCATCATGTACATTTTTGTGATGCGATGCAAATTTTAGGTTGACGTGGGTTATTTGTTGTGTGGGGGCGGGTTTATCTAGATGGTTGGTAATTGTTATGTATTGTTGGTTAACCCGCCCCTACAAAATACGGTTTCGTAAATTGCCCATAATCTACAATCTCATAAACCCGCTAGGGCCCAACCAACTTTTTTGATAAAGGCTATAAAATTAATATTTTGTATACCCAGATACTCAATAGATTCTCTTCGCCCGAGTTCAGCACCAAATTAAACCGTTAAACTAAAAAGGTCAAAAACTCAAAACAATTAACCTCCCACCCGGGCAATTAATCGATCCCATGCCCCTTATTCCCCTCAAACGCCTAGTTGTCAAACTTTTGTGCAAGCTTCCCCTGCGAACCGTTTTGATTGTTCCCTTTGTTTTGCAAACAGTCAGCGCCGTCGCGCTAGTCAGCTTTCTTTCTTTCAAAAGCGGTCAAACCACGAGCGAGGATCTAGCCTATCAGTTAATCGAACAAGTAGGAGAGCGAATTCGCGATCGCCTCGCCGATAATTCTAAACCCTCGGAAATCAGCACTTTTCTCGTAGCACGGGCGAGGGCGGGACGCCATCGCCTGCATTTCTCTAAATCGGGACACACTTTTATTATCGATCGATCGGGCAATTTGGTTGCCGCACCCACACTCGAAACACCTGCTGCGAAGCCAGCCAAACAGCAACCGGCGCGATCGTTAGCAGTCAACAGCAGCGATACCCGCACCCGAGATATTGCTCGCCAACTCGCCAACCGATTTGGTAACTTCCGCACGCTACAAACAGCCCAGCAATTTACCCTAGCTTTCAAGCGCGAGCGACAGTTTGTCCGCATCGCTCCCTATCGAAATGCCCGTGGTGTGGATTGGTTGATTGTGGTGGTGGTTCCAGAGTCTGATTTCACCGATCGCCTTCACGCAAATACGCGCCACACATTGTGGTTGTGTGCAGGTACGCTGGTGTTGTCGATCGCGATCGGCTCCTTGACGAACCGCTGGGTAACAAAACCAATTTTGCGCTTGAATACCGCCGCTAAAAATGTTGCGAAAGGCGACTGGGATCGACCTTTAGAAATTAAACATTTGGATGAAGTCGGAGAACTTACTAATTCTTCCAATCTCATGGTGGCACAAATGCAACAGGTTTTTGCAAGCCTAAAATCTTTAAATGAAACTTTAGCGCAGGGCGAGAGCCAACTCAAGCAATTTATCGAAGCCATACCAGCGGGAGTATCTATTCACGATGCCTCGGGGAAAATCGTGTACTTAAACCAAACTGGCAAGCATTTGATGGGTGTAGAAAATATCCCCGATGCGACTTTAGAAGAAGCGGTAGAAGTTTATCAAATTTACCGCCAAAACCAGCCGTATCCAACTGAAGAACTGCCCGTCTTTCGAGCGCTGCGGGGCGAAACAGTGTTCATAGAAGATTTAGAACTTTATCGAGATGGGGAATTTATTCCTTTTGAGTCGCGCGCCACGCCAATTTTCGATGAAAGCGGAAACATTATTTATGCCATCCATATTTTTTCTGAAATCGCCCAGCGCAAACAATCTGAAAAAATTTTAACTGACTACAATCATACTTTAGAAGCAGAAGTTGCTGAATGTACCTGCGCCTTAGATATTGCCAACGAATTATTAGAGCATGAAGTTGCCGAGCGCAAATTGATCGAACAAAACCTTTGCAGCTCGACGGAGCAAGTTCTGAAAATATTCGAGTCGATCGCCGATATTATATTGATTTTAGAACCCCTAGGAGAGACTATCCAAATTATACCGACTAAGGGAATTTTTCAATACAACTATCAGACGAATCAAATGGACTCGATCTTTGAACAACTTCTTGAGGGCGTAAGCGAGGAGATTTATTTCGATAAAGTTAGACAGGCATTGGAAACCCAACAAACTATTGATTTTGATTACAGTCTAAAGATTAACAATCAAGAAGTTTGGTTTGCTGCCAAAATTTCGCCGCTGTCCGATCGCTCTGTGGTTTGGGTAGCCCGGGACATCAGCGATCGCAAACAGGTAGAGGAGAAACTACAATGGAGCGAAAAACGACTGGACACGATCGTTACCAATATCTCTGATGGACTCATGATAGTCGATCGGCAAGGTAAGATCAGTTTTGCCAACCCAGCCGCCGCGCAGCTATTCAACCAACCGTTAACAGAATTGATCGGCTATTACTGGGGAATACCTCTACAAGACTCCTCAGAGATATCGTTGATTAATTCTGATCCGAAATTCCGTACGGTGGAAATGAGGTCAACTCGTACTCAATGGCAGGGAGAATCAACTTATATTGTCGCCTTCCGAGACATGAGCGATCGCATATTAGCCGAGTCAGCTTTGCGAGAAAGCGCCCAGAGAGAACAAGCGATCGGCCGCAGCATCGATCGCATCCGTCAGTCCTTAGATATTGACACAATATTCGCCACCACAACCTCAGAACTGCGACAAACCCTCAAGTGCGATCGAGTCGCTATCTATCGCTTTAATCCTGATTGGAGCGGCGAATTTGTTGCCGAATCAACCGCAAGCGGCTGGATATCTGTGATGCAAAAACAATCCGACGATTTGGATTGGTCACACAATATCCTGGAAGACTCTAGCTGTACCGTGAAAACCATGCAAAGCAGCGGTGAACCAGTGCGGGATACCTATCTACAAACGAATCAAGGCGGTATGTACGATCGAGGTGTTTCTTACCGCACCGTTGAAGACATATACACCGCTGAATTTAGTCCTTGTTACGTGCAATTGTTAGAGCAATTTCAAGCCAGAGCATACATTATTTTTCCCATATTCTGCGGCAGTCAACTTTGGGGTTTGCTCGCCAGCTATCAAAATTCTGCGCCCCGCACTTGGCGCGAACCAGAAATCAATATTGCGCGGCAAATTAGCACTCAACTCGGAATTGCCCTGCAGCAAGCTCAATTGCTCGAAGCCACTCAACAGCAATCAGTACAGCTCCAACAAACCGCCTTAGCAGCAGAAGCCGCCAACCTCGCCAAAAGCACTTTTCTGGCCAACATGAGCCACGAACTCCGCACTCCCCTCAACGCAATTCTGGGATTCTCCCAATTGATGCAGCGCTCTCCCAACCTCAATCCAGAACAACAGGAAAATATCCGCATCATCAACCGCAGCGGAGAATACTTGCTAACCCTGATCAATCAAGTATTAGATTTAGCCAAAATAGAAGCGGGACGCATTACCCTCAACCCCACAGACTTTAAATTAACCAGCCTGCTGAACGAGCTGGAAGAAATGTTTCAACTCCAGGCGCGGGAGCAACAATTGCAGTTAATATTTAACTGCTCTAGCGATATTTCCGAATACGTGCAAACCGATCGAGTAAAATTGCACCAAATTTTAATAAATCTACTTTCTAATGCCATTAAATTTACCAAAAAAGGAGAAATTGTGGTAAGAGTAAGTTCGGTTTCAGGTTCCGAAAATCAGCAATTACCAATCAGTAATTACCAGTTGCATTTTGAAATAGAAGACACTGGCTCCGGGATGACTCCTGATGAGTTAGATCGGCTTTTTCAACCCTTTGTGCAAACCAAAACAGGGGAAACATCTCAGCAGGGAACCGGCTTGGGGCTGGCCATCAGCCAACACTTTGTCAAGCTGATGGGCGGCATCATTAATGTACGCAGCAAAGTGGACTCTGGCACTATCTTTGCGTTTGATATCCCCGTCACAGCCGTTGATGCCGCCACCATTGAGCCGATACAGCCGCCGCGTCGGGCGATCGCCCTGGAACCGAATCAGCCGCGCTATCGTATATTGATTGTGGACGATCGACCCGACAACCGCCAACTACTGATCGAACTCCTCGCTAGCTTTGACTTTGAACTAAAAGAAGCCAGAAACGGCGCTGAAGCTATCGAAATATGGTCAAGTTTTGAGCCGGACTTAATTTTTATGGATATGTGGATGCCCGTGATGGATGGACATGAAGCCACGAAACGGATTAAAGCCACCGTAAAAGGTCAAGCTACCGCCATTATTGCCGTGAGTGCCGCTAACGCCGAGGAAATGGGAACCGTTACTGTATCAAATGATTCCGATGACTTTATCCACAAACCCTTTCGAGATACAGAAATCTTTGCCACGCTACACAAACATCTCGGAGTGCGTTACATTTACGATGAGTCCGAGAGTGTCCCTGAGCCAACTCAAATCGAGGCTCCGACTCCAGAAACTCTTGCAGCTTTACCAGCGGATTGGCTGGCATCTTTAGAGAAAGCCACAATTGAGTGCGATTTAGAGTTAATTCTGATCCAAATTGAGCAAATTCGCGATCGCGATCGATCTTTAGGTAGCGCTCTAGCTGCATTAGCTAACGAGTTTCAGTTCAATCAAATACTAGCTCTCATCCATCCCGAAACAAAATAGCAATGATATTATATCTGGTTTGAAATCAGGAGTTTATACCAATTTTTTATGAAGCTGCATAGAATCCGATCCCCCCTAGCCCCCCTTGATAAGGGGGGGAAAGGGGGGGTGAAAGTCCCCCTTCCCCCTTGGGGGGGCTAGGGGGGGTGGGGGATTTAGGGGGATCGAGATATGTACAACGACCCATTAAATTGGCATTAGTCCTCATAAATCCCAGAGGAATTGCATTCCTCACTACAAGCCTATAAAGGTTATTTTAACTAGACGAGATATGAATTACGAAGTAACTCCCCTCTTAAAAGGGAATATTTTAATTGTTGACGATGTTCCAAATAATTTGCACCTTTTAGCCAAAATACTGTCGAAGCAAGGCTACAAGACACGCACCGCACCCGACGGTCAACTAGCTCTGAGGTCGATCGAGCTAACTCCTCCTGACCTGATTTTGCTCGACATCATGATGCCCGATATGGACGGCTACACAGTCTGCAAAGCCTTAAAAGCTTCTCCCATCACCAAAGATATTCCCATTATTTTTATCAGTGCTTTAAATGAAGTGTTAGATAAACTCACAGCCTTTGAAGTTGGCGGTGTAGACTATATCACAAAACCGTTTCACGAACAAGAAGTTCTGGCCCGCGTCTCCAATCAACTCATGCAGCGCCAGTTGTTCCAACAAACACAATCCTACGCCCAGCAACTCCAACAAACTTTAACTGAACTCAGGAAAACTCAAGCTCAGTTAATACAGAAGGAAAAAATGGCTTCTTTAGGTCAACTTGTAGCAGGAATTGCTCACGAAATCAACAATCCCGTCAGCTTTATCTACGGCAATATTGCTTTAGCAGCGGACTATGCGCGAGATTTGGTTCGTCTCGTCAAATTGTACCGACACTACTACCCGCACCCCGTTCCAGAAATTACCGACGAATTGGAAAAAATTGAACCCGACTTCATCGCAGAAGATTATCCAAAACTGCTAAATTCGATGAAAGATGGTGCTTCTCGGATTAGCAAAATTGTGCTGTCTTTGCGAAACTTCTCCCGCCTTGGCGAAGAAAAGCACAAGCCAGTGGATATTCATGAAGGCATTGATAATACTTTAGTTATTTTGCAAAATCGGCTTCAAGAAGCAAACAACATTGGTGAGATTGAGGTCATCAAACACTACAGTCAACTGCCAAAAATTAACTGTTATGCAAGTCAGTTAAATCAAGTGTTCATGAACCTGCTAACTAATGCTATTGATGCCCTTGAAACTCAACCTTCTCCCCGAAAAATTACGATTAGCACTTCAGTAAGTTCTGAGTCAAAAACTGCGCTGCACAATCAAGATTCAAAATTCATAACTCAAAACGCTCAATTCGTTGTGATTTTAATTGCCGATAACGGTTGTGGGATGAGCGAGGAAGTGCGCCACCAGATATTCGATCCATTTTTTACTACCAAGCCCGTCGGTCGCGGTATTGGATTAGGGTTGGCCATCAGTCACGATATTGTAGTGGAAAAACATCGAGGTCAAATCAGTTGTATTTCTGCTCTCGGCCAAGGAACAGAGTTGATTTTGGAGATTCCGATATCTGTTAAATGTTAAGATTTTACCCGAGCATCTGTAGGGAAACGGCATTGCCCAAGGAGTGTCAACTTAAGCCTAAAATTCTTGATAAATCTGGGTTTTACGCTCCCGTCTAGATCCCCCTCGCATCCCCACCCCCCCTAGCCCCCCCAAGGGGGAAGGGGGACTTTGATCCATTTCCGGTTCCCCCCTTCTTAAGGGGGGCGCCAGGGAGATCTAGATTTAATAGTCTTGCCAGCAGTCTCTGGCTGGGTTCGACCTGGTTGTTGACACCAATGGGAACTTCCGTTTCCCTGCGGTTCGCAGTCAGGACTCTCGTATTTACTTTAAATCCAGCAACCCGCTAGTTTTCAGCTTGGGATTAAACCTAATTTCTTCAGTTACACCGCGAGCTTTTAGGAGCGAAAAAATTTCATTTTCCACCCGACGCGCGACATTTTTTAACAATTTATCTTTGGCAATTTCATCGGCGAAAATACCATCATAATTTGCCGTTTCTTGGGCAGTCATCACAGTTTTGGTGTCGATGGGATCGTTCCACTTGGCAGCACCGGCATCGTTACCCTGGGGCTGGGAGCCATTTTCGGCAATCCAACTCGATCGGATGCTTTCTAGGATAGTGCGGCTTGGTCGATCGATAATTTGGACTTTCAGCCAGTAGCAATATTCGGTTTGGCGTACCAAATGCTGTTTGAGGCTGAGGTAAGTATCGCGAGAATAGCCAACAAATTGCAGCACTTTCTCGCTGTCGAAAATCGCATAAACGCCGATTTTGCCTTGCACAAATTCGGGCAATTTCCCCTCGGAGTCAATGTAGGGAATGTATTCTAAGCTGGCCAGAGGCTGAATGTCTTCTGTCATCCGATTTTAGATTTTAGATTTTAGATTTTAGATTAAACCACAGATTAACCAGCCTTTACCTAACTTTGGAAAACGCGATAAACGGCACAGAGGCGGCTGGGTTTAAATATTTTGGCTTGAAACATGAAGTTAGGCGGGACGTTGACGATCGCAAAATCACTCGATTCATGATACTTTTGAAATTCCGCAGGCATTCCCTTCGGCGTGTCGCTGCTGTAAGGGACGGGCTGAAACAGTAGCTCAGCAAACTCAATGCGCGAGCATTGCAATTGTACCGCTACTTGTTTGAGAAAGCTGTCACCGGTTAATGAACCGAACAGTGCAGCTTTAGCATCGGGTGCGAGGACAAAACTGCTATCGTAGCTTTCAATAATCTTGAGACCCATTTTCTGTATACTCCTGACAGACGGCGGTTAACGGTTATCGGTTAACTGTTGTGCGATCGACTCACCCTGAATTTTACCCTCTTACTGACCATGTTGAAAGCAGAAAGTATTCGCCACGAGGTCAACAAAAATATCGCAATCCCGAAATTTTGATAAATAGGCCTGATTTATTGCCCGATCGCTTTTATCATGTCGGTATGGCAATAAATCAGACTACGACTAAAAGGCTATGCAGAAGATCGAAAACGCATCATTCCCATTGAGAAGTTCCCCAAACCAGCCAGATTGGCTAGAATTGGCAGAATACGCCTCTATTGTCGGTTCGACGATTGGCACGATTGCAGCGGGATTTTCGGGGCAAATTCTCTACGCTGCCGCCCCGTTAACCGCAGCACTTTCTCTGAATATCGCCAATCGCCAGCGTTTCGAGCAAAAAATGCAGCAAAAGGCAAATTCGGCGATCGCCGAGGTACAGGCCTCTGTAGAAGGTCGATCGCAGCAATTTCAGATGCTACCTGGAGAACCTGTGGAACTCTACACAGCCGTCTCCGACTTGCAGCAGAAACTCCTGGGCTTGGAATCGGGCGCCATCGCCGACGTACAAGCTGCCTTAGCCTCCCTGGAACGCCAAACGCAGGCGCTACCAGCCGATTCTCAGGAACTCTACACCATCCTGTCCGATTTGCAGCAAAAACTCCGCATTTTGGAAAATAGCGCCCTGAGAGAGCATGATTGGGAAAATATGAATGTCCGATTTTTGTTGATGAACGAAAAGCTAACTGAAATTAAAAATATTACGGCAGAGTTACAGGAGCGATCGACCGAAGTAGACTTGAATGAAATCCAAGGTTCTCTGAAGCAATTGCAGGATTTGCTCGATCGACCGACAATAGATACAGAGATACTGCAAACCGAGATTCACCATTTGCAAAAGCAAGTTTCCGAGTTGCAGCGCCAAAATCAAGAAATTGTCAAGCCTTATTTGCAGCGACTAACTCGCGCCGTCAAGAAACTTAGTCATTAGTTAACTGTTAGCTGTTAACTGTTAACTGTTAACTGTTAACTGTTAACTGTTAACTGTAGCCTTGTTCCCAGGCTCTGCCTGGGAATACATACCCGGAGGCTCTGCCTCAATTACCAATTACCAATTACCAATTACCAGTTACCCATTACCCATTACCCATTACCCATTACTAAATTTTTGCCAAGCTTGCCAGAAAACATAAATTGATAAAATTGCCAAGAGCGATCGAAAAGCTAAACTAATAGTGCGATCGGGCAATCTCGGCAAAAACCGCGTGCTAATTTGCGCGCCCAACAAACCCCCGCCACCCAGAATCAACCCCACAACCCATAAAACATTCCCGCGCGCCGCGTGGCCCGCCGTCGCCGAAATTGCCGTGATGACAATGACACCCAAGCTCGTTTGAATTGCAGTTTTAATGGTTTCCCCTAACAGCAAAATTTGGAGGGGAACCATAATCACCCCTCCACCTACGCCAAACAAACCCGCTAATAAGCCCGCGGCACTACCGGTTGCAATTTTAGCAAAAGTTGGATTGAATAAAATATTTGAATTATTGGGTAATTGGTGATTGGTAATTGGTGATTGAGCATTTTCTCCTTGGGTTTCTTCGACTTTCTTAGCTGTCAGGTGCTTACGAACTTCAAGCAAATAAATATTCAGCCACAACAACAACCCAAAAAAAACTAACAGCAAGTAAGGCGGAAATATCCCCGCCAAATAAGCACCGATTTGTGCTGTGATGACGGCGGGAAATCCGATGCCTGCGACTTGGCTCAAGCTGAGGTAGCCCATGCGCCAATTCTGGATGCTACCAGAAAGAGCTGTAATGACGATCGACAAACCGCTAGTAGCAACCGCTTGCACGGGGGCGTAATTGAGAGCCACCAACAAAGGCACGAGCACCGTACCGCCGCCAATACCCAAAAAACCAGCTAAAATTCCGGCAAAAAGTCCAGCCGCACCCAGAATCAATAATTCACTGACAGTCATTAGTTAATAGTCATTAGTTATTTGTTAACAGTCAACAGTCAACAGTCAACAGTTAACAGTCAACAGTTAACAGTCAACAGTTAACAATCAACAAGTAACAGTCAACTATTAAGACTCATTAGTTGAGCCATCAGGCATAATTGCCCGCCTCAAATCTGCATCGCGGAAGTTAGTTCGATTGAGATTAGCATCAATCAAAACCGCTTCCACCAAAACAGCCCCGCTGAAATTAGACCAGCATAGCTTTGCCCGGTACAAATTAGCACCGCTCAAATTAGCTTTTGCCAGCGTTGACCAACTCACATTAGCAACTCTCAAATTAGCATTGCTCAGATTAGCTTCGGTGAGATTAGCTCCCACCATCGTTACTTGGCGCAAATCTGCACCAGTAAGATTTGCCCCGCTTAGCATCGCCCCGCTGAGGATAGCAGTTGTCAAGTTCGCTCTTTCCAAAAGCGACTCGCTGAGGATGGCATTTGTCAGGTTTACCGCTTTGAGAGTTGACCAACTCAAATTTGCTTTCATCAAATTAGTGCGAATCATGCTAGCGTCCGTTAAGTTGGCCGCAAACAAATTCGCTTCGGTAAAGTTGGCTTCTGTCAAATTAGCTTCTGTCAAATTAGCCTTGGTCATGTTGACTTCTCTCGCCATTGAGCCGCGCAGGTTGGCTCCCATCAGGTTAGCCCCGCTCAGATTGGCGCGGCTCAAATCAGTACCGATGAGATTTGCTTCGCACAGATTGGCTTCTGTCATGTCCACCCCAGCCAATTTCACCTCGCGCAAGTTCGCTCCCGTCAGGTTAGCGCCTTTGAGGTTTGCGTCTTGGAAATTCGCTCTGGTAAAGTTGGCCTCGCTGAGGTTTGCCTCTTTTAAGTCGGCCCCAGCGAGGTTAATCTCTCGAAAATTTCTTTCTCCGGCCGCATATTGCCTCAGAATTCGATCGGCCTCCATGTAATTAGCCTCGCAATTTTTTTTCAAACGTTAGAATGATGAGTTTTACCACATCATCTCAGTTGACACTCCCCGGCCGTACCGAGGGATTCTTTGATCTACGACATGACTTGCTTATGCAGAATTTCTTCAGCAAAAGTAGAGGACTTATCTCCCAAAGCGTTGCTTGCATTTAATGCAAAGGTTCCGGTATGCCCTACCGTACCCAATCCTCGACTCAGGATATTTCTAGCTGCATTGAAATCTCTATCCATTACACAACCACACTGACAAACGTGAGTTCTTGTAGATAGCGTTTTCTTCACAATTACACCACAACTAGAGCATTCTTGGCTAGTATATTGCGGATTGACCGCAACTGTTACTTTCTCAAATACCTTTCCAAAATATTCAATCCAGATACGGAACTGATACCAAGATGCGTCATTAATTGACTTAGCAAGACAGTGATTTTTTACCATATTTTTAATTCTCAAGTCTTCGTAGGCTATCAAGTCGTTGGACTGAACTACGCACCGTGCAAGTTTGATTGCATGATCTTTGCGCTGCCTACTTATTTTGAGATGGCGTTTTCCTAAAATCTGTCTAGCTTTGCCTCGATTTTTTGAACCTTTTACTTTTCTTGATATTCGACGTTGACAACGCCTCAGAACTTTTTCACTCCGTAGCAGAAACTTAGGATTTTCAACCATTACTCCGTTTGAATCGGTGTAATATTCCTTCAATCCAACATCTAAGCCGATGGTGTTTCCAGAGGGTTCTGTGTTTTCTTTTCTGTCAACATCAATGCAAAATTGAACATATACACCCGAAGCCCGCTTTACCAGTCGAACCCGTTTTATTTGGCTAATTTGGTAAAAGTGTAAGTCGCGTGTTCCTTTTAGCTTGAATTTCCCAATTCCTTTCTTGTCGGTAAATTTGATTGATTTACGATCTTGGGCCAGTTTCCATCCAGTTGATTTATACTCAACAGAGCGACAGTCTTTCTGAAATTGTGGATATCCCTTTTTACCAGGAATTCCTTTTTTGCAGTTTTCGTGGAATCGGGAGATAGCAGACCATGCTCTCTCGGCGCTGGCTTGTCTAGCTTGAGAATTAAGTTCGTCGGCAAACGGAAAATCACCAGCTAATACAGCACAGTATTTGTTTAAGTCGTACTTATTCATTTTTTTATTGTCCATCCAATAGCGCAAACAACTATTGCGGACAAACTGGGCTGTACGAATCGCTTCATCTACTGCTGTGAACTGACTCTTATTTCCGTAAGCTTTAAACTCAAAAACTAGCATTGCTTTACCTCCTGCCTTATGCTACATTATTTAGCACAAGACATTCGTATTGCAACAAAGGTTTACAATTAAAGCCGTCCTTTTAGGACGGGGTTTTAAACCCACTTTTCTGATAACCACCGTATTCACCCTGTACGCTTTAGTATCTGTAGAATCTTGGCACTGCTGTGCGAATCTATTCTATAGGGCCTTACAAAGGTCAGCGATTCTGAAAGAATCAAAAATAGCGTCAAGATATAAGAAAAACAGACAACTGAACAACAGACAAAGGAAGTTGGAGAATGACTGAGAATTTGAGAAGCCAAGCTGTGACTGGAGGCGTGCAGCGCGCGCCCAACCGAGCCATGCTGCGCGCCGTCGGTTTTGGTGACGGCGATTTCACTAAGCCCATTGTGGGCATTGCTAACGGCTACAGCACGATTACGCCCTGCAATATGGGGTTGAATGAACTGGCGCTGCGCGCGACTGCGGGTGCAAAAGAAGCCGGCGCCATGCCGCAGATGTTCGGTACGATTACGATCAGCGATGGGATCTCGATGGGCACTGAAGGGATGAAATATTCTCTGGTATCGAGAGATGTGATTGCAGATTCCATCGAAACTGTTTGCAAAGGCCAAAGTATGGACGGCGTGCTCGCTATCGGCGGCTGCGACAAGAATATGCCGGGCGCGATGATTGCGATCGCCCGCATGAATATTCCTGCTATTTTTGTTTACGGTGGCACGATTAAACCCGGACACCACAATGGACGCGATTTGACCGTTGTCAGCGTTTTTGAAGCTGTCGGCCAATTCAGCGCAGGCAAAATTGACGAAACAGAACTCACCACAGTCGAACAAAAAGCTTGTCCGGGCGCTGGTGCTTGCGGCGGAATGTACACCGCAAATACGATGTCCAGCGCTTTTGAAGCAATGGGGATGAGTTTGCCCTATTCTTCGACAATGGCTGCGGAAGATGCCGAAAAAGCTGATAGCGCTGCCGAATCTGCGACAGTTTTGGTGGAAGCAATCCGCCAACAGTTGCTACCCAGCCAGATTTTGACTCGGAAGGCTTTTGAAAATGCGATCGCGGTAATTATGGCGATCGGCGGTTCAACCAATGCTGTGCTGCACTTATTGGCGATTTCAAATGTGATCGGCGTTGAACTCGCTCTCGATGATTTTGAAACAATCAGAGCCAAAGTTCCCGTCTTGTGCGATCTCAAACCAAGTGGCAAATACGTAGCAACCGACTTGCACAAAGCCGGCGGCATTCCGCTAGTAATGAAAATGCTTTTGGAACAGGGCTTGCTGCACGGAGATGCTCTCACAATTACCGGCAAAACTATTGCTGAAGTGTTGGCAGATATTCCAGCCGAACCCCGCACCGACCAAGATGTCATCCGCCCTTGGAACAACCCGATGTACGCCCAAGGACATTTAGCAATTCTGCGGGGAAATCTGGCAACAGAAGGATCAGTTGCTAAAATTAGTGGCGTTAAAAAACCGCTGCTTACCGGGCCAGCGCGAGTATTTGAATCTGAAGAAAATTGTTTGGATGCAATTTTGGCAGGCAAGATTCAAGCCGGAGATGTGATTGTGATCCGCTACGAAGGGCCAAAAGGCGGGCCGGGAATGCGCGAAATGTTAGCACCAACTTCGGCAATTATTGGCGCTGGTTTGGGCGATTCTGTCGGGTTAATTACTGACGGCCGCTTTTCGGGCGGAACTTACGGCATGGTGGTCGGTCACGTTGCACCGGAAGCACAAGTTGGCGGCACAATTGCTCTGGTAAAAGAGGGCGATTCGATTACGATTGATGCTCCTAATCGCTTGTTACAACTCAATGTTTCCGATGCAGAATTGGAGCAGCGCAAAGCTCTTTGGCAGCCTCCAAAACCTCGCTATACTAGGGGAGTCTTGGCTAAATACGCTAAGTTGGTTTCTTCTAGCAGTGTCGGTGCTGTGACTGATTTGGGTTTGGGTTAAATTTGGGATTGCTAATATCAATTCCGGTGTTACCGGAATGATATAGAGGACACGGCAGTGCCGTTTCCCTACCGCGATTTTTTGTAGGGACACGGCACTGCCGTGTCCTAATTTCTAGGAGTAGGAGGATCGTGTTTACTCGAACATAATATTACCCCTGCCCAAAAACCTTCACGGCTTCGGCCAAATCAGTCTCGCCCATCAAAATGCAGCGTTTCAACAAATCGATATTCAGTGTTTCCAATCCTGATAATTCACTCTGAATCACTTCTTCATAACCATCTTTCCGCAGGTGATACAGCCGTAGCGTGCCATCTTCCCAAAACCACACCTCCAGAACGCCCAAAGCTTGATATTTTCGCAGTTTGTTTAGTCCACCGCTGGTATAAACTATCTCGATCGACAAATCGGGAATTGACTTAGCGGCTTCCAAACAAAAAGATTTGTCTGCTTGGGTTGAAACTTCTCCGATTTTCTCCTGCGTCATCGAACCACAAGGGTAAAATCTGATTCCTTGTGTTAGCAGAAAAGTTGTCACCAAGTAACCAATGATTTCAGAAAAGTTTTCGTGTTGGAATCCCGGCATTAGAATCTCGATCGCCCCTGCAAAAAAAGATAGCTTAACTCCGGGGGAATTTTCCGAAGCTTTCTGAATTAACTTAAACTGATCCCAATTGCCATCGATCGCTACTCGCTGATCGATAGTTTGTCGATCGAGAATTTGTGTCATAGCAAATTCGTCTAAAGTCTAGTATTATATCATGTTTGGTCGATCGACAATCACAAAATTTGTTTGTAGTAAGGACTTTAGTCCTCAGATTATTGATTGGGAGGACTTGCATTCTTTACTACAAACCGGACTCTCTCCCGAAAATCTCGGGAAATTAGCCCTTATTCAAAAAGCGGCTGGCCATCGACATTGCGTCAGTAATATCTACATCCCCGTCTCCATCTCCATCTAAAAACGTATTCAAAACGGGATTGCCGCCCTGGGCTGGATTTTGACCGTTACCACCAGTTTTTAGCAAATTCAGCACCAACGGCACCAAAACAGGTATCATCGCCTGCACTGTGGCGTTATTTAAACCGGTTCTTTGGGCGATATCGGCGACTATTTGCGTCAGTTGGCCGCCTCCGAACAAACTCTGAACTGCTTGCGGATTGGGATTTGTACCGCTAAATTGGTTGACAACTTCTTGAGCTTGTGCATCTCCCGAGTTCGATCGTACATCTTGCAATGCCGATCGTACGTGTCCACCCAAAACCGACATCGCTAGCTGAGTCGTGCCCGCATCGATGCCCTGGTTGCCGCTCAACTGCTGCAGGGCACCCAGAATGTTGCCCAACTGATTGGGACTTGCTTGTTGGTTGGGATTGTCGATCGCACTCAAAATTTGGTCAAATAGTCCCATAGTTTTTGCTCCTTGCTGTAATTGCTAAACTATAGATCAGAAGATTTAAGAAAATGTGAAAATCAAAGCATAACCCTTTTATTTGCCGCTTTCCTCATGCCTTTGCCGCGCCTGTTAACCTTAATTGCTGCTTTCTGCCTCACCCTAGGGCTGATTATTGGGCTGGTGAGTTCCTTAACAGGGCTTTACAGTCAAGTTGCGTGGTCTGCTTCTCCACTGCTGGCTAACTTACTAATTTTCCTGATAATTGTACTTTTAGGAACCCTAATTTTTGCGATATTCTACTATTTAAAACTGCTACAACGCCCGGGAAAAGTTAAGGGAAAACGGGCAATTAATCCCAAGATTCCTGTTGTCAAAAGTGAAGCTGCTTCCGAAAATCTCAAAGCAATCCGGCAACAAGTCGATCGCATTCAAGATGAAGTAGCGCGCCAAGCTTTGCTATTGAGAGCACGGGAAATCGAAGCTAGCATGGCTCGCGGTAGCGTTCGAGTAGTTGTGTTCGGCACCGGTTCTGCGGGCAAAACTTCCGCTGTCAATGCTCTGGTGGGGCGGATGGCGGGACAGGTGGGGGCGCCGATGGGAACTACCGAAGTTGGAGAAACTTACACTCTCTCATTGAAAGGAATCGATCGAGAATTGGCAATTACTGATACACCGGGAATTTTGGAAGCGGGAGTAGCGGGAACTTACCGAGAGGAATTGGCGAGACAGTTGGCCGCGAGGGCAGATTTGATCTTATTTGTTTTGGACGGCGATTTGCGAAAATCTGAGTACGAACCGCTACGAACTTTGGCGGAAATTGGCAAAAGGTCGATCGTTGTTTTTAATAAAGTTGACCTTTATCCTGATAGCGACAGAGATGAAATTCTCACTAGATTGCGGCAACGAGTCAAAGGTTTTGTATCAGCAATGGATGTAGTCGCCATTACCGCCAACCCACAAAAAGTTGTACTAGAAGACGGCACAATATTTCAGCCAGACCCAGATATTATGCCATTGATTCGGCGCGTTGCTGCGATTTTGCGAGCCGAAGGCGAAGACTTAATTGCTGACAATATTTTGCTGCAATCTCAGCATTTGGGAGACCAAGCCCGCAAGTTAATTGATGCTCAAAGGCGCAGGCAAGCTGATAAAGTAGTAGAGCGCTTTCAGTGGATTGGAGCCGGAGTAATTGCCGTAACGCCTTTGCCAGTTGTGGATTTGTTAGCCACAGCAGCAGTTAACGCTCAAATGGTAGTAGAAATTGCCAAGATTTACGGTTGCGAATTAAATATCGATCGCGCGAAAGAATTGGCATTATCTCTCGCCAAAACCCTAGCAAGTTTGGGAATAGTTGAAGGCGTAATTCAAGTAGTATCAAGGGCGTTGCAATTAAGCGTAGCCGGCTTTGTACTTGGCAAAGCAATTCAAGCAGTCAGCGCCGCTTATTTAACCAGAATTGCTGGTAAAAGTTTTATTGAATATTTCCGCCATGACCAAGATTGGGGCGACGGTGGCATCGCCGAAGTCGTGCAAAGGCAGTTTCAATTAAATCGAAAAGACGAGTTTGTCAAGGCATTTGTCAAAGATGCGATCGCCCGCGTTGTCGAACCTCTAAACATCTATCAGCAAGAATCGGAACCAGAATTAGAAATGTCAGCAGAATTGGAACCAGAACCCTTATATCAGCCTGAGTACGAAGATTGGGAAACCTACAGCAATAAGCGAAACGATGAGTGGTAATTGGGAATTACGGTTGCACCGGAATGATGTTAACTGTTAACTCGAATTTACTATTTCGATTTAAGCCTGAAAGCCTTGATAAATCGCGTTTTTACCTGAGTCCAGATCCCCCTAAATCCCCCTGGTTGTAGGGGGACTTTGAGAAGACTCCTGTCCCCCCCCTTCTTAAGCTATGCGTTATAAGGATCTTTCTTAACATTTGAGAGCGATCGCTCGCGAGGCTATCAAACCCTTATTCCTCGATTGCCAATTCTCAATAAACGCAAGCTGTTTTCAATAAACAAAGTTGTTAAATTGTCAAGGCTTATGTCAAAATTAATCTTAAAAGCCTTGCTGTACAAGGTTTTTAAGATTGTTAAGAAAGATGTTTATAAAGCATAGCTTCTTAAGGGGGATTTAGGGGGATCTAGACTTGGCTATGAACGAGAGATACCAAGGCTTTCATGCTTAAGTTGACACGACGAAGGGCTCTTGGAGTGTCCTATTCCCCGCTGATTTCTGTGTACCCCATTTCTGGCGATCGAGGCTGTAACAAATCGTCTAGTTCGCGGTAATCGGGCAATGTTGTATCAATTTCTCTACCCTGCCGCACAACTGTACGATCGCGCTGCGACCTAGATAACAGTTCGCTGAAATTCCGCGCCTTAAACAAAATCAAATCTGCTGGTAAACCAACTCCTATTCGTCCCGAATTCGGCAATCCCATCAAATCCGCCGGAGTCTGTGTCACCGCACAGGGCCAATCCCCGTAAGGCATATCTAAATGAGCGATTCTGACTGCCATATTAAAGACTTCTAAAACATCGTGATCGCCAAATGCGTAAAACGGATCTCGACAATTGTCGCTAGCAACTGCAACGGGAATTCCTGCTGCTTTGAGTTCGTGCAATAGCGTGACTCCCCGCCAGCGCGGTGTACGCCCAGATTGTCTGTCTTGCAGGTAAAGGTTGCACATCGGTAAGCTGACAATGCCGATGTTTGCTTCTTTGACTAAAGCGAGAGTTTCTGTTACTAAATCTGGGGGTTGTACTGCTAAACTACAGCAGTGTCCGCAGATTATTTGACCGCTAAATTGATGGCGGATGGCGGTTTTTGCTACTTGTCGCAGTGTTGTTGATTCTGGATCGTCGTTTTCGTCGGTGTGGAAGTCGAGGTTTAAACCGTGTTCTTGGGCTAAGCTAAAGACTCGATCGAGCTGCTTGTCTAAATCGGGATTCATATAGGCGACTCCGCCGAGGATGCCGCCGATTTGGGCAATCCGCGAGGCTAATTTTTCGCCTTCGGGTGTCAGGAAATAGTCGAGGGAAACCAGGGAAACTGCTTGCAAGACCAGCCTCGCGCCCCATTCGGCTTGCAGCGCTTCAAATACTCCCAAACTCACGGTTCCTTGTTCGCCTGTCGCGTCAATGTGAGTGCGGATGGCTTTGGTTCCGTGGGCATAGCTGCACTTTAGTCCGAACTCCATTCGCTGGTAAACATCGTCTGCATTCCAGTTTTTTTGGGCGTCAGCGCGCGCGGAGTCGATCGCCCTTGCGAAAGTTCCATCGGGATTTGGCGATCGTTCCCAAATATGGCCTTTGTCTAAGTGCGTGTGCATATCCACAAAACAAGGCAAAATTAAGCCGCCCCGCAAATCGACAATTGGGATATCTGCAATTGGGAATAAATGTTCTGTACCTGCGGTCGTAATTTGGGCGATCGTACCTGCTGCAATTTCCACATCTACCAAACAAAAATTGTTTTCAGTTGCTGTTGTTGTGACAGTAGATGCTGACGGGGCGATCGATGGCATTTCTATCAGAGACTGGGGCACGCGACCATTTTTTAGCAAATAGTTAGATGTACTTGGCAACATTGATTTTATGAGTTAGTATTTTATTGATAATTCACCGCTACCAGTTGTAACTATAGCAACCATTGTCGGAATTGTGAACATCTCTCTTTTCTAAATTCTCTGCGCCCTCTGCGGTTATTTTCAAAAAATCTCGTGTACAAATGAAATATAATTGCTAGAGAAACTTGAGTTAAATATGTAGTTTTGTTGGCAGTGCAGCCCCGATCGCTGAAGCACAAATGCAAAATTTTTATATTTTTGAGGAAAGCGCGCCAGGAGGCGTCACGAGTTTGGCTATTCCGGATACTTCCCGAGCCTGAATCTTGTTGCTATCATAAATCACTGCTTCAAATTGCAGCAATTTCACATTCAACCAACAGCAGCATCTATAGCAAGAGCCAAAAACAACTGTGTCAAAACCTCAGCATATAGTTTTAAGATCCGATCCTGACAGATCCGGCACAAAACCTCTTCCCATTTACTGGGGAGAAATCGATCCCCTGAAACGGGGGCCTGTGATTGGCAGTCTCAGCAAATCGTCTCACCGGAATGCGATCGGCACTCATTCGGGTTCCTACTCTGTTTATCGAGCGCTAGCAGTGGCCAACGGTGCACTCCAAGCGGATCATCGCCCCGATTTTACCAACACATCTCCGACGGCACACATCGGGCCACATCCGAGTTGGGGCGATCGCAATTTGATTGTTTCTCTCGATCCTTTTGGGGGTTTGGTTAGCGAAATTTACACTTCATTTTCCCAGCAGGGATACGATATCCGCCCGACAATTGCTGTCACTAAAGCTCACATTAATATGCCGGAATTGCAAGATGCCATCGCTAAGGGGCGGGTGCAAATCGATGGCAAAATAGTCAAAGCAGGCGGCAATTTAGCAGTAACTAAAATTGCGATCGACCCGGTGTGGTATTTGCCTGGAATTGCTGAACGGATCGGTGTTGAAGAAAGCCTTCTCCGCCGTGTCTTGTTCGAGCAAACAGGCGGAATGTTCTCGGATTTAGTGACGCGGTCGGATTTGCACGTTTTCTTGCCCCCAATTGGCGGAACTACGGTTTATATTATTGGCGATGTCGCGAATATTTCTGACCCACAGAAGCCGTTGGCGGTACGGGTACACGATGAATGCAACGGTTCTGACGTGTTTAGTTCGGATATCTGCACTTGTCGCCCTTATTTGGTACACGGGATTGAAATTTGCATCCAAACAGCACAATCTGGCGGTTCTGGGGTAATTGTTTACTTCCGCAAGGAAGGGAGAGCTTTGGGGGAAGTGACTAAGTTTTTGGTGTACAATGCCAGAAAACGACAGGAAGGTGGCGATCGAGCTGATGCCTATTTTACTCGCACTGAATGTGTTGCAGGAGTTCAAGATATGCGGTTTCAAGAACTAATGCCAGACGTGCTGCACTGGTTGGGTATCTCTCGAATTGACAGTTTAGTTTCTATGAGCGATCTCAAATACAATGCGATTATCAATTCTGGCATTCAGGTGGTCGATCGCATTCCGATTCCCGAAGATTGGATTCCCGCAGACGCACAAGTCGAAATCGTCGCTAAAAAAGCCGCTGGGTACTACACGCCAGACCCGGTTCCCGATGCTACAATTCTTGCAGAAGTGAAAGGACGCGATTTAGGAGATTGAGAGGGAAAAGACGCGATCGATTCGGGCGCGAACTATTGCGTCTTTGCCACATGAAATTTATTGCTGGTTTTTGATCAGTCAGGGTAGGTTATGGCTAATTTGCGTTCTACTGTGATCGTAAAAACAGATATTTGCGGATATACCGCCAGAGTTAAAAAACTATCTCAGTCGGACTTAAGTAGTTTGTTAAACGAGCATAAAAATTTTATTTCAGATATTAGCAGTAGAAATGAAGGCAGCGTGATTAAAGGAGAAGGCGATTCATTTTGGATAATTTTTCCCAGCGTCACAGCAGCGGCTATGGCAGCCATAGAAATGCAGCAAGAATTGAGAGCAGAACAATCTAGCAAGGCGAACGACGAACGATTAGCGATTCGCGTGTCGATTACATTAGGAGATGTCTTGCATCAAGATAAAGATATCTTTGGCGATACGGTGAATCTAACAGCACGGATAGAATCAGTAACTCCGCAGGATGAAATATATTTGTCCCAAGCGGCATGGTTGGCGATCAATAAAGCAGAAGTGCAAACATCTTTTGTTAACGAGTTTTCTTTGAAAGGGATGAGCGAACCTGAAAAAGTGTACAAAGTTGACCAAAGTTACAAAACGCGAATTGTTGAAAATCAAGCAATCATCAAAGCAGATTTGAGAGGTTTTATTGCTTATCAAGAATCCAATTCTATCAAAGACGTTGAATATTTGCTCACCAATTTTGATACTTTTGAAAAAACAATTTGCGAAGAATACGGCGGCACAATTCGGAGTATTGTTGGCGATTCGCATTTGTTGACTTTCCCGGAAGCTCACTCAGCTTTAGCGGCAATGGAAAGTTTGTGCGAGAATTGGAAACTTTTTATTCACGGTAATCAAATACCTTGCGGCTTGTCGGTGGGAGTTGCTAAAGGAAATTTGTATATATTTCGGTCTTGCACTTACGGAAAAGATATTAACATCGCCGATCGCCTGGAAGATTTAAGCAAAATAGTATCTCCGGGTACAGAAAAAAATTCGGTGATAGTTTCCGATCAAGTAAAACGCGAAGTCAGTGGCTCGAAGTGGGAATACAAGCTGATCAAAATAGATAGAAATATGATTTTAGATAATCTTTTAGATTACAGTAATTTTGACTTTTTTAAAGAAAACGACGTTTACCGATGTTTGGTGGTATGAAATTGGACAATATTGAACTTGAGACTGTAGAATATCTGAGAACTACGGTGGCGATTCGCCAAAAGTGCGATCGGCTATTTAATTTAGCCTCCGAAAATAAACTCCGCTACTTCCGCGTCGATTTATCCCAACTCGACAAAGCAGCAAACTATGTAATTGATACAACCTACCAACAGTATCCCGATTTTAACATTCCCTTTCACAGCCGCTGGCGACATTTTGAAGTCGGCAACTTGCCACGAATCGCCGAATTGGACGCAGCAATAGCCGAATTTTCACTCATAGAGCAAGCTAAGATCAAATTTGATTTAGCAATTATCAGCGTTTTGCTCGATGCTGGCGCTGGTACAGATTGGCAGTATTGCGAAGCAGAAACCGGGCAGGTTTATCGCCGTTCTGAAGGGTTAGCCGTAGCCACTTTTCGGATGTTTTGTCAAGGTATTTTTTCCAGCAATCCCGATTTTCATTGGCAAGCTGATTCTCGGGGACTTTCTCAACTAAAGCTAGAAACTTTAGCTGCTGGATTTCAGGTAAGTGAAGACAATCCGCTAATTGGTTTAACAGGCAGATTAGAATTATTGCAGCGTTTGGGGAAGGCGATTTGTCAGCATCCATTATTATTTGGCAGCGAGAATCCGCGTCCCGGCAATTTGGCAAAATATTTGCTCGACAGTCGAGTTTCTGGAGTCAAAACTGTGAATGCTTCTGAAATTTTAAGCGCTGTTTTGACAGGTTTTGGGGAAATCTGGCCCGGAAGATATGCAATTGGCGGTGTTAATTTAGGCGATGTTTGGCGGCATCCGGCTTTGACAGGAGAAAATCTGGACTCTGAATTTGTGCCGTTTCACAAACTCTCGCAGTGGTTGACTTATTCGCTGTTGGAACCGCTGCAAGAACTTGGTTTGGAAGTCGGCGGATTGGATGAGTTAACGGGATTGCCGGAGTACCGCAACGGCGGTTTATGTTTGGATATTGGGCTTCTCCATGCCAAAGATTCGGCTATTTTTGAGCAGAGTTACTTGCCGGGTTCGGAGGTTATAGTGGAATGGCGATCGCTAACTGTGATTCTGTTAGATAAAATTGCCGCAGCAATGCGAGAAAAGCTGCATTTGAGTGCAACAGAATTGCCGCTGGTGAAGATTTTGCAAGGAGGAACTTGGGCGGCGGGGCGGAAAATTGCATCAGAATTAAGGGCTGGTGGAGTGCCGCCAATTCTGATTGAAAGTGACGGGACTGTATTTTGATTGATAAATCAAAACACGGCAGTATCACATAAGAAATTAGGACACGGCAGTGCCGTGTCCCTACAATTAATCTGACGTAGGGACACGGCACTGCCGTCTCCTCTACATCATAAGAAATTAGGACACGGCACTGCCGTGTCCCTACAATTAATCTGACGTAGGGAAACGGCACTGCCGTCTCCTCTACATCATTTCGGCGCAGCCGGAATTGATACAATTAGAGCATTAAGAAACCCGGTTTCGTAAAGAAACCGGGTCATCGGTGTTATATTTTTTGAGTGTTTCTGCTTAGCGGCAAGTGCGATATTTGACGTGATAAACTAAACCGCGATTAGCTAAATCGAAGGAGTCAACGGTTGCCATGCCGGCACCGCGGGCTGTCATCGAAGCATTTACTCTCATGTTTACACTGTCGCCGCAGCGAGACCAAACATTAGCTACAGTGACTAAGCTATCTCGAACGTTGTAGTTAGTTTCGCCGTTGAAAGTCCGACTAAAAACGGGGCCGCGGGTTCCAGCAAAAAAGTATTCTGCTCGCAGGTTGCCTGTGGTTCTAGGAGCAACGTAGCCGCGGTAATCAGCATCGTAGATCGAAATTTGGAAGCCTTGGGGTACTTTGATGGGAATGCTCAGATTGCAGTTTTTTCGGGTTTCTGCTGAGACATTCCCTTGGGCTGTAAATTTATCAAATAGGATGCTAAGTTCTTGACCATCTGGGCTGACAGTGACGCTGGCGGATCGATCGGGGCAACCGTTGCCGCCGTAGCTTGCACCTAAAATTTGAACTGCTGGGTTAGCTAAGGCGGGGCTGATAGAAGCAGTCATTAATGCCGTAGCTAGTAATAGTTTTACAAACTTCATGGATGTTCTCCTTAATAAGTTAAGTTTTGTGTTTGGCTCAGCCTAAAAGAATTAAACTGAATTTAGGTAAGGTTTTTTTACTTGGATGTGACCGCCTTCATCTATAAAAATGAAAAGCCAGCAAAGCCAAGCTGATGACCTCAATTTCAGTATCTACAGCAGGTTTTTTGGATTAGTGAATTCATCTCAAAAACTGGTTTTCTGCTGATACTTTCTAAGATTCATGTCGGTTCGAGAAAGTTCCGGAAGATTTTGGCGCGAAACTCCGGATCTGTGTTATTGACCTTTTGGGGAGTGGGAGACAGCGAGCGAGATTAGTCGGGAGGCTGTTGAGCCGGATTTTGGTTACCCTAGGGCTATATTGTACCCGGATTGGGAGATGCGGACGATCGGCTTTACGGCACTATGTAACTTGAATAAAATTATTTTTTGCTGTATATGCCAATACATCATTTAAAAATAAGTTGACGAACATACCGATTGGTTGGATCTTGCCATAGGATCTAAACTTTAAGATTTTAATGTCAGGGAAAACCTATATTTAGTAATGGTTACATGACTTTTTAAATGAGATTCGTAAATTGCATTATCTAGATGTATTTACTGCATCTTATGAAAAAAATCTATGTATTTAGTGTAACTAATAGCAGGAATTAGTACATAGAATAGAGGTATGATGCTGACTGCTTAAGATCGATTACTAACATTTTTTGGACGAGGAAAAAAAGCATGGAGACTACAGTACAGAAGCAAGCCCCACATCAGGCTGTTGAGGAAGTGAAAATTAACAACATCAACAGTTCTGAGTTTGAGCTTTGGGCGAAAGCGGTGAAACGGCAGATGATTTCAGCACTCTCTAAAAAAGGCGCGCTTTGACATCTCTGGGTTGGTTGTCGGCAAGTTGTGTTAATTTAATTAACAAAATTGTTGTCTGCATTGTTGTTCTGCAAGCGATGGCGGCGAGGGTAAGAGTTTTGAGATGGCACCGCCAGCCAACAGCCCTGCGTCGCTTTTAGGAGTTGGGGAGGGGGTGAAAAAAGCATTTTGCTTGTTCCTAGTTTTGGACGCACTGGTGGCAGGAAACCGGGTTTTTTTACGAAAATACTTCTGTTGCGATCGGCAGAAACGGTAAAAAAACCCGGTTTCTTTGTGTCAAATTCCGGCTGCGCCGGAATGATGTTAACTGTTAACTGTTAACTGTTAACTGTTTGAATAATACCGATGCAGCCGGAAACGATATCATATCAATTCCGGCTGCATCGGAATTATTAGCTACCAAAATGAGGAGACCGCGAGTGCCTTTGTCCCTACAATTAATCTGGGGCGCAAGAAACGGCACGTGCAGTCTCCTTTATATCATTCCGGTGCAGCCGGAATTGATATCACTGAATGGTTTGTCCCAGATTACGATCGCTTGTCAACTGCTGCTAGCAAGCGCAGACTTCCATCTTGAATCTGCACCGCTTTGACTGTTCCCACAGCGACTCTTTGTTGACCGTTAGCCATCGCTACTTCAATCTTAATTTTGGGGTCAGCCTGCAAGCCCAGCCGCCCCCAAAGCCACTTGACTTGAGTAGCAGGAAAAGAGGTCACTTCTACATCTGTAAAGGGCGAATTAACCCAGCGGCTGCCGTCGTTAAAACTGGCTACTTGTACTTGATACCAAACTTGTTCTCCAGTCAATTTTAACTCGTTTTTCGCGGAGGGTTCTAACCATTCAGCGGGATTGATAGTGCTAACTAAAGTAGCAGAACCCATAATTTGACTTTTGTGGTCTTCTAAATTTTCAGCCTGAGAAATTGCTTCCTCAAGTTTATTGACCAAATTCCGAATTCGACTTCTAGTTTCGCTGTCAGTATCTGATTGCTGGTCGAGCCAATTCATCGCCTCGCGAGTTCCGTCTTGAGAGGCGACAATCAGGGCGCCCCAAGCCTTGACATCGGCGTCAGCGGAATTCACTTTCAAGGCGGCGTCTACGCGGTTCATGATCCGCCCGCCACCATTTTTGAGGGTTGTGCTAATTTCGTGACTGTTGCTGGGATCGGCTTCAAATACTTGCAAAGCTTGACTCCAGCGGCCGTCGATCAATTCTGCGAGAACTTGTTGGCCGGGACTGGCCCAAGATGCGATCGCCTGAGCCCGAGTTATTTTAGCGTGAAATTCGATCGTCTCTAACTGAGCTTGCGCGACTGCGGGCCAATTCTGGCCAGCTTTGGTCTTAGCAATACGCATGACATTTAATCCCGGAGACCACAGCCCGCTGTTCGCCAGCCGCAGACCGTTTTTATAAGTCTCGTCATTGAAGGCAAATTCTTCTAAAGAAATCGGTGTTAACTGAACTGGATTAGGCACAAATTTACGCGGGCCGATTTGATAAAGAGTAAATTTCGGTTCTAAACCAACTGTTTGGTCGATCGCCAACTGCGGGTTTTGCGCCTTGACAATTTGCTGCCAATTCGGTGCTTGTCCGGCCGCACTTGCCCAATCTAACAGCGAGATTAAATGATTTTGGCTGGGGTTATAGCGAACGACTTGTCCGTAGGGAATTTTCTTATCGCCCCGCAGCAGTTTACCGCTGACATTAAACCAAATCCCAGAGGCTGGGGGCTTGCCATCAAACCGGCGTAATTCTGTTAGTGGTAGCGACTGATTCGAGGCTTGATTGTTAGAGTTAGAATCAGCTAAATCAGCAATCACAAAAGATTCCGCAGGGCCTTCGACATTCACAGAACTTGCTAGCTGAAAATACTGCTCTTTTTCGGAATTGCGATCGGGAAGTTGCACTCGTTTGTACACCCGAAGTTCGACAATTTGACTGCAAGGATTTTTGCAAACAGTAGAAGCATTAACCGTTCTTTCTACCAGCACCGGCAATAGCAAATCGGGAAGAGCATTATCGCTAGATTTATCAACAGTCAGAGGTAGGGGTTCTCCGGTGATAAATCCCAATTTGCGAACGCTGGCTTTGATTTGATCCAGAGTTTGGATTGAATCTCTGCTACCCGAAGGTAGGCGCGACCATTCGGGTACAAACTGAGCAACCAACCTGTTACCATTGGGATCGACAATTAGCTGGTAACTCAGCCAAGCACCACCTCCCATCAAAGCGGAACAGCCACACAAGACGCCTAGGGCTGTCAAATTGGCTACCAGTCTTTTCCAGGGATATCTGGCGGAAGTTGAGGGAGTAGGTATGGGAATCTGAGACTCTTGCAGTTTTTTGGGGCGTCGGGTTTGGCGGCGGCGTCTGGTTGGAGGAGGAGCAACTTTGGGATTTTCTAGGGGTTTGGCTCGATTTTTAGAGGGGTTAATTTTGTGTTCCATCATCCAAGTTTTAGAATTTAGAATTTAGAATTTAGAGTTTAAAATTGCAATAGCCGATCGTACTGACGACCTATGATATCCCAGGTGTATTCGGTTTCAACGAGCGATCGCGCGCTCAGAGAGAGTTCCTGTCTTAGCTGCTGATTTTCAAACAAACTGGTAATCGCCTCAACATACTCCTGAACTTTGTTCGCCCGCAAGGCCCTTGTCGGTTGTCGGCCGCCATCGACGGCTAAACCCTCCAAACCTCGATCGCTCGCAACCACCGGAGTTCCCGCAGCCATCGCCTCCAAAGTTTTATTTTTAATCCCAAAACCAATCCGCATCGGCACTACACAAACAGCAGCCCGATGCAAATATTCTGCCACCCTTTGCACCCGACCCACTACTTGAATTCCCGGGAGTTTCCCCAAGGCGAGCACAGAGGGGACTGGGGAGGTTCCGACTAGGGTGAGGGTGACATCGGGATAACGCTGTTGCAAAGGCGGCAGTATCTGCAAACTGAGAAACTGCGCTGCGTCAATATTGGGCAAATTGTCCATTGCGCCTGCAAAAATTAAGGTGTGTCCTCCCGGATCGATCGACCGATACGGAAATTGGGCCAAATCCACCCCGTTAGGAATCACATCAATGGTGGGGACAAATAAATGTGCTCGCCCTCGGCGCGGCGGCGACAGCAATTCTAGGAGTTGCTGCTTGTCGGTGGATGTTGTCGCCACAATCCGGGAGAATTTGGAACAGTAGCGTGTTTCGTAGCGGGCGAGTAGGGGTAAATTAAGTCGATCGCGCAGGGGTTTTTGGGACGTACCGGTTGCTAACATTTCCCTGCAAGTTCCCCAAACGGAACTGTGAATGTTTGCCACTGTCAGCAGTTTTTGTCGCCATTCTGGACGCACATAAATCTCGTTAACGCTGTGTTCGCAGGTGACAGCATCGCATTGGCCTGCTGCTACTAATTCGTCGGCCCAATTCTGCATTGCTCTTGAGTAGCTTGAGAGTACGTTCGGAGGCGTCCCGGATAACAGAAATTGACTGAAACGACTGATTTTTCCGCCGATACCGGTTGAAACTGTTCCCACAGTCTCGAAAACTGCTAATTTTGTAACTTGCTGTTGCAATGCGTCGATTTGTGCATCGGTGACATCGGGCGATCGTAGTGTTCCGAGAATTACATCGTGCCGCTGACTCAAGTATTGCAATAAATTAAACGTCCTTACCTGAGTTCCGCCGCGGCTTGGCGGATAGGGAAATGTCGAGGAAAGCATCAAAATCTTCATGGGATGTGGGATAAATAAAGTTGCCGCTTGCGCGATAAAATTGATTGATAAAACCTGTTTAACAATCCTCGCACCTATGGACGAATTATCTGTCAAGGCGCTGCTCGAAGACTTGAAAAAGTCGGACGAAAGCGTGCGCGATCGGGCAACTACAGAACTCTGGCGCACTTGGTTCAACCAGAAGGGTGAGTATGGGATGCAAATTCTCAGGCGATCGCAAGTTTCGCTAGATGCAGGAGATGTTCGTCACGCTTTGGACTTGCTGACGAAATTGATCTCCGAAGCGCCGGATTTTGCTGAAGCTTGGAATCGGCGCGCCGTACTTCACTATACTCAAGGCAATTATAAAAAGTCGATCCAGGACTGCGAAACCGTTCTCACGCTGAACCCGGTGCATTTTGGGGCGCTGCACGGTCTGGGTTTGTGCTACGCTGCCTTGGGAGAATACAGAAGTGCTATTCGAGCTTTTCGCCACGCTTTGGAAATTCAACCGTTTGCTTTGGTGAATCAAAAGTTAATTCTTGAATGTACGGCTCGTTTAAATTAAAATACATAGGGCATAGGGCATAGGGCATAGGGCATAGGGCATTGGTGGTTTCTTTCCCTGAACTGAATTGCGAAATTTTTCCACAATCTCAAATCTAAAATGGTGTTAGTGCCAAAGATTAGTGTTTGCATTCCTACTTACAATCGAGTGCATTTGCTGGCTAGTGCGATCGCCAGCGTGCTAGATCAAACTTATACAGATTTTGAATTAATTGTCTGTGATGACGGTTCAACTGACAGCACTCATTTGTTGATGTCGGAATTTGTCGTAGCTTGCGGGGCGGGACGCCATCGCGGAATTCGCTACATTCGACACCCGCAGAATATCGGCAAAAGTAATAATATGCGATCGGGCTTTGCGGCAGCAAGGGGCGAATATTTTATTAAGTTTGATGATGACGATCGCCTGAGCGCGCAATTTCTGGAGCGGACATCTGCTATTTTAGATAAAAACCCGAGCATTGATTTTGTCAGTACAGATCATTGGGCGATCGACATTCACAATCAGATTGATGAAAACCAGACTAAACTCAATTCGCACAAGTGGGGGCGCACCGAGTTATCGGCGGGAATTATTGAAGATTTGCTATCCACAGTTTTTCTGAAACAAAGTTTGCAAATAGGCGCAACTTTGTTTCGCCGCCGCGTGCTGGAATCAGTCGGATTTCTGCGGCCGAATTTGCAAAATTGCGAAGATAACGATTTGTTTGTGAGACTTGCGATTGCTGGCAAAAAGTGCTATTACTTGCCGGAATTTTTGATGGAGTATCGATTTCACGCAGGACAGCAAGGAGTCGATCGGGCAATTCCGTATTTGAGCGATAAATTACGCTATTTGACCAGCTACGAATTTTATTCCCAGAAGTTGGAAACAGTCAGGCTTAAGAGGATTGCAGAAACTCAGTTAGCGCTTGGTTTACGGCTGATTGAGGTGGGTGAAACTGCAAAAGGGCGATCGGCTGTCTGGGCGGGAAAGTCGGTTTCTGAGGCGAAAATGTGGGCGGGTTTGGGATTGTCGCTGTTGCCGATGGAGTGGCGGGGAAGGGCTTTTGCGGCTGTGCGAGAATTGGTGAATAGTGCTGAATTCTGAATTTTGATATCAAGAAATCAGGACACGGCAATGCCGTGTCCCTACAATTAATCTGGCGCGCCAGAAACGGCACTGCCGTTTCCTCGCTTGTCATTCCGGCGCAGCCGGAATTGATATAACTTAATTAAAATATTCGGTGTTTAATTATGTTATGATGTTGATACACTAAAGGTAAAGTCTGTAGTTTGAATAGGAAAAATCACTATGCAGATACCAGAAAATCCCAACAATGATGACATCAGAGAAGCATTAATTCAGCTCAGGGAAGAACTAGGTCAGAAAGTCGATCGCCTGGAATACAAATTTGACGCATATCAGAAAGGAACTGATGGTATGGTGAGGATGGCTACGACTATTATTATTGCTACTGCTTCCGTCGTTGTCTTATCTAGCCTTAGTCCAGCAGTAGCAGCCATAGTCACAGCATTGTCAGCAGGAAACGGATAGTAATAATTAGGAATCAAATGCTTTGACACTATCTTGACGTTATACAGAGGCGATCGCCCGCCAGCTATTTCACAATACTCCTGACTCTAATTGATCTAAATATATAAACTCAGGAGCTTTAACTCCCGCTTCTTCTCTAATTTTTACCAGTCTCGGAGACTCGAAAAACGCCCTAGCATCTGCGATTGATGTCCAAGCGGAGAAATGAACAATTTTGTTGGGTTCATTGTCATACTTCAATACTTGATACGATCGCTCTCCCGCTTCTTTTCGTAGGTTCTCAGCACGATCAAATACCTGTTTCCAAGCTTCATAATTTTCTACTTCATGAATAATTAAGACATACTGCATAGCAATCAGATTCTCTGAGAATTGCAAAAATTCAAGGGTTCGCTTTACTCCTCATCTAACTCTAGAAAAAGTCCTTCAGCATTCAGAACTAAATCGTCATCAGATAGGGGCAGAAAGTCTAAATCAACAGTCCGTTTCAAAATCTCCAACACTAAGTCTAGCCGCTGTGAGTCTGTTAATCGCTCAAAGGTATTCAAAAGTTCTTCTACTAAAACAGTCATAGCTTTTTCCCTAGACTTGCTTCTAACATAGCACAGTTTTTAAGTAAACTAACCTGAAAAAATAGAACACCCAGATACCCGCACCACTTAAAGAAGTCGGGGATCTTAAGATCGATCGCACTGTACGCTTAAAGTAGTAAACAGTGCTGGATCTAAATTTTTCCTAAATATCGTGTCTATATTTTCTGAAATTCCGACTGTGTGGTTGCAAATTTCCCTCGTGGGTATCTGGTTGGGCTTGATTTTACTCGTAGCTGAAGGGTTAAATCGCTTTACTTCTGTCGATCCAGAGGTATCGCGAAAAGTGGTTCATATCGGTACTGGGAACGTGATTTTGCTGGCTTGGTGGCTGGAAATACCAGGCTGGGTGGCGATAACGGCGGGTTTTTTGGCTAGTGCGATCGCCCTAATTTCATACCAAGTTCCGATTTTGCCCAGTCTTAACAGTATCAACCGGAAGAGTTTCGGGACTTTTTTCTATGGTTTTAGTATCAGCATTCTGGTAGCTTGGTTTTGGCCGTTAGAACGTCAAGAATATGCTGCTTTGGGCATTTTAGTGATGACTTGGGGCGACGGATTAGCTGCTGTCATCGGGCAGAAATATGGCAAACATATTTATCGAGTTTGGGGAATGCAGAAGAGTTGGGAGGGTTCTGCAACTATGTATTTGGTGAGTTTTGCTGTTAGCAGTTTAATTTTGCTGGTGGTTCAAGGCAATATTTGGCAAACTTGGGCGGTGTCGGCTGTTGTCGCTTTAGTTGCTGCTACTTTGGAGTCGGTTTCTAAGCTGGGAATTGATAATCTGACAGTGCCTATCGGCAGTGCTGCGATCGCCTTTTTCTTAAATCAATTTTGGTCATAAGATTGTAGTGAGAATTCAAGGGTGCATCTCTATTTTTGCAAATATATTCGGCGTTGCTGAATTTACGTCTGATTCACTCACTTAGGCAATCCCTAAAATTTAGAGTAGGGGCAATTCATGAATTACCCGGGTAATTCATGAATTACCCCTACTAAATTTCGGACGAAAATCATACTCCAAATCAGCAACCCCATATATAGCAATCCTAAATGATTCGCGTAATTGTTGTAGGGGCAAACCCCCCGTGGTTGCCCTAATTCGTGGGGTAGGCATTCTTGGCGCTACCCCTACATAATCTGTACAAATGATTTAGGATCGCTATATTCGTGGGGGCGAAGCACCTGCAAAATAGAGATGCACTCACTCAAGAACTGCTTATTCTTTCGATTTAGAATTCTTGGAGACTTTACCTTCAAAAGGTTGAACTCCGGTATTTGGATAGTCGTCATCGCTGGGGCTAAAAATCCGCAGGGCTGCTTCTGAAACGTAGCGCATTGCATTTGCCAAAGATTTGGAAAGATTCATAAAATTTGCCTCTCTTATCTGGGTTCTGATACTTATTAGATTACTCTTATCTTTAGACTTTGGATGGCTTGAGCAATATTTATTTGAATTACTTATTAGTCTGCAACATCGAAGCAAGCTGAAGGTTTTAGGAATTGTGTTCTTTTGGGCGATCGACACAATTTGCTGGTAGATTTATTCAGGTTTAACCCAAGCAGTCGCGACACTAAAAAAGCGGGAGTTTTAACTTTGTTCAAAAGCTGCAACGAAATATTTTTGTTAAGACTAAGGCCAAAAAATTGTCTACCTCGCTATTGGTAGTGGTAAGGTGCAACCTAAGCACCCTACGGATACAGTGTGTGCGATCGCTAAATTGGCTATTTGTATTCATTCCACCATAATGTTGATCCAGTAATTCACCTTAAACCCTTTACCCAAGGGGGTAATTCACGAAATATTTAGACTATCTCAGCAATCTTAATCAAATATTTACAAAAAGATATGGTGTTACTCACTATAATTAAGACAAATAAGTTTGTCCGAGGTTTTTTTGATGAAAACTGCGACAGAAAGCCTGCACCTCACAGCTTTTGAGGAAATCTTAGAAGATCGGGAATTGACGGTTTCCCCAGCCGATTACAGCCTGTTGACGGATCTCTACCAGCTAACGATGGCGGCTTGTTATGTCGGAGAAGGGCTTGACGATCGCCCTGCGAGTTTTGAGTTATTCGCGCGCAGGCTGCCAGATGACTTTGGTTATGCGATCGCCATGGGTTTGGCGCAGGCGATCGACTATCTAGAAAAATTGCGGTTCTCAGAGGGGCAAATTCAGGCTTTACAGTCCACCGGAATTTTTGCCGGGGCCCCCGAGCGATTTTGGAGTTTACTCGCCACAGCTCGCTTTACTGGGGATGTTTGGGCGGTTGCGGAGGGGACGGCGGTGTTCGCTAACGAGCCGCTGCTGCGGATTGAGGCTCCTTTGTGGCAGGCTCAGTTGGTGGAAACTTATTTGTTGAATACGATAAATTATCAAACTTTGATTGCGACGCGATCGGCTAGATTGCGGGATGTGGCGGGCCCGGAGGCTAAGTTGCTGGAATTTGGGACGCGCAGGGCTTTTGGGCCTCAAGCTGCTGTGTGGGCGGCTAGGGCGGCTCTGGCTGCTGGGTTCGATGGAACTTCTAATGTGTTGGCGGCTTTGAAGTTGGGGCGCAAACCTGTCGGTACGATGGCTCACGCTTTGGTGATGGCCCTCGGAAGTCTCGAAGGTAGCGAGAATCAGGCGTTTGCAGCTTTTCACCGCTATTTTCCGGGGGCGCCGCTGCTGATCGATACTTACGATACTGTGGCGGCGGCGCGGATGTTGGCCGATCGAGTTAACAGTGGTGAAATTCAGTTGGAAGGGGTGCGGCTGGATTCCGGGGATTTGGCTGCGCTGTCTCGGGAAGTGCGATCGATCCTACCGGGCGTTCCAATTTTTGCTAGTGGCGATTTGGACGAGTGGAAAATTGCTAAATTAAGAAGTGTGGGCGCTTGCATTGACGGTTACGGTTTGGGAACAAAGCTAGTCAGCGGTTCGCCTGTGAACGGTGTTTATAAGTTAGTGGAAATTGACGGAATCCCGGTGATGAAAGAGGCAACTGGCAAGTTTACATATCCAGGGAGAAAGCAAATTTTTAGAACCGTGAAAGATGGACAATTTATCGGAGATTGTTTGGGATTGTCCGCAGAAACTGTTCATAATTTTGATTCTCACATACCATTAATAAAATTGGTTATGAAGGAAGGCAAACGAGTCCAGGAACCAGATAGTTTGCACGATATAGCCACACGAACTGCTGCTTCTGTTGCCAGTCTACCTGCGGAAATTCGCCAATTAAATAACCCAATTTCGCCACCTGTGCAAATTTCTACAGATTTGCAGAGTCTTACAAAAAAGACTCAAAAGAGTCAGTAGTCAGTTGACAGTAGTCAGTTGACAGTTAACAGTTAACAGTTAACAGTTAACAGTTAACAGCGAACAGTCAACAGTCAACAGCGAACAGCGAACAGTCAACAGTTAACAGCGAACAGCGAACAGTCAACAGCGAACAGTTAACAATTCCCAATTACCTATGCAGAAAATTGCCTTGTTTGGAACCAGTGCCGATCCACCGACAGCGGGACATAAAACAATCTTGAGTTGGCTTTCTCAGCATTTTGATGGAGTAGCAGTTTGGGCATCGGACAATCCTTTTAAGTCGCACTCCACATCGCTACAACATCGATCGGCAATGCTGCTGTTAATCATTCAAGAAATTAATTCGCCGAGACACAATCTTTGCTTGCATCCAGAACTCAGCAGTCCGAGGACACTAGAAACTGTAGAACAAGCAAAATTGCAGTGGCCAGATGCAGAATTGACGATGGTAATAGGTTCGGACTTGGTGACACAACTTTCTCGTTGGTACAAATTTGAACAATTGCTAACACAAGTCGATTTGCTAATAGTACCGCGACCGGGTTATCCGTCAGAAAAATTAGATTTGTGGCAGTTGAGGCGTATGGGTGCAGATGTGGCGATCGCCTCTTTGAATGCTCCCAATGTTTCTTCTACTTCCTATCGCGAAACAGGAGATACCGAGGCGATAACTCCGACGATCGAAGATTACATCAATAGGGAGCATTTGTACGCATGGCACGAGGCACAAAAAAGAGCGAAAGTTGCTCATTAGCTGACTTTAAAGTAGGAGTAGATAATGTTATTTTCTCCGTCGATACCGTGCAGAACCGCTTGTTGGTACTGTTGGTAATGCGGCAAGACGAACCGTTTATCGATTCTTGGAGTCTTCCTGGTACTTTGGTGCGACATGGAGAGTCTTTAGAAAATGCGGCTTACCGGATTTTGTCGGAAAAAATTCGGGTGGATAATTTGTATCTGGAGCAACTGTATACTTTCGGAGAACCGGGGCGCGATCCTCGGGAATTTACCAGGGGCGATCGCTATCTTTCGGTGAGTTATTTTGCTTTGGTGCGGTTTGAAGAAGCTGAGTTAATTGCTGGGAGTGTAGTTGCGGGTGTCAGTCACCGCGTCGGTGGTATTGCTTGGTATCCCGTGCAACAAGTGCCTAAGTTAGCCTTCGATCACAATCAAATTCTCGAATACGGATATCGGCGCTTGCGGAATAAACTTGAATATAGTCCGGTAGCTTTTGAAGTTTTGCCGGAGCTTTTTACTTTGAGCGATTTGTATCAACTATATACGACTATTTTGGGGGAAAATTTTTCGGATTATTCTAATTTTAGAGCTCGATTGTTGAAATTGGGTTTTTTGTATGATACCAGGGTTAAGGTTTCGCGGGGGGCTGGCCGCCCTGCTAGTTTGTACCGCTTTGATGCGGCAGCTTTTGCTCCTTTCAAAAATAAGCCACTGGTGTTTATCTAACTGTTCCTTGGGTGACATCCGGGGATCAATTTAGTAACATGAGAATAGAAGCTATTAAGGAGTGCCGCAGATGAAAGACCCTGATGAATGTGCTAATCTTCACGAAGTTCGGGAGGAAATTGATATCATCGATCGAGAAGTAATCGATGCTTTGAGCAAGAGATTTCAATATGTCATCGCGGCGGCCAGGTTCAAAACCAGTGAAGCTAGCGTTAGAGCGCCCGATCGCTTTTATGCTATGTTACAGCAGCGGCGCGAATGGGCGAAAGAATCGGGTTTGAATCCTGATGTGGTTGAAAATCTTTACCGGGATTTGGTAAATCATTTTATTGAGGAAGAGATGAAACATTACAAATCTGAGTAGTGTTTCTCTACATTCAAGTCTAGGATTGTAGCAAATTGAGTCCGCGCGGGCGGACTGTTTGCAAGATTTATTAAGTAATTTAGTAATTTGGTAATATGAAAATTGCGATCGCACAACTCAATCCTACTATCGGTGATATCTGCGGCAACTCCAACTTGATTCTGCAAGCTGCGAAAAAGGCTGTGATTGAGGGAGCAAACTTATTGCTAACACCGGAACTTTCCCTGATTGGTTATCCGCCACGGGATTTGTTGATGAACTCCAGTTTCATTACAGCAGCAGGTGAACAGTTACAGCAACTAGCCCAAGATTTACCAGCGGATTTGGCGGTAATCGTCGGGACAGCTATCCCAAATCCTGATGCTGGGCTAAAAGGCGAAAAATCTTTGTTTAACAGCGCTGCTGTGTTATCTAATGGTACTGTTCAACAAGTTTTTCATAAACGCTTGTTGCCTACTTATGATGTATTTGATGAAGACAGATATTTTGAGCCGGGAAAAAATAGCAATTATTTTAATCTTGGTCAACTAAAGATTGGTGTTACTATCTGCGAGGATTTGTGGAACAATGAGGAATTTTGGGGAAAACGCAGTTATGCTAGTGAACCTTTTTTAGATTTGGTAAAAGTGGGCGTAGATTTAGTGGTCAATTTGTCTGCATCGCCTTATGCTGCGGGAAAGCGGGGAGTGCGATCGGCGATGTTGCAACATAGTGTGATTCGCTGCGGGATACCGATTGTTTACGCTAATCAGGTAGGCGGAAATGATGATCTAATTTTTGATGGGAGCAGTTTTTCTGTCAACAAAAATGGTGAATCAGTTCAGGTTTTAGCCTCTTTTGAAACTGATTTTGGGGTAATTGAATATGACGAATATAAACAAGATTTAATTGGGATTTGTTCGCAAAATCAAACAGAAACTCACCCTGCAACTTTAAGTTTTGCTCCGCAAGTTGAGGATGCAGAAATTTGGGCTGCTTTGGTTTTAGGGGTACGAGATTATGTTCGCAAGTGTGGTTTTTCTAAGGTTGTACTGGGTTTGAGTGGCGGGATAGATTCGGCTTTGGTGGCGACGATCGCCAGTTGTGCGATCGGGCCCGAAAATGTGCTGGGCGTGCTGATGCCTTCTCCTTACAGTTCGGATCATTCGGTTAATGATGCTTTGGAATTAGCCCGAAATCTGGGCATTTCGATCGAGATGTTGCCGATCGGCGATTTGATGAAAACTTACGATCGCACTTTGGCCGATTTGTTCGCCAATACAGATTTCGGGATTGCTGAAGAAAATATTCAATCCCGGATTCGTGGCAATCTGTTGATGGCAATTTCTAATAAGTTTGGACATCTGCTACTTTCTACTGGCAATAAGTCAGAAATGTCGGTGGGTTACTGCACTCTTTACGGCGATATGAATGGCGGATTGGCCGTTATTTCTGATGTGCCGAAAACTCGCGTTTATTCACTTTGTGAATGGCTGAATGCTGGCGGATATGTAGGGGCGATGTCCCCGTGCCCGCCCTCTCCATACACACCCCCGTGCCCGCCCCAGGTACAAGAGATAATTCCGGGTAATATTATTAGTAAAGCGCCTAGTGCTGAATTGAAACCTGGGCAAATTGACCAAGATTCTTTGCCAGCTTATGATGTTTTGGATGACATTTTGCAGCGGTTAATCGAACATCACGAATGTGTCGGAGAAATTGTTGCTGCGGGACATGATGAAGCGGTGGTTAAACGTGTAGTAAAATTAGTCAGGCAATCGGAATTTAAACGGCGACAAGCAGCCCCGGGTTTGAAAATTAGCGATCGGGCTTTTGGTACCGGTTGGCGAATGCCGATCGCCAAAGCTTCCTTTTATTAAACACAAAATGGTTAACATCGGCGGTACTTTCGGCTTCGATTTTCTCCTGGGAACCCCCAGCAGCGACACGATTAGAGGATTGGCGGGTAATGATACGATTCAAGGTTTGGGGGGAAATGACCTGATTTTTGGCGATCGGGAAAATGACTTGCTGGCAGGAAATGAAGGCGCTGATACGCTCTCAGGAGGGCAAGGAAGCGATACAATTTATGGAGGACAAGAGTCAGATTGGATGTTTGGCGATCGGGGTAACGATTTGCTTATCGGCGGCGAAGGTACGGATATCTTGACAGGAGGCGCGGGCGATGATTTATTTATAATTGATAAAACTTCCGTCGCATCTACGATCGCCCAAGCCGATGTAATTACAGATTTTGGCAACGGCAATGATAAAATTGTCTTAACAGAAGGCATGAAATTTAGCGATTTAAATATTTCTGTTTTTGACAATCAAACTGTTATGCAAGATCAAAAATCTGGGAATTATTTAGGAGTTGTTTCGGGAAGACAGAATCTGACGGAATTAAACTTTATATCGCTGTTTGGCGGAATAGATAGCGGTCAGCTTTTGCCAATCTCAGTTAACACGATTGTAGGCGATCGCGCGTTAGCGGAGCCCTCGCAGAGGATCGGACTGGAAGTGGCCAAAACTCCCGAAGAACAAGCAACAGGCTTAATGTTTCGCACAGAATTGCCCGATGACAGGGGAATGCTTTTCCCGATCGCCCCCGCGCGAAATGTGCGCTTCTGGATGAGGAACGTATTTATCGAGCTCGATATGGTTTTTCTGCGGGAAGGCGTAGTGCAGGCGATAATTCCGAACGTACCGCCGTGTTTGAGCGAAGACTGCCCCAACTACGGCCCGGATGTCCCCGTTGACGGAGTTATTGAACTCAGAGGCGGAAGGGCTGCCGAATTGGGATTGAAAGTAGGCGATCGGATTCCTAATTTGCTTGTATAGTGTTAAATTTTGTAGGGGCTCCCCTCACCAACAATAATTGCCCATAATTTACAATATAATAAACCCGCCCCCGCCCCTACTATCGGACATGATATGATTCTGTAAAAACATTCAACATTTGTGCATCCAATGAATCCTATTGAATTACAAATAATCCCCAATCAAACTCAAGACGGTTTAGCTTACCAACATTTGCGCTTACGAATTACAACTCAAGACGGCATTATCACACCCGATGATTTACCAGGTTTGAAAATTCCTCAAAACGTTGAATTCAGCCAAGGAATTGTCATAGAAGGTAGAGGAGCAATTTGGCTGTACGGGTATTTAGTCCACGAATGCCATCCTGCGGCTTGGGTTGGATGTTACGATCCCCGATTAGCAGGTGCGGTGGTGGTAGCGACGCACAAGCATGAGGTAGCAGTGGGACAGGTGATAAAATTGAGTTTGCCGAGTGATTAAATTAGATATTGTTGGGTAAATTACCCGCAATATTTATACCAATTTTTTGTGAGGCTGCATAGAATCCGATCCCCCCTAGCCCCCCTGGTGGGAGGGGGGGACAAGATTCCGATCAAAGTCCCCCTACAACCAGGGGGATTTAGGGGGATCAAGATATGTGCAACGACGCATTAAATTGGTATTATAGGGATGACTTTTACGAACAATTTGTAATTCACATCCACAATATTTATAAACCCGCCCCAGAGACTTATTCTATGAAACTTCTCAAAATACCGATGATTTTTCCCAGATTACCGACAAAATACTCATTTAGATCGATTGAAATAGTTTGGTCTTCTAGCTGCATAAATTTCCAGAGGCTGCCAGTCGTCACCACTCCGTAAACTTTCTTAATTTCATTGCCTTTTTGTTGGTTAAACAACTGAGCTGCGATCGTTTCAGCCATACATTGAGCCAAACCCGATTCTATATTATCATTTTTAGCTGCGACTAAAGCAATAACCGGCGCTTCGATAATTAACTGTTCGGGCGATTGGCTAATCAGGAAATCACAAAATCCGTTTAAACCTCTCAGGCTATCTACCGTAAAATCTTTACCTGAAAATAAACTTATTCGATTGTCAAATTGTTTTCTGAGTTCAATCAAAATTGGCGCTACAATCATTTCCGACCTAGATTTTTCCGAGTTAATTGCCAGAGCTAACGGAATATTGTACTCTAGGGTTTCTGATAAAAACTGGCTGTAGATAGCCTCGGGAATCTCTGCAAAAAGTCCGAATTGTTCCGAGAGGGTGATTCCAAATTCTGACTTGATTTGTTCGAGCCTAAATTGGCTGTAGGGCATTTAAAAAACTCCCTAGTAAAATAGACTTGTAAAATTAGATGTTATCACGCGATCGCCCAAACAACACTTAATTTTAATTAAGATTTATCCCTTCACAGGCAAAACGATCGCAAACTCAGTCCCAGATCCAGGTTCCGACATCACATCAATACTTCCGCCGTGTTTTTCAACCGCAATCTGGCGCACAATTGCCAACCCCAATCCAGTTCCTTTTCCGACACCTTTCGTCGTGAACAAATGATCGAATATCTGTTGTTTCACTTCCTTTTTCATCCCGATGCCGTTATCCCTAATTCTGATTTTAATGTGCCCTTCGTCAATTACATCAGTGCCAATCGTGATGCTGTTCGGATTAACAGCAATTTCCTCAAAAATGCGTCCTAAATTTGACTCTTCTAAGGCATCGATCGCATTTGCCAGCAGGTTCATGAAAACTTGATTCAATTGACCGGGAAAACATTCTATTTTAGGGAGATTGCCATATTCAGTTATCACTTCGATCGGCGGACGCTGTTCGTTTGCTTTCAGGCGGTGTTTCAAAATTAGAAGAGCGCTATCAATGCCGTCGTGAATATTAAAAGAAACTTTATAGTCTTTGTCGCCTCGGGAAAAGGTACGCAAACTGGTGCTGATGCTGCAAATGCGATCGCACCCGACTTGCATCGAATCAATCATGTTCGGTAAATCTTCCAACAGATAATCGAGGTCTATCTCTTCGGCGTGGTCGGCGATTTCCGATTTCGGTGCATCGGCTCGATACAATTCTAAGTGTTCTATAATATCTGCAAAACTCCTTTTAGCTTCGCTTAAATTGCCCGAAATAAAGCCAATCGGATTGTTGATTTCGTGGGCGACTCCGGCAACTAAATTGCCCAAAGCCGACATTTTTTCGCTTTGCACGATTTGCAGTTGCGCTTGTTGTAAATTTTTTAAAGTTTGTTCTAGCTGTTGATTTTGCTCTTGCAAAAGTTCCGCTGCTTGCTTGCGCTCCGTGGCATCAACACCCAAACCAATAATCCCGATCGTCTCGCCCTGGTAATTTTTTAACTGCACTTTCGTGACTTCTAGATAGTGTAGTTTGCCGTCAACAAGTCTGAGAGTTTCGCTGGAGTAATGCGGCAAATCTTGGGCAAGGCAGGCGGCATCTGAAACCAGACATCCCGCTGCATTCTCCCCCAGTATCTCTTTGTAATGCTCGACAGCTAACAAAGCGCTCAGAGGCACGCCCATATCTTCACAAAAGGTATTGTTGAAAAACTGTACTTTACCTCTAGGATCGACCATCCAAATCCAAATCGGAGCGACATCAATAATTGCTTGCAGCATTTGTTTCTGCTGGGCAAGCTGAGCTTCGGTTCGGCTGAATCTTTCTAGAGATCGCTCTAATTGTTGGCTGTAATCCTGAGATTTTTTATAAAGCAAAGCATTTTGCAAAAAGATCCCGGCCTGGGAACACAGGAGATTGAGAAGTTGCAGGCGATCGCGCGTAAAAACTCCTGGGGTTAATCGATTTTCCAGATATAAAATGCCGACTAAGTTACCCCGATCGAGAATCGGCCAACACAACAGGCTCTGCGGATGGTATTTCAGGATGTAGGAGTCGGAATCCCAATCGCATTTTTGAGCGATGTCCCGCATAATTACAGGCTTCAACAAGTTTTTAACGCAGTCAACAATTTTGAGAGGTAGGATCTCGCTGTTTTCATCGAGTGTTGCGGATGATAAGCCGATCGCCCGCTCGACACCAAAATTGTCGATCGCGCTCGTAGCAGCGATTTCCCATCGATCGCCGCGAGGCAAAATCAGCACTGCTTTATCAGTTGTTGTATTAGCCATCGCCAGTTGCATCAGTGTGGCAATCAGTCGATCGAGATCTCTTTCACTAGATAGCGCTTGACAAGCTTTTAGGAGAGTTGAAAAATTGCCGAAATCCGAGACGCTCGCCGACAGAGACCGATAGATTGATGGCAGAATGGATGGATGCACAGATGAATTTTGGTTGGCTGGTGTTGCGAAATTTGCTAATGGATTTGCTGCGAGTTTTGCGGGCTGTAAAATCGGTTCCAACAATTGAGGATAGCGTTTTTCTAAGTCGTCAATTTTGGCTCGATCTCCCCAGCCGACATAGCAATCATAAGCGTCTATCATGTAGACTCGCGCAATTTTTTCTCTTCCCCATGACAGGTAAAACTTAGCAGCGAGTTCGCAAGCAAGAGCTTCTTCATTCAAATATTCGTTAGCTTTAGCTCCAGCAATAGCTCGATCGTACATTTCCATTGCTTCTGCTTTCTTCCCCAAAACCCGGAGCCATTCTGCCTCAACCAGATCGAACTTGTGCTGGTAATTAATCGGGGTATGCTGCGCGCATTCTTTGAGTTTTTTCTGAATAACTTCAACGCGCTTCAGGATTTGTTGTCGCTCCGTCGGTGTAGCACCGACATAGATTGCCAAATGGGCCAGTGCATCGTAAAAGTCGTGCATAATCGTTACTAGCATCGAAACACAATTCTCTAAATAAGGTTTGCTTGCACCCCTTGTCGATCTGCTGCGAATTGCGGCTCGAATATATCGCGAATTCGTAGCCTCTTTTTGCTAAATTTTATACCGTTCAATCTGGTAGGTAACAGTTAAGATAAATTCAAATATTGGGAGGTTTCATATATTTGTAAATAACTTAAATCCGTTTGAGTTGAGCGAGAATTTCTGTTCGCTTGAGGACTATTGCGAGCGATACAATTAACGGCCGCTGATGTAACTCGATCGTATTATAGGATCACCGCGTCGCGGAAATCCTCCGCGAGAAGGACGTACGTTTGAGGATTTTAGCGGGGGGTTGTCGGTCTTTCTCACGCAAGGCCCGATCGACCGCCGCTGCAAAATCGGTGGACAATTGGGCGATCGGGCGATATCCCGGCATTACCTCCGTCAAATTTACTACATCTAGTATTGCATCAATATCGGCTGAGATCAACCAAGACATTGCCTAAACAAAACTTAATGTATCTATCTTAGGGCATAAACAGCATAGTTTTCGATCGGCCGGTCGAAAATTCCACTTATTTGTTAAGAAACAATATTTTATACTTTGGCGATCGCGATTCAAGCCTGTTACTTACGTATAAATTGCTGCGGTTAATCTCAAATGCGGTTAAATGAATGTCAAGGACAGTCGGAACACGGCAGTATAGTGTTTTGAGTAATACAATGTTTAATTAAGTAAATTTAATATAAGTCGATCGCCCAAATTTCCGTTACCAGATGGGAAAAATGCGACCTCAAAAACTCAAAATACAATCTATGGAAATTATCAAGAATCCGTGGTGAAATCAGTAGCACTTCACCAGTCTGCGATCGACGAATAAAAACACTCAGACAGAAGTTAACATAAAACCCCTGTCTGAGTGTAGCTTTGAGAGAAAGAAACAGCGTTATGTGAGATTAGTGGTGTTGCTGAATTTAGGTATGATTCACTCGCTATAGCAATCCCTGAAACTCGCTAGTAGGGGCAATTCATGAATTTCCCCTACTGGCAATTCATGAATTGCCCCTACTAAATTTCGGAGGCAAATCATACTCCTTTCTCAGCAATGTGAGATTAGTCCATCGCGTCGGCCGCTCTTTCTGCTGCTCGTTGAGTTCTGTCAATATCTCGATTCACTTTCGCGCGAACCTTATCCGAGGTATCTTCAGCGTTGTATTTTACATTTCGCGCTGCATCTTTGAGATTTTCTTTGCCTTGGCTGACATTATATTTCAGCGACTCAGTACCCTCTGCTGCTCTTTCTTTTGCTCCCTCGGTAGCTTCTTTAACAATCTCTTTTGCTCCCTTCAAGCCTTCGCGAGTGTTTTCCTTCAGATTAGCAAAGCCTTTTTTGGTTTTGTCGCCAAAGTCATCAGCTTTGCGCTGAGCCGTGCGAGCATCGTCCTTCACCTTTTCGCCAATTTGGTCTAGTTTATCAGGCGCGTCCTCCGCTACCCGTCGCACGTTTTCGCCCACATTGCTGCTAGATTTCGTGTCTATTCTCTGCTGCGCTTGCTCTTTGAGAAGCTGAGCTTTTGCTTCTGCTGTTGAAACGTTTGGGGTTCTGGGATCGACATCGCTGTATTGATTTTGACCACCTTTGTATTCGGAAGTTACAGCCCCAGAAGGCACTTCTTCTCTAATTTTGTCGGCAGTTTTTCCAGTCATCACATCAGTTTTTCCAGTCATCCCATCAGTGTTTCCTGCCGTCACATCAGGGCGGCTGCAGGCCGTACTCACTAATACTAAAATGCCAGCCAGAAACACTGTTAAAATTTGTACAGCTCGAATTTTTTTCAGAAATGCAGTTAGTCTGTTCATAAAAATGATCCTTTCTATTGTGAAATGCTCAAACGTCTGATAGTTTTGCATATGTCTAGCATTACAAAATTCGGCATTCAAACACTTTTTTTAGTATACGAATAGAAACATTTCTTTTTCATCTATCTCAAGTTAGATTCCTTAAGTTATAGTAGAAGTAAGTTCGGCAACGGATTTGGGAACGGATACAATGTTTTGCGTTTTCGACTCAAAAAAAAACCTTCCAGTCAGGAACCAGAAGGAAGGTGGTGTATGATCTCAAGTACAACAAGGTCTTTAATCGCAATTGTCGCCACATATCCCGATCGCCCACATCTGTCTAATGGCTGAAAGTATCTGTACAGTTGCTAAGCATTTTGAATGGCTGTTTTTAGACTCTTGCAGAATTCGCCGATCGCTTCCAAACCTTGTTCGGGAGTGCCTTCGGCCAAGCGTTTCACAAAAGCACTGCCCACAATCACAGCGTCTGCGCCCCATTCTTTCACTTGGCGAGCGTGTTCGGGTTTCGAGATACCAAACCCGACACCGATGGGTTTGTCAGTGATGCTACGTAGTTCTTGTAGGACATCTTTTGCTCTCGTTTCTAAGCCTTCGCGCACTCCCGTAACCCCCGTCACGCTGACTAAGTAAATAAATCCTTGAGACTCGCGGGCGATCGCTTCTATGCGACTTTTAGGACTTGTCGGAGCCACTAATAATGTCAGTTCAATGCCTAATTTATTGGCAGGTTCAATGAGACTTGCGGCTTCTTCTAAGGGTAAATCTGGTACAACCAATCCCTGAACTCCAGCACTTTTGATTTGCTGCAAGAAGGTTTCTATACCTCGGTACAAAATCGGGTTGTAGTATGTGAACAGAATAATGGGCGATCGCAAATTCGGACTAACTTTCGCCACCATTTCCAGCACCGCATCTAACCGCGTCCCCCGCTGCAAGGCCCTAGTAGCGGCGGCTTGAATCACCGGCCCGTCAGCTAGTGGGTCTGAGTAGGGAACGCCAAGCTCGATCGCATCTGCTCCGTTATCATCCAAAATTTGCAGTGCTTTAGCCGTTGTCTCCAAATCTGGATCGCCAGCAGTAATAAAAGGAATCAATGCACATTGGTTGCTTTTTCGCAACGTTTCAAAACAATTAGAAATAGTCATTAGTTATTAGTCATTGGGCATTGGGCAGTGGACATTGGGCAGTTGGCAGTGTCAGTTGTCAGTTGTTATTTGTTATTTGTTATTTGTTAGTTATCAGAGCCAATAACTAATAACTAATAACCAATAACTAATAACCAATAACTAATAACTAATAACTAATTATCTTCTTCCTGCTCAATTTCGGATTGAAGCTTGGCTAATTCTTCGGGAGTGAGTTCATCCAGCCGCTTCTGCAAGACCGCTTCTTTGTACTCTTTTAGTTGCTGGCTGTAGGTCATACTTTGAGTAAGTGCTCGAAATAAATAAGTCACCAGCCAGCCAATCAAGCCGGCGACCAAAAATAACTGACTCCAAATCCCTGCATTCATGCTGTCTAGTCCGGCGAATTGCAGCACCAAGTAGGCCAACCCACCTGCTACAAAAAAGCCGAGACAGATTCCAATTACATCAATACGTCGCATTTAGGCTTCTATCTGCCGCCGTTTGGGCCGAAAATTTAAAAAGGGAGCTAGGATCAACATACCTGGGAAGAAGAAGAACATCAAGAAGTACATGAAGCCGCGCTCAAAAGAGCTGGCCACGTACCAGCGGCTGTTCAAATAGGCGTAGGTAGCCACGGGTACTACCAGGAAGTAGGTTCCGGCCAAGATGGCGTAAAGCAGTAAGGTAATATACATAGATTTGCTTTAGGGGAATAATAAGAGGGTAAGTGGGCTGAAACACTCCGCGATCGCTGGTTAACTATTGTACCGCTTCGCGAGATGCAGCGCGACTTTTGGGAAATTTTCGATTAGGGGTTGCGTAAATTGGGGTTTTGGCTGTATACTCAAAGGCTGTTGTTGTGAATGGCTCAAAACCCACAGCAATTTCACGAAAGGGGGGCGTGGCGGAATGGTAGACGCTACGGACTTAAAATCCGTTGACCCGAAACGGTCGTGTGGGTTCAAGTCCCTCCGCCCCCATAAAAATTAGGTTAAAAGCGCGATCCGCGCCGATTCTCAACTTCTTAAAAAAATCGAGAATCGGTGTGTATCGCATTTTACGCAGAAACTCGCAAATTCATCACAAATTCCGTTTTGGGGATGGATCTCAATTTTGCCTTGATGCTGGGCAACAATTTGATAGGAAATCGATAAAAAATTTTAGATGGCGATTGGTCTTGTTACTTAATTTGGGGCCGCAGGCCCAACTATTGGATCGCCTTGTTTTTCGGTTTCTGCTAGTTCTAGATTTAATGCCAGCAATTGGTCTAAGATATTGTCACTGTCAGTAAATCTGTAAGCTGCATTGCATTGGCGATCGAGCTTGGCATGGAGTTTAAAGAGCTGACTTGTTGGCTCTTCAAAAAACTTGTTGTAAAGTTGAGCAATTCCCCACTGTTTTGCACATTTTTTGAGTGCGGTACAGTGAAATAGTAATATCGAAGCGCGATCGCGTTTCTCATTCATAAACGTTTTACATTTTAATACTGTAGCAGGTTCAATCATGGTAAAGTCTGAGTATGAGGGATATTCCGCCGACGACCAACACAATGTCGAACTCGGAGAGAACTTCGGAAGTTCCAAAGTGTATGCACAAAATGCACAGTCAGTGCTTAACAAAGCTACTGGATTTATAAGTGCTTACGATTTCACTCTGAATCCTTATCGCGGCTGTCAGTACGGATGCAGCTATTGTTATGCTGCTGCTTTTAGCCCTAATTTAAAGATGAGGCAGGATTGGGGAAATTGGGTAATTATCAAGCAAAATGCACGAGAAATTTTAAAGAAAGAGTTGCATAGTTGGTACAATAAAAACCCCGATCGACCACCTAGCATTTACATGAGTAGTGTCACAGATCCGTATCAGCCAATTGAATCTAAAAAGCTATTAACTAGGTACTTGTTACAAGTGATGCTTTCCTTTCAACCAACGCTGGTTATCCAAACGCGCAGTCCTATGATAACTAGAGATATTGATATTTTACAGCAATTTCAGCGGTTGCGAATTAACATGAGCATTCCCACTGGTAGCGAAAAAGTGAGGAAAGATTTTGAACCAAAATCGCCGAGTATTCCTGCGAGACTCAAAGCTATTGCCAAACTGAAATACAGCTTTCCTTACCAAGAAAATTGCGATGTCAGATTTTCTATAACTGTGACCCCGCTACTCCCTACCTTACCGGAAGATGAAGCTAATTTTATTAGCAAGCTGGAAGTTGTAGATCGGGTGGTGATTCAGGATTTTCATGCCAGCAACGGGCGATCGCTAATTGCGTCAACCCGCGAGGAAGCATTAGCTCTTAAACAAAAGTACGCTTGGTGGTACAACAGCGAACAAGAGAGTTATCAAAACTTTAAAAATAAACTAAAGGCGATGCTCTCGGGTGTTGAAATTATGGAAGGTAAAGAGGGATTTGGCTATGAATAATCCGCTAACTAACTGGTGGCGTTCCCAGAAGTTTAACCAAGCCCTTAAGAGTCAAAATAATCGACTTGCCCACAAACTGTTAAAAGAAATACAAAATTCTGGGGCAAAACTCTCATGGCAAGAGAAGCTATTTAAAGAGCGGCTACAGCTTGAGAAATTATTGCAGCAAAGAAATGACCGCATCAAAGAAGGCGATCGGCATTTAGCAGAATTAGAAGTGCAACTAAGCTTCGGGCAACTTGACGATTCGCTAGCGGGGATTGATGAATTAACGTTGTTTCCCGACACAAAGTTTATTGAATATATTTCAAAATGTTTCAAAATGATAGAATGCGATGCAAGTATGATTCAATGCACGGGTATTGATGACAAGGTATTTAATAATTTTGAACAACATTTGGCTGGCTTCATCAAGAACGAAATTAATAAGTTGAGCCGTGAAAAGAATAATGTGGATTATTTACTTAAACAAGCTATTGACGATATCCAGAAACTGAAAGAAGGACAAGATCCTCAATACAGTTTTGAACTCAGTCCTCACATCTATTTAATCAGGTATTTTCTAGATAACGTTTATTGTACCTACCTAGCTTGGTTCCTGATTTACAAGGCTGGATTATTACCAACTAAAGTTAATATCCTTGATATTGCCGCTGGGCCGGGTACAGTTGCATACGGACTGGGTTTGTTGCTACAAAGCAGTAGCGACTTTTTTTCAATGCCACCAATGCACATATCCTACTACTCTCTGGAACAGCAAAAGGCATTTCAATATCGGGGACTTCAGTTTTGGCGGCAGTACATGGAACCCCAGGCGATGAATGCTTACTTTCGTTTTGACACTTCTAGTATCTTTGATGGGGAAAATCAATCGAAAAGACTGCCGAAAAAATTCTTTGATTTTATAGTGATTTCTCACTGTTTTTTTAACGATGAGGAGAGTAGAGAAAAATCCCTTCAGATTTACAAGGATATATTTACAAACAGCCTGAGTGATTCGGGTTACGCTTTGCTAATTATTCAAGAAAAGAAGTTGCTTAAACCGTACAATGTTCGTCAAATTGATGATTGCCAACAGGAGCTAAGTGTAGTAAAACAATTTGTTGCTGACCTGGGCTTAAACTTGGTTTGGTATAGATATTTAAATTCAACCGGTAGCAGGACATCCCATCCTAATTTTGGAAAATTTGCTAGAGAAAATCTACCTGTCCAGAAATTTATCAGTCCACTTTTCCGCCAGCACCTTAAATTACCTTACGATCCGCATTATGGGCTTGATGATTATGTGATATTGGCAAAAATATGAGGAAAATATATCTAAAAAAAAATTGAAGAAATGACTTAAAACTTAACATTTAATTCTACAAACCTGTGATTAAAAATTCGCTCGCACAACCTACAAATAACATTCAAAATGGATGGCACGGTCGCCTCAATTTAGTCTATGCCAACCGATCCGGCTCAACTCAAATAATTCGCAATGAAATGCAAGCACCCCTGAAAGTGCAGCGCCCGTTTTATCCTGAAGGAAAAGAGGTTTGTCACAGTGTCATCTTGCACACGGCTGGGGGAGTTGTTGGGGGCGATCGGCTTTCAAGCAATTTCCACCTCGAAACGAACGCCAAAGCCTTGATTACCAGCGCTGCTGCTAGTAAAATCTATCGTAGCAGCGGACTAGAATCACAACAAAATACCGACATTAAACTAGATGCTGGCGCTAATTTAGAATGGCTACCACAGGAAACAATCGTTTTTGACGGTGCAATTTATCAGCAAAACCTGCGGGTAGAATTAGCACCGCAAGCGAGTATTTTGCTGTGGGAAATTACGCGATTTGGACGCACTGCTAGGGGCGAAAAGTTCTTGTCGGGAAAATGGCGATCGCACACCGAAATCTGGCAGCAAAACAGCCCTTTATGGATCGATCGGCAATTGCTCGCAGGCGGCACAAAAATGCTCGAAAGTCCTCATGGATTGGCAGGAAAACCAGTAGTTGCTACCCTCGCTTGGGTGGGCGAATCTATCAGCACAGAACTTTTGGAAAAAGTGCGGGCTTTGCCATCTGAGGCAACAATTTATCCCGGTAACTCCACCGTCGGCGTGACTCGCATTCCTAATGGTTTGCTGTGCCGCTATCGCGGTTCTTCCACCGCTGCGGCGAGAGACTGGTTTGTCGGCATTTGGCAATTGCTGCGCTTGTCTTTTTCAGGACGCCCTTGCTGTTTGCCCCGAGTTTGGGTAAAATAGGAATACATGATAGAGGAGACGGCAGTGCCGTGTCCCTACAATGTTATTTTCGGTAGGGACACGGCACTGCCGTCTCATAATTTCGGCTACCTTCACTGATAGTTGAACTTGAAAGAATTATTCAATAATAGTTTAAAATTAAGCAAATAATGCGATCGCACTTACGAGAATAAAAATGCAACTCACCCCCCAGGAAAAAGACAAGCTGTTAATTTTTACCGCCTCTCTGTTAGCAGAACGCCGGAAACAAAGAGGTTTAAAATTAAACTATCCCGAAGCGATTGCCTATATTTCTGCCGCCATTTTAGAAGGAGCTAGAGATGGCCTTACCGTCGCCGATTTAATGAGTTACGGCACAACTCTGTTGACGCGGGAAGATGTGATGGAAGGGATACCGGAAATGGTGCATGAAGTTCAGGTGGAAGCGACTTTTCCAGATGGAACTAAACTCGTTACAGTACACGATCCAATTCGTTAAATATTTAACCGCATAAACTGGCAGGAGGAAAATATGATTCCAGGAGAAATGATTGTTTTAGCAGGGGAAATAGAATTAAATGCAGGGCGTGAAACAGTGCGGTTGCTGGTAGCAAATACGGGCGATCGCCCCATACAAGTCGGCTCCCACTATCATTTTTACGAAGCTAACGAAGCATTAGAATTTAATCGAGAACAAGCAAGAGGAATGCGGTTGGATATTCCCGCAGGTACAGCAGTTAGATTTGAACCCGGAGATGAAAGGGAAGTACAATTAGTACCGTTTGTCGGCAGTCGTGAAGTCTACGGCTTTAATGGGATAGTGAACGGTATGTTAGATGAATGAGAGAGAATTCGACTATAGCAATCCTAAATCATTCATGCAGATATGTAGGGGCGGTGCCCCCGTGCCCGCCCAATCGCTCGGAGGGCGGGCACGGG
>JANMLZ010000032.1:0-28300 GCA_031372825.1 Cyanobacteria bacterium OTE_58_metabat_593 | reverse complement strand
ATTGCGGGCGCCGCCGTATTTATATTGCGGAGCGGGCTGTGCCGGGCCCATACAATTTCGCGTTTGGCACCCGCCACTGCCGTCTCCTCCGTCTCCTCCGTCTCCTCTTGTGCCTTTAAGAAATCGTGCTTTTGCCGTCTCAATTGTTGCCTTTTTATACCTCACCTACTACCTCCCAAATATTTTCAAAATTTTCTGCACTCCGTCCCTTTCAAGTCTCTCAAACTGCTGCCGTTCATCAGCAGTAAAAACAGTTGAAACTCCTTCATTCGATATCTGTGCTTCCAAAACTCCACGGTTGAAGAAAACAACTTCACCGGAACCAAAAAAGACGATCGCCCTCACCCGATCGCCCTTCAACCAAAATCCCACTCCATCTCCCGCTTCCAGCAGGGCTTCCGATGCACTGACAATGGTTTTACCTGCATTTGTCGAACACATTATGTAGCTAACATTTTTGACAATTTTTGTGGCTTTTTCACAGGGTTGAGCTTGAAGTTGTTTCAACTCTTGAGTATAATCTGCCTGATTCATCACAGGCTTAATTTGACTCACCAAACAGCGATCGGGCATACCATCACCATCATCATCCATGCGGATATCGTCTTGTTGTCCGTCTCGATCGCAATCAATCGCTTGTCCAATCTGTCTACTGGGTTTCGCCGATTGTGCTAGTGCATCGCCTCCGATGACAGAGCTTAATAATACCAGGGCGATCGACAATAATTTTAAAAGTGTCATATTGAATCCGGTAGCAATCACTCTTTATTTCCCTAATCTTAAAAATTTTACCTGCAAACCAATATTTTGGCGCTCTTTATCGCAACCCGGAACAATTTGTAGTTATTGTAACTGGGCGGCAATTGTAGCAGCCGAAAAAGTAACATTGCGAGCAAAAAAATAAAGAAATAAGGTTAATTTTGCTCAAAATTTGGGGTTTGGGTGTATTGAACTTGCCCTAAAAGTCGATCGAGCTTTCAACATTTGCCCTTCGGCTCCTGATCGGTCTTTTGAGGCGAGCATAAATCGAGCATCATGGTATTTTGCAGAAAATGTGCGTTACCATAAAAAAGTACATTTATCGATTTTGTATATAAAAAGACACATTTCATGTTGTCTTTAGAATTGCATCAGATTGTCAACTTCCATAGGGAAATCATTCCTGTTTTAGTGAACCTCATGACCTTAACTCAGACTAATTCAGATACGACTACCCAAACCAACCTCTCATCTACTTCCAACACTGGGCCGAATCCCTTCCGCATTCACGCCTTGGAGCGCACCGATCACGCAATGCAGGTGTGGCTATTCTCAGGCTTGTTTTGGCTAACAATTGCAATGATTATCGGGATAATTGGAGCAGTGAAACTGTTTTATCCAGAATTCTTGCAAAGCGTTCCAGCCCTTGCCTATGGGCGATTGCGTCCAGTTCACGTCAATATTGGTATCTTTGGCTTCATGAGCATGGGATATCTGGGAGCCGCCTTTTATATGGTTCCTCGCCTCACTCAAGCCCCATTATTTTCAGAAACACTGGGAGCATTGACTGCTTGGGGATGGAATTTTAATCTACTCGGTGGCTGTCTGGCGATCGTGCTGGGTTTCAGCAAAGGCAAAGAATATTCAGAGATTCCATTTCCCTTTGATATGGGGTTTGGTTTGCTAGAAATTGCGGTTGCAGGTAATATCTTTTCTACCTTCCTGCTGCGGCGCGAACAACGGCTATATGTTTCTTTGTGGTATATTTTGTTGGCGATTATTCCATTTCCCATTTACTACACTTTGGGTAATGCGAATCGATTTAGCGGCATCGAAGATTCGATCGTCAATTGGTTCTACAGTCATAATTTGTTCGGCATTTGGTTGACCACCTTGGGATTGGCGACACTCTATTATATTGTGCCAAAACAGGTGAAAAAGCCACTTTATAGCCACACAATTTCCTTTGTTGGTTTCTGGACATTAGCAGCTTTCTATCCTTGGAATGGCGGACACCATGTGATTTGGGGGCCTGTACCAATGTGGGTGATGTCTGCTTCGGTTACGGCTTCGTTGGCGATGTTTGTGCCGGTGTTTGCGACGATCGTCAATTTTGGCGGCACAGCCCTCGGAGCGCTGTCTGTGCTCAAAACAGACGTGAGCTATCGTTTTAGCATTTTGGCCTACTTGGGATACGCGGGCGCGTCTCTGTGGGGGAGCTCCTTGGCGATTATGTCCTTCAATGCCAAGATTCATTTTACCTACATGACGATCGCCCACGTGCACTTAGGATTTCTGGGATTTGGGATCGCTGGATTGGTAGCATTTACCTATTTCTATCTGGAAAAATCCCGCAAATTATCATACTCACAATCCTTGGCAGAATGGCATTTCTGGCTGACTCTGTTGGGTATCATCGGCTACGTCGCCTCAATGGCTGCGATCGGCTTAATCGAAGGAAACGAATGGGAAATGGGAAATTCTCCCACTGGAACAATGATGCTGCGTACACCCTACAACATTGTTCGTGCCATCAGCGGCGGTATGTTGCTAGTCGGACAAAGCGTATTTATTTGGAATATTTGGCAAACCTTGACAACATCCCCAGCATCTACTGAACAATCATTATTACCAGAAAATAGTAAATTAGAGGTGGCACAGAAATGAGATACATTCGAGTTTTTCCGATTATTATTGGTTTATCTATCTTATTTGGCTTAGCCTTTAGTGGTTTAGCCGTCGCACCTGCATTTATGTCCTCAATTACCGAACCCAGTGTGGGCTTAGTAGCTTACACACCATCGGAATTAAAAGGGCGACATATTTATACCAGAGAAGGCTGTGTTTACTGCCATTCTCAGCAAGTACGAAGCGTTAAGGCAGATGAAAATTTAGCATCGACGTTCGGGATTTCTAAATCTGGCGACTATTATTACGATCGCCCTCACCTTTTAGGAACCGCCCGCCAAGGCCCGGATTTATCGAATGAAGGGCAGATTTGGAGAAGAGAAATTGGTGCACCTGCACGGGATTATTTGATCGGACACTTTAAGAATCCTCGTGATTATAACCCAATGTCGATCATGCCTGCATTCGATTACCTCTCCGAACAAGAACTATCTGACTTGACTGATTATATCCAGTCTTTAGGGGCTTGGAAATCACCCGTAGAATCATCGTCGTAGGTTTAAGATCATGTTCAATCAATTCATGGTTTCTGCACTTTTGCCACTGCTCGCTGCTGAGGAGAAAATGACTAGCGAAACAGTCATGCACAGCAGTTGGTTTGGTGTTGGAGATGGCACTGTGGTAATGTGGTCGCTAGTTTGGGTGCTGCTACCAATTAGCTTTTTCGTAATTTTTGGTTTATTGTGGGCTGCTAAAGCAGGGCAATTTCAAGATATTGATGAAATTGCTAGACGACAGCTTGAGATAGAAGATTAGGAGTAAATTCAGAATATGAAGATTTTAGTCGCCGCTGATATTTCCCCGAGTGCGATCGCCATAGTAGAGTTTTTGCAAGTTTGGTTGAAGGGATCTGAAGTTCGTGCCCAAATGACAATTCTGCACATAACTGAACCAGAGTTAGATTATGCAGAATCCGCTCCCATTCACGAAACCCCACCCAATTCAATGGGTAAGGCAGAACTAAAAGAACTTTTTCATCCCCTAGAATCTCTCTGCGATCTTAACTATGTGATCACAACTGAAGAGTTTGGGGATAGCATTTTGAAGCGCTCTCAAAATGTCGATCTGATTGTGATGGGGCGACGGAAACGGGATCAGTTACAAGAAATGTTGTTGGGTAGTTTGAGCCAATTTATTCTACACCGCGCCACCTGTCCACTGTTGATTGTTCCAGAGCCCGATCGAGCAATCGCTCAGGTTTCTGTGCCCAATGCTGAGACTCCGGTAATCTCGGGCGAAGCCTTGGCTAGGCTGAAAGTCCTAATTTGTGTTGCCAAAGCCGATGGTATCTTAAATGAATCGGAAAAAGTGCAACTCCGCTCTAGTGCACGAGTGTTTGCGAGGGGGATGATGTGGGATCATTTGCTAGATGAGTCGATCGATCTATCGGCAGAATTGGCTCAAATTACCACCCCAGTCGAACAGGAACTCACTTATTACACAGCTTATCGTTTGATGGCTGCCAAGGCAGAACCTCATCCGTCTGAAAAAATGATCGTTGGGCAAATTAAAGACACTTTCAATTTGGACGCAGCCACGATCGAGCAGTTGCATGAGTTAGTGAATCAAAGCTATACAGTTCAAGGAGATCGAACTATTCAACCGATCAAAGATGTTCAGCAACGGACAGAAGTGATCGATCAAAAAATCTTGTATGGTGCGATCGCCACTGCGGTACTCGGAGCATTTCCATCTCCCTTAATGAGTACCTATACAGAGTCAGTAGCCCTTGATATTCAGTTCGCTTTAATTTCGGAAGTTGGCGGACTTTGGGGCTATAAGGATCTCGAATCTCAATCGTTGTTTGAGGGAATTGTGGGCAATTTGGGCTTTGTGTCGGCATGGCTGACTGCGATCGACATCGCCAAGTTATTACCGAACCTGGGTACGAATTTAGGGGCGTCTGATGCGTTTATGGCAACTTGGGCGATCGGCAAAACGATGAATGCCTACTGTGAGAGCGATCGGCAGATGAGCAATTCAACAATGCGTCAAATGTTTAAGCAAGCTAGAAAAGAAGGGGAAGCAATCTATCGCAAAAACGAGTGGGCGATTGTAGAGCAACAAAATACTCACAAACTCTCGATCAAAAAGTTAACCGAGGATGTCAGAGCTAAGAAGTTAGGATTAGATGTTTATAAACGACTGGTTCGACAACAGTTATTTTCAATTCAAAGGTGATCAATTCCGGTTGCACTCCTTATGATATAGAGGATACGGCAGTGCCGTGTCCCTACGGCGATTAATTGTAGGGACACGGCACTGCCGTGTCCTGATTTCGGGTAAGATTAATTCCGATGCAAGCGGAATTGACATGACGCGCTGCTGACGCACCCTACAACTGTATAATTAAATTTTGCCAGATGGCTAAGTTTTGAAAATGTACGATCGCACTTACTACCAGCTAATGGCCGAGTACAATGGCTGGATGAACCAAAATCTATATTCAGTTTGCGAGGCAATTCCTGACGAACAGCGCAAACAGGATCTGGGTGCCTTCTTTAAATCCATTCACGGTACTTTAAATCACTTACTGTATGGTGACAAAGCATGGATGGGGCGTTTCATTGGTAGCCCATTTTCCGTCACAGTAATTGGACAGGAGTTGTATACTGATTTTAATGCTTTGAAAGCAGAACGGGAAAAATGCGATCGCGAAATTCTCGAATGGTCTATTAATCTTGATTCTCACTGGTTGAATCAACCATTTGAGTACACAAGTAATGTAGATGGTAAACACCGCGTGTTACCGAATTGGGTTTTGGTGACGCATATGTTCAATCATCAAACTCACCATCGAGGACAAGTGACGACACTGATTAAACAAGTTGGCTATGAACCGGGGCTTACAGATATTCCCTGGCTACCCGCCCTAAACGCCATAGTCTAGACAACTCCCGCGAAGCAGCAACAGATATTCCGCCGGAACCTTTCTATCACAGTTCTACAAAAATTAAATTCTGTAGTCTAGGATACATTTATTTGATTAACGATTGTTTACACTTTCCAAGTGTAGATTGTGTATTTTAGATAATTCTCCAAAACCCCACACAAGTGTGTTACCTGGTAAAATGCGATTTCTCGATCGCCCAACAGTGAAAAACCCCCAGTAGTTTTGACCTGAATTCAAAGAAATTGGGATCGGCACAAAATTTTTGAGCTTTTCCAGGGTAAAGATTAGGTACTAAATCTGTGCAATGTTGACATCTATAATATTGACTCAAATTAGTGCACACTCTTGTCATCTATTGTTTTGCTAATAACCGAAATCCAAACGCATCTGACATTTGATGATCATAAATATGCTGGTGAAGCGATCGCACCTCGCTGCAATTACCCGTAATAAAAATTGTTTCTAGTGAAGACGAAAAGTCATTACTAGAAAACAAGAAAGAGGAAAAACATCCTCACTAACAACCGGCTCTTCCTAAGTCGTATTTTTTCAAAATTAATCGTCCCCTAATCAACAACAGAAATAACCATGAGTGGAAACGAATCGCGCGTTCAAGCAATTTCTCAAATCGTCAACCGCAAACTGATGCCAGCCCGGCCTCCGAAGCGACTAGAAGATATGTGGGCAACAGACGTTTTTAGTCTGAGCAAGATGCAAGAAAGTCTGCCCAAAAGCATTTTCAAATCAGTAAAAAATACAGTTCAAACCGGCCAAAAACTCGATGCCTCAGTAGCAGATGTAGTTGCAGTAGCCATGAAAGACTGGGCTATTTCCAAAGGAGCCCTGTACTACGCCCACGTATTCTACCCGCTCACCAACGGCACCGCCGAAAAGCATGACGGTTTCATCTCCGTCCAAGGCGATGGTTCAGTCATCTCAGAATTTGCCGGCAAAGTTCTCGTACAAGGCGAACCAGATGGCTCGTCATTCCCCAACGGCGGCATCCGTTCCACCGCCGCCGCTCGCGGATATACAGCCTGGGATGTCACCAGCCCTGCTTATGTCATGGAAACAGACAACGGCATGACATTGTGCATTCCTACTGTTTTCATTTCCTGGACAGGTGAAGCATTAGATAAGAAAACGCCGCTTTTGCGTTCCATTGCCGCCATGAACAAAGCAGCAACGAGAGTTTTGAAACTATTAGGAAACACCGAAGTAGCTCCAGTAAACTCCAGTTGCGGCGCCGAACAAGAATACTTCTTAGTAGATTCAAACTTTGCCAACAATCGCCCCGACTTAATGTTAGCAGGTCGCACCCTATTTGGCAAACCTCCTGCCAAAGGTCAGCAATTTGACGACCATTATTTTGGAGCCATTCCAGAGCGCGTCCAAGTCTTCATGCAGGAAGTAGAAGAAAGAATGTACCGCCTGGGCATTCCTGCCAAAACTCGCCACAACGAAGTAGCACCCGGTCAATTTGAAATTGCACCATTCTTTGAATCAGCAAACGTCGCCAGCGACCACCAACAATTAACCATGACAATTCTTCGTAACACTGCGAAGAAACATGGTTTTGTCTGTTTGTTGCATGAAAAGCCTTTTGCAGGCATCAATGGTTCCGGCAAACACGTCAACTGGTCTGTTGGCAATGCTACCCAAGGAAACTTATTAGACCCAGGTGATACACCACACTCCAACGTACAATTTCTAGTTTTCTGCGGCGCTGTGATTCGCGGAGCTCACAAATACGGCCCCTTATTGCGCGCGGTAGTTGCTACTGCTAGTAACGATCATAGATTGGGTGCTAACGAAGCTCCGCCAGCAATTATCTCCGTCTATTTGGGCTCACAATTAGAAGATGTCTTCGAGCAAATTAGCAAGGGTGGAGTTAAGGACTCTCAAGGTCGGGGAATCATGAACTTAGGCGTAGAAACATTGCCTACTTTCATCAAGGATGCCGGTGACAGAAACCGGACATCGCCCTTTGCCTTTACTGGTAATCGTTTTGAATTCCGCGCTGTAGGTTCTGGTCAGTCTGTTTCGGGCCCATTGGTGGCAATGAATACAATTCTGGCAGATTCTTTGGACTGGATTGCTAACAAGTTAGAAAGCGATTTGGCGAAAGGAACTGAACTGAATGCAGCAATCCAAACAGTCCTGAAAGAAGTGATGGACGAACATGGTGCAGTGGTATTCGGCGGCAATGGTTATTCGGAAGAATGGCACAAAATGGCCGTGGAAGAACGCGGTTTAGCCAACTTGCGGACGACAGCAGATGCTTTGCCTGTGTTGAAGGCTGGATACATTGAGGAGTTGTTTGAAAAGACAGGTGTTTTGACTCCTGTTGAATTGGAAAGCCGTTACGATGTCTATGCAGAGCAGTATTTGCTGGCAATTGAAGTCGAAGCGAAATTGGTAGTAAGCATGGCAAAAACCATGATTTATCCAGCAGCAGTGAGTTATTTGTCCGATCTTTCTAACACGATCGCAGGTTTGAAAGAAATTGGCATTGAACTGGACAAGGAAACTGCCCAAAAGGTAGCCACGCTGGTTAAATCGATGATGGATTGTGTTAGCAAGTTAACTGCTGCTTTGAGCAAGCATGATTTTGCTTCCACAGAAGATCATATGCAGTATGCTTCGCAAACAATTCGTCCTTTGATGGATGAGGTTCGCCAGTATGCTGATGCTTTGGAAGGTGAAATCGCTGATGATTTGTGGCCTTTGCCTACTTATCAAGAAATGCTGTTCATTAAGTAATCTTCAACCTGGTTAATTTCCGGTGAGATTTGTAGGGACACGGCAAATGCCGTGTCCCTACAAGATTATTTTGGGGTAGGGACACGGCATTGCCGTCTCCTCTATCCTGACTACAGCCACCATCAACCGTATTTCAGCGCTCTGGACAAACAGGCAAAGCTCGCCTCTGGCGCTGCGGAACTTGAGTCGTTGAATTATCTGCTACCAGTGTTACTTGTCCTTGAGCATTCATCACCCAACCTTGAGCCGGAATCACTGCCCTTGGCTGTATTTCTACTTCAGGCTTTTTAACTCCTGTTTTCTGACTTTCACCTCTGGCCGATTCCACCCAGCTAAACTGAGCAGAATCGCTACTAAGCGCATCATTAGGATTCGGAGGTACTCCTCCTTTACCAGTAATAGTAAACTCATTCCCAGCCGTTTGAGTGCAAGGATTAGTCACAATTAACTGCCCCGAATCGGCAACATTTTGCGGCAATTCTACCAATCCTTGAGCCGGATTGACACCAGCACTACTAAACGTTACCGCCCCTTGCAAAGCCGGGCCAGCCTGTTGAGAAATGGCGGCGATATCGCTAGTGGGAAGTAAAGAAGTTGGATTGACCTGTAAAGCGGCAAATTCAGCATCAGTTAATCCTAAACGGCTTCTAGCTTCCTCGCGATTAACAGCCGTAAAACCAAATATGTTCGGTACATTCACCGTCACAGTTCCGCCCCTAGCTGTGCGAGCATTAGCTGTGATATCGCTATTTTCTCGCGGGAGGGCTACCAAAATATCGCTGTTAATTCTGATATTTCCACCATCCGAACTACCTGCATCGGTGGTAATTCTGCTGCCGCGTCGCAACTGAATGCTTTGTGCTTGGAGGTTAATATTTGCTCCAGTACCAGATACAGTTGTACCATCAATGCTGGCTTTGTTGTCAAGGGCGATCGAGTCTGCGACAACATTAATATTACCAGCGCGTCCCGTTCCCAAAGATTGCACATTCAACGTTGCAGTATCCCGGACAATCAATTGATTAACATTCAGATTCAACGAACCGGCATTCCCCGTAGCCTTGGGATTAATAACAGCATTCGCGCTGCCAGATGAAGCCTCAATTCTACTCCTGAAGCCACCGTTACTCGCCATGCCTTGCACTTCTGCGCGATCGGCATTAATCGTAATATCTCCCGAATCTGCTCCACTCAAAGAACCCGCAGAAATAGTTCCCCCATTTCGTACAGATAGCAGGGGCGCGAACAGGCGGATATCTCCACCCCTACCAGAGGTTGTAGTTTGAGTACCCAGAGCACTCGGTGCGACGAAGCCCGAATTCCCCAAAACTCCAGACACGCCACTCACTTCGATCGACTCTGAAGCTCTCACCGTTAAATTTCCTCCAGGCCCCCCACTGGTTGAAAACACCACTCCGCCAATAATCGCACCCGTTGATAAAGTAATTACAGCTCCATCAGAAAGGGTCAGCCGCTTAGTATCGATCGTAATATCCCCAGCTTTCCCATTCCCATCGAAAGAGTTCGTGCCGATCGTAGTTTGCGCCGTACTTCCAGGGAGACTCCCCGACAATTCTATAGATTCAGCAGTTTTAATGGTCATATTTCCCGATGCTCCATTACTGCGACTGATACTGACGAGATTGCTGCCATCGCGCATGATTAACCGTTGGGCATCAACAGTTATGCTGCCACCTTGACCGGTACTTCCGCGAGTTGTTCCGCTGCTGAGCACTGAACTGATCATTTCAATGGTGTTAGCACGCATATTCAGATTGCCGCCATTTCCAGCACCCAGAGTGGCTGTGCCGCCTATTGCCCCATCGCGCAGCAGCAGCCGTCCGGTGTCAATATTCATGTTTCCGGCAGATCCACTGCCCAAAGTACCAGCGTTCAGAACAATTTGCGGGTCAAAGGGGGTGAAGGTTCCAGATGTCAGATATTGGATGTAAAACCGCTGATAGCCTTCTATTCCCAGCCCGCTGATTTCTACTGAGTCATTAGCCCCGATGTTGATATCGCTCCCCTTGCCATCTCCCAGTGTAGAGGTGTATATTTGCGACCCTCCCTGTACTCGCAAGTTTTCGGTGTTGATATTAATCCCTCTACCATCTATATTTCCTAATGTTAATCCATAAATTCCCGAACTGCTGACGGTGACGTTTCCGCCTCTGATATCAATTTTTCCACCTCCTAATCCGCTGGTATTTATCAACGCACCGTTCATTTCAATATTGCCGAAGTTCTGAATATTGCCGTAGTTTAAATTCAGACCTAAAGCCGTTGGTTCAAATTGCACTAAACCTGGAGTTTTGACACTTCCCAGTAATATTTGTCCGCTATAAGCTGTTAAATTGCCGCCGTTTAGTTGAATATCTCCGCCAATTAACCCTAAACTTTGACCAGGATCTACTGCTAAACCAAGTTTGTTAGAAACAGGAATTTCTACTGTCAGTGGTGGTAAGGTTGGTGTTGGGCCAATTGCTTGGGAAGTGTTGACAATTGTGCCGGGATTGTCTCGAAATCTCAAACCCACAGGAATATTAATTGCTAATAAGGGGACTGTGTTTGGGTTGGTGCTGCTAAATTCAAACCCGTTGTTAAAAATAATACTATCAGCACTTGAACCTAAAAATGACCCGCGCAAATCTAATCGAGCATTAGGGCCGAAGATAATTCCTTGCGGATTCAGGAAAAATAAGTTGGCGTTTCCTTGTACTCCTAATGTTCCTAAAATATTGGAAGGATTGCCACCAGTAACGCGGGTAAAAATGTTAGCAATTCCGTTAGGATTGACAAAATAGGCTCCTCTGCCTTCACCAACGTTGAATTCGCGGAAACTGTGAAAAAGATTAACACCACGACTTGCGCCGCCTTCTATGCGGTCTGATGGTAGGTTATTGATGGTGTCGGATACTGTGCGGGAGTTTTCAGTTCCTAAAGTGCGATCGGGGACAATTTGAGCAATTGTGGCAGTGGGAAATAGCAATAAGAAAGCAAAAAATAGGGCGGAAGATAGGCGGGACATTGTTTAACATCTCTTAGAAATTACGGCGAAAAAAGTTGGATGGACGATCGACATTATAAATCTGGCAAAAAGCCAATCTCGAACAGGCAGGATGCCTGTTCCACAAGAATTCTGGGAGATTTCTAATTTTGTTTCCAAATCAGCCGATCGCCCTCAGCTCAAATTCCCCTAAATCAAACGATTTGTTTGCTTGCAGTTTCCCCGCTAGCTGGAGGTTCTACCGTATCGCCAAAAGCAATCCGCAGAAATGGCGGCGCTAAAAATGTGGTTAGAATCACCATGATAATAATCGAGACTTCCAGCGGTTTATCCAAAACCCCACTCGCGGAACCAATTCCGGCAAAAACTAACCCGACTTCGCCCCGAGGAATCATCCCAACTCCGATCGCCAATCGATTGATTCCCGGCACACCAAACACCACCCAACCTGTGACAATTTTGCCAACAATCGCCACCACAATCAAGAAAGCAGCGATTAAAAGTCCCGCCCGATTGTCCGGTATCGCTGGATTCAAAACTCGCAAATCCGCCCTGGCTCCCACCGTCACAAAAAAGATGGGTACAATGATATCGGCGATCGGTTTAACCAATTCATCCAACTCATGGCGCGCATCGCTTTCATCCAAAACCAAGCCCGCAGCAAAAGCACCCAAAATCGCTTCGAGATGAATTGCGTTGCCCAGAAATGCCATGAATAAGGCAAAAATAAAGGCAGGGATGATAATATTGCCGCGAGTTTTGAGTTGACCCACCACCGCCGAGAAGGTTTTGTCGAAGACACCGCCCAACAGAATCGAACCTAACAGAAAAGCAGTTGCACTGACAATCAAATAGATGACATTAACAACATCAATTTCACCTGTTTTAGCTAAGCTAGCGACAACAGCTAGGACAATAATTCCCAGCACATCATCAATCACCGCCGCACCGACAATAATTTGACCTTCTTTAGATGTCAGTTGTCCTAAATCCGACAACACTTTCGAGGTAATTCCGATGCTGGTTGCTGTCAAAGCCGCCCCCGCAAAAATTGCTGGAATTGCCGGAGTGTGGAAAATTACCATCAAGCCAACAGTACCTGCGGCAAAGGGAACAGCCACGCCCACGCAGGCGACAACGACGGCTTGAACTCCGACTTGTTTTAGTTGTTGAAGATCCGACTCTAAGCCAATTTCAAACAGCAGAATAATTACGCCTAATTCAGCCAGCACAGAAATGACTTCACTCTGCGACTCAAAAACACTGGTAAGGGCGACAGGGGATAGATGGTTGAGCGATTGCAGAACACTCATAATCCCGGAGTCTGAAGCTGACAGCCCGCTTTCGGCAAAAACGATCAGGTGTAAAGCAGACACCCCGACAATTACCCCTGCTACCAATTCACCCAATACGGGCGGCAAATCGAAGTTTCTAGCTACTTCTGCGCCTAATTTACTGGCGATATAAATCACTACTAAACTGAGCAAAACTCCGCTGAGGACGATCGGCGAATTTTCGGGATCGACTGTTGCTAACAAAGGTATGGGAGCAACTAGGGATGCCATCCCAGAACTTAAGGCTGTAATTGTATGGTTCACAAACATGAGTTGACTGTTGACTGTTGACTGTTGACTGTTGACTGTTGACTGTTGACTGTTAACTGTTAACTGTTGACTGTTGACTGTTGACTGTTGACTGTTGACTGTTAGTCGGAAAATTGATAACTGCTAGATATTTGGTAGCCAATTGAAGGAGACATGACTTTAAGCAAAGCTTGAAGAACCCAAGTCGGGCGGTACATCCTGCCATCTTCCTTGTCCCACGGCTTGAATTGCTTCTTTTAGCAAGATATCGCCGGTATAAATTGCCCTACCAACGATCGCACTTTTGACACCAATTGGTTCCAAAGCCAGCAAACTTAACAAATCTGCGATCGAACTAACGCCGCCGGAAGCAATCACCGGAATCGAAATAGCATTGGCAATTTCGCGCAAAGACTCTAAATTCGGCCCTTCCATCGTACCGTCGCGGTGAATGTCGGTATAAATAATTTCAGCAGCGCCTAATTCTGCCATTTGCTGTGCTAATTCTGTTGCTAAAACTTCGGAAGTTTCCAGCCAGCCTCTGGTAGCAACTTTACCATTTCTGGCATCGATTCCCACCAGAATTCGACCCGGAAATTCGGCGCACAATTCGCCGACTAACTGCGGTTGTTCGACAGCCACAGTACCGAGAATCGCGCGCCGAACGCCTAAATTGAGGATAGTAGTGACAGAAGTGCGATCGCGCATTCCGCCTCCTAGTTGACACGGCACATCAACAGCTCTGACAATGGCTTCAATCGCTGCTAGATTGACGGGATGACCCGCTTTGGCCCCATCGAGGTCTACTAAATGCAGCATGGTTGCGCCTTCATTTACCCACTGTCTGGCGACTTCCACAGGGTTGTCGTTAAAAATTTGGGACTTCGCGTAGTCTCCCTGATAGAGTCTGACGCATTTTCCATCCAATAGGTCGATCGCGGGAATTACATTCATAATATTTGGGAATTGGGAATTGGGAATTGGGAATTGGCCAAAGAGGGAATTGGGAATTGGGAATTGGGAATTGGCAATTGGGAATTGGGAATTGGCAATTGGGCATCTTCTTCCTTCTTCCTTCTTAAATACATTCACAACCGCTGTTTAAATGAAACATAACCGCTGATGAAAGCGTAGACCATAAAGGAGTATTGACATCTGCTTTTATCAAAGCTTCCGCTGTCCAGTCATTGCAACTTCTCAAGATAGAATAACTGCCATTTGCTTCATAAAAACTATCACTGTTGTGGTAGCCATAGCCGATTTTAATTTTATTACCTCCTGCATCTAATTGGAACGAGCTTTTGATGAAATTTACAATTTTCCAATAATTTGCTCCGCTGATTTTAACACATTTTGTTTCTTTGTTTTGCGGAAAAACCCGATAACCTTGGACTTGCACAGTAGACGGAGTAGGTAGAAATAGTGCATTCAAAGCCGTCACTGGGTTGATGGTGGCTGAAGTTGGAGTTTCCAGCATAAAAGCTCTGTCTCCCCAGCCGAAAGATAAATATTTATACTCAGAATTTGCATCGCGCCCGATTTCGCTTAAACGTAAATATTGATTCCAGTTAAAGTATTCATTTTCAACTGGAACTATAATCTCCGTGTGGATGCCTTGATTGGCAATATAAATGGGAATTGCACAATTTGTTTGCGAGTAATTTCCCCACTTCTTCGGAGTCAGGTAGCCGATAGTTAGTAAGATAGCCAAGCATAAATTGGGAACAATAAATCCGTAGAATATTTTTTGTTTCAACATGGGCAATTAATTCACAGGTTTGTAGTAATCACTTTAGTCCTTATTACAAACCATAACTCATATTTTAAACAGCGGGGCGCTGTATTTTTGTGGGAAAGAATCCTCGAAATGCAGCATTTCGCTGTTCCGGGGTTTCCTTAGCCCAACTTGATAAACTTTCGTAGAAAAAGAACGAAACGCCTGCAAAATTTCTTTTTCGCACTTCTTGCATTTGCTCTTGAATTTGTTTGAGCGGAACCGGATTATTTCTTAAACCTGTTAAAATGCCGATCGCAGTTGGAATGTGTTCTTTGGCCAGTTTAACTTCTTCTCGTTCTAGTTCCTGATTAAAACGGTTGATGTCGCTGCGATAAACTTGCAACACAATTTCTTCGATGTAACCGCGTCTTTCCCAGGTAAACCAGTCTTGTAAGTGGGCGGGTAATGCGAAGTGAAGCGGGTTGGGTGAGAGGCTGACAATACATTTTTGTTTTCGGGCTTTGATAGCTGTAAAAAGTCGCGCCATGAAGTCATTAATTCTGTCAGCCCGCCAGCGTATCCAGAATGTTTCGCGGTAGTCATTGGCAGGACGGCTTTTGATGGCTTTCTGATACATTAAAACTGTCAGCGGTTCGTATCCAAATTCCGAGGGTAAGCCAAAATGGTCATCAAATTGAATACCATCTAAATCGTAGTTTGCCACAAGTTCGACAACTAAATCTTGGATAAATTTCTGTACTTCAGGATGAAAGGGACTCAACCAGACTCGATCGTTTGTGCCTTCTTTCCAAATAGTCGAACCGTCGCGACGTTTTGCCAGCCAATCGGGGTGCAATCTGGCTAATTCTGAGTCGGCGGGGGCCATGAAACCAAACTCAAACCAAGGGATTACTGCTATACCTTTTTTCTGCGCTGCTGTAATAATTTCTTTGAGGACATCTTGTCCTTTTAATGCTGGTGTGGGGTCGTTTAAATATCCGAATACTCGTTTGGCTACAGCACTAGGATGAATGGTATAACCCCCTTGCCAAACCGTAGGATAAATGGTATTAAAATTTAGTTTGTCTAGCCTATTTACAGCGTCTGTGATGTTTTTGGGAGAAAAGATCACGTCGCTGTCAATGTTAGTTAGCCAAATGCCACGTAATTCAGTTTTTATAGGAGTTTTTGGCGGATTTTGAGCCGAGACACGGGATGAGAAGATGGCGGTGGAGGTAAGTGCGATCGCAAAAGCAATTATTAAAGCCAGTATCCGCCGCCCTCGGTGCAGTTTTATCATCAATTTTTCGCAAACACGATCATTTTTTGATTTTTATTTTACCATTATTTCTGGACGGATGGGTGTCAGAAACCTGGTTTTTTACCAAATCTGTCGGCTGGAACAAAGTTTTTCGATAAAAAATCTGGTTTCTTTAGTCGTAGCACCTTACTATTATAGAAATTACGCAATATAACTCGAATCAAAAAGACCCTCGAATTGCGCTAGTAGAGTACCTTCAGAATTGTTTGCCATGCCATAAATTTTAGGTAATTGACCTGTTGTCGCTAAAACTTGCCTCACTTCTCGGTTAGATACATCAGCTATATTTTTGTTATCAAGAATGGCAATAATCGCTGCGATGCCGACACCTTGACCAACAGCGGCATTGAATTCAACAATTCGGCCTACAGAACAGGCAAACCCTTCAAAGCCAGAACATGGACTCACCACTGCCAGATTAGGAACATTTTTAACTAATGCGTGGGCGATGCCAATATTAAAAGTGGGCGGTTTAAAGCTGACACTTTTGAACCACCCTTGACTATTCGCTTTTTCACTAATGCCTATGATGCCTCCGCGAACATCAAAATGATAGCTAAATGTTGCCAATGCCTCATTAGCTGGTACGCCACCAAACAGCATTTTGTTACCAGTTAAAGGTTCTACAACTCCCGTAATATTGCCAGCGTGTCTGATATAAAGTTCTGAAGCAGGAATTACCGAATTAGCTCCTAAACTCTTCAGCCAAGTTACCACAGATGACATCTCTTGTAGCATTCTAGGAGTAGGTTTTCCTCCACTTCTTGCTAAGGTTTCTGCTTCAGTGCTGTTGACTGCAAATAAAACCGCATTCCAGGAAAGTCTTTCTCCTGGAAGTATGGCTATATTTCCTTCATCTAAAATTGAACTGGTTTGAGGAAATAATAGTCTTGTGCCTCTAAAGGAGTGATAAGATACAGACAAAGCTGGTGAGCGAACATCAATGTAATCATTGCCAGCCCACAGAGTTTTGAGATTGCCTTTAGTATCTAGCATTTCCATGCGAATTTTTTCTGCTAGTTTGGCATCCATACCAGCAGCGTGCAGTAGAAATTGTTGAGCCTGGGAATCTGCAAGATTTGTGAAGCGTTTTGTATAGGTATAATCGAGTTCTTTGAGTCTTTTGACACTTAGTCCTATGGTTTCAAAAACGAGACTGACTGGAAGTTCTGAATAAGGAAGACCAAAGGTTTCAAATCCCTTCAGCTTTTTGACGCCAGCAGCTTGAGCTAATTCACCATTGACAGTAGCATCAATAAACTGCTTTCCGGTATAAATAGTACCTTTAGATGTAGTTATGCTAGCAATCTTTTGACCTTGTTTGGTGACAGATTTAATTTCGACGTTGCTAAGAAGGTCTACTTGAGCTTGCGACAGCATTTCTTTAAGTGCTGCATTGGCTTTTTTAGGGTCGAGTGCTATCGCAATTACGCCAGATTTTTGCAGGAATTCTTTATAGATTGCAGGTGGTGAACCAAAGGTATCTAAACCTAAAGATTTTTGAAGTTCTGGGCTAATTTGACTTCTATCTAAATAAGAGAGTTTACCTCTTACCAAATGCCCACCAATGCCTTCCTGCAAATTTCCTTTGGACATTAGCAGAATTCGCGGATACCGATTTGTGCGGCGGCGATATTCTCTGGCTGCGGAGATGACAGCTAGAACCCCTGGAACTTCATCGCCGAAGCAGATGACATCGTAAGCACCTAGATTGCTGACCATTGTTTAATCACCTCTTCTGATTGTCATTTTTTTGAGTTGGATCTCAATTTAATTGTGGTTAATGAGCGATCGACCCTGTACAAAAATAGAGTATATTTAGATCAAAGTCAACTATGCAAATTCATCACTTGACGGTAATGAGCCTCTATTTGACTCACCATTGGCGATTGACGTTTGCTAGTCCACTCGGTGCGATCGAATAATTGCTGCCTCAAATCATCAACATCAATAGTTTTTACCTTGCCTTCAGCAACAATTTGTTTCCCATTTATCCAAACACTATGTACCGCATTAGTCGGGCGACCTAATATTAGTAAGCCAATCGGATCGGTCCGTGGAAGTAATGATAAGCTGGTTAAATCATACAGCACAAAATCAGCTCTTTTGCCAACTGTTACCGAACCAATTTCATCGCCGACATTCAAGCCTTTTGCTCCTCCTAGAGATGCCATTTTTACTGAGTCGCGCGGTGTAATCCAGTGGCGATAATCCAAATCTGTGACGTTGTGTAAAATGGAGCCAATTTTAATCGCTTCTAACAAATCCTGCGAGTCATTGCTAGCGGCACCATCGCAACCAAAGGAAATATTGACTCCGGCTTGACGGTATTTTAAAATTGGTGCAATCCCACTTCCTAAACGTAGGTTACTGAGGGGATTATGCACAACTGTCGATTGAGTTTCTGCCATAATTGCAATGTCTGAATCATCTAGCCAAACGCAATGGGCTAGAGAAGTTTTGGAACTTAAATAGCCGATTTCTTGGAGATGTTTGACAGCACTACAACCGTATTTCTGTTGAGCTAGTTGTTTCTGGGCAAGGGTTTCTAGGAGATGGGCGTGTCGGCATAGATTTTCGCGATCGCTCAAATCGATACAGCCTTCAAACAAAGCATCAGAACATAGTTGAATTCCCGTTGGCGCTAATAAGATATTGATACCTGCTTCAGGGTTATGAAACTGTTTTATGGCTGATTCCATTAAATCTAAAGTTGCCTTGGTCGATAGAATGTAATCAGCGTGTTCGATCGCACTTTCAGCAGCAGGCATTCCCGCTGTCAGGGATTCATCTTGAATTAACGGCCCGATAAAAGCACGAATACCGATTTCTTGATAGGCGCGAACTGCGGCGGCAATTGTTTCTAATTCTTGTCCCGGAATCAAGACTAAATGATCGACTACAGTTGTGCCTCCAGATAGCAATGTTTCTACCGCAGTTCCCAAGGCACTCAAATAAATTTGTTCTGGATCTAGAGGTGTAAAATTATACAATTCTGCAATCCACAATTCCAGTGGTAAAGGAGGAATAATACCCCGCTGCCACATTTCGGAAGAGTGCGTGTGGGCGTTAATAAAACCGGGTAGCAGTAACTTATTTGTGCCGTCAATCACTGTTCCCAAAGGAGACAAATTAGGCGCGATTGCACTTATGCGATTATCTACCACTTGCACGTCTACTGTTTCATAATCGCTCTCAACTGGAATTAAAGCATTTTGAATAGTGAAGATCACAGATTTACCCTTTTTGTGAATTTACATCTATTTCTATTTTATGATTGCTTGGCGCTAACATTTGTAAGATTTTGGTGAAGCGAAGCTGTCCCCCAAGGAATCGCCCTTAAAGTTAATAAATTATAAAATTTATCAAAAGAGTACACCGGATACTTAATTATCACAAAAATTTAAGATATGATGAGTTATCAAGAATCAAATAGTTATAACATTAAAATTATTTCTGAGACATAATGAATATGAATCCTGATACTCTTCGCACCTTGGGCGTGCCGCCGAATGCTTGGAAAGTTGATGCCAAAATTGCTGACATCACCCGATCGCAACTTGAGCCAAAAATTGTTACTTTAGAAACAGAAACTAAAACCCTGCGTGTGGATTTAGCAAAAGCGGCCATGTTGGTGATAGATATGCAAAATGATTTTTGTCATCCCGACGGTTGGTTAGCACATATTGGCGTAGATGTAACGCCTGCTAAGAGTCCAATTAATCCTTTGCAAAATTTACTGCCAAAATTGCGATCGCACGCAATGCCAATTATTTGGATCAACTGGGGAAACCGTCCCGATTTGATGAATATTAGTGCAGCTTCCCGTCACGTTTACAATCCCACAGGCGACGGCGTAGGTTTGGGAGATCCACTGCCTAAAAACGGCGCATCTGTGTTGATGGCTGGGAGTTGGGCGGCGGCTGTTGTGGATGAATTGGAACAGCAACCCGAAGATATTTGCGTTGATAAATATCGGATGAGTGGCTTTTGGGATACTCCTTTAGATAGTATCTTGCGGAACCTGGGAAGAACTACACTTTTCTTTGGAGGAGTAAACGCCGATCAGTGCGTCATGGCTACCCTGCAAGATGCTAATTTTCTCGGTTATGACTGTATTTTAGTCAAAGATTGTACCGCTACAACATCTCCCGAGTATTGCTGGCAAGCTACTCTTTATAACGTTCAACAATGTTTTGGCTTTTTGTCGGATTCTCAGGCTATGTTAGAAGCAATTAAATAGTAGTCATTAGTCATTAGTCAGCAGTCATTAGGAAGGAATTTTTGAGGCTAAGTGGGCAACTACCAGACTTATGCATCAGCATCAAAGAAACCGGGTTTTTGCGGTTTTTGTCCCTTGTAACGAGTCTTCTCCTAAAAACCCGGTTTCTGGTCATCTTGCATCAGTCCCAAACTAATGACTCTGGATTGACCGCTAATCACATCAGAAACATAACAACTCACAGCTAAGCATAAAAAAATGACAAATCAGCAGTGCATGATTCCAGTATCAAAGTCTCCACAAGACTACCAAGCATTTCGGATTAGTCCTGGCGATACTAATAGATTAGCAATTGTCTTCGATCCTGCAGCGGCGAATAGTTCATTGACGGTTTGCATTGAGATTTTTGATGCCGGTGGTAAAACTCCTCCGAACCGACATCTATTCGCAGTAGAAATGTTTTTTGTACTCAAGGGACAAGGGCGAGCAACCTGTGACGGCAAAACTGTTAGTATTAAGGCTGGAGATAGTTTGTTAGTGCCACCAATGAGCACTCACGTAATTGAGAATATGGGCAGCGAACGCTTGTATACTTTGTGCATCATGGTGCCGAATGAGGATTTTGTGGAACTGATTCGCAGCGGTACACCAGTCGAACTTGATGAAGAAGATATGAGAGTATTAGGGCGATCGGACCTACAGATTCCGTGCTAAACTTTTCTACAATTTCGTTCCCAGGCTCTGCCTGGGAACGAAATTGTAGCACTTCTCTGTAAAATCAATACTCCTGACACTTTTAGTATCGTTCCAAAAACTGTCACGAGTATTGTAAAAAAATAGTTAAAGCCTATGAACAAGGTGATACATCTATTAGGAAATTAGGCCAATGTTTTGTGTTGCAGCCGATCTGCACGATCGCACCGCGACGGTGTTGCCCTAAAGGGTGCATCTCAGTTTTGCAAATATATTCGTAGGGGCGAAGCACCTGACGGCAGTAAATCTTTGGTTATTACTAATAAATTGTCTGCCGTCAGGTGCTTCGCCCTTACAAAATTGAGATGCACCCGCCCTAAATACTTGCATCCCTGTTGTCTAAACAGCTTTTGACCAAGAATTCGACAAAGCATTGCACTTTCGGAAGTAGGTAACGATTACTTGGAAATATGGCATAAATTCCGACATCATTCTCATCTTCGTACTCAGAAAGAATCCGAATCAGTTGCCCCGATCGCAATGCTCGATCGGCCAAAAATTCGGTAACACGAGCAATGCCTAAGCCTGCTAACACAGACTCGTACAGCGCCACGCCACTATTGACTGTAAAATTTCCACTTACACTAATTTCTCTAAGTCCAACTGGATCGCGAAAGCGCCATTGATTCAAGGTGGTTTTGTAGGCATTTAACGCGAGACAGTTGTGAGTCGCCAGATCGTCGGGAGTCTTCGGTGTTCCGTAGCGATCGAGATAAGCTGGAGCCGCGCAAATAATGCGGCGATCGGGCACTAACCGGCGTGTAATCAGTGAAGAATCTGCCAGTTCACCAATGCGAATGGCGACATCAATGCCTTCACTAACTACATCAACCACATCATCCGTCAGCACCAGTTGAATCCTTAAGCGCGGGTAGTGTGTCAAAAATTCAGGAATCCGCGTCAGCAGATGACGATGGGCAAACATTGTTGAACAACTAACGTGCAGTAATCCTTGGGGTGCTTCGCTGTGCTGTTTTGCCTCGCGATCGGCTTCCTCCAAATCTGCCAAAATGCTGAGACAACGATTAAAATAACGTTCTCCGACTTCGGTCAAGCTGAGGCTGCGAGTCGTGCGATTGAACAGACGCACCCCCAACTGGTCTTCCAGATAGCTGATGCGACGGCTAATTGCAGACGGATTGATTTCTAGTGCGATCGCCGCTTTCGCAAAGTTGCCGCTGTTGACGACTTGCACAAAGACTTCTAAATTTTGTAAACGACTCATGATGATTAATGCGATTTTTGCATGACAGTAGTGTTCAAAAAAGCTATTGTCATTTGTTTAAGCATGAATCTACACTTAAGCTATCGAAACCCATTTGGCAAGTAAGCTGTAAAACTCATGAACGGTTTTACAGCAACAACGAAAATTTTCGATCGTTTTCCACACCATAAAAACATGATTAAGCACAACACCAATCGGCAGTCTAGCCGTCGTCAACTTATCCAAACAGGAATTGCAGGGATTGCTGGAGCCGCTACGGTTGGATTAACAGCGCAAGTAAATGCTCAGCAGCCTGCACCCAAACCCACAAACTCAAAGGGGCGCTTTACTGGAAAAGTGGTCGTAATCACTGGAGCAACCTCTGGAATTGGGCGTGCGGCGGCGATCGCCTTTGCCCGTGAAGGAGCCAAAGTCGGCTTCTGTGGACGTAGAGAAAATCTGGGGGCTGAAGTAGAACAACTGATTAGAACGAATGGTAGTGATGCCACTTACATCAAGGCAGATGTGACACAGCCTAAAGAAGTTGAATCGTTTGTTAACCGCATTGTTGAAAAATACGGTCAACTGGATGTCGCACTGAACAATGCTGGCGATGTCCTCTCAAAGCCCCTCCACGAGATCACTGTTGAGGAGTGGGACTGGGTTCAGAATACAAATCTGCGGGGCGTTTTCCTTGCGATGAAATACCAGATTCCGCACATGATGAAGCGGGGTGGAAATATTGTGATTACCGCTTCTCAACATACCGTAGCTACTCGACCAGGTTTTGCTGCCTACACATCTGCCAAACGAGCACTTCTGGGTTTAGCACAGGTGGCAGCACTGGATTATGGTCAGCAGGGAATTCGAGTTAACGTGCTCTCGCCTGGAATTACGGATACGCCCCTGTTCCAACGGACAACGGGAGGAGATCGGGAGAAAGTAGAAGCTTCTCGACAGTTGGTGGATGCGCTGAAGCGGATTGCCACCGCAGAGGAGATTGCTGAAGCGGCATTGTTCCTGGCATCCAATGATTCTTCCTACATTACGGGGACTTCTCTTTTAGTAGATGGCGGCATGATGTCTGGTCTTTAGTTGAAGCTTTCAAAATCATAATCACTGTGTCGTAAAAATCATGTCACAAATCTCTCAACGAATGCGGCGCTCAATCCTGACTTCGATAATTGCAACTCTCACAACATTTGTTTTGGGCATCTTCACTAAAAAAGCGCAAGCTCAATCGAAGGATCGCTACACTCGCGGTATCGAAACACTCAAGCGAGTTGGGGGGAATGATTACGATCGCGCCATTCGTCCACTCGAAGCTTTCTCGCCAGATTTAGCCCAAATGACTGTGGAAAATGTGTTCGGCGATGTTTTATCTCGACCCGGACTTGATTTGAAACAGCGAGAAATTGCGATCGTGGCGGCACTAACTGCGATCGGCTCGGTTCGTCCTGCACTGAAGTATCACATTCATGGAATGCTGAATGTCGGGTGTACTCCTCAAGAAGTCATAGAAACAATTCTGAATGCGATCGTCTATGCCGGATTTCCAGCGGCGCAAGATGGGATGACGATCGCGCGAGAAGTATTCAAAGAGCGCAATTTAGAGTACAAGCCAGTTTCATCTCGACCAGAAGGCGATCGCTATCAACTCGGCATTCAGAATTTACAACAAACAGAAGGCGATCGAGTCAAAACAATTGCAACTCGGTTTGCAAACCTTGCACCCGATTTACCCCGGTTAATCATCGAATTTGCACGGGGTGAAATTTGGAATCGGCGCGGGCTCAGCCTCAAATCCCGTGAGTTTGCCACACTAGCAATGGTGACAGCTTTAGGCAACCAAAGTAATTCGGTGGAGGCTCACGTTGAAGGGGCATTGCGAGCTGGTGCAACGGAGACTGAAATCAAAGAGCTATTGATGCAAATGACCGTTTATGCAGGCTATCCCAAAACACTGGCTGCCGTTACTGCCGCGCAGCAAATTTTTGCAGAAATCGAGCAACGGGGAATTCCGGCTGCCAGTCCCCAACCGGAGTTAGAAAGTCGGCGGCAAGCTGAAAGCAATGAAGCGCGTTACCGTCGAGGGTTAGACGCTTTGAACCAAATTAGCAAATCATCGGGTGAGGCAGTCGTGAAAAGCTTTGAAGATATTGCTCCTGACCTCGGACGGTATATTTTAGAATTCTCTTATGGCGATGTATTTTCTCGTCCGAATCTAGATTTGAAAATCCGCGAACTGGCAACTGTTTCTGCTTTGACTGGATTGAATACAACGGCTTCAGAACTACCCCTCAAGGTTCATGTCAATGGAGCATTAAACGTGGGAGCCTCTAGTCAAGAAATCATTGAAGCAATCATGCACATGATTCCCTATGTTGGTTTTGTGAAAGTGCAGCAGGCAATGGCTTTGGCAGAAGTAGTATTTAAGGAGCGGGATATTTGAGAAAATCAAAAGAGTATTGAGCATTTCATCAGGATGTTTTACATAGCAAATCGGTATAAATCATGACTCAAAAAGCAGGAATATCTCAATTTGTCTTAGCCTTTGTTGCTGGCTTCATTGCTGTGCTGGTATTTCACCAAGGCTTACTGGCGCTGTTGTATGCGGTTAACTTTACAACCTTTGCTCCCTTTCCAACCACACCCACACAACCATTTGGTATCCCACAATTTCTATCAATCGCTTTCTGGGGAGGAATTTGGGGTTTAATTTGGGCTGCTATAACGCTGCGCTGGCAACAAAACAAAAACTATTGGTTAGTAGCGTTATTTTTTGGTGCATTAGCACCGACATTAATTGCTTGGTTTATCGTTGCACCATTGAAAGGTCAGGCGATCGCTGGAGGTTGGAAACCAGCAGTCATGATTACAGGTTTGTTGGTCAATGGTGCTTGGGGAGTGGGAACAGCTTTACTGTTCAGTTGGTTTACCAGAAAGCAAATTAAAGAGCATTGAGCGTTTTATTAAAATGTTTAGTTATGAGCAGCAAGAAATGTTTCACCTTGAGAATCACTCGAAGCGCGATCGCATTCATCATCGGCTTCGTTACCCTAATCTTAATTTCAACTCAACTCAGTCATGCTCAAGCCCCAAATTTTACAGGTCGCTATATTGCTGCTATTTCAGATGGCGATTTTCTTGCCAGTACCTATAGTGATGGTAAGTTGCCTGCACCAGGTGTAAGCGATCAGTTGTCGATCGTGATTTTGCCACTGAATTGAAAGCGAGAAACGATCGCAGTCAATGCCTCAAACTCAGTCACCGGAGCACCCTATGCACTGGCTCTATCACCCGATAGTCGAACTGCGTTTGTCGTGGAAACCCTTGGAGCGATGCCAGTCGGTGCGACTCGCAGAGAACAACTTCCACCCGGAAATCAACTGGTGGCGATCGATCTATCCAATCCCCGTCGCCCAGCCGTTCGGAGTCAAATGGCAATTGCCCCCAAACCCGAAACCGTCCATGTTCATCCAAACGGAGATTTACTGGCAATTTCAACGCAGACTCCAGACAAAGAAATTATCCTGATTCCAGTTCAAAATAATCAATTAGGTCAACCGTTAGAATTTTCACTGCGCCAGTTAGGAATTCAACCTGACCCAGAGCGATTTCAAAACGGATTGTATATCAGTCAAGTGCAATGGCATCCGTCTGGAAAGTATCTTGCAGTGAATTTGGATTATCGCGATGAGATTGCCTTTTACGAAGTGCAACACAGCCCTAAAAACAATCTACAACTAATTCCTTGGGGTCGCCCTGTGAAAGTCGGTAAAGACCCGTTCACAGGACAGTTCACCCCCGATGGGCGCTTTTTTCTCAGCAGCAATTGGGGGCGTAATTTTGGCGAACAAGTCAAAACCTTGGAACAACGATTACCTGAAACGCGCGGAAGCGTGTCAGTAATTCAACTTGCCGCATCACAGGTTCAGCATCGTGTGGTTTCAACTGCGATCGCAGATAATTCACCCGAAAGTTTGGCAATCAGTCCCGATAGCTCAAAAGTTGTCACCGTCAATATGCGCGGGACTGCCTTTCCTCCGAATTCGCCTCGCTTTACCCGTCAAGCAACCCTGAGTTTGATGACGCTCGATCGCACTTCTGGTCAGTTAACAAAAATCAATGATTATCCGTTTGAGGGCATCTTGCCAGAGGGCGCAGCCTGGAGATGCGAGTGGAAATGCCCTAGCTGTTACAGTCTATGACTATTTCACCCCAAAACCCGAAGGTGGCATCGAATTCTGGCGAGTCCTGCAAAATCCAAGACCTGAGCTACAACGTACAGGGTATGTTATTGATGTCGATCGTGGCGTGCATCAAGTGTTAGTCGATCGATAGTCAAGCTGGATTATGAACAGATTTGATGGTTTTGAGCACCTTGATACATTCATGTACAACGGGTGAAGATTCGTTCTGCCGCCATGCTACAGCCAGTTTTAGCATCAGGAAATCTCCGATTAAAGGTCGGTAAACGACGCCTTTTGCACTCAGACTTTGCAGATCGGAGAGCACAAATGTGATACCAACGCCAGCAGCAGCCAACCCCAAGCGAGTTTGAGCGAATTCAGCCTCCTGCACAATCTTGGGCGCAAACCCAGCTCGATCGCAGCATTTGACGAAATTGGCATAGAGTATAGGTGCCAGCGATCGCGGATAAAAAATTAGCGGTTCGTTTGCCAAAGACTGAAGCGCTATCTGTTCCTGTCGAGCCAGCCGATGGGAAGCTGGCAGCGCTGCGATATAAACTTCTTCAAATAATGGATGAATCGAGAGAGACGGTTCGCGGATGGGAAGGTACACAAAACCCACATCAATTTGATGAGTGCGGATCGCTTCAACCTGAGCTTCCGTTCCCCCACTGGTGAGTATCAATTTGACCTGTGGATATTGCTCTCGGTAGGTTCTGACGATGTTTGGTGCAAGGCTAAATAATGTCGCTTCAGTGAAGCCAATCCTGAGCCTGCCAATTTCTCCATTCGCCACCTGTCTTGTGACTTGGATGCCTTCTTCGACCTCATGCAGAATCCGATGCGCGGTTTCGAGAAATTTTTGTCCGGCGCTGGTCAATCTCACCCAATGTTTTGTCCGCTCAAACAGTTGGATCTCTAAGCTGTCTTCTAGTGCTTGAATTTGTTTGCTGAGTGCAGGTTGGCTTAGGTGAAGTGACTCAGCCGCTCGACCAAAGTGCAGTTCTTCAGCTACCCTAATGAAATATTTGAGTTGGCGGAGTTCCATAGGAATAACTTGGTAATAACTTACAGTTATTGCGCCATAGCAAATCGGAAATAACAACTCCCTAATTTGCTCTTAGTATGAATTTAAGCAGTTGGTGATTTTTATCAGCCTGCGATTGTTAGACGCAACCATTTCAATCTTAATATCAACGATAGGAGATACTGCAATGAATACCGATCGTCACGATCGAACAACTGAGCGATCGCTTTCCCGTCGAACAGCACTTCAACTGATGGGACTAGGTGCAGCCAGCACCCTAATTCCCTCAATCCTCAATGGGTGTGGAACCGAACAAGCACAAGGACAAGCATCATCGCCTGCGCCAAACCAATTGTCAGAATTGATTACAAAAGAGATCCCGCGCACCAAAGAGAGAGTACCTGCGATCGGAATGGGGACTTTTTTGACGTTTGATGTGTTAGCAAACCAGCCACGGGACAACATTCAGCAAGTCATGCGCCGCTTTTGGGAGGGCGGAGGACGCATGATTGATGTCTCACCACTCTACGGTATGTCAGAGGTGAATGTGGGCGAATTTGCTAAAGCGATCGGCATCACAAACAAGCTGTTCATTACGAATAAGATTTGGGCAACGGGTGAGTATTTGGTAGATAGAAGTCAGGCACAGCGACAGTTTGAGCAGTCTTTAAAACGGTTGTCGCGCGATCGCATTGATGTGATGCAGGTTCACACTTTGGTGAATGTGGATATCATTCTGCCTTTGCTCAAAGAATGGAAGCAAGCAGGCAAAATCCGCTATGTTGGAGTTACCCATCACGAGATGCCATTAGACATCTCCAAAATAGTAACATTCGTGGTAAAATAACATCATAAAGCTTTTTTAACACAGAAACATGAGCGACATACTAAATCATATTGAAGAGCATCCTCAAGAAACACAGCGATTAATTGGCTTGGATTATGAACAA
>JANMLZ010000030.1:0-37725 GCA_031372825.1 Cyanobacteria bacterium OTE_58_metabat_593 | reverse complement strand
GGCTGATGTCATCAACCGCGCTAACTTGGGTATGGAAGTAATGCACGAGCGTAACGCTCACAACTTCCCACTCGACTTGGCCGCTGGCGAAACCACACCAGTTGCTTTGGTTGCTCCTTCTATCAACGGTTAATTTTTAACCTTAGATAAACGAAAAGCGCTCCTAGAAATAGGGGCGCTTTTTGTTTGGGAAAAAAGAACAATAGGACTCGGCGGTTGAAACCGCGTCTACACAAACGAAGTCCGCCTCCGCGGACTAAGAAATAAATGAGTGGAATGTTACTTAGATTGAATGTATTGTTGAAATACAGGATTAATCTGAAACTTCGATCGCACTCCTACTAACACTTTTTCCACTAAGCTGCGTCGGGCTAAAGATTGTATGGCTTGCCACAATTCAGATTTGGATAAATCACTATGAGCAGCTTGTTGTGAAATATCTACAGCTTCATTTTGACTGGCTAACCAGTAGAATGCCTTTTTTTCTGAGTCTGATAAACGCTCTAAGTGAGATTCTAAAAGGGGTTCTAAGTCACCTAAAAATAAATCTGTTCCATCCGCTAAAAACAGGGAAACGCTACCATCAAATAATTCCCAAATTGTTGCAGCGATGATATTGAGCCAGGAAGGATGTCCTTGATAAAAGGCGATCAAGTCAGACCATTTTTCCTCATCGGCTAATCCTTTTTCTTTGAAAATTTCTGCGGCTTCTACTCCTAAGCCTTTGAGGTGTAAGGTTCGCGTGGAGAGGTTTTCTGCTTCTAAGGTGGCGATTTCTCTGGGTTTTTCCCAACTGAGCAGGATTAAAGAACTCTGATGAGAGGATGTGGCAATTTGTTTGAAAAATTTGCCATAGTCTTCATAGCCTGCTAAATATTGACCTGCTAATTGACTGCTTATACAAATATTCTGTACGTCATCAAGGATTACTAAACAGCGAGAGGATCGAAAATAATCGATGACTGCGGGTAATGGGGGTTGTTGCGATCGCCCAAAAAATTGCTTGAGTTCGGTTTGGAGGGTTGTGAGTGTGGGAGTGTGGCTGAGGCTGCGCCAAATAATGTAATCAAATTCGGTTTGAGTTTGTTCGATGAGTTTGAGGGCGATCGCGCTTTTGCCAATTCCACTTAAGCCGTAGACGGTAATCAAGCGGGTGTGGGCTTCTAATATCCATTGTTTGAGGGTGGAGAGTTCTGAAGTGCGATCGTAAAAGCTTGTTAATTCGGGTGCTTCTGTTAAATCGATTATTGGGGATTGACTTTTGTTTTGGGGAGAGTCTGGGGGAAAGGGCGATCGGGTTTCTGTATCTTTGATAGTTTGTATAAATTCACCACAAATATTAACATTATCAATTTGTAAACAGTCTCCCCAATGGGCAACTTGAGAAACACGATATTTTTTCTCTAACTTGGAACGAAAATTAAATTTATTAAGGTCTTCTCCTAATTCCTCACGCAACTTTTCCCATAACTTCGCAGCTTCTTTTTTAACGTGAGATTCACTACAATTAAACTCTTTAGCTATTTGAGGATATTTCTGTCTTTGCCAAACACCCGTCAGTATTGCTTCCTCTATAGGTGTAAGATGTTCTCCAGTTTTATCAAAAATCAAATTATTAGCCCATTCTACAACATCTTCAACATTCTTCATGGGTAGATACAAAGAGATACCGAGGGTACTATATTATACCAAATCCTACTTTGTCAACCGAATCCTACTAAATTCTACTAAATTGGTTCAGGATGGTTAGAAAAATTGGGTACTAAATCCGACTGTTTTGAGTTGCAAAAGTTAACGACAATCAAATAAAATTTATTCAACCAATAAATTAATCGCAATTATTATGTCCAATTTTTTGTTTCCCGAACCTCAACAAAGCTGGGAAGATAACAATCCAATAAACATTTTACCACTTAGTTCAAATGTACTCAACATAGCCTTAACTGGTGCTAAATCTGAGTTACAAAAGTTTTTCGCTTCGCCCACGGCCTTAGAAAAACTAGATCAAGTCTTTGATATTACGGATCAAAACGCGGCTCATATATTGATTGAAAATTCCGCAGTAGGCATTTTTGAACAAATTCCCCATCTCCAAATTGTCAATGATGCAGCCATGAATGGGGCGGAGGGAGCCTTTTCCCAAGCTACAAACACCATCTATTTATCAGATTCCTTAGTGCGCGGTGACAGCCTGAAAATTCAAGAGGTTCTGCTTGAGGAACTAGGACACAAGTTTGATACTTTGCTCAATCCGGGTGGGGATACTCCTGGGGATGAGGGAGAATTATTTAAGGACGTTGTTTTGGGTTTACCTCTGAGTCAGCCAGAGTTGCTACGGATTCAGACAGAGAATGACTTCGGCACTGTTGTCATTGATAATCAGATTATCCCTGTTGAACAAGCCCAGAATAGCACAGATGTGACCGGAGATGGTAAAGCTGACGCTATTGTGGCTAATAACGATGGTGTTTATGTCAGGCGTTCTAATGGTAGCAAATTTTTACCGAACGAAAAATGGATAGACATTCCTTTTTGGGGATCGATAGGAACAGGGTTTGCTGATGTAACGGGAGATGGTAAAGCTGATGCAATAGCATCTAATAACGATGGCGTTTATGTCAGACGTTCTGATGGCAGCAAATTTTTACCTAATGAAAAATGGACAGACATTGGTTATTCGGGAACGCAAGGAACCTGGTTTGCCGATGTAACTGGAGATGGTAAAGCTGATGCAATAGTATCTAATAACGATGGTGTTTATATCAGACGCTCTGATGGCAGCAAATTTTTACCTAATGAAAAATGGACAGAAATTGGTTTTTTGGGAACGAAAGGAACCTGGTTTGCCGATGTAACGGGAGATGGTAAAGCTGATGCAATTGTGGCTAATAACGATGGTGTTTATATCAGACGTTCTAATGGCAGCAAATTTTTACCGAACGAAAAATGGATAGATATTCCTTTTTGGGGAACGATAGGAACTTGGTTTGCTGATGTAACGGGAGATGGTAAAGCTGATGCAATTGCATCTAATAACGATGGTGTTTATATCAGACGTTCTGATGGCAACAAATTTTTACCTAATGAAAAATGGACAGAAATTGGTTTTTTGGGATCGAAAGCAGCCGGATTTGGTGATGTAACCGGGGATGGTAAAGCTGATGCCATAGTATCTAATGAAGATGGTGTTTATGTCAGGCGTTCTAATGGCAGCAAATTTTTACCGAACGAAAAATGGACAGACATTGGTTATTCGGGATCGAAAGGAACTTGGTTTGGTGATGTAGCATTAACTGGAACAAGTTCGACTCCGCCACCACCACCTGGTTACTACCGCGAGCTTTCTTCATTAAGCGAAACTCAGTGGGATCAGCAAAGTGGGGATAATAATCAATTTGAGCAGTATCCTTTGGGGGGCGGAGGAGATCAACGAGGTAAAACGGACGATCGGATTGAGCAGATTTACACGGATCTTTCTAAGACTATCTTTGGCTCTCGAGTACCCATGACTTCTGGCTATGCTTATGACCAAAGCTATTACTCAGGTTATGGAACTTGGCACGCAGGGCTTGATATGGGCGCAAGTAATGGGGCTACAATTAAAGCTGCCATTGGAGGAAAAGTTCAGTGGATTAGTGGCTCAGGGGATGGTCATATTTTTGTAGGAATTAACTCTGATGATGGTCGTCAATGGGTTTATGGTCATTTGAAGTCTGCAAGCGGTTTATCAAAAGATAAGCGAATCAATGCTGGTGAAACTGTTGGTATTGTCGGCTGGTACAATGGTGCGCCACATTTGCATCTTGAAGTCGAAAACGGTCACGCTTACGGCAATACACAAGGAGCGATGAAAAATCAAGGGACATTACTAGGTGTTACAGTAAGTCCACTTATGGCTTATTGGCAATGGCGCAACAGATAGTAATGTATCGATAACTAATAGAGCAATCCCAAAGTAGTAGGGTATGTCAGCTTGCAATTTTTTACCAAAACGATCGATTATCGCAAGTGACACACCCTGCAATCTTTTGGTAATCAAATAGCGTCGATCCTCCTCTACTATCCCCATTAGCAGAATAAGGGCGATCGCCCTTCCCGTACCATCCCCAGTCCCAGAAGAAGCGCGATCCTTTTATTTAATATAATTGACAAAACCCTCTCAACTTTAGAGGTTCTCCCAATCACTAATCTCAACTTTAGCCTGTCCCAAAATTTTAGCTAAAAAGTTCGCACTGATATCGCCTTGATGAGGATTGGGGATGGTAACACGAAGGCTATCTTTCAACATAAACTGATGCCTTTTTCCCGAATAGGGGCCGTCAAATCCTAGTTGTTTCAGATAATAAATTAAGTCTCGACGCTTGATTGGTTTTAAAGGAGGCATCAGGCAACTTCCTTGGTAACTGTAAGATCGATATTATCAAGGACAGGTAAAGGAAGATTCAGGGTGAGACTAAGTAAAATCCAGTCTTCCAATACCTCTTGCAATTCTTCTCGACAAGCTTCGAGATTTAGAGCATTTGCATAGACTCCCTCACAGATAGGAATTTCTCCGTAGAAAGTCCCATCATCAGGGAAAATTTCATATTTAGCTTGCTTCATGGCAGCTTGGATGTATTTAGTTAACATATTAAAGCAATCTCCTTTAAGGTGACAAAACGAATTGGGATGATATCAAGCCAACCTTGATTAGCAATAGAGCCAAAGAAAATTATGGCGTGTCCATTGAGATTATGATCTATCAAAAAAATCATCCTTTAGCCTCAAGTTTTGCCTTGGCTGCTCGCAATTTTTCCCATGCAGCTTCCGTTCCTGGTCTTGGTGGTTGCGCCGCAATTCTGGCAATGAGATCGCGATTTTTTTCTTCATAGTACAGCCGCAGTTCCTCAGCTTCCTTAAGAACCATTTGATACTCGGCTTCAACCTCAGCCCGATTTGCCTCAATATAAGCTAAAGCTGCGTTAATTTGTTCCTCTGTAAGGTCAAACAATCCCCTGATAAACTTAGGTGGATATTGAGCCGTCACATAGTCCATGATATCGTAGATAGTGATGCGCGTACCTGCGATCGTCAGTCCTCTTTCTGTACGGATAATCGCTGTTTGTTCGTTAGGTATGGTTGTCATCTTTATAGCCTCCTCGAAGGGATGTTTATATTGAGTTGGTCGAAAACTCTGCACAAAATTCAGCCAGCGATCGACTTTATTGCCAGTAATGTCTAAAATAGGGAGAGAACGACTCCTCGATATTGGCGGCCCAGCTTCTTCCTGAGAATATTCGATCGCACTAAGCTCTAGTTTACCTAAACCGTAACTGTTCGCAAGAGCCCCAGCCGACTGACAGGTAATTCTGAATGTCCCCATCTCAATTCTGCCATTTCCGGCCCTGTACTGCCAAGTCCTAGCGCCCGCGTCAGGTATCTGCTGTTTTTAGAGTTAATTTGACACCAATGGGTGCAGGGCGCACAGATAAAGTGTCTGCATCCAAGACTGCTTAATCGGGTTGAACTGCCGCTAGAATTTGTCCGGCTGTTACCGTTTGCCCCTTTTCGCAAAACAATTGAGCCACAGTACCCGCCACATCAGCAGTAATAGCAATTTCCATTTTCATCGCTTCCAAAATTAACAGGCGATCGCCCTCTGCAACCGCATCTCCCACATTAACCAGCACCTGCCAAACATTCGCCGAAACGTGAGCGACAACTGCCTCACAACCAGCAGGCAAATTCACCTCCGCCACTCCCTCAGCCACATCCAGCGGGGCTTCTTCGGCAGATTCAGCATCAAATTCCCCAGCGGCGGCCCAGCGATCGCGCTCTGCATTAAACGCGGCCTGCTGGTGCGCTTTAAAATCAGCAGCACTGCTAGCAATAGAATCCAAAAACTCATTGTATTCTCTCAAATTAAAAGTAGTTTCCTCAACCTTTAATTTAAACTTCCCTTCAATAAATTCTTCCCGATAGCGCTGCAATTCCTGATGAGAAACCGGATAAAATCGGATTTGGTCAAAAAAGCGCAAAAGCCAAGGCTTACCAGACTGGAAATCCGCCGTTTGTTTGAACCGATTCCACATTTGCACAGTGCGGCCGACAAATTGATAACCTCCGGGCCCTTCCATCCCGTAAACGCACAAATACGCGCCGCCAATGCCCACTGCATTTTCAGGAGTCCAAGTGCGGGCGGGATTGTATTTCGTAGTAACCAAACGGTGGCGCGGATCGAGGGGAGTTGCGACGGGCGCGCCTAAATAAACGTCTCCCAAACCCATGACTAAATAGCTAGCATTAAATACAATTTCTCTGACTTGTTCGATGCTGTCCAGCCCGTTTATGCGGCGAATAAACTCAATATTGCTGGGACACCAAGGTGCATCCGATCGCACAGACTGCATATATTTTTCGATCGCCAACAGCGTCGATTCATCTTCCCAAGATAAAGGCAAGTGCACAATTCGTGCTGGCACTTCCATATTGTCGATCGCCCCAAGTTCCGCCTCAGCCGCAATCAACGCCTGCATTAGCTGCTGTTGCGAAATCTGGCGGCTGTCAAAGTGAATTTGGAGCGATCGCATTCCCGGCACTAATTCGATAACACCCGGCAACGGATTTGCTGTCAGCCATGTCATCAACGCGTGCGCCCGAAAACGCAAGTTTAAATCCAGCACCAAAGGGCCGTATTCAACTAAAATATATTTATCCCCAGCTTGACGGTAAGTAACAGCAACCTGTCCCGGAGATTCTGGAATTTCGTGCAAAATTGGAGAACCGAGAACTGCGGGCAATCCCTCCGTATTTTCACCAAAATTAGGCAAACAAAAAGTAGCAATTTGTCTATCTTGTGCTAATTCCCACTGCAAAGCTGACTCAAAACTCAAACAGTGAAAGCGAATGCTGTCCCCCGGTTTCAGTTGTCCGATTTTCCACAATTCCGACTGCACAATAGTAGCAGGACAGACAAAACCGCCCAAACTCGGGCCATCAAGACCGAGAATTACAGGCATATCGCCCGTAAAGTCGATCGTGCCGATCGCGTAAGCATTATCGTGAATGTTAGACGGGTGCAAACCCGCTTCTCCGCCGTCTTGACGCGCCCAAGTCGGCTTCGGGCCGATCAGCCGAATTCCCGTCCGAGTCGAGTTGTAATGCACCCGCCATGCTGTTGAGAAAAACATGGCGATGTCTGACTCAGTAAAGAAATCCGGCGCGCCGTGAGGCCCGTACAAAACGCCAATTTCCCAATTATTGCTGTAAGTTGGAATTAGTTCGGAAGGCAAAGATATTTCCGCTTCCAGAGTTGCAGTTTGATGCAGTTTTAACACATCTCCCGGACGCAGCGTGCGGCCCGCGTGTCCGCCAAATTTGCCCAGTACAAAAGTTGATTTGCTGCCCAAATAATCGGGGACATTAAAGCCGTGTTTCACCGCTAAATAAGTGCGGTAGCCGCCGCCTTCAATGGCTTTTAACTTGAGAATGCTGCCCGCTTTAACGGGAATTGCCCGCCAAAACAGCACCGATTCGCCGTTGAGAGTTCCCTTCATAATTGCACCAGTCAAACTAATAACTGTATCGGCATTAAATCGTAGAGTTGGGCCTGTGGCTGTGAATTCCAATCCTGCTGTCGATTCGGGATTTCCTACTAAACGATTTGCCGCTCGAAATGCCAGATGATCCATCGGGCCAGAAGGCGGCACGCCCACATCCCAATAGCCAATCCGCCCCGGATAATCTTGAATGCTGCTGTAGGTTCCCCCATCCAATACATCGATCGTTAAAGGTGCGTATTCAAAAGAGTTTAAAAAGCGCGTGTTCAGTTCGCCACGGTTGAATCTGGAATCGTCTAAAATTTGGCGGAGGTAATCTAAATTAGTTTCAATTCCCGCTATTTCACTGGCATCTAAAGCAGCTCTTAGTTTTAAGATAGCCTGTTCTCGATTATCCCCGCAAACGATTACTTTGGCTAGCAGCGGATCGTAAAAAGGAGTTACTTCAGTTCCGGTTTCTATCCAACTGTCGCAGCGGACGTTTTCGGGAAACGCAACTCCATTCAGCAACCCGGAACTCGGCTGAAAATTCTTAGCTGGATCTTCCGCATAAATTCGCACCTCAATTGAGTGTCCCTGGGGCTGGTAGCGGTACTCTTCTAGGGGGAACAAATCCCCAGAAGCCTGTTTTACCATCCACTCAACGAGGTCGATGTTGTTGACAGCTTCAGTAACGCCGTGTTCGACTTGCAAGCGCGTGTTGACTTCCAAAAAATAAAACTGTTTCGCCTCGACATCAAACACAAATTCAACAGTACCGGCCGATTGGTAATTTACCGCTTTTCCCAACCGTACGGCTGCACTGTACAACTGATTTCGCTGTTCGTTGGTAATCTCCGTTGCAGGGGTTTCTTCAATTACTTTTTGATTGCGCCGCTGCACCGAACAATCTCGCTCGCCCAAGGCTATGACATTGCCTTTGCCATCTCCAAAGATTTGGACTTCAATGTGTCTGGCTATTTGAATGTATTTCTCTAAAAAAACGCCACTTTGTTTAAAATTGCTTTGACTCAAACGCTGTACTTTTTCAAATGCTTCTGCCAAATCTCGATCGCCAAAACAAGCCTGCAAACCGATACCGCCGCCGCCTGCGGTACTTTTGAGCATCACCGGATAGCCGATCGCCCCAGCCGCCTTTTGGGCATCCTCCAAGCTTGCTAAAAGTGCGCTTCCGGGAGTAAGCGGCACCTGATTTGCAGCGGCTATTTCCCGCGCGGTGTGCTTCAATCCAAAGCAGCGCAACTGACTCGGAGTCGGGCCGATAAATGCAATATTTTCGCTCGCACAAGCCTCGGCAAATTCCGCATTTTCGCTTAAAAAACCGTAACCGGGATGAATAGCTTCAGCTTTTGTTTGGCGCGCAACTTCGAGAATGCGATCGAATCGCAAATAACTCTCGGCTGCGGCTGCTGGACCGATACAAACGGCTTCGCTGGCGGCGAAAACGTGCTGGGCGCGGGCGTCTGCTTCCGAATATACTGCTACCGAAGCAATTTGGAGGCGATCGAGCGTGCGGATAATTCGGCAGGCAATTTCACCGCGATTTGCAATTAAAACTTTGTTAAACATTTGGGGAATTGGGAATTGTTAATGGGTAATGGCTGGAGCTCAGAAACCGGGTTTCTTCCTAAATTTCGGTGAGGATGCCAAAATTATCGCAGAAACCCGGTTTCTTGGACTTGGGGCTGGAGCTCAGAAACCGGGTTTTTAACCCAAAAGATTGCTGAAAACATTCAATCTCGGTTAAAAACCCGGTTTCTTTATTCGGAGTGCGTAACTCCTAATAATTAGATATTTTCAGCTTACACAGAATCCCAAACAATCAACTGAATCGGCGTCGGATTGTAAGCATTGCAAGGATTGTTCATTTGCGGGCAATTAGAAATAGCAACTAGCGCGTTCATTTCGGCTCGCAAATCAACTGTGCTTCCCGGATCGGAGATGCCATCAACAATTTCAAGCGTGCCATCTTCGCTAACCGGAACATTCATAAAAAAGTTGATATTGCTGACTAAATCTCGCTTCCCCAAACCGTAGGGAAGAATTGCCGCGAGGAAATTTTCAACGCAGGCGTGCTGGTATTTTTTATCGAGTCCAAACCGCACCGAATTGCTCTCGCAGCTACACGCGCCGCCAGAGGTATCGTGCCGCCCGCAGGAGTCAGCAATTACGGTCATCATGGCTCGCCCTTCGTTGGAAATGAGTTGGCTGTTTGTAGTGACAAAGATGTTGCCTTGATTGACGATCGTATCGGCGGCGCTGTAGCGTTCGGAAGGGTCATCGGCATTGTAAACTAAAAAATCTACTGCTTGATTTCCGCCTAAATCTACAATGCGGAGAATTTGTCCTTTTTTGATGACGCGAGACCAAGGATATCTGGCAGGTAAAACTTCGCTATAAATTGCAGTTTTTGGATCGAGAATTTGTTGGGTAGTTGCAATCATGGTTCACTTTTTATGATGGAAGTACAGAATTTTTCACCGCAGATTGATGCGGACAAGATTGAGTTTTTAAATCGGGTTTATTGAACGAACAAAGCGTCGGTGTTGGTAAATCCGCGCACAACTTCCGGGTTGGCGGTGCGGCACAAGTCGTCTGATGCGGGTGCGGGGGTTTTCACAATCTGAATTTGGATGGGTTTTGGATCGTAAATTGGACTTGGATGCAGAATGTGGGGGGTGTTAGAAATAATTGTCAGTACGTTCATTTCGGCTCGCAAATCGATAAAACTACCCGGTTTTTCGCAGCCTTCGCGAAACTCCATCGTCCCGTCTGGTTTGACGGCAATTCGAGTAAATAAGTTGAGGTTGGGCATGATGTCTTTTTTGCCTAAACCCCGCCGAGTTAGGGCTTTAAGGAAGTTGTCGCGGGAGTTTTTCCAGTCTCCTTCGCCGTATTTTTTAGTGTTGCTAATGGCGTTGCTGCATCCTGCTAGCAAATCGTGACAGCCGGAGGTGTCTTGGGTGATGGAAAATAGGATGCGTCCCATGTCTGTGTAGAGCACCATGCCTTGTTTGAGAAAGGCGTTGAATTGAATTTTGGCGGTGTCTGCTGCGTTGAAACGTTCGATCGCATTGTCGGCGTTGTAGCACAGCATGGAAACGCCGCGAGAGCCTTCTAAATCGGTGATTCGCAGGGTGTTTCCCCGCTTGATGACTCCCGACCAGTATGCGCCGCCCGGTACGGTTTCTTGGATTAATAGGAGGCTGGAATCAATTTGCGAGTTTTTGTCGATCGATAGTTGCACCATGAGTTCCTCTTGATTTATTTGGGTAGGTCAGCGAAACAAAACAATAGTATATCTTAATTGCTCAAACCGCCCGATCCAAAGTAATATTTATTTCCACTGACATCTTGTACTATTTTTAAGAACAGGCAAGATGCCTGTTCCACAAAGACTAAATTTTCTTGTGGAACAGGCATCTTGCCTGTTCCTAAATAGGTAATTGACAATGGTGCAAGATGTTAAGTTTCCACTTACTTAGATTTGTAGTTTAACTCTTAGCGCCCGCCCCTAAAAGTGCAACTGCAAACCTATTTCTATTTAAGCAGCCATTGCATTGCAAAACTGCTTCCTGTCCGTGTTTCCGCATTAAATCCATGAGTTCGTCTCGGTGTTCGCTGACAAACTTGCGCGTGAATACCAAATGGTCGGAAATCGCCCCCGGAAAATCTTTTGAACTAAACAGTTCCTTGCTGTTTTTTCGTTTTAATGCCTGGGTGGTAAACGGCGCAAATACTGCCACCGCATCAACTTGTCCTCCGACGAAAGCCGCCGTAGCTTTGCCGGTTTCCAGCGGTACAAATTGAATGTCCCGCACTGATAGACCTGCTTTTCTCAGCCCTAATAGCAAGAGAAAGTGATCGACATTACCCTCCTCTGCTGCAACTTTTTTCCCTTTTAAATCAGCCACGGAATTGATTTTTTCGGCGACAATCACTTTGTCATTTCCGGTCGAGTTGTCGTTGACTAAAACAATTACTTGGTCGGCGCCGCCCGATATGGAATTTACGGTATCGCCGAGGGTTTGGCTGTTAGCATCTATCTGTCCTGCTGTGAGGGTGCTGATCGATTCTAAGTAGCCGTCAAACCATTTTAAGTCTACAGCAACATTGTTGGCTTCAAATATCTTTTGTTCTTTGGCAGCCACGGAAACCAGCCGGGCCAGGCGCTGAATCCGAGGCGAACTGCGTCAGCACTTACTGAAGAAACTGCTTCTGTTTCTGTCGTAGTTTTGATATAAATTGCTGGGTTGACGCAGCCGATCGCCAAAAACAACGCGATCGAAAATACGGCACAGTAGGATAAGAGCGATCGCCTGATTTTTGGGGAGCAATATCGGATATTCATAGCAGATTCTGGTTGCTGGTTAGAGGTGAATATGTCGATCGGGCTTTTGCACCTTTCTTGGCTGTGTTCGCTCCCGCAAACCCTTGATATACAAGGATAAAGCCCGAGAGTTAACGAACCGAGTCTTGCTGACCGATCGCGTTTCTCCCGGGCTTTTATCCCGCCGTGTAACTGGCTAGTGTTCCCCTCAATTTCAAATCTTGGGATGACCAGTCTGCTTCTCTCGGACCAGCACTTGAACTTTCTCAGCTCAGGAATGAAACTGATTCAAATCGGAACCCTAGAAGCTGTTAAATTTTTGCGGTTTTTGTCTCTGTAAGTCCTGTCTGCAAATCTAGGAGTTATGCGAGACTGTTGATTGCTGCAATGCACTTAGCTTTTTGAAAGATAAGCATACTGTAGCGTGCGATCCTACGAGATTCTTATGTATCAAACGGTAACAGCAAGCTCGCTCCTAAAATGTGTGGAATGTTACAAAATACGGTTTTTATCGGATTTGTAAAATTAAAGTTTTTGGAGGATAAAATCGGGCCATTGTCGAGCGCGAAGTTAACACACACAAAGACGAAACTCGCAAGGCAAGAATTGAATATGTCTCAAGAAATACTTCGCTCGCCCCAGACTGGATGCCAGTATGGGCGGGGGCGGGTTTATGAGATTATCGATTATGGGCAATTATTGGCAGGTTTACCCGCCCCTACAAAATTTAACATCATACAAGTCCGAATCTCTCCGAAAATGATATGAAGTCAATTCTTCAATCGAGTTCAGTGACATTGAGGGTGCACTATGGAAAAAGTTAACTACAGCAACAGTCTAGATATTCATTCCCTGCTCGATCGCTACCGCACTGGATCGATCGCGCCCGCAGATACGATCGCCAGCGTGTACGATCGCATCGAACGCTACGCAGATCCGGCAGTATGGATTTATTTAGCACCGATCGCCGAAACCCTGGAACGTGCCAAAGCCTTGCAAAACCTAGACCCGCAGCAGTTACCGCTCTACGGGATACCGTTTGCGATCAAAGATAATCTCGATTGGGCGGGCGTTCCCACTACGGCGGGATGTCCGCAGTTTGCTCGCACTCCAGCGCGATCGTCCGCAGTCGTAGAGCGCCTGTGCGCGGCAGGTGCGATCGCGATCGGCAAAACAAACATGGATCAATTTGCCACAGGATTAGTGGGAACCCGCACGCCCTATGGAGTTTGCCGCAATCCGTTCGATCGGCGCTACATCCCGGGCGGATCGAGTTCCGGTTCCGCCGCCGCAGTCTCCGCCGGATTGGTGAGTTTTGCTCTGGGTAGCGATACCGCAGGCTCCGGGCGGGTTCCCGCTGCTTTTACCAACATTGTCGGGCTGAAGCCAACTTGCGGCTCGGTAAGCACTCGCGGGCTGCTACCGGCAGTGCGATCGCTCGATTGCGTTTCTGTGTTCGCTCTCACCTGTGCGGATGCGGCCTCTGTGCTGCAAGTAGCCAGCGGTTTTGACGCTGAGGATGCGTTTTCTCGCCGCCGGGAAACGAAAGTTTTGCCGGATTTATCGAGCTTGCGGGTGGGAATTCCCGCAGACGGAGAACTCGAATTTTTCGGGAATGCAGAAGCCGAACAGCGCTACCGAGAGGCGATCGCGCGCTTGCAATCCTTGGGCTGCACGATCGCACCTATTGACTTCAAACCCTTTGCGGATACTGCCGAACTGCTCTACGGCGGGCCTTGGGTAGCAGAAAGGTTGGCCGCGATCGGCGATTTTCTCGACGCGCACCCAAAGGCGATCGATCCGATCGTCTGCGAGATTATCAGCGGCGGCAAACGCTACGATGCCGTCTCTGCTTACCGCGCGTCTTATCGGTTGGCGGAACTCCGCCGATCGGCCGAAATTCAGTGGCAGTCAATGGATGTTTTGGCTGTGCCGACGACAGGTACGATTTATACTGTGGCTGAAGTTGCAGCCGAGCCGATCGCCCTCAACACCAATCTCGGGCGCTACACGAACTTTGCGAATTTGCTCGATTTGTGCGCGATCGCAGTTCCCAGCGGGTTTCAAAGCAGCGGATTGCCCACAGGATTGACATTGATGGCTCCTGCATGGCACGATTTATCGCTCTGCCGCCTGGGATCTGCTTTCCACGATCGCTTGGGCGGAACTTTGGGCGCAACCGGTCTACCGCTGGCAACCGTCCCGGAACCAGCCAAATATTCCTCGGAAGAACGAGTCAAAATAGCCGTGGTTGGCGCTCATTTGAGCGGTGAACCGCTGAATTATCAACTAATCGAGCTTGGAGGAGTTTTGGTTCGCGCCTGCCGTACCAGCCCGATTTACAAGCTGTACGCTTTGACGGGTACTGCGATCGGCAAGCCGGGATTGGTGCGTCAGATAGAGGGCGGTAGCGCGATCGAGGTGGAAGTTTGGGAATTGTCGATCGCCGCTTTCGGCCGATTTGTCGCTCAAATTGGGCCGCCCCTAGGAATTGGTACGCTGGTTTTGGAGGACGGCTCCACAGTCCAGGGCTTTTTGTGCGAATCTTATGGTGCGGCAAGTGCGATCGATATTTCGGATCTGGGCGGTTGGCGAGCTTATAACTTCCGCTTTTAAGCTAAGTTATAATGGCAAATTTCTACCCTTCTTTAAAATCATGCCACCAGCATCACCATCACAGCCAATTCCCAGAATCACAACCCCAACCCCAACTCCCGGCGGGGGTACCAGTCCTGGAGGGGCAACTAGCGGCACTCGTGGCACCAGCGGCCCGGACTCCCTCAGCGGTACAGCGGGCGCTGACTTGATATTCGGTTTGGGTGGGCCAGACAGCATTTTCGGTTTGCTGGGAAACGATTCCCTCTACGGTGGCGACGGCGACGACTCCATCCGGGGTGACGCCGGCAACGATTTACTGTTCGGCGGTGGAGGGCGCGACAGTGTTTTGGGCAGCGAGGGCGACGATACTATTTATGGCGGCAAAGGTGCTGATTCGCAAACTGGCGATGATGGCAACGATTTGCTGTTTGGCAACCAAGATAACGATACTTTGTTGGGCGGCGCGGGGAATGACACGCTGTTTGGTGGCGCCGGCGACGATTCACTATTGGGTGGTATCGGCGATGACTGTTTATCGGGCGATCGCGGCCGAGACACTCTAACAGGTGGTGCCGGAAATGATACTTTTGCGATCGGGCGTGAGGCAGATGGGGATGTGATTACAGATTTTGTTGATGGTGCCGATCGAATTCGCTTGAATGCCGGCCTTACCTTTAATCAACTCACGATTTCCGCAGGCACTGTGGGTACTTCCCCGAGTACAATTATTCAGCTTACAAGCACCAAGGAAACTCTGGCTAGTATCTTCGGAGTTGCCCCCTCTGCGATTAATCAGGCTGACTTTATTTTTTGATTCGGAATTGTTGACGGTTAACTGTTAACTGTTGACTGTTAACGGTTGACTGTTGACTGTTGACTAAGATCAAATCCGAGGGACTCGGCGGTTGAAACCGCGACTACACAAACGAAGTCTGCCTCTGCAGACTAAGATATAGAATGGTATTTAAGCGGGATTTGGTATGAAAACTAACAAATAACAAATAATATCAATTCCGGTAACACCGGAATAATATAGAGGAGACGGCAGTGCCGTGTCCCTACCGCGATTAATTGTAGGGACACGGCACTGCCGTGTCCTGGTGTGAGTAATATTAATAATTCCGATGCTACCGGATTTGATATAACCACTAACAAATAACAAATAATCAATAACCACTAACAACTAACAACTGACTAATGACTACTGACGGTTTTCTGAATCTCAACAAACCTGCGGGCATGACATCTCACGACTGCGTGGGGCGAGTGCGCCGACTATTGAAACTGAAACGAGTCGGACATGGAGGAACCCTCGATCCGACTGTGACTGGCGTTTTGCCGATCGCCCTAGGCAGAGCCACCAGACTGCTACAATTTCTCCAACACAATAAAGCTTATGAAGGTACGATTCGGTTTGGCTTAACTACCGCTACGGACGATTTAGAAGGAGAAATTATCTATTCTCAACCGTCACCGGATTTAACTTTAGACAAGGTGCAATCTGCACTGCCGAAGTTTATCGGAAAAATCGAGCAATTTCCCCCAAGTTTTAGTGCGGTTCAAGTGGGAGGAAAACGCCTTTATGAGTTAGCTAGAAAAGGCGAAATAGTGGAAGTTGCTGCTAGGAATGTCGAGGTTTTTCGGCTGGATGTTTTGGATTGGCGATCGGGGGATTTTCCTGAATTGGATTTGTCGATCGCCTGCGGGGCCGGTACTTACATTCGGGCGATCGCGCGGGATTTGGGCGCAATGTTGAATGCAGGCGGTACTTTGGCTTGTTTGACTCGTACCGAAAGTAGTGGTTTCTCGATCGAGCAAAGTCTCACTTTTGAAGAATTGGAACTGCAATTGCAGGAGGATAAATTCTGCCCGATCCAGCCATCAGCGGTTTTGGGGCATTTAGGGGCGATCGTCCTTTCTCCTGAATATACCAAACGCTGGTTTCAAGGACAGCGCCTCCCGATTCCTGAAATGCCGATCGGGGAAGAGGAAGAAAGCAGGCAAAATCCACCCCAACCTCCCTATCCCTTGCAGGTTTACGATCGAGATGGTAATTTTTTAGGTATCGGTCAAGTAGCCAAGTCAGAGACAAGTACCATCCTGTCTCCTCAAATTGTGTTTTAGCTATCCAAGAGGCAAAAAATGAAAGTAGGCATAATTGGTGCTGGAAATGTTGGCGGAACTCTGGGACGAATTTTAAGTCACAAAGGTCATGAAATTGTATTTGGTGTCAGAGACCCACAAAGTACAAAAGTGCAGTCTGTTGTAGAATCTACAGGAGGGAAAGCACTAGCAGCTACCATTAAGGAAGCCGCAAGTCACGGAGAAGTTTTGATCTTAGCTACGCCTTGGAATGCTACTCAAGAGGCGTTAGCGAAGCCCTCGAAGAGGATCGCCTCTGCGGGAAACTTGACTGGCAAAATTATAATTGACGCCACGAATCCGATCGAAATGACTCCCGCTGGACTGGCTGCCGGATTGACGATCGGCTACACTACTTCCGCCGCCGAAGAAATTGCTCAATGGGCACCATTCGCGCTGATTGTTAAAGCTTTTAACAACATTGGTGCAAGCTGTTTTGAAAATTTGCAGTTCGGCTCGCAAACAGCAACTACTTTTATTTGCGGAGACGATGTAGAGGCGAAGAAAATTGTCACTAATGTCGCACAAGACATCGGATTTGAGGTGATTGATGCGGGAGATTTGAAGCAAGCTCGATTGCTAGAACCGCTGGGGATGCTGTGGATTCACCTAGCTTATAGTGGCATGGGACAAGATTTTGCGATTAATCTAATCAAGCGCTGAGGTCAAAATTGTGAAAGTATTGCTCATCGGATTAATCCGAGGCTACAAAATGGGGATTTCTCCTTATTTGCCTAACGCCTGTAGGTTTCACCCAACTTGTTCGCAATATGCGATCGAAGCAATAGAAAGATTTGGGGCCGCCCGTGGCGGATCGATCGCAGTTAAGCGGATTTTGCGCTGTCATCCTTTTCATCCTGGGGGTTACGATCCCGTACCTCCCAAAGATAGCGAGGGGAATTAGTGATTAGTTAGAAGCAGGATTTTAGTGATTAGTTAATAGTGCAAATAAGAATTGCATCCTCATGGCTTAAACTCCCCTGGGGAATCACTCCCTGATGGGGTTAAACTCCGAGCATTAATTGTTTTTATTTACTAAAATTCAGTAATATTACTGTTTTTTTCCACAACTGGGCAGCTATATAATAGTAAAAACAGAGTACGGGGGATGCGAGTGAATATGTCTGATACTGCAATCGGGTACAAAACGTTGTCCCATACTCTGGCCGTGCTGAGCCAGAAACAAGCAACGGGGAAACTGCTGCTAGAGCAAGGGGAACAACAGTGGCAACTTTACTTTTTTCGGGGTAGTTTAGTGTATGCGACAGGAGGATCGCACCGAGCGAGACGGTGGTACAGGGCGATCGGGCAACACTGTCGAAATTTTCAAGTCGATCTCAGAGACCTTGATGCTGCTGAACTGTGGGAATATCAACTAATAGAGCGAGGGATAGCTGCCAGAGAAATGAGCTTGGAACAAGCTAAGGCGATCGTCCTCTTCAGCGCTTCGGAAGTGTTCTTTTCTCTAATCGGTCAATCGGGTTTGCGCCGGGAGTGGCGTCCGTCCGAGAAATATTTTTCTAAAGTAATCTCTTCTTTGCTGCTGTCAGTAACGGAAGTAGAGCAGATTCTGTGTTCTACAGAACAAATTTGGCAGAAGTGGAAAGCAATGGATTTGTGGCTGGTAGAGCCCGAACAAGCACCGCTTTTAAAATCCTCGACCCAGTTGCAGGAAAATCGATTTAGTTCTAGTTCTTTGATCGCATTAGCCAACGTATTTAATGGCGAAAATACTCTTTGGGATATTGCATTTAAGAAAAAGCAGTGCGTGACAGTGGCAACTCGCGCTTTAGTTAATTACATGAAGCAGGGTTTAGTAAATTTCCGAACAGTACCAGACTTGCCCTCGCCTATAGAACAGTGGCGCCTGGCCGCGGCGATGGCTGGGCCGGGTCGCCCTTTGATTGCCTGTATCGACGACAGTCCGACAGTATGCGAATTTTTAGAGCAAATTTTATTGCCGGCGGGGTATCGAGTCCTAAAAATTCTAGACCCGATGCAGGGAGTGGGGATCATCGCCAAACACAAGCCTGCTTTAATTTTTATGGACGTGGTGATGCCGAAAACAAGCGGCTTTGCTTTGTGCAATTTTTTGCGAAAAACACCGACTTTTCGGGCAACTCCGATCGTGTTTTTGACCGGTCAAGACAGTATAATTGACCGCACGCGAGCGAAATTGACAGGTGCTTCCGATTTTTTGAGCAAGCCGCCCAATCCAGAACGAGTTTTGCAAATAGCTGACAAGTATTTGAAGGTAAAAGGCGATCGCAACCATGCGGCAATTCGCCGCCACGATTTACTGAATTCACCGCAACTTACCTTGGCAAATTCTTGAACCTAAATTAATGAACACGAGAACTCCTTGTAGGGTGCGTCAGGAATTGACGCACCCTACGTTTGTTGTAAAATAAAAACGCCATCGAATTTAAAATAATTAATTATGAGAAATGTTGCGATCGATCGTACCCCGCAGGTAAGCGTAGTAATTCCGGCTTACAATTGCGCGGATTACATCGGCCAAGCCGTAGACAGCGTGCTGCGCCAAACCTATACAGACTGGGAAATTATTGTAGTAGACGACGGTTCCAAAGATGATACGAGATTAATTTTAGAGCAATACGGCGATCGAATTCGCTACATTTACCAACAAAATCAAGGAGTGTCGATCGCCCGAAATCGCGGCATCGAGTTAGCGCGAGGAGAATTTGTGGCATTTCTCGATGCTGACGACTACTTTTTCCCCGACAAATTAGCAGAACAAATCGCTGTATTTGCAGCGCAACCAAATATAGGAATAGTCCACAGCGGCTGGCGTTTAGTTAATAGTATAGGCGAACCGCTAAAAGATGTCAAACCCTGGCAAAACGTGCCTAAATTAGACTTAGAAATGTGGCTCAGGTGGAAACCAGTATTGCCCAGCGCGATGATGTTTCGCCGCCATTGGTTAGAGCGCGCAGGCGGTTTCGATCCTCGATTTCCACCGGCCGAAGATACAGATTTAGCCCTGCGTTTGGCTTTAATGGGATGCGAAACAGAATGGCTGCGGCAAGTAACAGTTTGCTATCGCCAGCACGAACAAAGCGCTATGTACAAAGGTTTGCCGCAGGCTAAATCTCTCGCCGCAGTCATGGACAATTTTTTTGCGCGCCCCGAATTGCCGGATAAAATACGTTTGCTGGAAAAGCAAATTAAGTACAGTACCTTAGTTTGGATTGCTTGGTATTTGCACCGTACCGGTCATTCGCTTGAAATGGTACAATTTTTGCAGCGATCGTGGAATTATACGCCTTATGTGCCTGTGGAAACAGTAATTAATTGGGCCGAATGTTTCGCCGAATTTTCGCAAGATGCGGGAAATGAATTCGATGCAGATTTATTAGCTAAGTCTTCTGAATGGCAAGAATTAATGCAGTGGGTAATTCTCGGTACGCCTGTATGATTCGGCGGTTGAAACCGCTACTACAGAAACGAAGTCCGCCTCCGCGGACTAAGAAATAAACGGGGTTTTTAAGTCGGATTTAGTATAAAGTCCTCATTGACTTAAAGCTTGAAGAGAAGACTCTCAATGACAAATAGGCGGCACCGCCCCCGGGCTGTAAGGTACAACAGTCGCCGAATTCGCCACTAATTCCACCTCACCTTTAGCATTAATTATCCAGCCTTGAGCCTCAACCAACTCCTGGTCGGCATCAAAATTATCCTCGCCGCTGCTGCTGACTCGATCGCTGGGACTAGGCGGCAAACCGCCGCGCCCGGTAATCACAAACCGACTTGCTCTTTGACCGCTAGTTTGACAGCCTCGCGCCGGCTGCGGCGGAACTCCGGGAGTTTCTGATTGATTTAATCCTTTTATGGGGTCAATATCGGGAGTTTTGAGTTCGACATTGCCGTCAATTCCTAATTCTGAACTGGCGTCGATATCGCTGTCAAAAGAGCGAAAAATACCTTGGGTATTAATGATAATATTTCCGCCCCGGCCTCGGATAGCATTGGCGCGGATATCGCTATTTTCTAAAGCAGCTACAGTCCCAGCTTCAATATTAATATTGCCACCAGTCGCAGTCCCCGACGCATTAGTCGTAATTTGACTGTTGCGGCCGAGTTGCAAGTCTCTTGTTTGCAAGGTGATATTGCCAAAATTTCCGGCTTGAGTGGTGGCTTTAATTGCGCCGCTATCTAAACGGATTGAATCGGCGGCAATTTTCAAGTTTCCAGCCGCTCCTTGGCCGTCAGCACTGACAGTAACTTGGGCGCTATCTCGGACAATTAACTGCCCGGTTCTCACATTTAAATTCCCGCCGGCACCTGTGGAATCTTTGCCGGTACTGGCAAATAATCCGGTAGCGGAACCTTCGTTGTTACCGACGATGTTGGTATTAAATAGTGAAGCTCGATCGCTAAAATTGCGATCGCTCCCAGAGAGTATAACTTTGTCAGTAGCATTGATTGTCAAATTGCCAGCTTTACCGCTGCTGCGAGTTGTGGCGATCGCCTGTCCGCCCCCTATCGCCTCAAAAACATTAGCATTAATCGTGATATTTCCTCCATCATATTGGTTCAGGGTTTGAGAGTTAACAACCGCTGCATTTGAGACGCGAAAAATGTTAGTATTAACTGTAATGTCTCCACCTCTACCCCCCGCCCCTGGTTCTGTTGGAGCAAATAAGCCACTAGATGACCGATCTGAACCTACCCCATCAACTATCACGAAATCACCAGCATTTACCGTAATATTTCCGGCTCGCCCCTGCCCATTAATCCGGGCTATGATTAGTGCACCATTTGTAATTGATAGCGATCGAGTAAAAAGATTAATGTTTCCCCCTGTACCAACCCCTGTGGTTTTGACAGTGCTATACACACCTGATGATTGTTCGACTTGAAGCACTTCGCCCGAGTATAAAGTAAGTTGATATAACGCCCCCAAGCCATCCAAAATAGTATTGTTATTGACGTAAATCGCGATATTACCTGCATTGCCCTTTCCTTCAGTGCTAGCTGTAATCACAGCACCGTTTGTGAGTGAGAGGGAACCCGTCGCGATCTGAATATTGCCTGCATTACCCACTCCTCGATAATCTTCGACTTGGCTGTAGACGCCGCTGGAGTTCTCGCCATTCCCACCGTCAAAGGAGATTGAATTGCGAATCCGAAGGTTAACATTACCGGCATTTCCGTCTCCAAACGTACTGGCTTTTACTAGAGCTCCATTAGTTAAAGAAATCGATTCGGCTGTGATATTAATATCACCCCCTGCACCAACACCTCCACCTCTGACTAGGTTGTATGTACCGCTGGGTATATCAATCTTATCGATTCCATCAAAGGAGATAGTCCCCGCCGCATTAACATCAATATTCCCCGCCAAAGCGTCAGGCGCGCCAAATCCTTCCGCTATCCCCGCCCGCAGTTTACTTCCTTCTGTCATGTTCAAGTTACGTGCATTGACAGCAATACTCCCGCCGCCTCCAGCGCGTACATTCACATCACCGCCGTTTGTGAGAGATACATCGGTTCTGGCTATCTGTGCGGGAACATTCAAACTCACATTGTTACCGAAGGCGTTCAGCCCTATAGTTTCGCCTCCAGCAACGGCTGCGAGTTCGACTCGGCCTCCCGGTGCGATGATTTTTCCGCCGTCCATTCTCACATCGCCGCCCGCCAGGATCGAACTGTTGCCCGATCGCACTCGCAGTCCAGCGGTCGATCGATTTACAATACTCCCGGGCGATCGTCCGTACTGCAATCCCAGAGGAACATTAACTATTAGCAAAGGCGTACTTTGTCCCGAAACATTCGCCGAGAATTCCCTGCCATTTCCAAACTGCACAGCACTCGCCGTAGTCGCCACAAACGAACCACCGATATTTAATGAAGCGTTCGGCCCAAACACAATCCCGTTTGGATTTAGCAAAAATAAATTTGCACTGCCCTTAGCTTTAATTATACCATCAATATTAGAAATAGAGCCACCTGTAACCCGGGTAAAAATATTTTGGATATCTGTGGAATTGATGAAAGTCGCTCTTTCCCCCTTCAAAACTGAGAATTCTTGAAAACTGTGAAAAAGATTGTTACCCGATCGCGTTCCGCCCTGTATAAAGTTATTATTATCGTTGACAATTACGAAAGTATTGACTGGTAGTGTGGCATCTGGGACAATTTGTGCGTTGCTGGGGGCGATCGCGCTGAGGCTGCAAAAGAGCGTGCCGAGCCATAATTTGCAAGTTTTTAGTTTCATTAATTAACTAATTTTAAATTTTTGATTAATTTTTTATTATATCATTTCGCGTGTTAATTGTGGATAATATTTTTGGTATAATTTGTAAATTAGGTTTTTTTTACGAACCGCGAAGACGCGTTCGGCGAAGCCGTTCCCGTAGGGTAGGACACGAAGGAAGAGAAGAGAAATTTGATTAAAATGCGAGATTATGCTTGAGTTTCTGCTTCTGTAAAAATTGGCGGCCACAGTTCGGAAATTGGCAATTCCCAACCAGGAAAAAGTTCGGGTAGTGTCAAAATATCTTCATTTCCCAACACAATTGGTTCACCTATCTGACGGTAAACTGTCACAGTTTCTTCATCTGGATCGATCAGAATCCCGACTTGTGCTCCGAGTCCTATAAAATTCAGAATCTTTTTTTCGAGCGGTTTAATGCGATCGCTCTGTGATTTAATTTCTACTACCAAGTCTGGAACTAATTCTCCAAAATAACGCGGACTTCGCCGGAGACGTGCAGCCCGCACGAAGGAAACATCAGGTGCTGTGAGATTAGCATCAGGTAAAATAAAACCGCCTGCGGAGTCAAAAACTCTTCCCAGACGGCGAGGATAGACCCAATTAGCTAGAAACCAACTGAAAATTACGCCAATTTCGCTTGATACAATATCTGATGGGCCCACAATTACAATCCTCCCACTTTCTAGTTCAACTTGGTAATCTTGACCGGCTTCTTGAAAAGTCTTTTGGACTGTTTCTAAGTCTTTGAGTGTCATCATGGGATTTTAGATTTTGGATTTTGGATTTTGGATTTTGGATTTTGGATTGAAGAATTGAAGAATTATTTGCGATTTTGATTATTCCCTAGCAGAAAAGGAATTGCCGCAGCTACAGCTTTGAGCCGCATTCGGATTGTGAAACCGGAAACCGCCGCCCATCAAATCTTCTGAATAGTCCAAGGTGAGCTCGTTGAGATATTTTAATTGCTGGGGATCGATCGCGATTTGAATGCCTTCTGACTCGCAAACAGTGGCTGATGGTGCGATCCTATCTTCAAAACCCATTGTATAAGACAAACCGGAACATCCGCTCGATTCCACACCCAGGCGAAATAAAGCATCGGGATGAGAATGCTTGGATTTGAGACGGTTTATTTCTAAGGCTGCGGTTTTGCTCAGATTAATCATTAATTTTGGGAATGAGGAATTGGGAATGGGGAATTGGGAATGGGGAATGGGGAATTGGGGAATGGGGAATTGGGGAATTGCAATGGGGAATGGGTTACTTATTGAGCCGAGTATTCAATTCCCAATTCCCTATGCCCAATTCCTTATGTCCAATAGTTACTTAGCCTTAGATTCTGTGCGGGCATAATCATCTTGAAATCTGACAATATCATCTTCTCCGAGATATTCGCCATTCTGCACTTCAATTAAAACCAACGGGATGACTCCCGGATTTTCCAGACGGTGATTGATGCACTGAGGAACGTAGGTAGATTGATTGGTAAATAGAACTTGTTCAGTTTCACCGCAAGTAACTTTAGCAGTACCACAAACTACGATCCAGTGTTCGCTGCGATGGTGGTGCATTTGCAGACTGAGGCGGTGTCCTGGGTTAACTTCTATGCGCTTAATTTTATATCCTGGGCCTTCTTCAAGTGTTGTAAAAGAACCCCACGGGCGTAATTCTGTAGCGGAAATTCCGTTGGGTGCAGCAGATGCGAGCAGAGTTAATGTTTGAGAAAGTTCTTGAGTTTGAACCATGATTTTTTACTCCTTCGGGATTGCTTGTTGAAGCCTTTAGTAAACGATGTTGGTTTTTGGGGTGAGCTAATTTGTTGTTAAAATCGAACCTCACCTGCGCGGAAGGGTTAGCGAACTGTACATTTTACTGTGAAATCTGCTTTGCCCGATCGACCAGCTTTAACAACCATAGCAAAAGCACCATAGCAGTTGTCACCTGTGATGGGTGCGATCGACCAAATCTACATCAAATCTTCATCTACGGCGGCTGATTCTTTATTTAATGGGACATCTTGTACAATTTACGGTTGTTTTGGAATGATTTAACTTTTCTAGGGCGCAGAGGGCCCAGAGGAAGAGAGGAGAGAGATGAATAATTGCGATACCAGCGGATTTGAGATGAATCCCGGAATTATCTGGTTGGGCCCCAAGCGATCGCATCAATGGACGCAGCACGCACAACGCTATAAAATTATTATAGGATTGATTGGCGATCGGCTTTTTTTTCACTGCGGTAGACGAATTACTCGAATCAATTTACCTGTGAGATTTTCTGCCGTAGAAATGGCTTGATTAATGAGTGTAGCTTGTCTCTCTGTATTCAAATCTTCTTTGCAAATAATGATACCGTTATGGTCAGGTTGCAAACGGTGCAGGTGTCTAAAATCATCCCAATTCCGCGTCAAAACGGCTCGATTGTGGCTAATAGCAAAAGCTAATACATCTTCATCAGGAATCGCCAGTCCACCATTTCCAGCTTCCTGCACTGTCAAAACATCGTGACCAAAAGTTCGCAGTAATTCCACAATTACCAGTGGAAAATTTTCATCTGCATAAAGACGCACCATTTGTTAATCTTCCTCATTTCTAGCAATCGCTGCTTCAATTTCCTCTGGGTGCGCCTCAGCATAAGCCCAAGCATTTGCCAAATCTGCTGCACTCAAATGAGGAAAGTCTTGCAAAATTCGCACATCATTTGCACCCAGAATGCGATAATTTACGATCGACCAAATGGGTATGCGAGTCTTGGCAATTCTAGCATCGCCGCCACACACACCAGGAGTTTTTTCGATTCCTTGCCAAGTATTGCTTAGACTTTGGACTAATAGCTGTATTGCCTGAGTTTTTTCACTGGGAGTTAAGGCAAGGAGTTGTTTTTCTAATTCTTTCAGTGCCATGTTTTACAATCTCAATCATTTTCTTTGATAGTTTGTTCGATTTCCTCTGGGTAAGCTTAGATTATAGCAAATTCGAGATTACTCATCTCTCTTCTCTTCCTCTGCGCTCTCTGCGGCCTCTGCGGTTAAAAAAATCCAAATATCAATTTATCATCTAATTACCAACAAGCTGTTTTTTACTTATTTATGAACAGGCAAGATGCCTGTTCCACAAGAAAATTCACTCTTTGTGGAACAGGCATCTTGCCTGTTGCTGACAATGGTGGAACATCTCAGCTTGAACTATTTTTTCACGCTCGATCGATCGCACAAGCTTTGATTTTTTCCTGCATCTACCCAATGCAGTAGATCCAACTATAATACATCATACTAGATCGATCGCCATCCCACGCTCAACTCTAGATCGAAATCTTTTCGTCACTTTGAGAGACAGATCAAAATGAACAACAACGGACTGCCACAAAAGCAAGGCCTGTACGATCCCCAGTTCGAGCACGACGCTTGCGGAGTCGGATTTATTGTACACGTCAAAGGTAACAAATCTCACGAAATAGTTGAACAGGCACTGACAATTCTACTGAATCTCGATCACCGGGGTGCGTGTGGCTGCGAAGCTAACACCGGAGACGGCGCGGGGATTTTGATGCAAGTGCCCCATAAGTTTCTCAAGAAGGTAGCAGCAGCCCAAAACATCGAACTTCCCGCAGCCGGAGAGTACGGGGTTGGGGCGATTTACTCATCGCGCGATCGAACTCAACGGGAAAACGGCAAACGCATCTTCGCCGAAATCGCTGCGGAAGAAGGATGTCCCGTGCTCGGTTGGCGCGAAGTCCCTACTGATAACTCTTCCCTGGGTGACACCGCTAAAGCTAGCGAACCTTTTATGCAGCAAGTGTTCCTGAGTCGCCCCGCAGGTATGGACGAGGCGGGTTTTGAACGAAAACTTTACGTCATCCGCAAACGCGCCCACAATGCGATTCGCAGGACTAATACCGATCCGTACTGGTATAATTCTACGCTGTCATGCCGGACGATCGTCTACAAGGGAATGCTGATGCCCGTGCAAGTCGGAGACTACTATCCCGAACTGCACGACCCCGACATGGAAAGCGCTTTAGCCCTAGTTCACTCGCGCTTCAGCACCAATACTTTCCCAAGTTGGGAACGATCGCACCCTTACCGCTACATCGCCCACAACGGCGAAATTAACACCATGCGCGGCAACATCAACTGGATGAACGCGCGGCAATCGATGTTTGAGTCGGAACTATTCGGCGATGACTTAAAGAAAATCCCCAATTTAATCAATGTCGAAGGTAGTGACTCAACTATCTTTGATAATGCTTTAGAATTGCTGACTTTGGCCGGGCGTTCTTTGCCTCATGCCATCATGATGATGATTCCCGAACCTTGGACAGCCCACGAGTCGATGAGTGACGAGAAAAAGGCTTTCTACGAATACCATTCGTGCTTGATGGAACCTTGGGACGGGCCTGCTTCCATCGCCTTTACTGATGGTACATCGATCGGGGCTGTGCTCGATCGCAATGGTTTGCGTCCTTCTCGCTACTGCATCACTAAAGATGACTTAGTAATTATGGCATCGGAAGCGGGAGTTTTGCCGATCGCGCCGGAACGAATTCTCTCAAAAGGCCGTTTGCAACCGGGCCGGATGTTCCTGGTAAATACAGCAGAAGGCCGCATCGTTTCTGATGATGAAATCAAACATCAAATTGCCTCGGAACATCCGTACCGCGAGTGGATTGACACGCATATGGTCGAAATTGCCAAACTTCCAGATGCAGCCAACCCCCCCAAGGGGGCTATGCCTTTATTGCAGCAGCAAATGGCTTTCGGCTACACCTTTGAAGAACTGCGGTTGTTGTTAGCACCGATGGCAAAAGATGGAGTGGAAGCTGTCGGCGCGATGGGCGCGGATACGCCACTTGCAGTTTTGTCGAACAGACAAAAATTGCTTTACGAATACTTCCAGCAACTATTTGCCCAAGTTACAAATCCACCCATTGATTCGATCCGCGAAGAGATTGTCACTTCTGCTGAAACGACAATTGGATCTGAACGCAATTTGCTCAAGCCGGAACCGGAAAGTTGTCATTTAATTGAGTTGAAAACACCAATTCTCAGCAATGAAGAATTGGCAAAACTCAAACACGTTTCCCAAGGCAATTTCAAGTCGATTACGATACCGATTTTGTTCGACCCCAAAACTGGTGTAAAAGGTTTGGAACAAGCCTTAGAAGATGTGTTTGCAGCAGCCGATCGCGCGATCGCCTCTGGGGTGAATATTCTCATTTTGTGCGATCGGGGAATCGATGCCGAAAACGCTCCAATTCCCGCGTTGCTAGCAGTTGCAGGCCTCCACCACCACCTGATCCGCCAAGGTACGCGCACGCGGGCGGGATTGGTGCTCGAATCCGGGGAACCGCGCGAAGTCCATCACTTTGCAACTTTAATCGGTTACGGTTGCGGTGCGATCAATCCGTATTTGGCCTTCGAGACGATCGCCGATTCGATCCGCGAAGGTTGGCTGGTAAATGTTGATACTAAAACAGCTTGCAAAAACTACGTGAAAGCCGCAACCAAAGGCGTGACCAAGGTTGCGTCAAAAATTGGGATTTCCACAATCCAGAGTTACCGTGGTGCCCAGATATTTGAGGCGATCGGCTTAAACAAATCCGTAGTCGATAAATACTTCACTTGGACAGCATCGCGAATTGCCGGAGTAGACCTCGAAATCATCGCCCAAGAAGCGATTTTACGTCATACTCACGCATTCCCCGATCGCCCATCCAGCGGACACACCCTCGATGTCGGCGGCGAATATCAATGGCGCAAGGAAGGCGAAGCCCACCTGTTCAGCCCGCAAACCATTCACGCCCTGCAAAAAGCCGTGCGCGAAGGAAGTTATCCACTTTTCAAACAGTATTCCGGGCTGGTTAACGAACAAAGTCAACAGCATTTTACCCTGCGCGGTTTGCTGGAATTCAAGCAGCGAGAATCGATTCCGATTGAGGAAGTTGAGCCGATCGAATCTATTATCAAACGCTTCAAAACTGGGGCGATGAGTTATGGTTCGATTTCCCAAGAAGCCCACGAATCTCTAGCCGTGGCGATGAACCGCATTGGTGGCAAATCGAACACTGGTGAAGGTGGCGAAGATCCGGAAAGATATACTTGGACAAACGATCGCGGTGACTCGAAAAACAGTGCGATCAAACAAGTTGCTTCCGGGCGTTTCGGCGTTACCAGCTTGTACCTTTCCCAAGCGAAGGAGCTCCAAATCAAGATGGCGCAAGGGGCAAAACCCGGAGAAGGCGGACAGTTACCCGGTAAAAAAGTATACCCGTGGATTGCCAAAGTCCGGCACTCAACTCCCGGTGTAGGCTTGATTTCACCTCCGCCTCACCACGACATTTATTCGATCGAAGATTTGGCCGAATTGATTCATGACTTGAAAAATGCCAACCGGGAAGCGCGGATTAGCGTCAAATTGGTGTCGGAAGTGGGAGTTGGGACGATCGCAGCCGGTGTCGCCAAAGCCCACGCCGATGTGGTTCTCATCTCCGGCTACGACGGCGGTACAGGCGCGTCGCCCCAAACTTCGATCAAACACTGCGGATTACCTTGGGAGTTGGGATTGGCCGAAACTCACCAAACCCTGGTACTCAACAATCTCCGCAGCCGAATTGCGGTGGAAACCGACGGACAACTCAAAACCGGCCGCGATGTAGCAATTGCTGCATTGCTTGGTGCAGAGGAATTCGGTTTTGCTACCGCGCCGCTGGTGACTTTGGGCTGCATCATGATGCGCGTTTGCCACCAGAACACTTGCCCAGTGGGTGTTGCGACGCAAGATCCTCTGCTGCGGAAAAACTTCACGGGAGATCCGCAGCACACGGTAAACTTTATGACCTTCATCGCGCAAGAAGTCCGCGAAATCATGGCGCAATTGGGCTTCCGCACGCTGAATGAAATGGTCGGGCGCACCGATGTTTTGGAAGCGCAACAGGCGGTAGAACACTGGAAGGCTAAGGGTTTGGACTTTTCCAACATTCTGTATCAGCCGGAAGTTGGGGCGGATGTCGGGCGCTATTGTCAGATGGCGCAGGATCACGGTTTGGAAAAGTCGATCGACCTTAGTGTACTGCTGGATTTGTGCAAAAGTGCGATCGAACACGGCGAACCAGTCAAAGCCACTCTCCCAATTACCAACATCAACCGCGTTGTGGGCACAATTCTCGGCAACGAAATCACCAAACGCCACTGGGAAGGCTTACCCGATGACACCGTGCACCTGCACTTCCAAGGTAGCGCTGGGCAAAGCTTTGGGGCATTCGTACCCAAGGGAGTCACCCTAGAGCTCGAAGGCGAAGCCAACGACTATTTGGGCAAAGGCCTCAGCGGCGGCAAAATCGTGCTGTACCCGTCGGCAGCTTCCACCTTCGTCGCAGAAGAAAACGTAATTGTCGGCAACGTAGTGCTTTACGGAGCCACCTCTGGCGAGGTTTTCATCCGAGGGATGGCCGGCGAACGTTTTGGGGTGCGTAACTCCGGCGTTAACGCAGTAGTCGAAGGTGTCGGCGATCACGGCTGCGAGTACATGACTGGTGGCAAAGTTGTGGTTTTGGGTGAAACCGGGCGCAATTTTGCAGCGGGAATGAGTGGCGGCGTCGCTTACATTTTGGATGAAGCGGGGGATTTTGCAACTCGTTGCAATATGTCGATGGTGGCGCTGGAAAAACTGGAGGATGCTGAGGAAATTGCAGATTTACGGCAATTAATTCAGACTCATTTTGATTTGACTGGAAGTGCGATCGCATCGAAGGTTTTGGCAAATTGGGATGCGATGTTGCCGGTGTTTGTGAAGGTGATGCCGATCGATTATAAGCGGGTGTTGCAGGCCATTGAAAGGGCGATCGCTGCGGGTTTGAGCGGTGATGATGCGCTGACGGCTGCGTTTGAAGAAAATGCTCGCGACGTGGCCCGGATTGGTGGTAGTTAGGGTTCTGCGTCACAGCAGAGAAACCGGGTTTCTGCGATAATTTCTGCATCATCACCGAGATTGTGGAAAGAAACCCGGTTTCTGAGGCCTCGGTGTACCTGGAACTCTGCGTCACAGCAGAGAAACCGGGTTTCTGCGACAATTTCTGCATCATCACCGAGATTGTGGAAGAAACCCGGTTTCTGAGGCCTCGGTGTACCAGGAGCTCTCCGTCACAGCAGAGAAACCGGGTTTCTAAACCCCTTATCTACTCTCCGATTTGCCCTATGCCGCGCCGCCAAGTTATCTTACAAGCGGGTAATTACTATCATGTTTATAACCGTGGTAATAACCGCCAACTTATCTTTTTTGAACGAGACAACTATATTTATTTTTTACGCCAAGTTAGAAATCATCTGATTGAGAATGGTGTCGATATTATCGCCTATTGTTTAATGCCGAACCACTATCATTTATTAGTTTATCTGAGAACAGATATCTTTTCTAAAATAATGCAGGCATTTACTCTATCTTATGCTAAAGCTATCAATAAACGCTATCACAGGGTAGGTTCGCTGTTTCAGGGACGGTTTGAAGCAATTCATGTAGATACAGAAGAGTATTTATTACATCTAACTCGCTATATTCACTTAAACCCAGTCTCTGCTAATATAGTTAAAAAAGCAGAAGATTGGGATTTTTCCAGCTATCAAGAATATATTGATTTGCGCCGGGGGAGTTTACCTAAAATAGATGAAGTGCGATCGCAATTTCAGTCAGGAGAGGCTTATCGCTACTTTTTAGAAGACTTAATTAGCGATAAATTAATCCAGCATTTAACCTTTGAAGAATAGAAAGAAACCACGCGCCAAATCCAAGAAACCGGGTTTCTGCGACAATCTTGGCATCATCACCGAGATTTAGCGAAGAAACCCGGTTTCTAACTCCCCACCAATCGCCCCAAAGTCCAAGAAACCGGGTTTCTGCGACAATCTTCGCATCCCCACCAAGATTTAGGAAGAAACCCGGTTTCTAACTCCCCACCAATCCAAAGTCCAAGAGGTTTCTGCGATAATCTTGGCATCACCACCGAGATTTAGGAAAGAAACCCGGTTTCTGAACCCCCGCGCCTAGTCCAAGAAACCGGGTTTCTGCGATAATCTTGATGGGGATGCCAAGATTTGGGAAGAAACCCGGTTTCTGAGGCCAACCCAAAATCCCCAAATCCTCATGAACCAGTTGATAAATTTCAGGTACAATTTAAGATTATTATCAGTCTTAGCATCTACTAAAATTATCCAGATAATTTGGAGTATTAAACACCTATGCCAGATGAAACGATTTGGATTGTGACCGCCGATACTGTGGGCGAGTCTCCCGACACACCCGACTCTGACGGTGCCAAGATTGGGGCACATATAGGACTACCCGATTGGGGCGATGCTTTTGGAACTCCCAATAGCAACCTCCAAAAACAAGCATCAAAAGCGGCCGATAACTTGCGGCTGCACAAAGTCAGCATCAATAAATTAGAAAAAGAACTGGTTGACTTCATGCAAACCGTAGATAAAATGTTCGGGCGCGCAGATGCCGAAGCTGACATGAAAACCATCGAATTATCAGAAATTGAGTTATCCGTTGCCATTAACGCCGAAGGTTCTTTCAGTTTATTAGGTATCGGAGCAAAAGCCGCAGATACTAGAACTGTATTGTTGAGATTTAAACGTAAGTCTTAAGGTGAAATGGGAAGAAATCAGGCGATATCAATTGGCATCAATAAATATGATTACCTAACTCCGCTGAAATATGCCAAGCGGGATGCAGAGTTAATGCAGGAATTTCTGCGCGGGGCGAGTTTTGAGCAAGTTTTTTTCTTCTCCGATGACTCGCCTGATTTTCAGGGTATACCGACTCGTCCCTCTCGTGCCAATCTGAGGCGATTTTTGAGGCAAATCTCTAACAAGCCTACTATGGAAGCCGGAGATAATTTATGGTTTTTCTTCAGCGGGCACGGGATGCAGTATGATGGGCGCGATTATTTGATGCCTTGCGATGGCGATGCGGAAGATGTCGAACATACGGCGATTCCGATTGATTTTGTGACTGAATGTTTGCGCGGCTGCGGTGCTGGAAATGTGATTTTGCTGCTGGATGCTTGTCGGTATCGAGGAAGTAAATCGGGATTGGGAATCGGCAATCAAGCTGCTGAAATTGCTCGGCAAAAAGGAGTTGTCACCTTCTTTTCTTGCAGTCCCAATCAATTGTCCTACGAAATTGAAACTTTACAGCAAGGTATTTTCACAAAAGCAGTGCTGGAGGGCTTGGGCATTCAAGGTAAATGTGCAACTGTCGAGCGATTGAATCATTATTTGAGTGTGCGAGTTCCCGAACTGATTCGGGAACATAAAGGCGAAAAAGTGCGGCAAACACCTTACTGTATTGTAGAGCCGGTCACGAAGTCTCACTTGATTATTTGCCCGCAATATGCAAGTTTACAGGATGTTTCTATTCTTAAAAATGATGCCTATCAAGCGGAATTAAACAAAGATTATGAGCTGGCAAAACAGTTGTGGATTCGTGTTTTAGCTGCATCTACTGGCGATATGGATGCGATTAATGGAATTCAAAGAATCGCGATTAAGCAGATTGAAAACGATCGGTATTCTCAAGATGATTTTGTTAGTAGCAATGTTGCGAACAAATCGGCATCTCCATTATCTCCCAAATATACACCTGTAACGAATACTATTCCTACTGAACCTGATGTTCCTCTCAAGTCAGAACGCGGAGTAGACTATACTAAACTGCGCGATTTGCTGGCTGCTGGAAAATGGGTTGAGGCGGATGGGGAAACGGCTAATAAAATGCTGGAAGTAGCGGAGAAAAAAGAGGAAGGCTGGCTGGGAGTTTCAGATATCGATCGATTTCCCTGCGAAGACTTGCGAACCATTGACCAACTTTGGGTAAAATACAGCAATGGGCGCTTCGGCTTTTCAGTGCAGAAGCGCATCTATCAAAGTTTGGAGGGAACTAGACAATATGATGAGAACGAAATATGGAAGGCTTTTAGCGATCGAGTAGGTTGGCGCGTGAATGGTAAATGGTGGTTGTACTACAAAGATCTAAAATTCAACACCAAAGCATCAGAGGGACACCTCCCTTACGAGGTCGGGCGAGGGATGATGAGGAGAGAAAGGAGGTGGGGGATAGGAGTGTGGGTCTATTGTATCGCGTCGAGACTTGTAAAGTGTAACATATAAGCGTTACAGCGTTTCGTAACCTGCTTCGACTTCCCGCGAAATCCAAGAAACCGGGTTTCTGCGACAATCTCCGAATCCCCACCCAGATTTAGGAAGAAACCCGGTTTCTAACCCCCCACCAATCACCCCAAAGTCCAAGAAACCGGGTTTCTGCGACAATCTCGGAATCTCCACCCAGATTCAGGAAGAAACCCGGTTTCTCACCCCCCACCAATCACCCCAAAATCCAAGAAACCGGGTTTCTGCGACAATCTCCGAATCCCCACCCAGATTCAGGAAGAAACCCGGTTTCTAACGCCCCACCAATCACCCCAAAATCCAAGAAACCGGGTTTCTGCGACAATCTCCGCATCCCCACCCAGATTCAGGAAGAAACCCGGTTTCTGACTCCCCACCAACAGCCTTCAAACGCCAGAATTGCTGTCAACCCACCCGTTTGATATAATGTTGCTACTAGATTGTACAAATAGCAATCAAAAAAAAGGGATAATTATGACCGTCGAACAAGCCATTTTGGAAAATGTGAAGGTCTTATCACCAGATCAGCAACAAGAAGTTTTAGCTTTCATCAAATTCTTGCAGTCCGATAAATGGGAAGATATTTATAAAGGACGCTTCCAAGAACTGCAACAAAAAATTCGTCAAGACACGGATATCGATCCTGATGATGACCCTACTGAAACAGTCCTCGAAGGTATTCAGCAAGGCTTCCATGAGGCAATTACCGGACAAACCCTCCCCTTATCTCAACTGTGGGACGGAATCGATGACAATTGATCCGCAACCGATCGCAATTGAACTCACCCCCCGATTTCAAAGAGACTTGCGAAGTTTAGGCAAACGCTATCGCAACATTCGCAACGACATTCAGCCTGTAATCGAACAACTTCAAGCGGGGGAACTTCCGGGCGATCGCATTCCGGGGATGGAGTACGAAATTTTCAAAGTCAGAATTAAGAACAGCGACATTCAAAAACGCAAAAGTGCTGGCTACCGTGCTATTTATTACCTCAAAACTAGCGATTCGATCGTTTTGGTGACTATCTATTCTAAATCAGACCTATCAGACATCGCGGCCGAAACAGTTCGAGAAATTCTAGGCCAATACGAGCAACAATTTCCCGAATCAGAATAATTATGAACTATCAACTTTATTCAGATGTCATCTTGCTGTGCAACCTTCCTGAAGGCAGTTGCGACGCTACCTGGAAGTTATTTGCGATCGCCCGCAATTTGAATTGTCACAGAAACCCGGTTTCTGAAACCCGCTACACCATCCGAGAAACCGGGTTTGGGGCGATCGCTTGTACATTGGGAAATCGAGCGTTCTGCTAAGCGTCAAAATGGCATTGATTATACCTCAGATTCCTCTTCATTTTCTTGATCCTCGCTCGCAAATTCGCTGATGTAATCTCCCACGAGCGGTGTTTAGTTCAAATTTGCCAACACAACCTTTGAGTCGTCGGAGGAAGCGTCACTAACCATCGCTGAATATTCGCCGTTATAGTTGGTAAATTCAAACGGAGATTTCCGAATCTTAGATAGACGAATTTGCCAATCCGAAACCTGCTCGTAGGTAAGGTGCTTAGTATTGGAAGTCGTTGTCCATACCCCCCAAAGACAGGGGTCTTCAAACTGTAGCATTCCTGATTTCCGTAAGTCATAAGATTGCGGAGTTCCGGGCAAGGGAATAATGCTGTAGCACGAAGTCTGAAATTCCAATTGCGGGTTAATCTCTACCAGTTCATCGGCCAATTCTGAGATGGCTTCCTCAAGAAGTAACAAGTCCTCATGGTCATCGTCGGGTAGCCCGATAATGATGCCATAAGCAATCACAGGTACACCAGTTCTGACCACAGATTTCATCAAGGTACAATGCTCTTGCCAAGGAAGGAGCTTCTTGTAAGCTTCTCGTCCAAAAACGGGACGTTCGGCAGGGATATAAGCCAAAGGACAACCGACTTTGCCGTCCCAGCCAAACAGTGCTTCAATCAGTTCTTCGTCAGGTCTGAGGTCGCTGCTTTCGTAGTTACGCCCAGCTCCCAGAGTTGTTTTCCTCAGTTCTAAACCATTGGGCCACATGAGACTTATTCCCATCTCCCGCGCACCATTGGTAATGTCGAGGATCTCTTGTCGCCCCTCAGGAAAGAGTCCGCGGGCGAGGAATTGATCGGAACCGATATTGATCGATCGAGCCCCCGCTTCTTTCTGAATCGCCAACCATTTGAGGGATGTTTCAGGAGACATTCTCCGAAAGCCAGTGCCGTAGGTAGGTGTCATGCAAAAATCGCAGGTGCGATCGCAACCAATGTCAGCTACCAACGAACCTACTGGAACAGTTCCCTGGACATTGGGCAGTGTCCCTAAACACTCCCGCGCCACTTCCACCGATGGTAGTGCCCACTCCTCTGGACTTTTGGCTTTAGCCTTCCTGGGATACTGTCTACCATCTGCGAGAATGACACCTGTGAGTTCTTCTCGTGGGGTTTTTCCCAGTACATAGTCAAAAATAGCCCAATTCGCTGCCCCAGATTTATCCTGAACGACTGCTGCTGCGCCAGCCTTCAAGTAGTGGTGCGGTTCAGCGAAAGCATCCGACCCACCAACCACAATGGGACGACCTCCCTTAGCCAGATGCTCAATCACCATACAAGTGACTTGACGGTCTTGGGAGAAATTCACTGTAATGCCCCAAGCATCGAAGGCCAGGGGATCTAGGGCAGCAATTTTGCCCCCAACGTAAGTTTTCCGCAGGGTCATCCCTTTCCAGACAATCTCCCCAAATTCTTCACTATAATTGTCATCTCTGAGGTTGACCAATCGGGCATCAAATCCTCCTGCTTGCAAGTCAGGAATCAAAACTTGCTTGCTGATTAAGGAACGATGTCTGTATAAAGAAGTCCAATTTTTACCTTCTGCATCATAGAGTCCCGTTGCTGGAGGTTCAATCAGTCCAATTGTGGGAGAGTTTTTAGCTATCATGATTGAGGATGGGGAATGTGGGATTATAGGATGGGATTTTTTCCGGCTCGCGATCGCCTGCGACACCAGGGAAGCCAATCGCAACCCCTAGACGGTAGCACAAGTCGGTGAGCTACTCTTTAATCAAATCAGACGATAGCATAAAAATAGACTAATCTAGATGAGATGAGTCAAATTGACTATTTTCTTAATCATTTAGTTTTTCGATTTGTTGGGAAATACTGTAGCAGTTGCGACGCTACCTGGAAGTTATTTGCGATCGCCCACAACTGCAGACAGACCTACAGTTAGACTTGTTAATAGTTTTGCTGCGTAAGTAGATTCAATTACCCTACTGTGGACAAATAGTGGCGATCGACTCAAATTGTCGCAACTGAGAGTAGAATTGAATATCTAGTTTCCATAGAGCAACGCCGCTTTGAGCCAGATTCAAATCTTAAACTTACAAAGCCTTAGCCAGGGACTCCCTGCGATTACACCTGCCTTTGGAGCCGCGATCGCAGAAGCAGGTGCGATTTGTCTAACCGATGAAGCTCACCAACCAGGAGTAACACTCAAAGTTGAAGGAGAATTTTCTGCCACATTCAAGTAGACATCTCCAAAATAGTAACATTCGTGGTAAAATAACATCATAAAGCTTTTTTAACACAGAAACATGAGCGACATACTAAATCATATTGAAGAGCATCCTCAAGAAACACAGCGATTAATTGGCTTGGATTATGAACAA
>JANMLZ010000008.1:0-23242 GCA_031372825.1 Cyanobacteria bacterium OTE_58_metabat_593 | reverse complement strand
CTCGTTACCAGGAAGAGCCTGGTAACGCAGATCCGGAGGCTCTGCCTCCATTTTCGCAGGCGAGGCAGAGCCTCGCTTACATCGGTTCCCAGGTAGAGCCTGGGAACCAGTTATTGAAAATGATTTAGGATTGCTATAGTTCCGATTTTAATTAACAATTAAAAATAAGAAATTGGGATTTAAGATTACTTCTTCTTCCTTCATTCTAAAACGGCATCAGCTTTATAAGAGCGAGGTTAGCGATATTGGCATAATATCAATTCCGGCTGTGCCGGAATGATAAGCTTTCGACACCGCGACGTGCCGTTTCCCTACCCCGATTAATTGTAGGGACTAAGGCCAAGCCGTGTCCTCCGTTGATATCATTCCGATGAACAGCGGATTTGATATAACGCGGTTCACCAGACAAAATTTTGCCGATCAACTTAGTAGTCATCCGCAATTTGACGCCCGATCTGACTCGCAGCTCCTGTAAGCTGATAGATGGACCGAGCCAAACGACTGACCCAAACCATATCAGTTCTCCCTGAAGCGGCGATCGACCGACAATAATGCAATCAAATATTTTAGTCACTTGTCTGTTGTCTGTTGTCATGAGTTATTAGTTATTCGTTATTATGAGCAAACAAATAACCAATAACTAATAACAATTAACGACCGACTATTAGACTGTCGTGATATCTTTCTCTTTCCCTGCCAGAACTTCTTCTATTTTGGCAATATACTTGTCCGTCAGCTTTTGAATTTTATCTTGCAAGTCTCGGGATTCATCTTTAGAGATATCGCTGCTTTTTTCTTGCTTACGAATCGAGTCAACTGCATCGCGGCGGATATTCCGAATTGCAACTTTACCTTCTTCGGCAAACTTCGCGGCCATTTTGACAAATTCTTGGCGTCTGTCGCTCGTCAGCGGCGGAATGTTCAAGCGAATAACTGAACCGTCGTTGTTGGGAACGAGCCCTACATCCGACAGGGAAATTGCTTTTTCGATCGAAGTAAGCGCTGTACGATCGAACGGTTGAATGTTGATCGTCGTCGCATCCGGCGTGCCGATATTGGCAAGGGATTTGATGGGAGTTGGAGCTCCGTAATAATCTACCATGACTCGATCGAGGAGGGAGGCGTTGGCCCGTCCTGTCCGAATAGTATTAAAAGACCGTTGAGTAGCCTCAACTGCTTTTTGCATATGATCTTCTGATTCAGCTAACTTCACAAAAACCTCCGACAAGAGTTCCAATAGATTCTCCCATTACTGCTCGGTAAATGTTGCCCGATACCGTCAGGTCAAATACCATAATAGGAATATTATTTTCTTTGCAAAGGGCGATCGCGGTACTATCCATCACCCGCAAGTCTTGATTCAAGACGTGAGCATAAGTGAGGGTTTGATACCTGCGCGCGTTGGGGTTGATATGGGGGTCAGAATCGTACACCCCATCTACCTTAGTAGCTTTAAAAATCACCTCTGCGTCAATTTCTGCCGCCCGCAATGCGGCGGTAGTATCAGTAGTAAAAAAAGGATTGCCAGAACCGGCACCAAAAATCACTACCCGTTTTTTTTCCAGGTGGCGAATTGCGCGCCGCCGGATGTAGGGTTCAGCTATTTCTTGCATGGCGATCGCCGATTGCACCCTGGTGGGCACTCCTGCTTGTTCCAAAGCATCCTGCAAAGTGATCGCATTCATCACCGTAGCAATCATACCCACATAATCAGCCGTTGCCCGATCCATGCCAGCCGAAGCAGCTTTCACCCCGCGAAAAATGTTGCCGCCGCCGACAACGATCGCAATTTGAATGCCTTCGGAGACGACTTTGGCTACTTCCTGGGCGATCGACCCAACGACTACCGGATCGATCCCGTAGCCCAATCCACCCATCAGCGCTTCACCGCTGAGCTTCAGCAAAACTCGCTGATAAACCATCCCCATGCCGCCACTATTTTTTTACTCTGTTTGCCTCCACCATAAGATACCAGTACAGGTGCATTTTGAACATCAATTGCCCGGAACAGGTTTTGAGTCTATTCCAGAACACATGGGAATGTTGACTGTTGACTGTTGGCTGTTGGCTGTTGACTGTTGGCTGTTGACTGTTTACTGTTGACTGTTAACGGTTGACTGTTAACGGTTGACGGTTGACTGTTGACTGTTGACTAAGGTAAAAAAAGCTGGTTTCTCCGAAAAATCCTGGGACTGTCCGAGAGATATTAATGTTGACTGTTGACTGTTGGCTGTTGACTGTTGACTGTTGACTGTTGACTGTTGACTGTTGACTAAAGTAAAAAAAACTGGTTTCTCCGAAAAATCCTGGAACTCTCCGAGAGATATTAATGTTGACTGTTGACTGTTGGCTGTTGAATCTTATGGACTAAGGTAAAAAAACCCGGTTTATCCGAAAAATCTTGGAACTCTCCCAGAGATATTTAGGCAGAAACGGGGTTTTTGCCCCCCGCCTGCGTCTATGACTCTTTTGGAACAAAATCAAGCGACACAGAATTCATGCAGTAACGCTGACCGGTCGGCCTTGGCCCGTCATTGAATACGTGACCGAGATGAGAATCGCAAACAGCGCACAGTACCTCGGTGCGGCGCATGAACAAGGCGTTATCCGCCTCGCACTTGACATTTTCTTCATTAATTGGAGCATAAAAACTCGGCCAACCAGTACCGGAATCGTACTTTGTTTCAGATTTAAATAGCTCCGTACCGCAGCAAATGCACTTATAAATTCCTGGCTTTTTGCTGTCGTGATACTCACCAGAGAAAGCTCTTTCGGTTCCCTTTTTTCGGGTAACTTTGAACTGTTCTGGCGTTAGTTGCTGTTGCCATTCGGCGTCGGTTTTTTGAACTTTGTCAGTCATGGTTTGATCTTGTTAATTGTTGACTGTTAACTGTTAACTGTTGACTGTTAATTGTTAACTGTTGAGTTTTGACAGTATATTGCGGGTCAACTCAGGCTTCCATTAATATTAACCTAATTGGCTCAAAATGAACATACCAGGGAAAAGGATTGTCCTTCATAGCCCTCCACTTTTCCTTGAAGACTTCGGCTTGCAACTGATAATCTTGGGAATCGTGCGGAGGCGAGTGCAATTTGAGATATAATGTCACGCGGTGCGGAGTTTCTACAATCGAGGCGATCCAACAAGCAAAAGTATTTTGCCGATCGCACCCGCTCACAAAAATCAGTTGATGAGCCCGAATTCCCACAGAAACTAGAGATTTGGGAATCGGTTCTACTACAGTCAGATTGCAGCCCCAGTCGATCGCCTCTATGACAGTTTCGGCGATCGCTCCCGCTGGTGAGAAGTTCTTACAGCCCGTCAACTGGGCGACAGTGAAGTTGCGAGGGCGATCGAAAATATGCTCCTTGGTATCAAAGGCGATCGCCCTTCCCTCGGCCAACACCAACAGATTTTTGCACACCCGGTAAACTTCCTCTAAATTGTGACTGACAAACAAAGTAATTCCGCGATAATTAGCCAGAGTCTGCATTAACTCCCGTTCCAGTTGACTCCGCAAGTGAGTGTCCAAAGCAGAAAACGGTTCATCTAACAGCAGCAAATCGGGACAAGGGGCGATCGCCCGAGCCATTGCCACCCGCTGCTGCTGGCCTCCCGAAAGTTCCTGCGGATAACGGTTTTCCATTCCCAACATTTGCACCGAAACTAGCTGTTCTTTAACTCGAAGTTTTTGCTCGCCAGCCGATAAATGCTGCAAACCAAAAGCAATATTTTCAGCCACAGTCAAGTGAGGAAACAAAGCATAATTTTGAAACAAAAAACCGATGCGACGGTCTTTAGAAGGTACGTTAATGCCCGCTTCCGAGTCAAATAAAACCTTACCGTTGACTGCAATTTTACCGCAGCTTGGAGTTTCCAAACCAGCGATGCAGCGCAGAGTCATGCTCTTACCGGAACCCGACGCGCCCAAAACTCCGAGCACTTCCTGGCCGATTTCAAAGCCGACATCCAAGGGAAAGCTGGAGAGAGGTTTGAAGATGTTTAAAAAAAGTCCGCTTTCCGGTTGTTGTTTTTGGGATTTGGTGGTAAAATAAGAGGCAGATTTGGGCAAACTAGATTGCATTTTTTGGCTCGAATTCGGTTTGGGCGATATCCTTTGTAAATCCGTCCAAAAATTAACAGCCGTTAGCACACTCAGAGAAATACTGAGAATAATCAAAACCCAAATAGCAGCTTGCCTCATATCCCCTGCTTCCACAGCAAAATAAATTGCCATCGGGATAGTTTGAGTTTGTCCAGGAATATTCCCAGCTAACATCAACGTCGCCCCAAATTCACCCAAAGCGCGAGCAAATGCCAGAATAGTTCCGGCTAAAATTCCTGGCCATGCTAGCGGCAACATAATCCGCCAAAACACTTGCCACTCCGATGCTCCCAAAGTTCGAGCTGCATTGAGAAGATTGGCATCAATTTGCTCAAAAGCTCCCAAAGCAGTTTTGTACATCAGGGGAAATGATACGACAGTTGCTGTAATGGCGGCTGCTTGCCAAGTGAAAATTATAGTTAAGTCGAATTGTAGCAAGAATTGACCGATCGCCCCATTTCTCCCAAACAGCAGCAGTAGCAAAAATCCGACTACAGTTGGTGGCAAAACTAAGGGAGAAATCAAAATGCCTTCAATCAATGGTTTGCATTTAATGCGAGTTGAAAGCATCCACCGGGCGGCGGCTATTCCCAGAAAGAAGGTAACAAATGTCGCGATTGCAGATGATTTTAGAGAAATCCACAGTGGAGAAAAATCAAATTCCATATTTCACAAATTTGTAGGGGCAGGTTAGCCAGGGATTTTGCCACCAATAAACAATCGTTATAAACCCGCCCCAACCCAACCAATAACCCCCAAAAACATCAATTTGTAGGGGCGGGTTCGCCAGGGATTTTGCCACCAATAAACAATCGTTATAAACCCGCCCCAACCCAACCAATAACCCCCAAAAACATCAATTCGTAGGGGCGGGTTTTACCAACAATCTCGGCTTAAAACCAATCATCTCGTAAACCCGCCCCCACCCAAAGATAAATCGAAATATACCTCTTTGAATACACAAGGTTATCTGTTGTGTGAGGGCGGGTTTATATAGATTGTTGGTGAGAATTAGATATTGTTGGTGAACCCGCCCCTACGAAATTTGGTTGTATGATACTAATTAACGAGCTATCCCAAATCCGTATTTCTGAAATACTATTTTAGCCCGATCGCCCGCCAAAAACTCAACAAACATTTTAGCAACAGCGGGATTGCGACTATTTTTGATAACTGCTAGCGGATAAACAATGGGCGAGTGCAAATTTTCGGCAGCCGTTAGTCGCACAGTTACTTTGTCCGATGCTTTGACATCAGTCGTATAAACTATACCAGCATCAACATTACCGCTTTCGACAAATGTCAGCACTTGGCGGACGTTATTTCCTAACACTAATTTTGGCTGAAGTTGCGGCCACAATCCAAGTTTAGCTAACATTTCCTGAGCGTATTGGCCCACAGGTACGCTTTTAGGTTCGCCGATCGCAATTTTCTTGATTCTGGCATCTGTCAACTGTTTAAAATCGCTCAAAACTAGGCCGTTTTTGGGAGTAATCAAAACTAACCGATTTGTCAACAGATTTCGCCGCGTCTGGTTGAGCAGCAAATTAGCTTGCTGTAAAGCATCCATTTGTTTGGTAGCGGCGCTGAAAAATACATCTACTGGCGCTCCTTGCTTAATTTGCTGTGCTAGAGCACCGGAAGCACCAAAATTATAAGTGATATTAACATTAGGATTGCTCCCTTGATAAACCGTCTTGATTTCTGTTAAGGCTGGCGACAGACTGATCGCAGCAGATACAGTTAAAGACGTGCGCTGCTGCGCCACTACTGGATGAAATAAAGTCCAACTAATCAGCAGTCCTATGGCCGCGATTGCTGCGATAATCAAAGGTACAAGGCGCGTATTTTTAAAGTTCATCCGAAAGAGTTTTACTTGTTACCAGGCTCTGCCTGGTAATGCAGATCCGGAGGCTCTGCCTCCAATTTTACTCCACTATTTGACGAGGCAGAGCCTCGCTTACATCGGTTCCCAGGCAGAGCCGGGGAACCAGTTAACCTTGCATAATAAGTCGAGGAGTGTTAATTCAATATTTCCTCTTTTCGCCACTTGACAGAACAGCCGATCGCCTCTGTAGTAGAAGGCTCTACGGGTTGGTTGTTTTACTTGTTACCAGGCAGAGCCTGGTAACGCAGATCCGGAGGCTCTGCCTCCAATTTTACTCCACTTTTTGACGAGGCAGAGCCTCTGGACATGGGTTCCCAGGCAGAGCCGGGGAACCAGTTAACAACTAACAACTAACAACTAACAACTAACTATTCTCGCCACTTAATAGAACAGCCGATAGCATCTGTAATCGACGGTTCTACAGATTCATCATTCAACAATTGGTCGATCGCACTTCGTAGATAAGACACCTGCACAGCACCTGCGTCATCAGCATTATCATCAATTAAACCTCTATAGCGCAATCGGCCATCTTGATCTAACAAAAAAACCTCCGGCGTTTTAGAAGCCCCAAAACTTTCGGCCACATCTTGAGCAACATCTCGAATGTACGGGAAGTTGAGTTGATTGTTGGCTGCAAAAGTTTTCATGTTTTCAAAACTGTCGTCGGGATGCTGGTTGGCATCATTAGCATTAATCCCGATTAAAGTAACATCTCGATCTTGAAACTCTGCTTGAAGTTCTTTCAGGCGATCGAGATACAACTGCACATAAGGGCAATGATTGCACATAAATATCACCCCGATCGCCCGAAATTTTTCTAAATATCGAGCTAAATGGTGAACATCTGCGTCAACTCCCGGCAGTTCAAAATCGGGAGCGTAGCCGTTAATGGGAGTACCTGTTGTTTCGATTAATAAACTCATGTTTTCAGGAGGTGAAGAGCAGTATTAGTCAGTATCAAAGATGAAAGTATCAGTGGGAATAAAATTGGCTGTTTTTGGGCTTTAGCTTAATTCTAGCCTGACCAACAGCCTATTTTTATTTTTACTTCTCGATTTATCCTTCGTCTGGCTTTAGCCAACCTTTAGCTAGAGCTTGGTATCCAATCATTTTGTATGTTAATTTGGCGGCGGTAAATTCGGACACTACAGAATCTACAAGAGGTGCTAATTCCATAATGTCACAGCCGATTACATCATAGGACTCGAAGACGCGACGCAAAAATCCGGTGAGGGAATACCAATTTAACCCGCCGGGCTCTGGAGTGCCAACCCCTGGGATTAAAGTCGGATCGATGCCGTCTAAGTCGATCGTCAAAAATACCCGTTTAGTGGTTATGCTAGCAATTGCCCGATCGGCCCAATTAGGTTCATTCGCGATTTCCCTAGCCCGAATCACGTTTAGCTGTTTTGCTTTAATCAAATCAGCTTCTTCCTTGCAGATAGCGCGAATGCCGATTTGCAATGTGGGTAAACCCATATCGACAACGCGCCGCATTACACAGGCGTGGTTGTGAATCGAGCCTTCGTATTCGTGCCGCAAGTCGCCGTGGGCGTCGATTTGTATGACTGTAAAAGGTTCGTTTGGATAAGCTTGGCGATAACCTTCCACAACGCCGGCGGTGATGCTGTGTTCGCCTCCGAGGGAGATCACAAATTTATTTTCGGTAGTTAGCTGATAGACTGCGGCTTGGGTAACTCTCAGCATTTCTAGGGATGAAACTGGCTGGCTGTTACGGGTATCGGCGATCGGCTCTTTTGTATAAATGCCAACATCGTAGCAAACTTCGGAATCTAGTTCTTCGTCGTAGCATTCGAGTTGATGAGAGGCTTCTAGTAGTTTCGCGGGCCCGTTTTCGCATCCCCGGCGGTATGTGGTGGTAGCCTCGTAGGGAATGGGCAAGATAACTACTTTGGCGGTGTCGTAGTCGGGTACAATTTCGGAGCCGAGAAATGGTACGACGGAAGTTGAGACGAGGGTTTGCATAGGGAGTTTCAATAAGGCAAAAAATTCAGCATCTTTAATGGTGGCATAATAGCGGCTCTAACTGCAAAGGAAGAGGGAAGAAGGAAGAAGGAAGAAGGAAGAAGGAAGAGGGAAGAGGGAAGAGGGAAGAGGATTTAACCGCAGAGGGCGCAGAGGGCGCAGAGGGAGGAGGGAAGAAGGAATGTTTGCAATTTATGTCCTGGTGGTTGCCTCAAATTGCGATACGGTTTGTAGTAAGGACTTTAGTCCTTTTCACTCTTAAATTTTCACTTTTTTACTTCTATGACTTCTTCTACGTTAACTGCTGTCGCGCCTCAAACCTGGATGTGGAAAGGCTTTCCGATTTGCTATCAGACTGCGGGAACTCAGGGCCCTGCGGTGGTGTTTGTCCACGGTTTTGGTGCATCTTGGGGCCACTGGCGCAAGAATTTGCCAGCATTGGCTGCTGATTGTCGCTGTTTTGCGATCGACCTTATCGGTTTTGGGGGTTCTGCTAAGCCTGCGCCCAAACTTGAGATTGATTATACGTTTGAAACTTGGGGACAGCTAATTGCTGATTTTTGTCGGGAAGTTGCGGGTGGGCCGGCTTTTTTGGTGGGAAATTCGATCGGCTGTGTAGCAATTATGCAAGCGGCTGTGGATTTTCCCGATATCGCTTCTGGCGTAATTTTACTAAATTGTTCGTTGCGCTTGTTGCACGATCGCAAACGCGCCGAATTGCCTTGGTATCGCAGTTTCGGAGCGCCTATAGCACAAAAAATGTTAAATGTCAAGTGGATTAGTCAATTATTTTTCAAACAATTGGCCACCCCGAATACAGTGAAAAAAGTGCTTTTGCAAGCCTACCATCGTCCTGAAGCTGTCACCGACGAACTGGTAAATATGCTGCTGGAACCTGCCAAAGACAGTGGCGCAGTTGATGTATTTGTGGCGTTTATCAGTTATTCTCAAGGGCCGCTACCGGAGGATTTGTTGCCGCGTTTGAGCTGTCCAGCTTTAATTTTGTGGGGTACGGATGACCCTTGGGAGCCGATCGCACTAGGGCGAGAATTGGCTAAATTCCCGGCTGTTGAACAGTTTATTCCGCTGGAGGGAGTTGGGCACTGTCCGCAAGACGAAGCACCGGAATTGGTCAATCCGATTTTACTCGATTGGATTAAAGGGCGATCGGCCAAGGCCGAAAATTTGCCTCTTTAACCTTGGCAATTACCGCTGTTTGAGGCTAACGTTAAAGAAACTTTTGACCTTTGAGTTTTTAAATTAAAAACTCAAAGTTCATGTTCTTTAATTTAGATGCAAACTCCACCATACAATTGTCGTATCAAAACCCCACTTTAACATTAACTAGGGGTTTCAAATATTCTCTGGTAACTAGATGCGTTTACCCTCGATCGCCCTCCAATCATTTACAACATATATGAGCATTAACGATAAACTTAAGAACATACTGACGCAATTGCGATCGCACTTCGAGCAACTTTACGACAGTCGCCTTGTCACCATGGTACTCTACGGATCCCAAGCGCGAGGCGATGCACATCCCGACTCAGATATAGATGTGTTAGTAGTTCTCAAAGCGCCAGTTCAAGCGGGGGGCGAAATTGATAGAACGCTTCAGATTGTAGCAGATTTGTCGCTCCAAAATGATGAAGTGATTAGCTGCCACTTTATGGATGAAGAACGGTTTACTAATTATCAAGGCTCTTTGCTTAGAAATATCGGTCGAGAGGGAATTTTAATATGACATCCGCTCAATTGAACTTACTCCTCAAAGCCGATCAAAGCCTTTGGGCCGCAAGATTGATGTTGGATGGCGGATATCCTGAGTATGCAGCATAAGAGCGCCTATTACACAATGTTTTATATTGCTGAAGCATTTCTAGATGGTGAAGGACTATCTTTTTCCAAACATTCCGCAGTCATCAGCGCCTTTGGTCGAGAATTTGCTCGTACAGGGAGAGTACCTGTGAAATTTCACCAATTCCTAATTAGAGCACAAGAATTGTGAAATGCTGGAGACTATGGGGAAATTAATGCTGTAACGGCTAATCAAGCAGCAGATTCGATCGCCCAAGCTGAAGAATTTCTCGAATTAGCCCAAAATGTGATCGGCACTTTACCGCCGCCCTAAATAACTGCGATCGCATTTTCATCTTCTTTAGCTTCCTCCAGCATCAAAGCAAAACCGTGTACCTTCTGCATCACAAAAGATCCACCTACTTTGACCAAATCGCCACCGCAAGTGACAGGAATTCTGTCCTGATAGGCTTTCAGCGCTAATTTACCATCAGTTTCTTTGAGTTCAACATAGATTTTCCGCAGCTTGTTCACCACAAATCCCATCATTGCCACCTTAGCAATTGTCTCCCCATTTTCGCGATCGACCTTCACCACAAATCCCTGAATCTCAGTATTGTCTAACGAAGTAACTAAATCGCTTAAAATCTCTAACTGAAAACGATTTTCTGACACTTCCAACTTCTTTATAGTGTCACCCATAACTACACCATAATCATCAAAATCTTGGCTAACAGGTTGCTTAATTTCAAATAATTCGCCCTTGTCACTATGCTTGTGCCAAATCCAGGCTCTTCCATAGAACAAGCCTTCATTATGCCAGCCGTTTGTCTGCAAGTATTCTCCCAGAATTTGTGGCTCTATAGTCTTGAGAATTTTGTTGTCTCGCACAGTTACTTTCATGGTAAACCTCGTTGGCTAATGCGCTGCATCATTGATTCGAGAGCTTCTACGGTAAACAGATTGCTGCGGGGCAACTCAACGGTTATACTGGTCGTATTTTGAGTTGCAGGCATCCCCAGCAGCGATACCCAGTAAGCACAATACCTCGTACACATTTCCTGTTCTGATTGTTGTATCCAGTCTCCTATATTTTCCGGGACTAAAACCACAACTAAAAGCCGAGGAACAAAGGAGTCTATTCTCAAATCGTTGTAGTTTTTGAGACTCAGAGGATATCGGATACAGTCGGTATCGAGTAGAGCCCTTGATGTACATTTTAACTGTAAGTTAAGTTCTGGACAATTGGCAGGCCCCTCAATACCTACTGCTGTTAGGTGTAAGTCAATACTGTTATCATCTGACTCTGGTTGATCCACTCTCACGCCGGCCACTGCCGCCACAGCACGCACGTAAGCTTTGCTAAATAATTCTTTTCGCTGATTCAGTTCCATTTAAACATAATTCTCAAAAAGGGGCGGATACGATCGCACATTGGTGTCAACAAACACGTCAAATATAGTACCAGTCTTTTGTTGATCCGATCGCCTCTCGATCGCCCCTATGGCGTGTTTTAAAACCCGGAGATCCCCCCTAGCCCCCCTTCCCAAGGGGGGGGACAAGAGTCTTCTCAAAGTCCCCCTTTTTAAGGGGGATTTAGGGGGATCGAGACTCGACTACAAACGAGATTTATCAAGGGTTTAGACTTAAGTTGACACTAATCGGAACTCCGCCCCCTACAGATTAATGACTACCCGTTCCCGCCGCCCGTTTAAAGGCCTCATCCAACACTTCCGAAAGCGTCGGGTGAGTGTGTACTCGGAATGCTAAAGTATGAACAGAATCCCGTTGCGCGATCGCATTTGCCGCCTCTTGAATCAAATCCGAAGCGTGCAAACCGAAAATGTGAACACCCAACAATTCCCCAGTATCTTTCCGGTAAATCACCTTAGCCGTACCGTCGGTTTCCCCTTCAGCAATCGCTTTAGAATTTCCCTTAAAATAAGTCTTGACAGAAGCTACCTCAAACCCTTCGGTTTTTCCTAAGTCCTTCGCCGCCGGTTCCGTCATCCCCACATAACTTATTTCTGGGTGAGTAAACGCCGCCGCCGGGATACTCAAATAGTCAATTTCCCGATCGCGCCCACAGATATTTTCCACCGCCGCAATTCCCTGAGCAGACGCAGCGTGTGCTAACATCATCTTGCCATTCACATCGCCGATCGCCCATAAATGCTTGACCGGTTCTCCCCCAACCAAAACCTGCATCTTATCGTTAACCGGGATATAACCGCGGACTGTCTCAACACCCGCAGTTTCTAACCCCAAATTCTTACTCACTGGAACTCGGCCAGTTGCTACCAAACAAGCGTCAACTTCCAAAACTTCGACTATTTCCTTAGTTTTGAAATCAGCTAATTCAATAATCACCGGCGAACCAGGAGTAATTTTCTTAGCTAACACACCGACTTTTGTTTCAATATCGCGGGGTGTAATTAACACCCGTTCTGCTAACTTAGCAATATCCGGGTCAAAAGTCGGCATCAACTGGTCTAATGCCTCAATCATCGTGATTTCACAGCCCAATGCGCTGTAAATATCCGAAAACTCCAAACCGATATAACCACTACCAATAATTGCAATCCACTTCGGTAGCGATTCCAATCTGACAGCATCGTCGCTAGTAAACACAGTTTTACCGTCAATTTCTATCCCTGGGGGGACGAAAGGAACCGAACCGGGAGCGAGAATAATATCCTTGGCAGTAATCGTTTTCTCGCCATTGTCGGTTTCGATCGTAATTTTTTGAGAACCGGCGATTTTGCCCCAACCTTGGATGGTATCGACATTCAAACGTTTGAGGCTGTTGGTCAAGTCGCCACGAAGTTTGCTAACAATCGTGTTAGCATGATTCGCGATCGCCCCACGATCGAAATCCACACTCCCCAACTGAATCCCCAAAGTTTTCAAATGGTGAGCATTCCGCAACTCCCGCACCCGCCCCGCAGCCGCCAACAGCGCCTTCGAGGGAATGCAGCCGCGGTTGACGCAAGTCCCGCCCATGTCTCCGGCTTCGATAATTGCCACTTTCAGCCCGCAGCTAACCGCGTGTATGGCGGCCCCATGTCCGCCCACGCCAGCGCCGATAATTGCTAAATCGTAATCAAATCCCTGAGTCACCTTATTCTCCTAATACCGTTGCAATCTTAGTCCTGGACGCACTCAACAGCATATTTCCGCGATTGCGAGCACCGCTTGTGGGAATCGCAACCCTTGAACAGCGGTAATAGTTGCCCAAGTCCTGTACCCTTATTCTCGACTAGACTAGGTTTAATTAGACAACCTTTTTTAGCTGAGTGGAGCACTCCTGACTTTTACTGTACGGTAATTGTCAGTAGCTGATGGAATTGTGACAGAGAGATAAACTGAGAAACAGAGAATTCTTGTCTGTGGAGCAACTTATGATAGATGACGACGACCTGAAAGATTCCCGCCGCGCCTCGGCTCAAGCTTTTTTTGAGTCCCTTGATGAATTGTTAGACTCTATAGAAGCCAACAGCAGTCAACCAGCACAGCCTAAATCTCTACCGCCTCAGCCTTTGCCTTCGAGTCCGCCGAAGCAGGCAAAACCTGCGAAAATTAATTTGTCGGATTTTGAAGATGCGATCGCCGACTTGGAACAGTTTATCCAGAAAAAACACTCGAAACGCCCGGAATCCAAGGAATAGCAGCTATAGACAAATTTTTAGGGTGCATGAAAACCCCTGCGGTCGATCGAACTTAACGGCTCGGGCGGGGTAAAATTAGCTGGATTTACTTTGACGGACGATCACTGAGCGAAGTCGAAGTGTTGGGTTTAGACTGCTGGGGTAATCGACGCGATCGCACTTCTATGGCCCCATCCACACCCAAAGGCAACTCGAATTCATCAATATGATTGCGGAACTTCACCGCAATATCAGCACCATTAATAATCGCTCCCAACAGCCGCGGCCCAGATTTATGCGACTCCTCCTCCTCAGATTCCAGCAACTGATCGGCAGCTTCAGACAACATACTAGACAGAGTATAACCAGGCCGCGCCACCAAAATCATACCATCCGTGTACGGTTCCAGCGTCAGCGCGTCGTTGCACTCGCTCAGCGCCGGAGAATCCACCACCACAAAATCAAAGCGGTTGCGAACATCGTCGAACAATCTCCGCATTTCGCTGGATTCGAGTACCGCCGATGCCTGCCGCAAAAAGCCCGGACTCGGCACCACGTATAGGTTCTCAACTTCTGGAACCAACAGAACGCACTCGCTGATATTGCCGTAATAGTGCAAAGGTTCCACCGCCGCCAGAGGATCAGCAGCGATTTTTAAAGATTCCACGTTGGAAGCCGATCGCAAATCTGCTTCAATTAACAAAGTCCGTTTACCCGATCGAGCCGACGCAATTGCCAAATTGTAAGCGCTAAAACTCTTCCCCTCCAAAGGTGCCGCCGAAGTCAGCAACACCACCTTGACCGGTTTTTCCCCAATCCGGCGCAAATTAGTCCGCAACCGCTCGTAAAACTCCAAATAAGGAGAATTGGGCTCCAGCGCCAAAGGCATCTCATCCCCGTAGGAATCAAACACCGTCACTTCAGGCAAAACTGCCAATATCGGCACGTCTTTTTCCACCAAAGCCGCCCGCACTTCTTCCCAACTGTAAAACTTGCCGTTGAGCATCCCCAACAAAAATATCAACCCGCCGCCCAGCAGCAATCCCACAAAGCCACCCACCGCCAACATCACCGACAAACCTCTCTTGGTTGACTCAACATCATCAGTTGTGGGAGGTTTGGCGATTGTCAAACTCCCCGTTGTCTCAGCCTCCGCCGCCTTCGCATCTACCAAAGCCGACTGCATCTTATCGTAGAGAGATTTTTTCAGCGCCACTTGCTGGGCTAACCGCGCTTGTTCTAACTGCTTGTTGGGGATTCTCGCGTATTCCCGGCGCAATTGCTGTTCAGTTTTCTCGATTCCTTTGAGTTGCTGTTGCACCACATCCTGCTGCGTTTGTAAAGCAATCAAACTTTGAGCTAACTGTTGTCTGGCCGGGTCTAAAGAAGAGTCTACCCGAATTCGATCGGCACTTCTGAGCGGAGCCGCCACCCCGTTACCGCCGAGCACCTCAGACTGTCGCTGCTGCAACTGCTGCTCAAAAACAAGTTTTTGTTTGAGCAATTCTACAATTTTTGGGTGTTCTTCCTGCAAGTCACTGCGGAGAATTTTGAGCTGAGATTCGATCGAAAACAGTTGCACTCGCAGTTGTGCAATAATTGGATCGGCAGAGAGTGCTTGAGCGACATAAGCTTGCTCCACATTCAATCCCAACCGCTCCTGCAAGCTTTTAATTTGAGCTTCAATTCCTCCCAACTGCACCCGGAGTTGCCGCTGCTGCTGTTCGCTGCTGATAATCGCCTGCGGCAGTACACCGCTCTGAGCTGCTAAAATTGAAGTTCCTTCTCGTTTTTCGTAAGCTTCAAGTTTTTCTTCCGTCTCTCTGAGTTCCTGTGTTACTTTTGGCAAACGCTGGTTAATTTGGGCGATCGTTACTCGCAGTCTAGAAGTATTATTTGTGATGCTGCGAACCACCATTTCGTTCATCACCGCCTTTAGTACCTCTACTGCTTTTTGGCGATCGGCATTTTTGTACAATACTTGAATCAAAGCGCTGGGGTCGTTAGTCTTGGTCGGCATCTTTATCTGCACGTCTTTTACCAGCTTGTTAGCCAAAGCTTGTATTTTTTTGTCCGCTTCTTTTTTGTTTAATTTTTCTTCGGGTTTGATGAGTTTTTCTGCGGCAGGTTTAACCACCCATGTATCCAGCAGCATATCTTTAGTTATTTCTTGCCCTTCCTGTTGAATTTTAGTAGTAGTCGATGAAAAAATCACGTTCGGTCTGCGGTAGGCAAGCGTACCGGCTGCAACGTAAACCGGCGTCTGACTTGGCTGCAAAGCCACTACTCCCGACACGCCCACAGTCACCGCGAGAGTCGCCAGTCCCACCCACTTGTATTGGTCGAAAGCAATTAAATAACGTTTAACAACTGATAAAGTCATAATGATTGTTGACTGTTGACTGTTGACTGTTGACTGTTGACTGTTAACTGTTGACTGTTGATTTCGAGTAAATTATAACCAATAACCAATAACTAATAACTAATAACTAATAACTAATAACTAATAACTAATAACCAATAACTAATAATTACCTACCATTATTAGTTGGGCCGAACAGATTGTTTACCCCATTTCTCAACTGATCGAAGAACAAAATAAATCCCAAAGTATCGCGAAACGGTCGAGTAAAAGTATTGATTACATAACTTACACGCTCAACCAGATTCCTACCAATCACAATCACATCATTATCTTCGAGCATCGGGTTCTGAGAAACATCGCCCTCCAAAGCAGCTTTAGCATCTATCTTTCGGTTGATTGCTCTACCTTGCTTTTCGTCGAACCGAATCAGGGCTATTTTCCGCAAGTCAGCCAGATTCACAGGCAAGTTGTTGAGAGCATCCAAAAACTTACTGCCACTTTCTAGGTAAAACGAGGTCAAACCACCACTAGCGTAACTCAAAACTCGAACGTATACCCTGGGTTTAATCAGGGTAGAGCGCGCAACCAGAGCTTTGTCGTAGTCTAGGTTTTTGGTACTAGCGTCCAATTCCGGGATGACAATCACATCTCCCGAGGCCAAAGGAAAATCGAACAAATCGTTAGCCTGGGCTAAGGGAGTGTAAAGGTCGATGGGTTCCTCCACCGACGAGCCGTCCACCAGCGTCCGCCGCACTCGTACCGCCCGCAAATCGGCTTTTCCCGTGACTCCCCCCGCGATCGTCAAAGCAGCCGAAATTCGACCAGAACCCGCCCCAAGCGTGTAAAAACCCGGTTTGCTGACTTCTCCGGTGACCGTGATTTGGACGGGGACAGCGGCAGCAGCTAGGCTGTATCTGGATGCTAAATCTTGATCGGATTTGCGATCGGGCGTAACTTGTTTATAAGGTACAACGATCGCATCTCCATCTTCCAAACGCAAATCTGGCGGAGCAACACCAGTTTGCAGCGGTGTCAAAATATCAACAATTTGCTCCGCGACACCCCCCCCCGGCAGAGTCCGCCGCACCCGCACCGCCCGAAGTTCCGCCGTAGGATTAGTCCCAGCAGCAGCCGCCAGAGCCGCCGGAAGCTGCGGGGTTTGCAGCGGATAAAAACCCGGCCTTGCCACTTCCCCCGTCACCGTTACCACTACCGGGCGCCCAAGCAGCAAAGCAGCCGAGACTTGAGGATTTTTGATGAATTGGGTGAATCGTTCTCGGAGGCGCTGCTGTGCTTCTTCGACAGTAAGACCGCGCACATTTACTGTTCCGATTAGTGGCAGTACAATTATGCCTTCAGGACTGATTGCACCTGTAAAATTCAACTCTGGGAAGCGCTGAACTTGAACAGAAATCTGGTCTCCCGGGCCCAGGCGGTAGGGCCGATTCCGAAAAGCTGGGTTAATTTCCCGGTTGGGCTGTGCTGGTGGCGGTGGCGGTACGCGCAATGGCGGTGGTACGATCCGCTGGGAACTAGGAACAAAAGGTTGAGAAGAAGCCGTTTCCGCAAAAAATTTACCGTTAAAGCCCCAGAATACAGCAGCAAAAGATAGAGTCCAAGCAGTCGAATACAGACCTGCCAAGGAAAAAGCAACGGGATTTTTTATTGTAAATTTTTCCCGCATTTTAAAAATATAAAAAAGCGTAATATTATAAATAATTTGCTGATTTTTAAACTTCATCTTCGCCAGTCTCAACTAAAAATCTGGAGTTGCACAATAACCGGATAATATCAATTCCGGCTGCGCCGGAATTGATATAGAGGACACGGCAGTGCCGTTTCCCTACCCCGATCAATTGTAGGGACACGGCACTGCCGTGTCCTCCGTTTAGATCATTCCAGATAATATCAATTCCGGCTGCGCCGGAATTGATATAGAGGACACGGCAGTGCCGTTTCCCTACCCCAATTGATTGTAGCAGTGCCGTGTCCTCCGTTTAGATCGTTCCGGCGCAGCCGGAATTGATATAATTTCTTAAAATTAGAGTCAACTATCGCGCATTTAAATTGTACATTCAGGGCGGGCGGGACGCCCATCCCACAAGAGTTTGATTGTTTTTTCACATACAGTTACAGCAGATTGCAGGTTTATAGGTACTATCAATATCCCCCTAGGGAAACGGCACTGCCGTGTCCCTACAAGAGCTTTACCTACTTACTCAAACTGAAAAATTTCTGCGATTAATTGAGCCTGAACAGTTTGACCAAGAGATTCCAGTAACGGTTCAACTATCTTAATGTCTCCTTGTGGTTGAATAGGAACGATGACACTAACAGCAACCCAAGAGGCGCGGCGGTTCGACAGTCTAGCAATGCTGTCTTCCCAAAACCAGCGACTTGTTGCTGGAGAACCCCCATTAGGCCAAGCGTACCACTGCATGACAGCAAAAGTTTGTTGGGGAGTCCAGCTTCGGAAAAACCGGGCCTCGACATTAGGCGGCGACTTGTCGCTGGTTGGCGCTAATTTAACTGTAAACCTCAAAGTGCGATGAGAATCTGTTTGCCACCGATGAAATCCATCAATATCCAGCCATTCTACCTGGGGCTGGCTTTTGGGGCCATTTTGAGGCAACAGCAATAAAATAGCAATTGTTCGATCGTTTTTAATTTCTTCAAATAACCACCTGTGACCACCGATTTGGACGTTATTCTGGACGCGCATTACCTCCCAGCCCGGAAGTGTCATCCCGTCTTGGCGCAAACTTCTCAATTGCTTGAGGTTGGCAACTGGTGGCGGGTTTGTCCAAGGCCACCTTCCTGTCCCGTAGCCCGGAATTGCTACTACCCCAACCAGTACCAGCAAAAACACCAGCACCACAATTTTAGATAATTGGTACCGCCGCAGTAGTTTCCGTGCTGAAATCATTTGTTTCATTAATTGGCAGACTGGCTGGGAAAATACTTTTCCATTCCGTTCAGGAGAAGTATTAATAAGCCTAGTATACAAGCAGAATACAAGTCTCCGCCCCATCCGGCGTGCAGCCAATTAAAAAGCCCCTCTCTCTCGGTTCCGTGAAAGTAAGTTAGCAAAGTGTTACGCAAAATGTTGGAAGTAATGCTAATGATAGATGTACTTGCTAAAAACAACAGGCTTCTTTTGTGGGAACTCCAAACTCCCGTCCAATCCAGCAGAATTAAGCTGACGTAAAGACTGGTAAACAGCATTTTCAAGCCTGCACAGTGGGGCGCAACTTCTACGATGCGATCGTTTACGTACAGATAAATTTCTTCGACTCTTACGTTGAGACCAACCTTAATTAATATCAAGCCTGATGTTTCAGCGATGAAGTGCTGCAACGGCAAGGCATAGGGTTCTATGAGATAAGGAATGTGGTTTGGGGATGCCAGAAATATGAATAAAAGTGGCATCCCCTGCAATTTTAAGCCGGGGATTCCTTTTAAAGACAAGCAAATACTGACCAGCATTACTGGTAGGGATAAATTTACCAAATCGCTCAAGCGACTTAGATAAAAAAGCGTCGCTAATATCAGCAAAAAGGTTCCCAAAGGATGCGGTGAGTTGGGTAAGCGACGCCAGAATTTTCGATTTGTCCAAGCAATATAACCCGCGTAGGGCAAGCCAATTAGTCCGTGGCTGAAATATTCGTGTTCGATGCTGATGTTTTTGTTGAACCAGCCGTCGTACCAGTGTACTATCAGGGGGGCGTACAGCAGCACTAGGAGTATCGTGATACTTTCCCCCAAGAGGTATCGCTTGAAAACAATCCGAATTCTGCGCTGGATGTGCATGGTTTGAGAAGTTTTGAGATTGCCGCGCTGGATTCGCAACGCTTTGCGGTTTTGATCAGTATTGCCTCTTTCTTCTGTCAACTGTCAACTAAGAGGGCGGGCACGGGGGCACCGCCCCTACTGTCAATTCTTTCTTCTGTCAACTGTCAACCGATCGCCCGATCGCCCTTACCACCTGCTCGATCTGAGTATTACTCAATCCGGGATACATTGGCAATGATAAAATTTGTTGGCACAGGGTTTCTGTATGGGGAAAGTCGCCCCGATTGCCTAAGTTTTGGTAGGCGGGTTGCAGGTGGCAAGGTACGGGATAGTGTATACCTGTTTGGATGCCCTCTTGGGCGAGTTTTTCCTGAAGCGTGTTGCGGTTAATTGAGCTTTTCTCAGTAACTTGAATCACATATAGGTGATAAATGTGACCACTGCTGCTGTGGTTGGCGATCGGTACAATGCCTTTGTGTTTTAGAGGTTCTAATAGAGTATTGTAGTGTTGGGCGGCTAAAGTGCGATCGCGATTCCATTTTTCTAAGTGCGGCAATTTAACATTTAGCACGGCGGCTTGCAAATTGTCGAGGCGGCTGTTGGTACCGATTTCTGTGTGCAAATATTTGCTGGGTGCTCCGTAATTGCGTAACGTTCGCATTTTTTCTGCTACGTCTGAATCGTTAGTAATTAACATCCCACCGTCGCCAAAGGAACCGAGATTTTTGCTGGGATAAAAGCTGAATGCTGCTGCTTTCCCAAAAGAACCGGCGCGGTATCCTTCTCTTTCTGCTAAATGCGCTTGGGCGGCATCTTCAAATATTATGAGATTGTGGCGTTTCGCAAAATCTAAAAGTTGGATAGGCGACACCATTTGACCGTATAAATGCACCGGAATAATTGCTTTGGTTTTTGAGGTAATTGCTGTTTCGGCTGCTGTGAGGTCGAGCAGGGCGGTGTCAGGGTCACAATCTACAAGAATAGGTATAGCCTTCGCTTGGATCGCGCCAATTATGGTGGCGATAAAGGTGTTGGCGGGGAGAATCACCTCGTCGCCGGGCTGAATGCCGCAAGCTTGGAGTCCTAGGGCGATCGCATCAGTTCCACAAGCCACTCCTACGCCATATTTTACTCCTGAAGCTGCGGCAAATGCTGTTTCAAATTCGGTCAACGCTTGACCTAAAATAAAGTCTCCCCGCTGGATAATTTCTCGAATTACTTGTTCTATTTGAGTTTGAAGCGGTTGGTGTTGCAGGGAGAGGTTTACAAAGGAAACTTTTGTGGGAATACTACTCATGTAAAATTGGGATAGCAATTATTTATATTAACATTAAAATTTTAAAATGTAGCGTGTGCATTGCGCACCTTGCCAATTTTAATCAAACTCGCTATTTTTCGGTAATATAGAATCAGATAATTTTCCGGCAATCGAAATCATGGAATACAAAAAACTCGGCGACAGCGACTTATCGGTATCTGAAATCTGTTTGGGTACGATGACTTACGGCCAGCAAAATACTGTGGAAGACGCGGCCCAACAGCTCGATTTTGCAATTGATAGAGGTGTCAACTTTATCGATACGGCAGAAATGTATCCTGTCCCGGGGAAGCCAGAAAGTCAGGGTAAAACAGAGGAATATATCGGCGAATGGTTGGTCAAGCAACAACGAGATAAAGTCATTATAGCGACTAAAGTAGCGGGCAGAAGCACTCGATTAAAGTGGATTCGGGAAGGCAAAAATCAGATCGATCGCCCAAATGTCGAAAAAGCAGTCAACGACAGCCTGAAACGCCTGCAAACCGACTACATCGACCTTTATCAGATCCACTGGCCCGATCGCTACGTGCCACTATTTGGCGCGCCAGATTACGACATCGCCCAAGAGCACGAAACTGTACCGATTTTGGAACAGTTAGAGGTATTTGCTGACTTAATTAAAGCGGGCAAAATCCGCTATTTGGGTTTGAGCAACGAGACGCCTTGGGGAGTTTGCGAGTTTTGTGAATTGGCCGAAAAACACGGCTTGCCGAAAGTTGTTTCGATTCAGAATGCTTTCAGTTTGAGCAATCGGACATTTCACATGAATTTAGCGGAAACTTGCCGCTTTAAAAATGTGGGATTGATGGCTTACAGTCCTTTGGGCTTCGGGATTTTAACGGGTAAATACTTGAATGGAATCCCGGAAAATTCGCGGCTGGCTTTGTTTGCGGGATTCGGCCAACGTTACGATAAAAGTAATCTGAATGATGCGGTGAAAGCGTATGTTGAGATTGCTGCAAGATACAATTTGACTCCGGCGAAGATGGCTTTGGCATATGTGCGATCGCGCTGGTTTGTAACTAGCACGATTATCGGTGCAACTAGCCTCGAACAATTGCAGGAAAATCTCGGTAGTTTGGAGGTGGAATTGGATCGGGAGATTGTAGCGGAAATCGATGCGGTGCACGCTAAGTATCCGAATCCCACACCGTAAGATATCTCGGCGGTTGAAACCGCTTCTTGTCAAACAAAGTCCGCCTTCGCGGACTAAGAGATAGAGGGGAAATTTAACCCGGATTTGATATTAGTAGGTTGGGTTGAGGTAACGAACCCTACGTTTCACTTCGCCCAACTTACCACTTTTTTAATATTAGGAGGAGCAGCGATGACTAGCAGTCAAAGATTTAACTTTAAATTAGGAGAACGTTTCTTAGAAAATTACGCCGCTCCTCCCGAAGATCCATTGGGAGAACTTACTCATTTTGAAATGGCTATCAGGCGTTTCTGTTTTGAGTACGACCATAAAGTATCAATAGAAATAGGTGATGAAAAAATACAGGTATTTTTAGATCCAGACATCTGTATGATTTTGGACGATAATCTACCTGAACAAATTAGGAAACTGTCACAAGGTAAGCCCATAGAAATAGATTTTGCTGAAAGTTGTACGCTAACTATCAAGTTAGTACCCACGGACGATCGCATTATCTGTAATTTGAGCAAGTTTGGAACTTCTGGCTGGGAAAAGGTTTTTGAGTTCGATCGCACTCAAGTATTAAATACACTCAGAGGTTTTCTTCAGGAAGTGATGCAGCTAGCTGTAGATAAGGGTTACATCACGTTGGAAGAGAAGGAGGAATTTATTCGTCCGGCTTTTGCTAGCAGTACGGATGCTGCGGTATTGAGCAAGTAGTTTGTTTTGGTGTATCTCAATGAGTTCAAATATATCCGTAGGGGCGAAGCATGATCGTAGTCAATATGGGATTATAACTAATAACTTATATGCGGTCATGCTTCGCCCTCTTCAAAAGTGAGATGCACCCAAAGAGAGGTAATTACGATCGGCGATTTGAATTCTACTCCTTGGAGTGGTCGATTTCGTCAGTTTCAAGCTGACAGTAATTTAGTCAATTCTCAATTGGGTTTTGGTTTGCAAACAAGCTGGCCTGCTAAGTTTCCTTCATTGTTGAGGATTCCGATCGACCATTGTTTGCACAGTCGATCGATTAGGACTGTCGATCGTGTAATTGGTTCGGATATTGGTTCGGATCATCTGCCGCTGTTTGTTAAATTGCTGTAAGTAGATGAGAGACGGAGAAGAAAGAGGAGACGGCGGGTGGGGGGGGGGCAAAAAAAAAAAAAATATAGAAAGCCAAAACACAACAAAAAAAAAAAAAA
>JANMLZ010000019.1:0-15970 GCA_031372825.1 Cyanobacteria bacterium OTE_58_metabat_593 | reverse complement strand
AATTATGTCAAGAATTGAGACTAGAACCGAACCAATGGTGCTCAACATGGGGCCGCACCACCCATCCATGCACGGCGTACTCCGGCTAATCGTCACCCTGGACGGCGAAGATGTGGTGGACTGCGAGCCTGTTTTGGGCTATCTACACCGTGGAATGGAGAAAATTGCCGAAAATCGCACAAACGTGATGTACGTGCCCTACGTGAGCCGCTGGGACTACGCTGCGGGGATGTTTAACGAAGCGGTGACAGTCAATGCACCGGAAAAGTTGGCGAATATTGCTGTGCCCAAACGAGCCAGTTATATTCGGGTAATCATGCTGGAATTGAACCGGATTGCTAACCACTTGATGTGGGTAGGGCCATTTTTGGCAGACGTAGGAGCACAAACTCCTTTTTTCTATACTATGCGCGATCGCGAACCAATCCTCGATTTGTGGGAAGCAGCAACCGGCTACCGCATGGTTAACAACAACTATTTCCGCATCGGCGGAGTCGCAGCCGATTTACCCTACGGTTGGGTAGACAAGTGCGAAGATTTCTGCGATTACTTCCTTCCCAAAGTTGACGAATACGAACGTTTAATTACCAACAATCCGATTTTCCGCCGCCGGATTGAAGGGCTCGGTACCATTTCTCGCGCCGAAGCGATTAACTGGGGACTATCCGGCCCCATGCTGCGCGGTTCCGGCGTAAATTGGGATTTGCGGAAAGTTGACCATTACGAATGTTACGACGACTTTGACTGGGATGTTTGTACAGAAGCTGCTGGCGATTGTTTGGCCCGGTATTTGGTACGAATTCGGGAAATGCGCGAGTCAGTGAAGATTCTCTATCAAGCCTTGAAAGGACTCCCCGGCGGCCCTTACGAGAATTTGGAAGCGAAGCGTTTGGAAAGCGGGCCAAAATCTGAATGGAACGGTTTTGACTATCAGTTTATCGGCAAAAAAGTTGCACCGACTTTTAAGATTCCCAAAGGCGAACATTATGTCCGCGTTGAAAGCGGCAAGGGTGAGTTGGGGATTTACATTATCGGAGAGGACAACGTGTTTCCTTGGCGTTGGAAGATTCGGGCTGCTGATTTTAATAATTTGCAGATTTTGCCTCACATCGTTCGAGGCGTGAAGATTGCCGATTTGGTGGCGATTTTGGGCAGTATCGACATTATTATGGGCTCGGTGGATAGGTAGAAGGAAAAGGGCGTTAGGGAAGCCCGCCCCTACGGGGGCTGCGCCAACGAAGAGGATCGCATTTTTGGGCTGTTTGCTCAAAAGTGCGGTCGTTGCTTTTCTGAATCCTCGATCGACTACTATAAATTATGGAATCTCAACCAAGAGAAATTCAGCGTTACGTCACACCAGACGGCAAAATTCCTTTCACTGAATGGTTGAAGTCTCTTCGAGATATTAAAGCTGAAGCCAAGATTCGCGGGAGACTAGACAGAATTAAGCTTGGCAATTTGGGAGATTGTCGCTCAGTAGGAGAAGGTGTTTTTGAATTAAGAATTGACTGGGGGCCAGGCTACCGTGTCTACTTTGGGCAAATAGAGCAAACGATTGTTCTCATCCTCTGCGGTGGAGATAAAGGCACTCAAGATCGAGATATTCGTAAAGCTATTGAATATTGGATAGATTACAGGAGTCGAGATAATGACTAAAAGTGTAAGTTACCAAGACGACTTGATTGAATTCCTGAAAAAGCCTGAAGCTGCTGCTGCTTATATCGAGGCGATTCTGGAAGAAAAAAATGTAGAAGCTGAACTTTTGCCACTAGCACTTAGCAATATGGTTGAGGCTCGCGGGGGTATAATTCAGCTTTCAGAGTTAGCTAAATTGCACTATGAAAAGTTAAAAAATTCGCTGTCAAAAACAGGAGGAGATGAAGTTTATCTGTTGGTGGCGTTGCTGGATGCTTTAGGATTTCAGCTACAAATAGGAGTTAAATCCGAGCGTTCAATATTGGAAAGTGAGAGCAATATCGAAAATTGCGAATCTCAGATATCAAGTTTGCGATCTGCTTAATAATGATATCATAAAATTTAAAGAACAAAGAGGTTGCAGAATGAATGTCAGCAAGCAAGAGTTCTACGTCATTATTGAACGAGATGAAGATGGCTATTATGTCGGGGAAGTCCCACAGCTAAAAGCCTGTTACAGTCAAGGAGAAACTATTGATGAGTTGATTGCCAATATCAAAGAAGTTATGGCACTTTGTTTAGAAGAAGAGGGCGATCGTTTAACATATAGAGGTTCTGCGTAATTCCTGTATAGCAACAATGTAAAATTGCTGAACATAAATATTTCTCTCTTCTCTCTTCCTCTGTGTCCTCTGCGCCCTCTGCGGTTAAAAAAAATCTTTCTTTCATAAATAAAATAACATCAACTTTAATCTAATTATGACAGTCCAACAATTAGATATCAATGACAGTAACCCAGAACTCTGCAATTTAATCTGCGAAAGAATTGCCACAAGTCCACAGCAGCGAATTACTTTTGCTGAATATATGGATTTAGCACTATATCACCCCCAGCATGGTTACTATAATCGCGATCGCCCGTCGATCGGCAAACAAGGCGATTTTATCACGTCATCCCACTGGGGTGCTGATTTTGCGGAGGTTTTGGCAGAGCAGTTTGTGGAAATGTGGGAAATTCTCGGCAAACCTCAAGACTTTGCGATCGTAGAAATGGGCGCAGGGCGGGGAATATTTGCCGAAAATGTGCTGCAATACCTGCAACAGAAACATCCCGATTTATTTAAAACTTTAACATACATTATTATTGAAATTTCGCCAATACTGCAAGCAGAACAACGGCAAATCTTAGGTAACTTCGAGTGTGTTAAATGGTGTAATTGGGATGAGATAGTTGACAATTCAATTGTCGGTTGTTTTTTTTCCAATGAATTAGTCGATGCTTTTCCCGTACATCAATTTATTCTCGAACAAGGGCAACTTCGGGAAATCTACACTACCACAGAAACACAAAAAAATCAACAACCAGAAATAAATTTTGTTGAGATAGTTGGCGAAGTTTCTACACCTAAAATTGCCGAATATTTTGAGTTGTTGGGAGTCGATTTATCGGCGAGTGTTTACGGGGATGGATATCGCAGTGAGGTGAATTTGGCGGCTTTGGACTGGATGAGTACAGTTGCTCAAAAGTTGCAGCGGGGATATTTGTTGACGATTGATTACGGCCATCCGGCGCACCGCTATTACAATCCGAGGCGCAGGGAAGGAACGCTACAGTGTTATTATCGCCATCGATATCACAATAATCCTTATATTAATGTGGGGCGGCAGGATTTGACCGCTCACGTTAATTTTACGGCGCTGGAAAAGCAGGGGGAATTGTGCGGTTTGGATGTGGTAGGGTTTACTCAACAAGCTTTGTTTTTGATGGCGTTGGGTTTGGGCGATCGCATTGCTGCTCTATCAACAAGTGTATTGGATGTGGCAACGTTGTTGCGGCGTAGGGAGGCGTTGCATAGTGCGATCGATCCGATGGGTTTGGGGGGTTTTGGGGTTTTGGTGCAGTCTAAGGGGTTGAGGGATGGGGAGAAGGGGAGAACATTGAAGGGTTTGATGGTGCCTGATTGATTATCCCCGATTGATTATTAACTAATTAAGCTGTTTTTTAACCGCACGAGCGATTAAAGGCGCTATCTTTTCTAACCCTTCTAAATTAAGTTTGTTCTCTCGATACATCCCATACCACTCCTGACGTTGTTCTATCACCCATTCACTATTCTGAAGCTGTAACTTTTTGAGGGTAAATTCTGCTCGATCGCGCTCGTGGGAAGGAATCGCCTCAGTCAAAACCAACTGACAAGAAGGTAGGATAATCTCAAACCAATTATCTTCTACTTCAAACGGATCGAGAATTTTTTGATCGTAAGTTCCTTTGCAGCTATTTACCCGTGGCAAAGCATAGCGATAGTTTTTCCATTCATAAATCAAATGGCGGTTTTCTGCTTTACTTTTACTCAAATAATGATCGACAGTTCCCATCCGACTCGGTATGTACATCACCGAATAACCACAAAGATTTTGGAAGCCTTGAGCTAATTGAGGCTTGAAGGTAGACCAAAAATCCTTTGGTTTTGTAGTAGAATTTTTAACTAACCAATTATTGCCTGCTTTTCGCACTTGTTGCTCAAAATCTGCTGGTTCCGGTGGCGGAGTAAATCGCATCATCTTTACTCTACCTCGGTGCTGATAATCCATCGCGGCCAGAAGCGATCGTGTTCTGGTAAAACTCGCAGAAGTTCCTGATGAATTTGCTCTTTAGTTCTCAGGTATTCAGGAAAAGCATCTATGCTTTCTCCTCGCATGAAGGTATACGCAGCATCAATCGCTATTTCTGCTTCGAGGGAACGAGCCTGTTTCAACCCAAAAATATCTGAAGTTAGCCACCCAACAGCATCTCCTTGTTTTGCCCAAGGAACTTGATTAAGAGTTACATCTTTACCCTGTAACTCAAACAAAAATAACTTATCTTGTTCCTCATCAAATTGAGGTTCAATTGAGGCAAGTACAAGCGGAGAATGAGTAGTTGCTATTAACTGAACTTGCATTTCATTTTTAAGACTTTTAACTACTTCTAATATCGCAGGAAGAATCGATCGTTGCCAAGCTGGATGTAAGTGAGCTTCAACCTCGTCTATTAAAAAGACTATTTGATCGATAGGTTCTTGCTGCCGTAATTTAGATGCTTGCGTATGTTCATACCACGTCCACATTAGTAAGTAAGCAAGTCCTAAAATTCGTTTTATTGCCGCTGATGTATAGATGATAGGCACATTTCCATAAGGGAAATTGAGAGTAGGAATATCACGAGTATCTTCTACAGAAACCCGTGTCGGCTTCCCCGGTTCCATCCATTCATTTTCATGGGGAGAAAGTCGTCGAATCACAGAAGAAAATATTTCAAATGTAGACTCTTCTCGCTGTAGTTGCCAATTGACCCAATCGTGAATTAAACCATTACATAGAACTTTATTATCGGTTCTTAACCCATTCCAAAGATGATCGGAAGTAAAGTTATAGATACTGGATTGTTGACGAACTGGGTCAAACACTGAAAATCCACCATCAACACGGACATAAATAATCAAGCTTCTTAAAAAGGGAGGTATTCGCAGATTCAGCCATTTCTGCTCGAAAAAACTAAAAAGGCTACGATATTCCTCAGAATCTGTCTGAGAACTCAACATATAGGTAATTTCTGGTGTTTCTTCCGGTGTTTTTCCCTCTATCTGTTGAGGCCAAGCAGGTTGGCCAACCCAGTTTCCAGTTAGTCCCCACCAAGCAATATCTAGTAAAAAAGTTTTACCAAGACCATTGTCTCCAGTAAACAAATTGAGTCTTTTGGCGAAGTCAACATCGAATTCTGGAGCTGTTCCCACCCATTTTAGGTGAAGTTCTTTCAGCCTCTTATGCCCCTTATGGTGAATAGATAAATCAAATTCTAGGTAGTATTCAGAATTAGATAATTGATACAGACGGATATAGTCTCTACCATAGGCTTGAATTGTCTGGCTAGTAACAGGTTCTAATAGTTTCAGGACACCACTTTTTTCTAGCTTGCCTTTAATCCAACGTCCTAAAATTGTTAAATCATCTTTTGATCTAAAGTTTTTATGATTTGCTCCTTGAGTTTGGCAGGCAAATGTTAAACCATCATCTGTATGAGCGATAAAATTACCTTTTGGGTAAATAGGATTATCACTTGTTTTTTTATCCACAATAAGTTCAACTTCGTACCAATCTCTTGGGATAACTTTACCAGTCGATTTATTCTCCCGCCCTTTGCCAAAAAAAGTATTGAGATTTGATTTCGGTTGTCGATCTACTCTTGATAAAGATATGTCCACATAGGGAGTTTCTGGAGTTATACTAGGTATCGACATTAAGTTACCTCACTTGACTAAACAGTAACTGTCAACTGTAATTGCTGTTCAGAAGCCTCTGATTCTGCGTGTTCTAATCGTTCCTTAATTGACATCATTTGCAATTTTTGATTTAATTTGTGTAAATCGACTTTTTGATAATCCTCTTGAAATAAGGGAATCAGTGATTTAACAACGTCAACTATTCCATCTGGTGGAACTGCATTGCCAATTTGTCTTCTTACTTCAGTAATAGAACCTTCAAAAACAAAATCATCTGGAAAACTTTGCAACCTTGCTCTTTCCCTATTTGTCAATGAACGGGGTTCGGGATAATGATATCCCCAGGTACCGCCACCACCACCAGCAATAATTGTAGCACAGGGTTTATCTGGATGAATTCGCCGATAAACGTGACTGATCATCCCTTTTACATAGTATGGACTATCCTTGGGAATATCAGTAAAATTCCCTCCCGGTTTAATTCGACTCAAAATTTCAATGGTTCGAGGATGAATTTTTTGATGTTCCTGATTATATTCCACTTTTTCCACATTTTTGAGTGCTTCACCCGCAGTGCGATAGGGATTGTTGCGATTTTCTCCATATTCTGGCTGGGGATGCACAAAGTTAAATCCTGTATCCATCCGAATGCCAACTAATAATACTCTTTGGCGAAATTGTGGAACTCCGTAATCAGCAAAGTTGTATAATTTTGGTTTAACTAAGTAGCCGGGAGCGATACTTTCAAAGTCGGAGATTATTTGTTTTATGGCTTGATGATTATTGGCACTTAATAAGCCTTTGACATTTTCTGCTACAAAAGCTTTTGGCTGTTTTTTATTAACAAAATCTAGGAAGTATGTATATAAATTGCCTCTAGTACCTTCGAGTCCGGGCCGTTTCCAAATCATAGAAAAGTCTTGACAAGGAAATCCTCCTATACATATTTCTGCATCGGGAACTTGTGCAATGTCTATATTTTCTATGCTGTCATTGACGATGACATCGGCGATGTTTCTGCTGAATGTTTTGCAGGCGTATTTGTTGGAGTCGATCGCCCAAACTACCTCAAATCCGGCTTGGTGAAAGGGTAAGTCCATGCCGCCGCAACCGGAAAATAATGAAATCAGTTGGGGTTTTTTTTTCCAGGCGATCGGCTTGAGACATTCGATTAACATATTAGTTCGCAGTAGGACAATGGCTGGCTGAATGCCAGCACCACAAGATAGTAATTATACCAAAATATAGTCGAATTCGACTATATTTTGATAATTTCACTCTTCATCGTCTAACTCGATCCCGGCTTGACGCAGTTTTTCGGCCAATCTTTCAGCCCGGAGTTTTTCGCGATCGGCCCGCTGACGTTCTAATTCAGTTCGCTGACGTTCTTGTTCAGTTCGTTGACGTTCTTGTTCAGTTCGTTCCTCCGACCATAACAATAACTCGCCTGCTGCATTCCACCATCTCAGCCAACAGCCTGTTCTCCCTTCGTGGGTTCCTTCCCAAACTCCTAAAAACAAGTCTAATCCCGGTATCCAATAACGTCCATTTTCATCGGCTTTTTGTCGATTATAGTGCTCTGATTCTAAAGCATGAACTTCTAAATGAGCTGTTTTTGCTCGAAATATAACGTATCTGGGGACTTTGATTACTTGTTCGTAAAAAAACCACTTTCCCACTCGCGAGGTAAATTCTACAGAGTATTCTTCTCCGTAGGTTTCTGAGAGAAATTCCATCACGATTTGAGGAATTATCCCTTCTGTGTGTGGCGTGTAACTGCGGCGGATTTGCGAGACATTTTGGGGATTGACGGGTTTCACGTACATCCAGTCGGGCGCTTTGCAAATAGTTCGCTGTTCGTCGGTGGCTGCTTCTGGGAAACTTATGCCGGCACAAAGGGCAAAATTGGAAACAATTAAAGCATCCTGGATTAATTCGGGAAATTCTGTTAGGGGCTGGCGCAAAGCTGCGGCTAACAATGGTTGGCTTTCATCTTCCACGGGGTAGTCTGGTAGTTGGAAATCGTCTGGTAGTAGCGGCCAGGTGATTGTGAGTTGGGTTTTAGGATTTTTAGTTGCTACAGTCATAGTTTATCAGAGGTTATAGGGGTTTAATTTTTAATTATATCTTTTTGTTTTTGGGATTAATGTTAATGGCTTAATTGCGAGGCAGAGCCTCTGGATCTGCGTTACCGGGCAGAGCCTGGTAACGAGAGGAACTCATTAGTCCTCTTTGGAGGACTTTAGCTTTGAGGCAGGGGTTTCAACCCTTGTCAGACTATGTAGCAGTAGCAATTATCTTCTGCTGTAAGTCCTCTGTCATGGCTAGGAGTTCCGATTGGGCGATCGCACTTTGTTCACCACTCACCAACCACTTCAATTGTACCGTCTCGTTTTCCGCTTCCGCATCTCCCAAAACTAAGCACGCAACTGCACCACTGCGATCGGCTCTTTTGAACTGTTTCCCAAAAGCACTCCCACTCAAATCTATCTCAACACTAAACCCAGCACTCCGCAATTTTTGTGCTAACAATACCGATTGCTGTTCTGCTTTTTCGCCCCTGGATACCAGATAGAAATCTAACTTCGGTGCGGGCAAAGGTTGCAACTTTTGTAGCAGGATAATCAACCTTTCGACACCCATTGCCCAACCGACTGCGGCCGTATCTGGTCCGCCCAATTCCTTGACTAAACCATCATATCTGCCACCACCGCAAACTGTTGCTTGCGCGCCCAAATCGTCAGAGATAATTTCAAATGCGGTGTAGGTATAGTAGTCTAAACCGCGCACTAATCTCGGATTTAACTGATAGCTAATTCCCAAATCTGTGAGCATTTGCTGGACTTGCTGGAAGTGCGATCGCGATCGATCACCCAAGTATTCTAAAATACTCGGTGCATCCTTGACAATTTCCTGAGTGCGCTCATTTTTACTATCCAAAATCCGCAGCGGATTGCGAGTCAAACGGTCTTGCGAATCTGCATCTAATTCGGACTTGAACGGTGTAAAATAATCGATTAAGGCTTGCCGATAATTTTGTCTGTCTTCCTTGTTTCCAACAGAGTTAATATCGAGGCGCAAATTTTTCAAACCGAGAGTTTGGAGGATATCGCAGGCGATCGCAATTACCTCCACATCCGCACGGGGATTCGCACTCCCTAAGACTTCTACGCCAATTTGATTAAACTGCCGCTGTCTGCCTTCCTGCGCGCGTTCGTAGCGAAACATCGGCCCAGTATACCAAAGACGCTGCACGTCACCAGCCGCATACAAACTATTTTGAATAAAAGCTCGAACGACTCCAGCCGTGCCTTCTGGCCGCAACGTACTCGATCGATCGCCCTTATCTTTAAAAGTGTACATTTCTTTGCCCACAACATCGGTTGCTTCGCCGATGCCGCGTTCAAATAAAGATGTTTGTTCAAAAATAGGCGTCCGAATTTCTCGATAAGCCGCTTTTTTCAAAATTGTTCTGGCTATTTCTTCGATATTTTGCCAATATTGAATTTCATCGGGCAAAATATCCCGCGTTCCCGGTAAAGTTTTAATTGAATTCATTTTGTTAGTCAGTAGTCATTTGTTCGTTGTTATTTGCGTCGCCCTGAGCGGAGCGTCGCCCTGAGCGTAGTCGAAGGGTCGAAGGGTTGGCTGTTATTTGTTATTTGTTATTTGTTACTCGTCATTTTTTGGTTTTAGCTTGTTATTTGTGGTTTGGTATTTATTGGTTTTTGGCTTGAATAACCAATAACCAATAACCAATAACCAATAACCAATAACCAATAACTAATAACTAATAACTAATGATTCCCAAGATCCATATCGATCGCCATAATAAGCCAAAATGCGATCGACCCGTTCGCGATCGACCAAACCGAACCCTTCAGGATACTGTATCCACAAAGCCCCAACTTGGCTATCGTTGTAATCAAACTGCTGCGACTGCTGCGGAATTAAACCCGTTTCCACCCCTTCAACTTGACGCAAATGGGCCGCCACTTCGCGATACACCGCCAGTGGCAATCCAGGGCATTGAATTTGATAGCGCAGTTGTTTTTCTTGTGCCGTTTGCATCATCTGTTTGTCTATCCGCAACATTCCGCCCTACTTAAGATACTTCTTTATCGATCGGCCCTGGTAGAGGGCAGCAGTTAATATTGTCTAAACATACCTTTCCCCACTGCAAAGCCCAGCGCACCAGTGTAACTCGATTGTCAGCCCGTGTCTTATTCAAGATATTGCTAATATGGTTGTCAACTGTACGCTTGCTAATCTCTAACTTTTCGGCGATTTTCTCATTAGTCAATCCCGTCGCTACTAACTCTACCACTTGCAATTCTCTGTCCGACAGGGTGACAGGGGTGCCAGAGACGCTCCCGCTCATAAATTTTTCCTATGTGTGCATATTTACCTATCTTCAATTCTAAAGGATGACGGATAGAGTATGAAGATAAAATTAAATTTGCTGCTGCTCCTTTTTCGGACGCGCGAGCACCAACTCGCTTGCACAATCGCCAGCGTCGGCAAACAAGGCGACGACGCAACAAGACGCGCAGATGCCGGTACTGCTAGCGCTTCGGGTGGCTGATGCTCCCGCTAGCCAGACAGGCGCGCATCTGACATCCGGGCCCAAAAACCCGCAGATGCTTGCACCTAAAACTACTAATACGTCCGCACGGCACTTTTGTGCAGAGGGAGTAACTGCCAGTAGCAGTAAGTCTGATATTATAGGAGCCGCCATTAAAAAATAGGTGGCAAATTTTCTGGCATCGGTTAAAAATAATTATCGATCGGTCTACTGCTTCTCTAAAATCTCAAATCTAAAATCAATATGACTTATCCTCGCGTTTTGTGTATGGGTGAAATTTTATTTGATTGTTTAGCAGACAAACCAGGAGTATCTCTAGAAGAAGTAGAGTCTTGGACGGCATATCCCGGCGGCGCTCCTGCTAATGTTGCCTGTGCTTTGGTTAAATTGGGGACGGCGGCGGGATTTATCGGTGCTGTGGGTGGGGATGAATTGGGGGATTCCCTAGTGCAGGTATTGCAAGAAGTAGGGGTTGATACCGCTGGAGTGCAGCGCCATCCGAGCGCGCCGACGCGGCAAGTTTATGTGTTGCGGAATGCAGCGGGCGATCGATCTTTTGCCGGTTTTGGTAAATTGGATACTGCGGATTTTGCCGACACTCGCCTTCAAGCAGCCCAAATACCCGAGGTGCTGTTTGAAAATGCCGAGTTTTTAGTGCTGGGTACTTTAGAATTAGCTTATCCTGAAAGTCGAGAGGCGGTCAAAAGAGCGATCTTCCTAGCAGAACAGTACGACGTTAAAATTATAGTTGACATCAATTGGCGTCCCGTCTTTTGGCCAAATCCAGACGCAGCCAAATCCCGCATTCTAGAACTATTAAAAAAAGTTGATTTTGTCAAGTTATCAGACGAAGAAGCCCAATGGTTGTTTGCAACTACCGACGCTGGAGCTATTACCTACCGCCTCGATTCGGTAGAAGGCGTTTTGGTGACAGCGGGCGAGAAAGGTTGCAGCTATTGTCTATCGCAAAATGAAGGAAAAATCCCCGCCTTTACAGTAGATGTTGAGGATACAACAGGTGCCGGAGACGGGTTTGTAGCTGGTTTTGTACGACAGTTGTGCAAGCATGGAATTAAAAATTTAGCCGATCCAGAAATAGCAATAAAAATCGTAACTTATGCCAGCGCAGTAGGTGCGATGACAGCGATGAAACCGGGTGCAATTACAGCTCAACCAACCAGCGCTGAAGTAGAAGCTTTCTTGTATTTGTACAAAAATTAGCACGACATAGGTTCGGAGTCAGGACCTTATTCCTCAAACTTTTATAATGACTAAAGTCCTCACTACAAACTGGTTTTATAGGGGAAATTAACCGCATATCAGATGATTTATTATTTGGGGTATGATTATTTCTACCGGCTGCGAAGCATCTATAATAATTGCATTTTCAGGTTCTTCGAGAGTAGCGAATTGACTTGACAGCAAGTCTGCTTTCATGTAATGATTTCCGCGAGTTTTTAACCGGGCCGCGAATAGATCGAAAGAACCTTTGAGATAAACTATTTTTATCCGCTGCTCGTTTCGGCAGAGCATTTCGCGGTAAGATGCTTTTAAAGCAGAACAAGCTAACACGACATTTTTATTTTCCAACAACCATCTGTCTATTGTAGATTGTAGTTGCAAAAGCCAAGGAAGGCGATCGGCATCTTCTAAAGGAATTCCCAAACTCATTTTCTCGATATTAGCTGATGGGTGAAAATCGTCGGCATCGCTGAAATCCCAATTTAGAGATTGCGCCAGCAACTTGCCAACAGTAGTTTTGCCGGAACCGGAGACTCCCATCACGATAATCATCATCACATCTATTTACTGAATACTGGCAATTCGATCGAGTTGTGCGATCAAAGAACTGGATTTCTGAAGTTGCTAAGCTGTTCTGCATTTAAACTACACAGTCAAAAGACGTTGGGGGTTGGTTGAGGCGATCGACTTCTACGGAAACCAACTCTGGATGCTGCGAGATAATTTCAAAAATATCATCCAAAAGATAGCGCGGACAATAGCCGACAATCCAGTCATTTTCAGTACAAAGCAGCAAGCCGCGAGGATAAAATTTGTGCGCTAAATACAAATGACTATCGCCTGATTGTTGGCATCAACTATGAGAACCAAACTGTTTTCTACAAATATTTCTTAACCCACGCTGAATACGACAAAGACAAATGGAAAAATGACCCTTACTTTTGACCGAACGACTTACAGCAACTTGCTTGCAGAAATTGCTCCAAAGGCGATCGAAACTGAAGAAGAATACGATCGCCTCCTGGCAGTTGCAGAAAGGCTAACATTTGCTAAAAACCTCACTCCAGAGGAGAAAGTTTTATACAAGTTGTTAGTCACTTTGATAGAAGTTTACGAGACAGAAAACTATCCGACAGACAAATCCGAACCTCATGAGATTTTGCAACATATCATGGAATCCAGCGGCACCCGCCAAGCAGACTTGGTAGGTATCATCGGATCTAGCGGCGTAGTATCTGAAGTTGTTAACGGCAAGCGCTCCATTAGCAAAGCACAAGCTAAGGCACTCGGCGATTATTTTCAAATCTCACCTAGCTTGTTCATTTAATGGCAGTTGACCCTTCGACCCTTCGACTCCGCTCAGGGCACCGCTCCGCTCAGGGCACCGCAGTTGACAGTTGATTTACATAGCCAACTCGCCGATTTGTTGGGCGAAGAGAAGCCTAAAGTTCATCGGACGGGGCCCAGAAACCGGGTTTTTGCCGAATCTGCGGTCTACAATGCGTATTGTCGTAAAAAACCCGGTTTCTAAACACTCGTGCGTCAGTCTTATAAACTTCTAACGCAGGAACTCGCGCGGATCGGTGACGTGTCCAGTCAGCGCCGAAGCCGCCGCCGTATAAGGCGAAGCTAGATAAACTTGCGCTTCCTTGTTCCCCATGCGGCCTGGGAAATTACGATTAGTTGTAGACACGCAAATCTCGGGTTCGTTCATCCGCCCAAAAGTATCTTTTGGGCCGCCCAAACAAGCGGCGCAAGAAGGCGCTGCGGGTTCGATGCAGCCTGCTGCTAAGAAGATTTCCGAAAGCGTTTGGCCATCGTATTTTGTGACAAACAAATCTTCGTAAACTTTCTGAGTTGCTGGTACTAAATACGTCGGAACTTTGACTTGATTTCCTTTGAGAATGCGGGCTGCATTCAGAAAGTCGGAGGTTTTGCCGCCGGTGCAGGAACCGATGTACACTCGATCGATCTTGACATCACGACAGTTGCGGGCCAAGTCGCGGTTGTCGGGGGAATGCGGTTTGGCGACGACTGGTTCTAATTTGCTGACATCGTAGGTGCGATCGCTATAAAATGTAGCATCCTCATCGGTGTAAAATGCCTCAAACGGCACATTAGTGCGAGGATTAACGTAATCAAACGTAGTTTTGTCTGGCGCAACCGTGCCATTTTTGCCGCCAGCTTCGATTACCATGTTGCACAGCGTCATCCGTTCTTCCATTGTCAAACGTTCGACTGTATCGCCCGCAAATTCCATCGATCGATAGTTAGCACCGGCAACACCGATATCACCAATAATTTGCAAAATCAAATCTTTTGCTGACAAATAATCGGGCAGTTCGCCGTTGAGTACAAAGCGCATGGTTGCGGGAACTTTAATCAGCAATTTACCGGTTCCCAAGATAAAAGCCGCGTCGGTATTGCCGATACCGGTGGCAAATTGTCCGAAAGCGCCGGCATTGCAGGTATGGGAATCTGTACCGAAAAGCACTTCGCCCGGGCGCGTGTGGCCTTCTTGGGCTAGGGCGATGTGACAAACGCCTTTGTAGTCGGGATTTGCTTTGAAGTTCGATCGATCCGTGATGTCGTAAAAGTATTTTATCCCTTGTTCCTGTGCAAAATCACGCAGAATATCAACGTTGCGGTTAGCGCGTTCATCGTTGGTGAAAATGTAGTGGTCGGGAATTAGCACGATTTTGTCTGGATTCCAGACTTTAGCGTTGTCGCCGAATTCCTTCTTGAATACGCCAATGGTACCGGGGCCGCAGACATCGTGGGTCATCAACACATCTGTTTCGACCCAAATATTTTCTCCGGGCTCGACTTTGGTGCGGCCCGATGCTTTTGCCAAGATTTTTTCGGTGATGGTCATTCCCATAGTTCGATCGCTCTTTTTGGTTAGATGCTACATAGTGTAATTGTAAGCGAAACATTCCATGTTACCGAGGATACAAGTTAAAGAAATAGCAAGTATCCGGTTTGAGTGTAGATGCTTGTGTAGTCTCCCTTATGTCTGAAATTAGAGGATTTTATATGAACTTGCCAAAATTGTTATTGGGAACCAGCCTCAGTTTAGCAACATTTATTGGTTTGAGCGGAAAGGCGATCGCCAGCAATCATACCAATTTTACCAAAACCGATATTGCTCAGCAGCCTAACTGCAAAAATCCCCAAACTCAAACCGAATTAAACATTTGTTCGGGAGTGGACTATCAGCGTGCTGACCAAAAACTCAACCAAGTTTACAATCAAGTTCGCGACCAATTTTCGGCTAATCGTCGCCAACAATTAATTATAGCACAAAGAGCGTGGATTTCCTTTCGCGATGCCGATTGCAAATTTGCTATAAGTGCAGTTGAAGGTGGCACAATGGCACCTTTAATTTTCAATAACTGTCTGCAAGACCTGACTAAAAAGCGGACATCGGAATTGAACAGTTATTTACAAAACGAGATGCCACAGCCGACGGGTAAAAATTTTAAAACAGTCGATCGCAAATTAAATCAAGTATATCAAAATACGATGGGCACTCTTCCGGCATCCCGTCAATCTCAACTCAAGATAGCACAAAGAGCGTGGATTGTTTTCCGCGATGCTAACAGCAAGTTTGAAAGCTCCCTATCTAATGGTAACAGCCAACTTTCTTTAATTCGGATGACTGAACAGAGGACTAAAGATTTAATTAATCTTTCATGGGAAAGTCGTTAGAATATTGGGAATCGGGCATTGGGAATAGCGAATTGGGCATTGGGCATTGGGCATCGCTAATCATTAGTCGAAATTAGGAGACGGCAGTGCCGTGTCCCTACCTCTACTATGTACCTCACATAGCCGAAAAGTGCTGTAAGTTATCACGATTTCCAATTCCCAATTCCCAATTCGCTATTCCCCTATATCCAGTTTTGCTAACCCCAAATAGCGCACACCTTCTGGTGTCACATCAAACCGACAAGGCAAAATCTCTACACCTACATCTATAGCCTGTCTGAACAATTGTCCGTAAGTGCGATCGGCACTATCCCCAGGTGCAAAACTCGTACAATCTCCACGATTAATAAAATACAGCATTACAGCCCTCGAACCATCCCGCACCACATCAATCAATTCCCTTAAATGTTTCTGTCCCCTCTCAGTAACTGTATCAGGAAATATAGCTAATTGCTCTTTCGCCCAAGTTGTATTTTTAACTTCCAGAAAAATCGGTTTACTGTCACCAGTTTGCCAAAAATCAACTCGACTTTTTTTG
>JANMLZ010000172.1:0-5998 GCA_031372825.1 Cyanobacteria bacterium OTE_58_metabat_593 | reverse complement strand
CTAATTTTCCGTTGGGGGCGCGATCGATAACTTCGTCTGTAGAAGTGTAGAGGTTGACTCTGACTGGGCCTTTGACTGGTGTGGAACCTTTATTTGTCAGCGTCACCTTCACCGTACCCTCATCGCCCAAATTTATCGTTTGAGGTAAATTGATTTCATTGAATTTAGCTACTAAGTCTGGTCTTAATGGGGATGAGTTTTGACCAGATATTATGAGTTGTAAATTTTCCTGATTCATCGGTTAACCTCGTCGTTGCAAATTTAAAAATTGGTCTGCTTTTTTAAAGCTATCTGACGATTGATAGGTTCTACTAATTACTCATTGAATCTTTATAAAATGCCGTATATTCACTGATTACTTTACTCAATCTTTATAAATATTCTCCACACTTTGATCGCAGATTGTTCTCTTCACAAAACTTCATTTTAAATGGGAACTTTTTTATTTATAAACTGCTTTTTTGTTTACAAAACTTCAATTTAATAACTGAATAATTGCTCATACATCGGAGAAGGAAGACAGTTAAGCTGTTTCGCATTTAAAATAGTATTGTAGGGTGCGTCAGCCCACAGCGTTTCCCTTGTAAGCGTAAGCGATTGAGCTGACGCACCCTACAGGCCTTGTTAGTGGTTTAAATGCGAAACAGCTTAACAGTTAACAGTGAACAGTTAACGGTTAACCGTCTTAACTACTTAACGCTTGAGTTTCTTCCCATTAATCATTTTCGGTTTGACCGGAGTGCGCCGATAAAATTTAAAATTATTGAGAGCAGCACTGGCAGATTTGACCACATCACTATCTGTATCCCGCAAAGCTTTTTGCAACAATGGAATCACTTTTTCCGATTTAGTTATGCCAAGTGATTCCACAGCCACCTGACGAACTTCAGGAGCGTAATCTTGAGCGAGTTTCCCCAAAGTTTCTACTGCGCGTTGACCGTCGATTCTCAAAGGATTAGCAGCAGCGATTTTACCTAAAGCAGATGCTGCTAATTTGCGCTCTTCTACATCCTGACTTTGAACGAATCCCATCAATTGTGCGAGGGAATAAGTTGGTGGTTGCCTAACTATTTGAGCAGGCGCTAGAAATTCTGTTTGATGTAAGTCACTGAACTGTTGCTGTGGAACTTCTGTTTGATTTAACTTACCCTCATACTGCTCTTGCAAAGACTTGATAGTCGCTTGCATCTGAGTTTCATGAGCTTTTAATTGCTCATTGACTGCTTGCAACTGACTCTCATGTTGCTCTTGCAAGGATTCCAAATTAAATTGCATCTCAACCTCGCGGTTTTGATATTCTTCAGCAATCTCTCTCAAATGAACTTCATGTTTTTGTTGCAGAGCTTGTAAGTTGTGATCGATCTGAGCTTGATAGTCATGGTGCAATTCGTCAGACAGTCTGAGTAATTCTGCTTCATGTTTTTGTTGCAAATATTGGATATCTTCTGACAACTGAGAATCATGATTTACCTCTACTTGTGTACTGATTTCTCTGACCTGGTTCTCCTGCTCATTAGTAATTTGATTGAGCTGATTATCACGGTCTTCCATGATTCTCATGAGCAAATCTTCGTGTTCTGTCGTAACTTGTTTGAGTGAATTTTCGTGTTCTAAAGTAACTTGTCTGAGTGTATTATTCTGTTCTAATTGTAGAGATTGGACTGTTTGTTGAATCCGAGACTGATGAGCTTTTTCTATTTCCTCAGCAATCTGGCGAGTTTGCTCTAAGTGTTCTTGCTTTTGCTTGTTTAACCGCTTTTCCACCAACGAGTAAGCAAGTGCTATGCCTACTAAAAAACCGACGATCGCTCCTATGATAGCCACAACTAATATCCCTCGCGATAAAATAGTAATACTCGACTTTTACATTTAACCATATAGTCTTCGATAACCGCCCAGTAGTAGCAGCCAGACTATCACCGCCAACCAGTGTATCGCCACAGCAGGCCACAGGGAACCGCTTTGTAGATATGCGATCGCACACACAGCCCCCAACAACGCCGCCAGTAGCAAAAACACTGGATTCAGAAAGGTCTCGCGCCCAACGGGATAGAAAGTTAGTCCGTTCAGCGGATGGTAAACTACAAACAGCGCTAAACTCACGCCTCCCCAAAACCACAGCATTAACGCGGAAGCATTTTCCTGCTTGTGGGGTAGCATTAAAACGCGGAAAAATATTTCTTCGGTAATACCAGGACTCAACAAACAGCCGACTGTTACGCCCAGGATTGTACGCCAAGAGGTTTGGACATCAATTTTCAGAAATCTTGACCAAAAACCAATGGGAAGCGCGATCGCACTATAAGCCACCACTAGCATTACTGTAATCAGCCAATCAGTGCGATCGGGCATAGTTGAAACAGCCATGCTGACTCGATGTGCAAGTAATCCTAATTCATTAGTCATTAGTCATTGGGAATGGGGAATTGGGAATTGGGAATGGGGAATTGGGAATTGGGAATTGGGAATTGGGGAATTGGGGAATTGGGGAATTGGGAATTGGGGAATTGGGAATTGGGAATTGGGAATTGGTAACAGTCAACAGTCAACAGTTAACAGTTAACAGTTAACAGTCAACAGTTAACAGTCAACAGTTAACAGTCAACTGTCAACAGACTAATTCCCCAAAAAATGGCTTCGGGTGCGTCAATTACGGAGGCGGCTGTATCGGGAAAGGCTGAGGCGAGATATTGGAGTAGCAAAGTTCGATCGCCCCCGGCGATGGCAATTTTACTATCAGGAAACAAACACCGCCAATCTTCAATAAAATCCCTAACTCCTGCCACCGCCCCATACACAACTCCGCTTTGAATTGCCCCAGCAGTATCTGTTGCCCAGCGGCACGGCAGATTTTCTGGTAAGCTGACTGACGGCAATCCTGCGGTTTTTTTTGCGAGCGACGACAACTGCAAACCCAAGCCCGGTAAGATGGCGCCCCCAACTAAATACCTATTGACATTAGCCCCAGTAAATGTTAAAGCTGTACCAGCATCTATAAGTAGCACTGGCCAACCAAATTGGTTGCCAGCACCCAGTAAAGCCAAAGCTCTGTCAATTCCCAGGGTAGGATAGAGTCCCCCGATCGGCAACTGGTCTAAAGTAATAATTCGGACATCAGGATAACTCTGCCAAATTGCTGTTTGGTGGGGAACAACTGATGCCAAAACTAAGGGTAGCCCAACTGAAGAAAGTGTGCCAGGAGTAGAAAGATCCCCAGTAGCAGGAAGATCCAGCAGGTTTTGAGCAGATATTTCCCCGATCGACCTCATCACTGTTTGCACCAAATATTCAGCCCTTTCTTCCTTGGAGAGCCGGGAAACAGTATCAGCTTTGAGATGCTCTGTATCCCATGTCTTTTCTAGAGTTTTGCCTACAAATAGTCCCCAGTGCAGCCGCGAATTTCCGATCGCCAAAGCTATTTTAATCTGACCTTTACCGATCGATCCAGATGTCAGTTTGGAGGTGCTTGCTATTAGGTGAAACTTGTCGGCAATTGATGACTTTTTCATATTGATCGATCGCGCGCAAACATTGAACTAGAGATAGATTTTAGATTAATTTTCTTCGCTTAACATGGCGGTTAACTCTAATTGACATCGGATCAACTTTAATGGTGCGCGCCTAATTAGTATGATCTGTTACAGAGTGCAGAATTTATATTTATAAATATTTGTAAACCAAATAATTGCTATGCTCAGGCTAAATCCTTTATAATATATTAAGATTCCCAAAGCGCTGGTAGCTGCGATCGGGCTTTGGGCGGGGTAAGCACAGCTCAAAAAACCAAACTCTATCAAAATACTGCAAAACTGCTGAGTAAATATGTCTTTAAAGATACACCCACAAAAAAAAACCTCGCCCAGAGCTAATTTCCAGTTACCTGAACCGGAAAATTGGAGGCTGGAAGAAACTCTTTCACCGCCGGAAGTAGACCAACAAAAAGCCTTAATTGTGCAGATGCAGCAGCAAGTTCAACTATCAAACTTGCTGAACCAAATTAACAACGAAATTCGCAGTACACTTGATATAGAAGAAATTTTGACATCCGCGTGCAGATTGCTGGGTCAAGCGCTACAGTGCAGCCGTGTCAGCATTTTAGTCAAAGAATCAAATACAGAAAAAACTTTAGTCACGCGGGGAGAGTACAACGCGGGGGATTATCCGATCCAACTGGGTATGAAAGTACCGATTACCGATAACCCGCACTTGAGCGCAGTCGTTTCTGGGCAAGAGTCCCTAGCATTGACGAAGTTCCTGGATTTTCCAGGATTGAACGAACAAACCCGAAAAATTGCTTTATCTTTGGAAATTAAGTCAATGCTGGCAGTAGCTACTCGCTATCAAGGTGAGGTGAATGGCATAATTGGCTTGCATCAGTGCGATCGCGAACGGGAATGGACTGATTGGGATCGGCAACTTTTAGAAGGGGTGGCTTCGCAATTGGCGATCGCGATCAATCAAGCCAAACTCTACAGCAGAACTTGCCGTCAAGCTGAACGAGAATCGCTGCTGCGGCTAATCGGCAACCAAATTCGCAGTACCTTGGATCTGGGAACTATCCTGCAAACAGCGGTGAGGGAAGTCCGAAAAATGTTGCAGTGCGATCGGGTAATTATCTACCAATTCCAAGATAACTGGCAGGGAAAAGTTGTCGTTGAAGACATGACAGTTCCTTGGCCTTCAATTTTAGGAGATATGGGGGCAGATAAGTGTTTCAGGGGAGATTATGCCGATCTTTACCAGCAAGGGCGAGTCAAAGCAATTAATGATATTTTTAATGCCGGTTTAGAGCCTTGTCATGTTGATTTCTTGGACAGTTTGCAGGTAAAAGCGAATCTGATTGTGCCGATTGTGACATCCAGAAATGAGGAAAATTCACTCCCGATAGCAGGAAGTTGTAATTTCAAATTTCCCGGTAGACTGTGGGGTTTGCTGATTGCTCACGAGTGCCATGATACCCGGGATTGGGATCTGCAAGAAACAGAGTTGCTGTCGCAACTAGCCGACCAAATGGCGATCGCCATTCAGCAAGCAGAACTTTACAGCAAAGTCCGAGAAGCTGCAATCAAATCTCAAGCTCAAACCCAGCAATTGCAATCTACATTAGAAGAATTGCGATCGACTCAACAGCAATTAATTCAAAGCGAAAAAATGTCTGGCTTAGGGCAAATGGTCGCGGGAATTGCTCACGAAATTAACAATGCCAACAATTTCATCCACGCTAACTTGTTTCACACTCAAGAATATTTTAAAGTCTTGAACGAAGCTCTCGAACTGGCCGGGAATGCTTGCCCGGAAGCAGCGGAAGCAATTGTCAAAATCAATGAAGAATTAGAACTGGATTACATTCGAGAGGACTTTGGCAAACTGCTCAATTCCATGCGGGAAGGCAGCGGTCGGATTAGATCGATCGTGATGACGCTGCGAAATTTTTCTCGTTTAGACCATGCTGAATTGAAACCTGTAGATTTGAATGAAGGTTTAGAAAGCAGTTTCCTGATGCTGCAAAATAAGCTAAAAACAAATATCAAAATCGACAAACAATACGGAAGTTTGCCGCCCGTTAAATGTCATGCCGGTCAAATCAACCAAGTATTTTATAACTTGATTGACAATGCTTTAGATGCACTAGACTCAGCGAGTAAACCAGGGGAATTAACCATCCGCAGTTGGCAAAGTGACCCTGACTGGGTAACAATATCGGTTCGCGATACAGGTACTGGCATTCCTGCGGAAATTCAAGACAAGATTTTTGACCCATTTTTTACTACTAAACCCGTAGGAAGTGGTACTGGTTTGGGACTTTCAGTGTGCTATCAAGTGATTGTGCAAGCTCACGGTGGCCGGATTAATTGTGTTAGTCAGATTGGCGAAGGAACTGAGTTGATTGTCGAATTACCGCTGACAAATCAGAGGGGATAGCAGCAGGAAGGAATGATACGGAGGAGACGGCAGTGCCGTGTCCCTACAATTAATGGGTAGGGACACGTCACTGCCG
>JANMLZ010000157.1:0-23073 GCA_031372825.1 Cyanobacteria bacterium OTE_58_metabat_593 | reverse complement strand
CCGCGCCCCGTCCCATCGCGCGCCCCTCAACCGCCGCGCCGGGCCCCCGCCACCGGGCCATCGCCACGGCGGCCAACCACCGCCCGATCGCCACCACACACAGACTAACAACCACGCCCGCCATGATTTCTCCTCGTTCCGGGATTGGCGATCGGACGATCGCACAATCTACTGATTTACTTTTGCGTTTGACTGAAGAGTACCAAGTGGCTGTCAAAGTTATTGCTAAAGCTGCTACATCTGATAAAACGTGACCGGCATCTGCCAATAGGGATAAACTGTGAGAGCTCGTGGCGGCGATTAACTCTGCTACAAAAAAGCTGCTTAGCAGTACCAATGCTGTTTGTAAAAGTCGCACTTTGGGAATACTGGAATTGGGATTTTGGCTGTGTGCGAGATCCTTGGTATTTTCAGAGTTAAAATTGTCCTTAACTGGAAATGTCATGCAGCAGTCCTTAAAGTTAAACTCGATTTTCAATTAAATATTAGATGACTCATTATACGCCAACTCCCGACCCGGAACCGCAAAAGCCGATCGCCAATTCCCCAAATCCTGAAATCAATTATCATCCAATTAGCGACAACCAGCCAAATATTTTAACAGGCGAATCTTTGGTTGATTTGCGAAAGTACGATCAATCAAAGTTCGATCGGGGCAGGCCTGGTTGGCTAATTTTGGTTTGGTGGTTCGTCCAGGCGATCGCCTTTCCCCTCACTCCACACCCTTTTAATGGCATCAGAAGCGGGTTGTTGCGGTTATTTGGCGCGAAAATAGGTTGCGCGGTAGTTATCCGCCCTACAGCCCGTTTTACCTATCCTTGGAAAATTGAAATCGGCGATTATAGTTGGATCGGAGATGATGTTGTATTGTACAGTCTGGATCGAATTGCGATCGGCAAACACTGCGTCATTTCTCAAAAAAGTTACCTCTGCACCGGCACTCACGACCCTCAAGACCCAGCCTTTGGGTTAATCACAGCATCTGTGATCGTTAATAACGGCGTTTGGATTGCCGCCGACTGCTTCATTGGCCCTGGTGTTGCGATCGGTGCAAATGCCTTAATTGGAGCTCGTAGCAGCGTGTTTGAAAATATGCCAGCCGGTTTTGTTTGTACGGGTACTCCCTGTCGCCCGCACCATCCCAGAGAAATTAACAAATAACAAATAACAAAGAACTAATAACCAATAACTGTGAATACAATCCCCGAAGAATTACTGAGCGAAATCTCTCAAGTGTTTACATCTACCTTATTTAAGATAGGGGAAAATCCTGTATCGCTGCGGTCGCTTCTGGAACTGATTGTATCGTTCATGGCTGTGCTTCTCGTATCGCGAGGTTTGACTAACTTTCTCAAAGAACGCTTGCTCGTCCGACTGGGAATTGATGAAGGAAACCGGGAAGCTATTGCAGTTATTCTGCGCTATTTAATCGTAGCTTTCGGAGTGATAATTGCTATCCAAGAAATAGGATTTAACCTCGCTTCTTTGGCAGTTGTTGCTGGCGGATTGGGAGTAGGAATTGGTTTTGGAATCCAGGATTTGACAACCAACTTTGTCAGCGGACTGACGCTGCTTTTAGACCGACCTGTCAAAGTGGGAGACTTCGTGGAATTAGAAGGATTGATGGGAATAGTTAAAAAAATCTCGATTCGATCGACGATTATTACAACTAACGACGACTCCAGCGTCATAGTTCCCAACAGCACCATGATTAGCAACAAAATTGTTAACTGGAGTTACGAAAATCCGCTGCTGTGTTTGCGGCTTTCGATAGAAGTAGCCGAGAATAGCAACCCGCTGTTAGTGACAGAAACTTTGTTAAATATTGCTTATGCAGAAGCCGGAGTATTGTACGAACCAAATCCGAAAGTTTTATTTGTCGAGTTTGGCGATGATAGTTTTAAATTTGAACTTTTAGTTTGGACGGACAGGCCGACTGAAAGAGAAGTTATTAAAAGTTCTTTGAATTTTGCGATCGAGTACCATTTCCGCCAGCAGGGAATCGAATTTCCGTTTAATGACAGAGATATTTATTTGAAAAATCCCGAAGTTTTGTTCTCGCTTTTAAACCAAAATAAAATTGCAATTGACACCACGAAAAGCTCATATGAAAACGACTCCAAAATGCCGCCTTGTGCAGGGGAAATAAAAAAGCGATCGTCCCTTAGCTGTTTGCTGCGAGAGGTCGAATATTTTGAGCATCTGACGGATCTAGAATTGCGCCAATTGATTGAGGTTGGATACCGCCAACGGCTGCGGCCCCAAGAATTTTTATTTCACGAAAACGACCCGGGAGATGCTTTTTACCTGATTCTTTCGGGTTCGGTCGAAGTTTTTGTCGAAGCTATTGACAAACACCTGAACAACCTCGGTACGGGTCAGTTTTTGGGGGAGCTTTCTTTGATGTTGGGAATCCCCAGAACTGCTTCGGTGAGAGCTTTGGAAGAAACAATTTTGTTTGCGATCAATAAAGAAGGATTCCAGAAAGTTTTAACTGAACGGCCGGATTTATCGGAACAGATTATTCAAGAAATAGTTAAACACAAAGAAGAGTTGAGCGAGAGACAGCAACTCTTGCGTGAAATGCAATTGGTAGATGCAGCAGAAGATGACCTAAATCCTGTAGATTGGGTGAGGAAACGGCTCAAAAATATCTTTAGTATTTGAAGTAAAAATGAACTTAAATAAATATCGTACATCTGCTATTATTAACGGATAAAGTTAATCGTAATTGCTATGACGCGATTTATTCACGATCGCTTTGCCAAAGAATTTCTGGAAGAACTGCTGTCACCGCTCGGAATGGTGAATATCGGCCGCGATGTGACTTCCGAAGTCCGAGAAATCGATGTTTACTTCACTCCTGGCACCGCAATTCCCGAATACTCGCAAAATCTAGGATTGTTGGGGAAAATGGCAAGCACAACTGCAATTTTTGAACCATTTCGCAATCCGGCAAGCGCCAGCGAAATTTGTAGCTGTCTGAACAAATCATTGGACGTGCGAGGTGAATTAGAGCGAAAATCTAGAAGAGAAAATACTCGCCTTGATGATGCTCAGTTACCCAGATTGTGGATTTTGATGCCCACAGCATCGAAGGCATTGGTAGATGGTTTTAGTGCGAAACCAGACACAGAGAATTGGATGCAGGGCATCTATTTTTTGGGCGAGTCTTTGCGAACTGCGATCGTCGCGATTCACCAGTTGCCGGAAACTCCCGAAACCCTGTGGTTGAGGATTTTGGGCAAAGGGGGAGTACAGCAAAGGGCGATCGCCCAATTGAGCGCTTTAGCAACGGATGACCCGTTGCGGATTATCGCGCTAGAATTGCTGTATCGGTTGCAGTCAAATTTAGTAACTGATATCCCACAGGAATTAGAGCCAGAAGAGCGGGAGTTAATTATGGCGATAGCACCACTTTTTCGAGAACAAATACAAGCGGCAGAGCAACGAGCTAGGGCAAAAGGGCTAGAACAAGGGCTAGAACAAGGGCTAGAACAAGGGCTAGAACAAGGGCTAGAACAAGGGCTAGAACAAGGGCTAGAACAAGGGCTAGAACAAGGGCTAGAACGAGGGCTAGAACGAGGGCTAGAACAAGGGCTAGAACAAGGGCTAGAACAAGGGCTAGAACGAGGACTGGAACAAGGGCTAGAACGAGGCAGACAAGAACAACAGCGGTTAATCTTGGAAAATTTTCTGCGAGCTCGATTTGGAGAATTAAGCCCGAAAATGACTGCTTTTCTATCTCCTATATCAAAGTTGTCGGCTGTGGATTTTACGGTTTTGTTGCTGGCAATATCGATGCTGACAGTCGATGAATCGGGGCGGGAACAAGCGGTGAATTTGTTAGCTGAAAGTGTCTTGAAAATGTCCGTTACTAACTTGGAGGATATTCTGCTCCAGGCTGTGACTAATTTATTGGCGTTGCCGATCGCAGAATTGACACTGTTTGTTGAACAACTGCCGCAGTTATCGGATGCTGAATTGAGGGAAAGGTTAGGGAAAATTCCTGAATAAAAGCTGCTATAGTAGCCTTAAAGGTCGATCGCACTTTTTCAACGCAAAGGCGATCGCTCTTTTTTACATTTAACACAAATCTCAAATAAAATCCCTAGATAGACATCACCCGTAACTCCCCCATTCTCAATTTTGGATATTAAAATTTCATCCAAAACAGCAAATTATAGCTCGTCTAAAGACTCTTAACTAATTGCTAACAACCAATCCTTGGCGGTAAATACCCAAATTTTCCAGGTACATTTGTTCTAGTTTGGGCATTGAGGATTCCACAGAACCGCCAAAACGCCGAAAAGAAGGCCAAATGTAAGCGAGTTTTCTGACTGCTGGCTCCAATCGACCCGCTTCTATATCTTCTAATGCACCTTTTTCTCGGATTAACTCTATAGCCATTAGGTCTTGATTTTCTGGGCTGAAATCTTTGACACCAAATTTTTTGGCGAATCTGTCCCAAGTTGTGCTGAGAAATTGATACCGCCCCGCAGCGTCGGAACATAGCTTTTTACCGTAGCGCCGGCCGCATCTCATTTCCCTGGGATGGTCGCTGAAACTGGCAAATTTGGTGCCTGTGTACTGGGTGTGGTAGCCATCAGCAGCAGCAGTGCCTTCGGCGCTGGCGATGGTGTCGAGAAAGGCTTTGACTCGATCGCGCTCGATGTTATGCTCTCTCGGGTCTGGTGAGTCGATCGGTGCAACTTTCGGCAACGGTTTGGGGGGCGACGCGATTTCTGCCGAGATAGTTTGTCCCCACAGTTTCGGGGTCATTCTACCCAAAAAAAAGCACAAAAAAATACACAAAGTCCACGAAAGTCTGAAACGGAGGCGTTTGGCAGGCTTCTGGCGCTGTCGCACTGGCCACCCGTGCAGGGGGATGACTGCGGGCAAGATTCTTGTGTGCTGACCAAAGGCGAACAGCGATTTCAGTCCTAACAAGGTTTGCTTGTAGAAACGAGGTGCAAGTTTGCGAGCCCTCATTGTCGCAGCGAAAGTCTGGATGTCTGCCAAAGTAACTTGTGCTAACGGTTTTTTGACAAACATTCGGAAATGGTTGGCTGTCTGCCAGCTAAATCGTCTGCTGCGAGGAGATTGCCGATTTACCCACAGGCGAATTAGCTCCTGGTCGGACATAGGGAGTAGATAGGTTCCCAGATGTTCAGATGCGTGCAAGATTACCTCCTGATATCACTTCTAGTCGAAGCTTCCCAGTTATAAAGGATGAGAGAGATAGGGATCAAGGGAAACTGGCTTCAACCATACCAAGTAATACTACTAAGCGCTCACGGGGTCAAGTTCATTCGCCGCTTTTTCGAGTAGTTGAGTGTAAAGTTGACCGAGTTGCGAGGCTGCGCCGTCCCAACTGAAATGGGTTTCGACGCGCGATCGACCTGCTTGTCCGAGTTGCTGGCGCCATACTGAATCAACTAACAGCCGATCGATCGCACCGGCAAACAGTGCTTCATTTTTCGGAGGCGCGAGCAAACCTGTTTCTCGCGGCACTACGGTATATTTGAGCCCTCCCACGTCGGAGGCGACTACGGGCGTACCGCAAGCCATCGCTTCAATGGCGACTAAACCGAAGGGTTCGTAATGGCTGGGTACGACGCAGACATCGGCGGCGGCGTAGTAAGCCGGGAGAATGTCTCGGCTCAAGCCGCCGGGAAAGCTGTTCAACAGTTGACAGTTGACAGTTGACAGTTTAAGAGCGACCTCTACCTAGAAGTCCGAGTATTGGAGTAATGAATAGTCTGATTTTAATTTCTCCCTCACTCGTGTTCCGGCTTTCAACCAATTCTTTCTGGTAATGTCGCTTAATCCTAATTCTTGAACGATGCTGCCGATCCGATCGCGCTCTTTGCCGTCACTTTCGCCCGATCGCCACCCACCGCCAATTATCAATTTCAAATCGGCTTTGCCCCGCAGCGCCGACAGACTGACGGCGCGGACTAAGGTTTCGATGCCCTTGCGGGGGTCAAAACGGCCGACGTACAACACGACTTTGGTTTCGGGACTATTCCCCACTGGCGGCGCGCGGCCGATCGCCCGATCGACCCAAACTGCTGAATGTCGGTACCGCAGGGAATTATGTCTATATTGCCTTTTGCCGAAACCAGAGACCTCATGTGTTCTTTTTCTTGGGGACTGGTAGCCACAACGCGATCGGCTGTTTCCAAAAGTGTTTTTTCAACTTGCAGCCTGGTTTTGGCAATCATCGGAATTGTCGAAACCGACTTGTATTTAACTGCTGCTAAAGAATGGTAAGTGTGAACTTGTAGCAAAGGTTGGGATTTTTTTAACTCCATTCCCACCCAAGAAGACAGCCAGTAATTCGTGTGAACTAAGGGATATTCAAAGCCAGACTCTAACTGAAACTTCTGGAATTGTTGAACAAAGATTGGCAAATATCCGTAAAGTTCGTCGCGGGGAATAAATACTTGTAGCCCTGCGACGAGCCGAATTGTCCGGCAATTGCGACTGTGCTGTACAATTCTTGCTTGTTCCGGGTCTGATGAGCGGGTGAACATATCAACTTGCCACCCCTGTTTCGCGAGAGCTTCCCCGACTTGACGCACGTAAACATTTTGCCCGCCCGCTTCTTCTTTGCCAATTTCGACAGCCGGATCGCCGTGTACGGAGATCCGGGCGATGCGTTTTTTAGTTAATGAAATCATGATTGTTTACCAAGATTTTAAAAAAACTTGCAGCAGAGTCAAAGTGCGATTTTTGGATACTGCGCGGCGAATCGAAGGTTAAAGCTAATGTTAATTAAAGTCAAATCCGGCGCTCAATAAATCATCCTTCCGGGAGAAATTGCAGAGGCAAAATTGACATAAGACTTCCTTCTGCTGACAGAGACGTGCAGCAGCTCAAACTCTCGATAATTTAAATGGAAATGAACGAAGTTCATCAGTTGACAGTTGACAGTTGACAGTTGACAGTTGACAGCTACCCATAGCCGTCGATAGAAGAGGATTGGAGCAATGAATCATTTTGTTTGATTTCCCCCTAAACGGGGAGGCTTCAGACCCAATCTTCAGGCGTGAAGCGAATTTCCCGCATTCTGGCGGGTGTCAAACTCGAACCTGCTTTCAGCTTGCTGTTCGAGACCCGAGGCAAGTTGAAAGTCGAAATTTTAGACTTGGAGGATAAATAGGTAGGGCTTCCTTTGAAAGCAGAAGCAGGCCTTCCCGAAGACAGAATGTTACAGGGCGATCGAAAAAAAGCAAAATTATTGCCTTAAAAATTTTTCTTTCCGAACGCTTTGGGTCTTCTTGCCTTTTGCTTCTGCCTTCTTGCTTGTTTTGTCAAATCTAGGGATCGAGTTTAACCTCAAATTTCCCGTTAGTCTGAGGTTAAGAATTCTTCCCGTGTTTGCGTGCGGAGGATTCCCCGTTTTCGCTGTTGAGGATATTCTTTCGCGAACTTCGCATTCTGGAGCCGTATCGGTTAGCCCAAACTTGGGTAAACTCGGCACCTAAGAAGAGAATTTGAGCCGAATAATTAATCCAAAGCAGGATAATTACGAACGATCCCGCAGCACCGTAGGTAGAGGCAATACCGCTACCTCCGAGGTAAGCTCCAATTAAGGATTTACCGATCGTAAACAGCATTGAAGTGATGGCGGCACCGATCCAAACATCATTCCAGGCGAGATCGACATCGGGCAAAAGTTTGTAAATTAAGGCAAAAAGCAGGGTAACTACGCCAAAGGACAGGGCAAAGTCCACAATCTGCCAAATACCGACTGGTAATTGCAGCAAGCCGTTCAACCAATAGCTGACGGCAGCTAAAACGGCGCTAAGGACTAAAGATACTAGCAGTAGAAAGCCTATGCCTAAAATCATCGTAAAAGACAATACGCGGTCTTGCAGGAATCCCCAGATGCCGCGTCCCGGAGGCGGTGAAACATTCCAAATAGTATTGAGGGCTTCTTTGAGATTAGTAAATACGTTGGACGCGCCCCACAAAAGTGTAGCGATACCGACTAGAGTAGCAATCATTCCCGACTTGGGTTCTGAGGCTTTGACGATGAGTTCTTGGACGGTTTGGGCGCCATCTTTGCCGATTAAACTTTGGAGTTGGGCGACGATTTGACCTTGGGCTGCGTCTGCACCAAAGACTAAACCGACGATCGCAATTACGATAATTAGCAGCGGGGCGAGGGAGAAAACTGTGTAATAGGCTAGGGCGGCGGCTAGGGTTGGCGCTTTATCTTCTTGCCATTCAGTAAAAGTTTGTTTGAGCAGCGATATGACTGTTTTTAAGTTCACGGCTTTTGGTTTCCTTATACTTAGCGTTCATCAAGGGATTATAAGAGGTTAGGAGTTTTTTAGCCTCGGCCACAAGATAGATTTATCGATTAGCAAACTCAGAAAATTACTTTTATGTCAGATTCCAACATAACTGTTAACAGCACCGATCTAAAATCGTCCAAAAAAGCCTTTTCTTGGGCAAAACTGAGCGCATTAGTAGCGGTGGTCAATTTCTTGCTGGTGCTTTTCCATTTCAGTTACCGCCCGTTGCGCCCTGTTTATCAGAGCTATTTTCCGGCTTTAGTTATAATTTATGACCCGATAAAAGGCATTGATTCGAGTTTTCCCAATCCCGAATATTTGCAAAGCAGTGACGGGTTTTGGCGAATTGATGCGTGGTTTATCGGCTTTTTTTGGGCGGAATTTTTGATTAAAAGTCTGTTCCACACCCGCCGCAAACCGGGGGTAACTTGGTTTGATTTTGTACTGAGGCGCTGGTACGAGGTGTTTCTGCTGGTGCCGATTTGGCATGGGTGGCGGATTTTGCCGCTGTTGGTGCGCCTCCACAAGTCGGGTTTGGTGAATCTCGATCGCGCATTTGCTCAAATTACCTACGAACCAGTGGCTTATTTAGCCGATACGATGTCGGAATACATGATGGTGCGGTTTATCAATCAGGCTCAAAGTTCGATCGAACAGGGCGACGCAGCGCGGGTACTGCTGGAACCGCAGCAGCCCTACCTCCACGTCAATCAGCAAAATACGATCGAGCAAATTACCAACCGGATTTTGGATCTGACAATTTACAAAGTTTTGCCACAGGTACAACCGGGATTGGAAGAATTGCTGCACCACAATTTAGAAACCACAATCAAACAGTCGGATTTTTATCAACTCCTGCAAAATTTCTCTCCGATTAACATTTTGCCTCGGGAAATGACAGAACAGCTAGCAAATTATCTGGCTCAAACTGCTGTTGATGTGGTAGCAACTACTTACGAAGACGATAAAGGGCGAAAAATTATCGATAATTTCAGCCAAGAATTCAATCAAAGTTTGCGGCGGGAATTGCAAGATGAGAAAACTCTCGGGGAATTGCAGTCGCTGCTTTCGGATTTGTTGGAAGAAGTGAAGTTGAATTACATTCAAGGCGGGTTGAAGTCTGATGCGGAGGAAACTTTTTCGGAAATTAACTCGCTGCGGGAACCAACTGAGGGTTGATACAGCAATTGTTGCCTGATTTGTGAATTGGATAGTTTTGAACGAACCGCGAAGACGCAAAGGAAGAGAAGAGAAGAGAAAGAGTTCGCGAGTTTTACGGGTAAGGTGCGCGCCTCGGCGCACCTACGAATACCCGCAGTGCGGATATCCGATATGTGGGGCCGTCAATCAATCTGAATCGCAAGCTAAAATGAAATGATTAACCTAAACATCTATGATATTAGATATCTACCTTGAACAACCTTACTTGCTTGGAAATAGAAGTCGCTGAAACACTGCTGAGGTTAGCAATGTTGCTGGGCTTAACACTTTTAATTGCCTTTTTTGTGGCATCAGAACTAGCATTAGTATCAGCAGACAGACATCAAATCCGCCAACTCGCCCAGTTGTCCGACTCTCCAAAAACCGCCAAAATCGCCGAACTGATCCACCAAGCTCAGAACAACATACCGCATTACCTGTCGGTGACTCAAACTGGCACAACAGCAGGGAGTTTGCTGTTGGGTTGGTTGGGGGAGGGGGCGACTGTACACTGGATCGAGCCGTGGATCGACAAATTGCCGATCGGGCATTTTCCGGCTATGCTGACTGCACATTCGATCGCAGTTCCCACAGCATTCATCTTAGTAACCTACGTCGAGATAGTATTAGGAGAACTAATCCCCAAAGTATTAGCAAACCACGCCCCAGAACGTACCGCTTTGCTGCTGATGCCCGCCCTCGAAACCTGTTCAAAACTACTGTGGCCGCTGCTAGCCGTTCTCAACGGTACTGTGCGGCTGCTAACTGGTTGGATCACCAGTAAACAGTCAGAACCGCTGCTACCAGATTCGGAAGCAACTATCATTGAAAAAGACGCTCATTCAGCCCTAATTTCCGGCATCTGGGAAGTGACAGCAGTCAACCAAAAACTCGGGTTAAACCTACCGACTAACGAAGCTTACCAAACAATTGCTGGATTTATGATTCACAATTTAGGTAAAATGCCTGCTCAGGGCGATCGGCTATTGTGGGGCGAGTTAGAAATAGAAGCAGAAAATGTAGTAGAAGGCAGTTTAGAAACAGTCCTGCTGCGCCAAGTAACACGCCCTTTGTTTGAGGCACAACATCCAGAACTTGTCTTAAATTAGTCCTAAATCTGGCTTAAATACTTCCTCGATCTATGTGTGTTAGGTTGTAATTGTGCGACAATGTATCAAAAATCTGCAAATTGCATAAAGCACAGTTTATGAGGTGGATATGCTAAAAACACTTTGGGCTACTGTTCGACAAGGGAAAATTGAACTGCTGGAGCGATCGGAGTTACCCGAAGGGGCAAAAGTATTAGTAACACTCTTACCTGATGAAGAAACTGAGTTTTGGCATCAAGCCAGTCAAACATCACTAGATAGAGTTTGGGACAATACTGAGGATGATGTTTATGCCCAGCTCCGCTAAAAATGACATAATTTTGGTTAGATATCCCTTTTCAAACTTGTCTAGTTCTAAGGTAAGAGTAGTGTAGTATTTACTACCCGATGGGTTCGGTTGTCCGTAAGCTGAGCTTTTTAGCAGACGTTAGACTTGAGAAGTCGTCATTAAGTAACAAATTATGCCTTTTACAACCTATGGCTTAGATAAGTTCTTCGCTCAGGAAATTTCAGCATTGTCTGAGTGTAATGCTCCCGATTTAGCAGAGCACTTCGCTGAGGTAGAACCTTTGATTGATAACTTTATCCTTAATTCTATATTCACATCTCCTATTAAAACGGAGTACAAACCTTATATTTTTGGAATCATCCGTCGCGTACAAATGGCTTTAGTTGAGTATCAAAATGGTCGTACTCTACTGCTTTCATATTTAAATGAGAGCAAAAAGAACACATCTTTATATTTCCAAGCGCTTTCTTATTTTGAAATAGCAGTTACCCTCTTATATCAGGCTTACGAATTTTGGAGAAAACTAGGAAAAAAGATAGAGTCAAAGGAAACGAATTTGTTTAAAACAAAAGACGGTAGCCCTCTTGACAAGCTTAATAGAATTTACAATATTAGCAAACATCTTGAAACCTCGCCACCTATACCTGAAGGAAATTTACACCATGTTTGGATTTCCAACAATGGTATTTGTGCAAGCGGAGTCACAATGTCGTTTACAGAGTTAGCAGACCTTGTTAAAGAATACGTAGCTCTTGCTAATGCCTTTTCTAATCTAAATCAAGATTCAATTCCCTAACTAATCGATCGCGCTGGGCGAGCCGCTGCCCGCCCAGCGCGATCTGTTTACTTCACAGCAAGCTCGATCGCACTCCCAACAAACTGCTCATAATCAGCCAATAACCACTCCGGCAAACAAGTATTCGCATCCTCAACCCGCAACTGCCCAGCGCGACAAAACAGCATCGCCGCTAACAAATGATTCACAGCTTTAGCCGTTCCAAACCCTTTGCCTAACTCAGCAACCAACGAGTTAAAGAACTCGCGTTCAGTCTCAGTTAGCGGCTCGTTAATAAACCCACTCGCCAGCATTGCTTTGTAACCTTTACTGAAATCGCTTCGGTACAAAAGTTCCAGTTGTTCGCCAGAAATATTTAGCCACAAATCGGCGATTTGCTTGCGAATTTGCCGCAAATCTGCTATTACCAATTCCGCCATCGGATCGATTTCATAAAGATTGACGGCAGCAGTTAATTGATTCAGAAACTGCGGCATATAATCTTGTTTGACAATGGTTTGTTGAGTTGCAACAAATGCGCTCTCAAACACCTTTTCGTAATCGTCAAGCAACCATTGTGGCAAACGGGTGCGAGCATCTGGAACCCGCATTTTCCCGGGTACAAAATACAGCATCGCACCCAGCAAAGCATTGATAGCTTGAGGATGCACCAACCCTTTGCTAATTTCCGTCAATTGTTGCAAAAAGTTTTGTTCTGCTTCAGTCATTGATTCTGCTTGCAATCCGCAGCTAAGTATTGCTTGATATCCCTTGCGAACTTCTCCTTGATAAAGCGTTTCTAGTTTTTCTGATGGAACACTCAGCCAAAAATCAGCCAATTGTTTGCGGATTTGACGGAGTTCCAAAACTACCGATTCGTCAGACGGATCGATGCGGTAAAGATTCACGCATCCTAATAGTTGATTGGCAAATTGTGGGGATTGGATGTATTGAGCTAGCAAGTCAGAACTTGACTCAGACTTAACGGCGGTTTCTGGTTCAAAAACTTGTTCGTAATCCTTAATTAACCAGTGCGGTAAGCGGTTCCGAGCATCAGGAATTCGCATGGTTTCCGGTGGGAAATACAGCATCGCCGCCAGCAAGGCGTTAACAGCTTTGGGATGTACTAATCCTTTGCTAATCTGGGTTAATTGCTGTAAGAATATTTGTTCGTCTTCTATCATTGGTTGACGTTGAAAGCCGCTTTTGAGCAGGATTTGATAGCTTTTGCCATCCGCACTTTTGTAAGCAGTTTCGAGGTTTTCGGTGGCAAGATTCAGCCAGAAATCGGCGATTTGTTTGCGGATTGGACGCAGTTGAGATATTGCTGAGATGTTTGATGAATTTCTCTGGTAAAGCTGGATGGCATTCGAGAGGATCTCGCTTGAGTCTGGCTGCTTGGGAATGCTATTCTGTAAGCTGCGGGATGCTTCTAGGTGGCTGGTTTGCCATTTACTAAACAGTTCTTGAAATAATTGTGCGATCGCCCCCGAGTATGCAACACTATCAAAACAGCGCGGATTCCCCTGCATTTTTCGCAGAATCTCCTGCCGTTTTTGCAGCCGCAGTTGCGGGTTTGTGGCGAGATTGACGGCTAACTGAATATAAGACGCTTCGTCACGGGCGATTAAATCCGGCATCTGCAATTCTCGCAGCATCGCCGCACCTTGACGGAAGCGCAAAGCATTTCCTTCCACAACCACCATCGGTAATCCTACTTGCAAAGGATCGATTAGCGATGTCGCCCCAGCGTAAGGATAGGAATCGAGATAAACATCTGCTAGCTGCAAAAATTCTTTGACATCCGCGCGACTAGGCAATTGCTTGACGAATAGTAAGCGGTTATTATTCACGCCGTATTTAGCGCAGACAACGTTGAGATTGTTGATAAAAGGTGTGGCTGGATAAGTGCGAGTCCAAGCGGGGCCAAAGGGATATAAAATTAAGATTGAATTGGGTACAGAAGCTAAAATCTTAATCCAAGTTTCTCTCAATTCCGGCAATATTTTGTAGAAGTTAGCGCCGGAGATAAACACTGTTGTGTTGTCGGAAATTCCCATGCTTTGGCGCGTCGGTTTGACTGTCGCTACTTCCGATTCTGTGGCATATTTGAAACAAAAACCGCTGCCTTCGAGAGTTACTAACTGTTCGCGATATTGTGCTTGATAACTAGCATCCGGCGCAGTAAATTTGCCTGCGATGTAGTAATCCATGTGCCGACTTCCGGTGGTTGTCGGGGAACAGAAAGATGTCGTTTGCACCCTTGCTAAGCGGTGCATTGCTAGGGAACCAACTGGTTTGTTGATAGCTGTTAAATTCGTACCGAAAAATAGGATATCTAAGTCATCGGCGCGGATTGTTTGGACTTGCGAGGCAAAGTCTTTCGGGAGTGCAACCAGTTTGTCGGCGCGACTTTGACAGTATTGTTCTAATTGGTGGCCGCTGGTGTTGAGCGCGTACAGGTAAATCTCGAACTGGTTGCGGTCTAAATGCTCGAAAACTGGGATGGTACCGAAGGTTTCGGTTTGCGGCGCGAAATGGTCGCTGATGATGCCGAGGCGGATTTTTGTCCGATCGGGCGATCGCCCTGGGAAGATGCAATCAATCGAACAACCGCGATTTTTCAGCGCAAACTCGATAATATCGGCTCGTTTTGTGTAAAGATCGCGCAGGTTTGCCGTGGTAAAGTACAGTGGGATAAAGTTAGCAACTTGCGAGAAAAATAAGGCAATATTTTGCCAAAGCGGCGAATCGGCATTCTTGAACAAATTACTATGTATGTAATCAATCCATCCTGAAATAAATTGATAGTAAGTGTCTGCTTCACCTACGGTTTGAAATAGGTTCGGACAAGTAAACATGAATTTGAGATATTCGTTAGCGAACCAATTTGGTAGCTTCGCGCGATCGTACTTAATCGGCAATTGGTGCGCGCGACAGTACAACATCGCTGCTAGCAGGTAATTGATCGCCTTGGGATCGTTAAATCCTTTTGCCACATTTGCGATTAATTCGCTGACAAAACTCTCTTCTATATCAGTTAGCGGTTCATCTCTAATATCGCTGTTGAGCATTGCCTGGTGTTGTTTACCAGCATCACTTGCAAAGACGCTAGCAACTTGTTCAGGTGGCAAAGTCAGCCAAATTGCCGCAATTTGTCTCCGAGCTTGACGGACTGTTGCTAGTGCGGATAAATCGGCGGAGTTTTTCTGGTATTGCTCAATAATGCTTGACAAAAATATTGGAGTTTCTGGCACTTGTGCAGAGATTTGCTGTTGACTACCGCAGGCTTGCATCAACGCTGAACTAACTATTTTTGCCATTTTTGACCAACTAAATTTGCGGCATTGTCCGAGTCCAGCAGCAATTAAAGAGTTGCGAATATCCGGTTTCTGTACGTCAAACAGCGCATTCCCCAGTGCATTTACATCATTTTCACTGACATAAAATGCTGCTTCACCTGCGACTTCGGGAATCGAGCTGTTGGGAGAAGTGATGACGGGACAACCGCAAGCCATTGCTTCTAATATTGGCAGTCCGAAACCTTCATACTTCGAGGGGAATACCAGGGCGATCGCACCTGAGTAAGCCGCTCTTAATTCATCGTCGCCCAAATACAGCAGGTGGACGTTTAAACCAGCAGTATACTGCTGTAATATCGGTTCTAGCGAAGGTTGGCCGCTCGTACAAACAACATCAAATCCCGACTTCGTGCTCAATCTAGATAATGCTTGAAAAAAGGCGATCGTGTTTTTATAGCCGTTGAATCCCAAACGTTCTCCAACTATCAGAAAGTATGGTTTTTCAATTCTATGTGTATTCTTAAATGCTGCGATTTCTGGTAGACTAGAAGCATAAAAATGTGATTGAATGCCGCAATGGGCGACAGTAATCGATCCGGGAGATATTTCGGGAAAAAACTTGAGCAAGTCGCGGGCTGTGCTTTGGGAAATGGCGATGTAGGAGGATGCTTGGCGGATTGCATGATGTTTTTCTCGCCACATCGGATTATTCATATCGCCTCCCGTAGCTTCGGGTATCATGTCATAGGCCACAAATGTCGATCGCGTGGAAATCGCTGTGGTATAGTAAGTAGACACAAATAAATCTGCATTTTCCCGATCGCACATTTGCTGCAACATTTGTCTGTCAGCATCAGTTTTGTTGTAATCGTAAACCGGAATCGAGCGATATTCAATCCCAGCAATCTTCGGTGTTGTCCCCGCGCGATCCAACATTACGATATGCTCAGCAAAACCATCTTTTACCCATTCTGCCATCAAAGACTGCCAAACGCGAGAAATCCCGCTTTTTTGCTGACTTTGAAAAAATATGCCGTCAATAACTATTTTCATGATTCGTGAGTTTCCTGTAAAATTACGATAAAGCAGTTCGATAAGCAGCGAGAGTTTGTTGAGTGCACCTTTCCCAGCTAAAAAGTTTAGCTTGCGCCAAAGATTTCACAGACATACTTGCCCGCAATGACGGTTTATTGTATATTTGCAGCATACTATCACAAAGCGCATCAGTATCCTTTGGATCTACCATAATTCCCGCATCCCCAACTACTTCGGGAAGCGAAGATGTATTCGAGGTAATCACCGGTACTCCGCACTGCATAGCTTCCAGAGGCGGCAAACCAAAACCTTCATAAAACGACGGATAGACAAATGCTAAAGCACTACTATACAGCGCTGCTAAATCCGATTCCGGCACATATCCGGTGAAAATTATCCGTTCTTTAAGAAAGTTTTTCTTAGAAACTTCTGCCATAATATTATCGTATTTCCACCCCGGAGTCCCCACTAACACGAGATATAAATCTTTAATATTTTGTTCCTCAATTAGTTTAGCGAAACTGCGGATTGCCCCATCGAGATTCTTGCGCGGTTCCAGCGTACCCAAACTCAAAATATAAGGAGCATCTGGAATCCCGTATTTGCTGCGAGTCGAAGCAAGTCTTGTCGCATCATTGCAGGGATAGAATATACTCGGCTCCGCAGCTAGGTGAGTGACAAAAACTCTCGATTCGTCAATGTTTAGATAATTGCAAAGGTCATTTTTTGTGGAATGAGATATGCAAGTTACCCAATCTTTATCAGCAATACTTGCCAAAGTTTGTTTGTAAAGTAAAGGAATTTGTTCGCTCAGCAGAAACTGCGGATATAAAACTGGGATTAAATCATAAATAGTTAAAAATGCTTGCAGTTTGTTTGCTCTCTTCACAGATCCAGGTATTTGATCGTAGGGAGAGTGAAAGATATCGACCTCATCTAAGTTCCCAGAGTCAATCGTATTGGAATAACCACCAATCATATTCAGCGTATTTTCGAGATGACTTTTCACTTCCTCTAAAAACAACTTATCCTTTCCTAAATTGCTCGCATCATTATTTTTTATTGTACCCCCAACCAGATTGTAAGTATCGAGTAGCTTTTTATTAAAAATCCTGGGGAAACTTGAATGTAACAGGGGAACTTTTGCTAATTTAGGATTAGATGCCAGATAATCGAGGCTAGCATCTAGCAACTGAAAATACTGATTTACGCTGAACATTAAATCGCATTCTGGCGAGCTTGTCAATCCTTCTGCAAGATTTTCAATTACTCGAAAAATTCCCGTGCGAGCGCGCAAATGCAAATGCCCTTGTCCCAGGACTGAAATATCGTAGATAACTTTCATTGGCTCTAGATTTGATGTTGGCATAGGTGGTTCGGTGGGATTAATTATTTAGCTAGATAAAGCAATTTTGTAAGCAGCAATTGTCTCCTGAATGCACCTATCCCAGCTAAAATTTTTAGCTTGTTCGATCGACTTTAATGACATCTCATTTCGCAAAGATGCGCTGTTATAAAGTTTTAGCATACTGTGGCAAAGTCCGTCAGCATCTTGAGGATCGAGCATAATTCCTGCATCGCCAACTACTTCGGGGAGAGATGAGGTATTTGAAGTAATAACTGGAACACCGCACTGCATTGCTTCTAAAGGTGGAAGACCAAAACCTTCATAGAGCGACGGATAAACAAATGCTAGCGCACCGCTGTACAGTGCAGCTAAATCTTCATCAGCTACATAACCAGTCAAAATCACCCGGTCTTTTGATAAACTGTTCTGGGATATTTCTGCAAATATCTGTTCGTAATCCCAGCCGAGAGCGCCAACTAATACGAGGTACAAATCTTTGATACCTTGCTGTTGAACTACTTTTGCAAAACAGCGGATCGCGTGTAGGATGTTTTTTCGTGGTTCTATCGTACTTACACCCAAGATATATTGGGCATCAGGTATCGAGTATTTATTTCTGATAGCTGCAATCTTGTTGGTGTCATAGCAGGGATAGAATGTATTCGGATTTGCTGCAAGGTAGGAAACGAAAACTTTGGCTGGGTCAAGATTTTTGACATGATTGAGCAAGTCGTTTCTCGTAGCCTGAGATATGCAGATTACCGAATCTTCAGGAGTTAAACTTTTTAAGGACATGACCATTCTCTGATAATCGCCGTCGTTTTTGCCGATAAATAAATCTGACAACACAATCGGAATCAAATCGTAGATTGTTGAGATTTTTTTGATGTTTTTAGTTTGCCTTACTTGGTCGGGAACCTGATAAAATGTTGAGTGATAAATATCGGTTTCACCCAAAATGTTAGGATCGATAGAGTTACGATTAACAGTCAGATTCATCGCCTGAGTCAGAGGAGCTTTTAAACTTTCGATCAAAGACCGATTATTTGATTCACCGTTATTTGTCAGAACTTTACTCTGATTTTCCAGCATTTTATAAAGTTCAGTTATTTTGATACGCAATTCATAAATAAACCGGGGATGTACGAAGGGTATGTCTTTGAAAACTGGCTGCGATTCTAAGTAATCTAGGCAATTGTGAATGGCATTTGTAGTATGAGTGGCAGAAAAAGATAGCTCTAATTCTGTTGAGGTAAGTAAGCCTAATGCGATATTCTCGATAACTCTGGCAACGCCTGTTCGAGAACGACTTACGTGATAGCCGTATCCGAGGACGGAGATATCGTAAATGATTTTAAGCGGCTTTTCTAATTGTTGATTGCTAACTGGTATTAACTGGGAATTCGCTGATTTTAGATAATAATCTTTGTGGATAATCAAAAGTAAAGATGTAGCAACATAACCTCCCATTTCTAATTTTAGATGCGGCTCAGTATAAGGTGGTCTTGCTACTTTTAAGTCAGGCTCTTGATTCCCCAGATCATAGTTGATAGGCTCTACCCAATGTCCTTGCTTTTCTAATTGTTGAATTAGCCGATCGACATCCTGACGCCTGTAGAATACTAAATTGGGTAAATCTAGCGTGCCAGCATTCGACGTACAATTATATTCTGTGGTGTGCAGCGCAATTCCACCGCTCTTTAAACAAGCTAAAGATTTTTGGACAAATTGCAGCCCTTTTTCGATCGAGCCGATGTGTTCAAAAGCACAGGATGACCAAATAAAGTCAAATTTCTGCTGCTGCAAATCTTCAGGAATGCAGTTCATATCTACTTCCCGAAATTCAACTAATCTCTCAAATTGTTCCGGCGGACAAATGCCCTTCTCGTTGAGAGCTCGTTTGCCTTTACAAAGTTGGTCTGTATCGCCCCATTCTTTTTGACTAACAGGATTAAAAGCCTGATCTGTTGCCACAATTTCGCAACCATAGGAAGCAAATAAAGATGGCAACGGTTCATTTCCGACTGCAAATCCTAAACCTTTTTTGCCATTACCCAAGAAGTTTCTTTCTTGCAAAGCTTGGATGATTGCCACGAATTCCCACTGTTTGCGGGCAGGAGTAAACTCCTGTTTCATTTGGGAAATCCAGTGCTGATAATAATCAGTTTGAAAATCTTTGTAGACACACAGCCTGCTAGTCATCAAAAGTTCTTCGGACTGTTTCGGAATGCTTGGTAGAGTGAAGTTTGAGTTTTTTACAGCAACTTTGGTAATTTCCAGAACAGCGATCGCATTTGCAAAACTAAAGGGCGAATTATATTCTACATTGCTAAGTTCTAGGGGATTTGCTTGTACCCATACGGAACGGTGCGTCGGTCGATGGTAGGTTTGGACTAACTTTAAAAAACTGGGATCGATCGCACTTTGTGGAATATCATATTTTTCAAATAACAGGTTCAAGTAATCTCGGTCGAACTGGATGAACCATCCCCTCTCTAAAAGCTTGCCAAAGGGTACTGTAATCAATGCTTGACCGCCATCCGACAGCAAATCGTAAATTTTGGCGATCGCCTTTAAAGGCCCTTCTCGATCGCACTTTTCGAGATTTTCACCATAAGTCTGATTTGGCTCAGCTCCCTGCCCGATATATTCTACTGTAGAGATGGAAATTATCGCACTGTATTTTTCGGATGGTGCAAGATCCATTAAATCTACATTTTCTACTCCGTCAGCTACTTCGTATTTGTCTATAATTCTTCGAGCTAGAATCTCTGCCCGATCTTGCTGAATAAGTGGTTCATAAGCTTTGAGCACATTGCCGACTTCCAGCAGTCTGGTTTTGTCCTTTAATCTGGCAAGAAAATTGCAGGCTACGGGAATTTCTACGGCTCTCTCAGAACAGGGGAAATTATTGTGTTCAATTCGATTGTACGGCAACCGCTGACCGTTGAAAATAAAAGTATCTGACAAATCTAACATTGACAATTTCCGCCAAAAATAAAGGTATTTTAATCGTTTTTTATGAACAGGCAAGATGCCTGTTCCACAAGAAAGAAAATTCACTCTTTGTGGAACAGGCATCCTGCCTGTTCTTGAAAATCGTGAAAAATGTGAGTTTCACCATAAATACTTTGACCGACTAGACCATTTTACCGATCGCCTTGTTCCGTATGAGCAAAGACGCTCAACTCTGTTTGCACTCATGTAACATTTTCAACATCCTTGACAAATTAATTTTTTAGGTGTACTCGACTGAGATTTTAGAGATCGAACTGCCGATCGATCGCAGATTAAATTTAGCCCACAAGCGCACTCTTGGGAAGCCGGAGGGCGATCGTCAGCTCGATCGTTCTAGACACACTCCGAATAAGCTGCTCTGCATTTAAACTGCACAGTTACAATTTAATAAAGTTCTTGTGGGGTGGGCGTCTCGCCCGCACAAAAAATGCAATTTAGATGTTGAACAGCTTACCCTCCGCCTTACCAAGAAAGCCAACCCAGCCCTATGCCAGCTCTTGGGGATCGCTCAATCCTGCTTGCTTTACAAAATAATTACAGACCGCAAACAAGTCACAATTACGTTAAGATTGATGAACATAAATAAAAATTCCCGAATCAAAGGGACTAAAAATTAGGAGATCGACCTCGGTGAATAAACGCTGGAGAAACGCAGGCCTGTACGCACTTCTGGCTATTGTAGTCATTGCCTTAGCAACCGCATTTTTTGATAAACAGCCCCCAAGCCGGGAAGTCTGGAAGTATAGCCAATTCATTCAGGAAGTCGAAGGCAATAGAGTAGACAAAATAAACATCAGTTCCGATCGCAGCAAAGCCCTCGTCACAGCCCAAGACGGCAGCAAAGTGATCGTCAACCTGCCGAACGACCCCGAACTGATCAACATCCTGACCAAAAATAAGGTAGACATTTCGGTTCTGCCCCAAAGCGACGAAGGATTCTGGGTAAAAGCCCTCAGCAGCCTGTTCTTCCCGATTTTGCTTTTAGTCGGACTGTTTTTCTTGGTGCGACGCGCCCAAAACGGGCCCGGAAACCAAGCCATGAACTTCGGCAAATCCAAAGCTAGAGTCCAAATGGAGCCGCAAACTCAGGTGACTTTCGGCGACGTGGCCGGCATTGAACAAGCCAAGCTAGAACTCGCCGAAGTCGTAGACTTCCTGAAAAATGCCGATCGCTTCACCGCAGTCGGCGCCAAAATTCCTAAAGGCGTGCTGCTAGTCGGCCCTCCCGGAACAGGCAAAACCCTCCTCGCAAAAGCAGTTGCTGGAGAAGCAGGCGTTCCCTTCTTCTCGATTTCCGGTTCAGAATTTGTAGAAATGTTTGTCGGTGTGGGTGCTTCCCGCGTCCGCGACTTGTTTGAACAAGCCAAAACCAACGCTCCTTGCATCGTATTTATCGATGAAATTGACGCAGTAGGCCGTCAACGCGGCGCTGGTATGGGTGGTGGTAACGACGAACGTGAACAAACCCTGAACCAGTTGCTGACCGAAATGGACGGTTTTGAGGGCAATACTGGGATTATTCTGATTGCTGCGACAAACCGCCCTGATGTGCTGGATGCTGCGCTGCTGCGTCCGGGTCGCTTCGATCGCCAAGTTGTGGTCGATCGCCCCGACTTCGGAGGCCGCCTCGAAATTCTCAACGTTCACGCCCGCGGCAAAACTTTGTCAAAAGATGTGGATTTAGAGAAAATCGCCCGCCGGACACCCGGTTTCACAGGTGCAGATTTGGCGAACTTGTTGAACGAATCGGCAATTTTGGCAGCCCGCCGCAACTTGACCGAAGTCTCGATGGATGAAGTCAATGATGCGATCGACCGCGTGCTCGCAGGCCCAGAAAAGAAAGACCGCGTGATGAGCGAAAAGCGCAAAACCTTAGTTGCTTACCACGAAGCCGGTCACGCCTTAGTCGGTGCTTTGATGCCCGATTATGACCCAGTTCAAAAAATTAGCATTATCCCCCGCGGCCGCGCTGGCGGTTTAACTTGGTTCACACCGAGCGAAGATCGGATGGATTCTGGCTTGTATTCTCGCTCTTACTTGCAAAATCAAATGGCGGTAGCTCTAGGCGGCCGCATTGCTGAAGAGATTGTCTTCGGTGAAGAAGAAGTAACCACCGGTGCTTCTAACGATTTGCAACAAGTAGCGAGAGTCGCACGCCAAATGGTGACTCGCTTCGGTATGAGCGATCGGCTAGGCCCTGTAGCTCTGGGCCGCCAACAAGGCAATATGTTCATGGGTCGCGATATCATGGCTGAACGAGATTTCTCCGAAGAAACCGCATCCATGATCGACGATGAAGTGCGTTTGTTGGTAGAACAAGCTTATCGCCGCGCCAAAGATGTCCTTGTCGGCAACCGCCACGTCCTCAATGCTTTGGCTGATATGCTAGTTGAAAAGGAAACTGTGGATTCGGACGAATTGCAAAATTTGTTAGCTAATAGCGATGTCAAAATGGCGACTATTGCCTAATTGATTTTGGATTTAAAATTTTGGATTGAATCTAAAGTTTTAAATCAGTAATTGGGGTGATTCTAGGATTGTCTGGAATCGCCCCGATTTTTTTATGGTTAAGTTTCAGATCATTTCCGGCTGCACTCAGACATAATATAGCGATCCTAAATCATTTGCATAATTCTTGTAGGGGCGGTGCCCCCGTGCCCGCCCTCCGAGCGATTGGGCGGGCACGGG